>JAERMQ010000111.1 GCA_016844745.1 Ignavibacteria bacterium | reverse complement strand
CCTAACCCCCTTTGAAAAAGGGGGAATAATTATTCCCCCTTTTTCAAAGGGGGTTAGGGGGTTTCTCTTGTTATTTATTGAAATTTAAAATTAAATTATTGTTGTTCAAATTATATAAAAAGGAATAAAATGTATAAACTAATACTAGCGCTTCTGCTGCTAATCTCGGTTACCGGCGCTAACGCCCAGGAAAAATACATGAGCCGCACGGGGCATGTATCGTTTTTCGGGGAAACACCGCTTGAGACAATCGAAGCTCATAATAATCAGGTTGCAACTGTTATTAATATAAAAAACGGAACAATAGCTTTCGATATATTAATCAAATCGTTCAAATTCGAACGGGCTTTGATGGAGGAGCATTTCAATGAGAATTATATAGAATCATCTAAATTCCCGAAATCAACATTTTCAGGCAAATTCGTGGATTTCGATGTCTCAAATTTTACCAAACCCGGCTCCTACAGCGTTAATGTTGAAGGAGATTTGACAATCCACGGCATAAAAAAACATGTGAAAACCAAAGGCGCTATGGAAGTAAAAGCAGGCAAGATTAGTGCCAAAACCAAGTTCAGCGTAAAGTTGGCAGATTACGGCATTCAAATACCCAGCCTTGTCAAAGATAAAATAACACCCAATTTTGATATTAATGTTGATGTTTCATACGAGCCTTTTAAATAAATGAAGAAAAAAGTAATTCGAATAGTGATTCTTCTTGTGTTCGCAGGACTATTCGCCGGTGGTTATGGGTATTATATGTACCAAAAACCGGTGAAGAATTTTTCCGAATCGAAAGCAGAAATAACTATTACTGCAAAAGCCATTTTTGATGAATTTGCAGCTAACCAAAACGCAGCGGAGGCAAAGTACGTTGCAAAAGATAAAACCATACAGGTATCCGGCAAGATCGCCCGTATTGAGAAAAAAGATGACGGCACATATACTGTTTATCTAGAGGTAGGCACGCCTGATTCAGAAGTATCCTGTTCTTTCGCTCCCGAAGCTTCTCAGAAGGCAGCCGGATTGAAAGCCGGGATGAATGTAGCCATTAAAGGGCAATGTACCGGTTGGCAGGATTTAATCAGTCGTGAAGTAGTAATGATTCGCTGCGGGATGGCGGAATAGAATATTTTCATTAGAACTATTCTCTATTCCTTTTTGTAATGAGATGTCCAACATCTGTCAGATGTTGGACATCTTATAATAAATGGCGACCTTTTTCTATCCTTTAAAATATTTTCATTTTTTTTGAGACGTTTTCGCACTTTTTGTGTCATATAGATATTGAAATGACAAATTCGGAAAAAGTATGAAAAAATATTATATTTCAGCCGTAATTTTACTTGTAATAATTTTTGTTAGTTGCAGGGATAAGAAACAGGATGAAAGGATAGTTTTATTTACTTATCAAAACAAATTTCATTCCCCTCGATTTGCACCAATTTTCTGCTGATTGCCGTTTTCTTTTCCAATCTTCATTTTGAATTAAATGTCCTCCTTTGACTTCATGCAATTCTTTTGAGCCATCAATATTCTCTACTAAAAAATCAGGCTTATAGGGTCTTTGATGCCCGGCTTCGGTGATATATGGTATTGAAATCCCATGCATCTTTGTCCATTTTTTAACAAAAATATCATTTTCCAATTTTTCCATATATTCCCGTTCCCAGCTACCCTGGTAACGTTCTAAAGAATAAGCGGATTTTTTTGGATTATCAAAATCACCATATTCAATTGGCATAAATCACCTGAACTTAATTATACTTGTTACTAATCCTGAAATATCTTTAAAATTGTGGTATATTTTCGTTTTGGCTCTGTAAGCAAAATTAAATTCTTCAGGGGTTGCTTCCATTAAGGGTTTTCCGAAGAAAAATTTACTTTTAACATGGTCTAAAATAATTCCATAAAGAAAACCTAACTCATGGGAACCAATGCCTTCCTCAGCTAAAAGGGCACTTGCTATATCACGAATACTTGATTTGAATATTTCAATTAATTCAGCCCGTTCAGGTTTTTCAGTGTTTTCATGCTTATTTGCCTCATTGTCAATAACGTATTCTTGATAAAATTTTGAATTATCAAATATATTTTTACCTTTAATTCCTGCTATTTCAATATCAGAAATCTCAATATTTTTAATGTATTCAAATTCATCAATTATTTGACGCCAATGCGGGTAATCATTATAATCATTCGTAATATTTTCCAAATCTTCCAAATCAATTTTATCCTCATCAATTCCGGTTTTTATCGGCGGAATTTCAATAAGATTTTCGGGTTGAACCATTAATTGTTCTTTTCTTTTAGGTGGTGTATCTTCTTCAGTAAAGTCCTGACCTAACTCTACATCCCTTTTCACAATAGCGCCTAATAAATCCCAAAGCCATTGATGGTTTAATCTTTCATGGTCAATTACAGCAACTAATTCCTGGGCGTCTTTTTCCCTTATATTTAATCTCAAACCACGACCAATTACCTGCTGACCATAAACAGGAGAAGAAAATTTCCTTAATAATAGAATTACAGAAACGGGTGGAACGTCCCAGCCTTCACGCAACATTAAAACGCTTACGATAGCTTTATATGTTGAAGCTTTTTGGGCAAGTTGGTTTGCTTTACTCTTATCATTTAATTTTTTTGCTAATCTAAATTCAGCTTCCTCCAAATTTTTCCCTTTTTTACCGATTAATCCTGCAAGGGTTCTATCGTCGGCTTCAGAATCTTCGGTAACTAATAAAGTTGGAATATTTAATTCTTTGACTAACATTGCCTGGGCTTCCCCAGCATCAATTTTACAAATTGCAACCACAAAAAGAATCGGCGTATAATTATCATTACCAATGTCAATTGCAAGGGCACGTCTTTCCTGTTCTTTTAATCTATCCAAAGCGATTTGCATTTGCTTATACATCGGCTCCCTGTCTGTAACCCACTGAGTAGAAGTTAAACCTTTTTCAATCTTTTCAAATTCTTCGTCCATTTCATCAACGGTTCTTTTCTCTCCGGTTACCTTATTTGTGTAGGTAAGCTGAATCCATTTAATAACCGGCTGATAAACATATATCCTTTTTATTATTGGAGGCGTTGTTGCTTCTGCATCTGCAATTTTAAATTCATATATCATTTTGCTGTCAGGAGTTTTGCCGTCTGCCCTGTCGGGTGTAGCTGTCGTGTCCAACCTGAACTTGCATTTTTGTGAAAGTATATGCAATGTGCTGTCATATTCCGGCGCTGGTGTGTTATGTGCCTCATCATTGAATACTGCAATAATATTTGAAAATCTTAATATCGAATTCAAATTAATTTTTCCACCTGTATTACTTTGATAAAGTTGGTGAATGTTGCCTAATATTATTCCTGCGTCTTTAATTCCTGCCACATCATTATCGCCAAGCACATGTAAAGATAAATCATTTTTTAAATGTTCGGTTCCTTTTGGAAAAAAATCAAAATCATAAAAAATCTTTGAATCCCTGAAATCTTCTTCCAATCTATCTCTTACAATAAGATTCGGACTTAATACTACAAATTTATCAATTTTATGACATGATTTTAGCCATGCCATTATTGCTCCGATAATCGCTGTCTTACCACCTCCGGTAACAATATTTAATAATATGTTTTTCATTTGGGAAAGTTCATAAGCATATATAACTCGCTGAATCCCTATCATCTGATGCCGCCAAAGTTTACGCTTCTCCATGTTTTGTAAATGGATTAGAAAATCCTGTGTCAATGGGTTTGTTCCGGGAAAATCGGAATTTACCCAGCTTTCGAAATCTTGTTCGTATTTTAAAAAATGATTATGCATATTTTTTTGCCTTCATTATTCAATTCCACTTTAGAAATCCTCCTAATCTTTTTCAAAGGGGGATTTTTTTACATCCCCCTTTGAAAAAGGGGGTTTGGGGGATTTCTTCATTTTACATCCAATTTTAATATTTCGGTCTTCTCCCCGCCTTGGTTATCCTGTACTGAACATGCTATAAGTTTTTCGCCTGGTTTCGGAAATTCATATTCGACGATTAAAATAGGATTACCCTTTTTATCTCTTAAATAATTATATTTATCGGTAGAACGAAATCTTTTGCCGTTATAATTGAAATCCCATTGAACATTTGCTATCTTACCGTCGGGATTCAAGCTGACACTTTCGCTTACATCAAAACGATATGTCAATTTACCTATTTTTACAATATTAACTTTTATTTCCGGGGGTTGAATGAAGCTAAGTAAATCTTTGTAATCTTCATGTTTTTCAGTTATATGTGCCTTGAAAGCATCATCTTCGAGACGAACCAATTCTAAGCGGACAAAGTCAACTCTTACGTTTTCTCTTGCTTTTAAAATTTCGGCTGCCTTTTTTGCTGTCTGGTCGAAATTCCATCCAAGCATAGTGCCGGTATGTGTATGCTTAATTTCAAATATTGCCTTTGCGAATTTTGCGACATCATCTTTTGTTATTACGCTGTTCCTGCTTGGACTGCCTACATATAAAGGCACTCCCTGCCTCGTGCCGTGCAAATCGCTTGAATCATCATATTTTTGCCCTCCGTAGCATTTTATAACAAACTCCCGGAAATGCTGCTCGCTGTATTGCTCGAGTTTTGGAACTTCATAAATACCACAATGCTCGACTGTAAAATCAGGAACTTCGAACATCTGTCCTTCGCTTACCTTCGTAAGCCTGTCCATAATCACTGAAACTGCAATGCGGCTCTGGTCGCTTGTGAGCCATCTGCGGTTTAATCTTTGTGCAACTGATGCAGTAGTACCTCCGCCTCCGAAGAAATCTGCGACTATATCCCCTTCGTTTGTGCTTGCTAATATTAATTTTTCAAGTAATGGCTCTGGCTTTTGTGTTGGATATCCAATTCGTTCACTTGTAGCAGAGCCAACTGAAGGGATTTCCCAAACATCTTTAGCATAAACCATTGAGTATTGTAGTCCGGTTTCTTTATCAATTTGAAAGTCACTTTTTTTGAAACCATATTTATGCATCATATATGATTTTTCTTTTTGTGGATTAAATATCCAATTAAATGATTTTGTATATAATAAAAGTATATCATGTTTTCTTGAAAATCTTTCTTTTGTAGCTCCTCCACTTTTATAATACCATACAATTTCATTTTGAAAATTTTTATACCCAAAAATCTTATCCATTTCAACTTTAACATAATGTGATGCGTGCCAGTCAAGATGGACATAAATAGAGCCTGTATTTTTAAGTAGTCGTTTCATTTCGTACAGCCTTGCATTTAGCCAAATAAGATAGCCGGGCATCCCATCTTCCCATATATCTGAGAATGAGCGCATTTCATTTTTATCGCCAAATATAACATTGTAATTTCTACCGGAAAAGAAAGGAGGGTCTATATAAATCAAATCAATGCTGTTTGAAGGCAACTGCCGCATAATATGAAGGTTATCGCCGAAGAACAAACGGTTAGCCCCATCGGGAAATAAATTAGTCGGTTCAAACTTGTCGCTATGACCGAATTTTATTCTGTTAACTTCCTGAAAAGGGAGAATAATTTTCGGATAGGCATGTTCAAATTTTGTTACTTTAGTTTCAGCAGGTCTTGTAACTACTTCAAAACCGAGCGGCGCTTCATCTACGGGAATATTTCCGAACCTTGCGGGGATTTTATAAAATTCGGTTTGTTGCGGCAGTTCGGGAGTTACATCGGCTAATTGAATTTGAGTTCGTTCTTCGGCATTTTTCATAAAAATAAAATTTAAATTTAATAAATTCCCTTTTTACAAAAATACATAAAAAATCAATTAACAATTTTCTTTAGATTTTGGATTAATTCCGGTAGTTTATTGTTAGCGATATTCCATAAAATGTCTTGGTTTATATCAAAATAATCATGAATAAGTCTATTCCGAATATTTGAAGTTCAAAACTAAAACAATTCAAAATTAAAACCTTATTCAAACCATATACCTTAGTAGAGAAGAGAACACACCACCCCCACAACCTTATTTTCCCTTTTGTGTGCAATAAATAATTTAATAAGGTTATTGTGGTTGTAGTATCATCATTGCTACTAATGTTATTGGTTATTAAATAAGGTTTTGATGGAATTGATTTATGATAATTTACAAAAAAATATTTCTTTTTTTAAAATAATATTACAAAAAAATAATTATTTTTCGTAAATTTCGTTTGGGGGGGAATTACAAACGCGTAAGCGTTTTCCCATTTTTATTCTTGTATTTAGAATATATATTGAAAAGCCATGCCTAAGCGAAAAGTCGATTTTAAAAAGTTGTTCGCTCCGGCTGATATATTGCCGCTGATTGCAATAATCGGCGGAATATTGATTGCCGTTTTTGTGCCGGAAACCGCAATACGCCTCATCGGAGGTTCTGTTGCAGTTCTCGGAATTGTCGGATTGTTTATGCTGGTATCCCAGCGGTTTTCCGAAATCGTCGAAATCAAGACTCAGCTTTCGATTCCGCCGCCTAATTACTCCATCGTTGAGAAAAAGGATAAATCGGCTAAGCGGCAAATTTTCGAAGGCTTCGATTCCGATGATATGTCCTCATTAATCAAAGCCCAGGAAAAGCCGAAGGACTTTGCGAAAACAGATGAAGGATTCAGGATAATAACCAAACCCGAATCTGCGAGCCCGACGCCAAAGAAGGATTTAGATGAATTGGAACAGGTGGAAAGTGTACCTGAAACTCCTGTGGAAGAGGATGTAATTACAGTACAGGAGCCAGAACCGCAACTTTCTGTAATAGTTGAGGAAGTAGTTATAATCGAACAAAAAGAAGAATTCGTCGAAACGATTGTAGAAATCCATGAAAAACCGGTTCAGGTTGCCAAAGAGGGAGAACCTTCGGATATAGCTCCAACACCCGAATTGGAAGAAACAGCACATAAATTAATCGATGAAGCTGTGCATGATGCAATGCTTAAGCATGAAGAATCAGAGCAGCCACAGGCATTTGTTCCACCAATTCGAACAACTTTAATTCCCCAATCAGAATCATTATCTACTCTTTCATTTGAGAAGTCCAGCGAACCGGTAAGTTTACCATTATCAACCGAAGAAGCCGAAACCCAGGAAAGAATCTCATTTTTAAAGAAGTCGCTCTTTCAAATTTCCGAGCCTCACCCTCCTAAGTTCGAAGAACCCGTGCTAAGCGAAAAATTTGAGATAGTCGATGAAAAGCAGGCAGAGCCGGCATTAGCATTTACCCAATTGGATAATCGTTTTAAATCGCAGCCCCTGGATATTTCAGGAAGTGTTTTCTTTGAAGAGATACCATTGATGGCTGAAGAGCCACGCCTCGAATTCGAGTATTTCCTTGCAAGGGTGTTGACTGCAATCCGCTCGATGACCAATACGAGGACTGCAGCATTTGTGTTAATAAATTCGGAAAAGCAGCAGCTTGTCGTCGAGGCAATGGACACAACTATAAAGGATGCCGTCCCGCTCCGCACAAAACTACCCATGCGCAATGATGTTATTACACAAATCGTTTTGAGTTCGAAACCTGAAATATTAACGGAAATCAATCCGGCAGCCGAATTAGACCTTATACCATATTATTCCAAACCGACCGGAACGATGTCGTTTATTGGAGTACCTGTGTTTTATAAAAAGTCGGTGGTAGGTGTGCTATGCGCTGATTCAAGTCAATCGGAGGCTTATGATTCATTCACGGTTGTCATGCTTGGGCATTTCACCAAGCTGATTTCGGCTATGGTGCATAGCTATACCGATAAATATGACCTGTTGCAGGCATCGCGCACACTTTCGGCAATTAACCAGTTCCGTTCGATATATCTCAGACCGGAAATTTCGCAGAATGATATTATCGAACTCGTCGTGGAAACAGCCAGCACGATTTTTGAATTTTCGACTATTGGCGTATGCGGTTATGATGTTGATTCCCAGGGATGGGTTATCAAGGCAATTCGCACCCAGGAGAAAGTGCCTGACTCGATGTTCGATAAATTCATCGATTTGAAAAATTCCTGTATCGGCGAGACTATTCTTACTGAAAAACCAATTTTTCTATCGCCAATCGAAGAAGATATTATTTGCGTTCATCCCGAAGAAATAAAGCCAGCAGGTGGATTTTTTGTTTCGGTACCTCTTAAATCCACAATTACTGGCGTTTACGGCGCTTTATACGTAGAAGGGGATAGCTCAATAAATCCTTCTTCACTCGATTTGGAAATATTAGAGACTCTGGGTGAACATGCCGGTACTGCCCTTGAGAAGTTCCAGTTGCTCTCGATTATCCAGACTGATGCTATGACGGATACCATGACGGGATTGCTCAATCCGCCGGCTTTCTTTCAGAGACTGGAAGAGGAATATTACAGAAGCAGTGACCAGAAAAATACCTTTGCATTATGTGTATTCCGTATTGACAGGTATGCTGCGCTCGACCCGAAACAATTCCATGAGCGAAATGAGAAAGTTACTTATCATATACTTAAAATCACGAAGAAATTAATCAAAAAATATGATGTTTTCGGCAAACTTGATGAAACCACTTATGCAATAATATTATTGGATACTCCACTCGAAAAGGCACATAATATTGTCAAAAAATTAAGGCAGGAAATAGCCGGAACTGTGATTCATATTGACAACAAGACATTCTCAACAACAGTCAGTATTGGCGTTGCGGATAATCTTCATGCCGAGACATTAGAAATAATGGTAAGCAATGCCAATAAAGTGCTTAATATATCTATGGAACGCTCTAATTGGGTATCGGTATATTATTGATTTAATCATAATGAGATTGCGTTAGTACATCTAAGGAATATTAAGTTCTTATTTTTATACTAATGTTCCCTAGTTGAAATATTATTCCTTAATTAAAATAAGTTAGGATTATAGGGGGGGGCTAAAAATTGTTATTAATATTTTGGAATATATATGCCAATCACAGAAGAAATCAGAAAATTAATTTATGAAAAACTAAAAAAGAATCTTGAAATGTGTTCACCTCCAATGGTAATAAAAGAAGATTCTTCTCACCACTCTTATGAACTCATAGGAAATAAACCCGTTCCTTACGGATATAATAAAAAGATAATCCCCGGTATATTCTTTGCAGCTATTGCCCATCGAAAAGAAAGCGTCACATTTCATTTCTTTCCAATATATATGAATCCCAAATTGTACGAAACTGCACCTACACTTACTAAATACCTGAAAGGGAAATCATGTTTCCATTTTAAGAAATTGGCACAGATTGATGAAAAGGAACTTAATGAACTGCTGCAAAAGGGTATTGAAGAGTGGCAAAAGGCTGGCTATATGTTATAATCGTTATTGCTTACATTCAAAATTTAACATCCAAACCCAAATAGATTGTTTCGAATAATTGCAGGTCATGTTCTATTAATTCCCTCCGTACAAATTTTATCATAAAAAAAGGTTCAATGATTAACTTTTCAAAATTAATTGAACCTTCCAATCCTATGTTAAGAGTCGGGTAAAATCTCTCAAGATAACCAATTTCTCCACTTTGAGGTAATGGCTTTTCTTTCAACGAATCTTCTATTGAATAAATAGGCGATGATAATTCATAATGATTTCTAACCAGCATTGATAATGATGGACCAATTACGATACCTAAACTATTACCTTAATCAGTGAAAATAAATGAAATTGCAATTATAAACGTCATAACAAATTATAAGTTAAACAATTTTAACCACTTCACCGAACAAAAA
>JAERMQ010000110.1 GCA_016844745.1 Ignavibacteria bacterium | reverse complement strand
TAAAAGCGACGTTCGGGCAAATCCGAAAATAGCCGGCACAACTCATAATGTATTCGGGATACAGACAGGAGTAGCAGTAATGTTTTTAGTGAAGGTGAAGGAATAAACAATGAAAAAGAAGCCATCGAAAAATAGCCTGATTAAACTCAATAATGAAAATATTAATATTTCAGTTAGAAAACAAAGAGGGATTTCAAAAAATCAGGTAGTTTTTCCTTTGCCTGAAACATTAATTAACATTCCGGATTTTTATCATAATTTTATTGGAAAAATTAAAGAAAAAATACTTAGAACAAGGATACAGGCTTTGATTTCGGCTAATTCGGAAATGATTTTATTATATTGGGAAATTGGAAATTTGATTTTAGAACAGCAAAAAGAGCAGGGATGGGGAGCGAAAATAATAGATAGAATGTCCTACGATTTAAAGCAGGAATTCCCTGATATGCAAGGTTTTTCTCCACGAAATCTTAAATACATGAGAAAATTTGCCGAAGCTTATACCGTTCTTGAAATTGTGCAACGCACCGTTGCACTAATTTCCTGGCGCAGTAATATTACTATTCTTGATAAAATTTCAGATTCAAATTTAAGAATATGGTATGCACGAAAAACTCTTGAATGTGGGTTTGGTAAAGATATGCTTGTTCATCAAATTGAAACTAATCTTCATTTAAGAGAAGGCGCTGCTACAAATAATTTTAATATTGTTCTGCCTCCTTTTGAATCAGATATGGCATCTCAAATATTCAAGGACCCATATATTTTTGATTTTATCGGAACTGCGGAGCCACGAAGGGAAAAAGAACTTGAGGATAAATTAATTAATCATATTCAAAAATTTTTATTGGAATTAGGTCAGGGGTTTGCATTTGTAGGCAGGCAAGTTCATCTTGAATTGGGAGAAAAAGATTTTTATATTGATTTGCTGTTCTACCATCTTAAATTGAGGTGTTATATTGTTGTTGAACTTAAAATCGGGTATTTCGAACCGGAATATGTGAGTAAACTGAATTTGTATCTAAACGTAGTTAATGATGTTTTGCGCCACCCCGACGACAAGCCGAGTATCGGGCTTTTACTTGTAAAGACTAAAAATAAAATATTGGTTGAATACTCGCTTGCAGGATATATTAATCCCATCGGTGTCGCAAGCTGGCAAAATGAAATAATAAAATCAATTCCTGATAATATATTATCAAGTCTTCCTACAATTGAAGAAATTGAAAATGAATTGGAATCTGAAGAATAAATACATAAAACATTGAAAATAAAATAAGGAATAAGCCATGAAAACTGAAATAGTCAAATCTTTAACAGGTTCTTTCGAGAATCATGCACATATTATCGAAGATGTTGAATACTGGTTTGCAAGAGATTTACAAATTCTTTTGGGTTACACTGAATGGCGTAATTTTCTTAATACTGTTGCAAAAGCAAAAATTTCTTGTGAAACAAGTGGTCATGCGGTTTCTAATCATTTTGTTGACGTCAACAAAACGATAAATATGCCTAAAGGTGCAACCAAAGATATTGACGATATCATACTCACAAGATTTGCTTGTTACCTTGTTGCACAAAACGGTGACCCAAGAAAAGAAGAAATTGCTTTTGCCCAGAATTATTTTGCAGTTCAAACCCGCAAATTCGAATTGATTGAAAAACGAATAAATGATTGGGAGCGGCTGATGGCACGCCAGAAGCTTTCTCTTTCTGAGAAAGAACTAAGTCAGCTTATATATGAACGCACTAATAATGAAAAAAGTTTTGCTATTATAAGAAGTAGAGGCGATAAAGCTTTTTTCGGATTTACAACTCAACAAATGAAGGATAAACTGAATATTCCTGAAAACCGACCCTTAGCTGATTTCCTGCCAACAATTTCAATTAAAGCAAAAGATTTCGCAAATGAAATTACCGTATTCAATTCTAAAGATAGGAATTTGAAAACAGAATCAAATATATCAGACGAACATGTCAAGAATAATAATGAAGTAAGAAGTTTACTTTTAAGAAGAGGCATAAAACCGGAAGAATTACCTCCGGAAGAAGATATTAAGAAATTAGAAAGAAGATTGAATACTGAAAATAAAATAATAGCGAAGAAACCCAAAAGTATAAATTAAGACGATGAAAAAAGCAAAAATATTCTATTTCTCTCTTACTGATGAAATGCGGAAAGAGGAAAAGCTCGACTGGTTCTCGGAAAATAAGTTTAATAATATTCCTTTCGAGCATATTATCCCGGATGAAAACAATAACTGGATTGATTTAACGGATAATGATTGGGATGAGTTAATTCCACTTGCAAATAAAGAGACTAAACTTTCGAAAAATCAAAATGAAGAAAATGCTATCTTTAAATTATTTTCTTTGGGTATAGCTACAAATCGTGATGAATGGGTTTATGATTTTGAAAAAGAGAATTTAGAAAAGAAAGTTAAATATTTTATAGAAACTTATGATAATGAAAAAATTAGATGGCAAAACTCAGATAAGAAAGAGAAAATTAATGATTTTGTTGATAGGAAAATTAAATGGACTGAAGAATTAGAAAATCATTTAAAGAAGAATTCAAATTTGGAATTTAATAATAATAGAATTGTTCAATCAGTCTATCGTCCTTTTTCAAAACAATATTGTTATTACGATAAGATTATTACACATAGAATTTATCAACAAAATTTAATCTATCCCTTAAAAGAATATGTTGAGAATAAAATAATTACAATCCATAATCATGCACAATTAAAATCTTTCGAAGTTCATTCCACAGATTTATTAACGGATCAAGGATATTGCAGCAGGGGAACACCTTCTGTCCCTTTATATCGTTATACCGAAACCGGCGAACGAATTGACAACATTACAGATTGGGGATTGGAGCAGTTCAGGAAGAAATATTGTCTGAACCGGGATTTACCTGATTCCGGGATTAATATGATTGAAGAAAATAATAATCAGAATAATAATCAGAATAATCAAAAAAATCATAAAAATCACAGTTCAGACATCAGCAAAGAAGATATATTCCATTACGTTTATGCCGTGCTTCACAACCCCGAATATAGAAAGAAGTACGAATTAAATCTAAAACGTGAATTTCCACGCATTCCTTTTTATGATGATTTTTGGAAATGGGCAAACTGGGGCAAAAAGCTGATGGATTTGCATATTAATTTTGAGAATGTTGAACCTTTTCAATTAGAAAGATTTGATTATCCCTGGGAAAAAGATAGAACACCGAAAGCTAAACTAACCGCTGACAAACATACAGGAATAATTACCTTAGACGAACAAACATTATTAAAGGGTATTCCGAAAGAAGCATGGGATTACAAATTAGGTAACCGCAGTGCCATTGAATGGATATTAGACCAATATAAAGAAAAAACTCCCAAAGACCCCACTATAAGAGAAAAATTCAATAATTATAAATTTGCAGATTATAAAGATAAAGTTATTGATTTAATTATGCGGGTTACTACTGTTAGTGTTGAGACAATGAAGATAATTAGGGAGATGGAGGAATAAAGATTGGTAATACTTCTAAGCCCAGGCAGTCAGAAGGTACTTCTGGCTTTTGGGTAAAATTGTAAAATATCTTCATAGGATTTAGTAAAATTTTGTTGCAAATTAAAACTTTTTTATTTAAATTAGTTTAAAATTAACAAAGTCAAGGTAGTATTATGCCAATTGATATAGGTAGTGTTAGAATTCTAAATGAATCGGAGTTTGAAGCTTTGAAGGCTCAAATTGTGGAGTTATCTAAAATTTGTCAAAATAATATTGATGAAGCAATGAGTGAAGAAATTCAACAATATGCTGATATCGAGCCAAATTTTCAAGAGGCATTAGATAGGGAAATTCAATTTAAGGAAGCTCTTGATGGCATACTGAAGAAATTATCAGTTTAGTTTATTTATTATTCACCTGAAGAGGCTTTCTCAAAAGTCCAAAAATTGGAAGAAGGTCATTCAGAGCGAAGCGAAGAATCCAGTCCCAATGCTGCTTCCGGATTATTCGCTCCGCTCTGAATGACTTTTTTGTTGACTTTTGAGACAGCCTCTTCCAAGTCCAGGCAGTCAGAAGGAACTTCTGACTGTAGAAAGCATTTCCGTTTTAAATCTTTTCCAAATAATTTTAAAATCATTTTCTTGGAAATCACCTGTTACCGATTATTTTTGCATTGCAGAGTTCTTTGAAGTGGCAGGAATACAATTTTCAATGGTTAATGGTGTTTATTCCGGTCAAAGTATAACAGGTATTCCGGCGAAAGTATACCACCTAACTTAAAATCAAGAAAAAAAAAGCCCTTTCGGACTTTCAAGTTCTTATCCAGCGGTTTTACCGTCATAAGGCTTTTAAAATTCTTCTTTTTTATTCAAAAGGTAATTACCCAGTCTGATAGAAAATAGAATAGAATATAGTAGTTAGATGCAGTAGTAAGTTATTATTCCAGGTCACAATGGTGGTTATCGGCATATTCTAATTCAAAGTCTTCCGGTGTCCTGGTATCTATGGGAACTGATATAGGATAGCTCGAAAGCTTCAATAGAAAATGTTCAATATCGCTGGCATCTCCCAATGATTCAGTACTATTTAGAACTTCATCAAATATACGTTTAGTTAAGCTCATGGCTATTCTCCTGAAATATTAAAACAAAAAGAAAGTTATAGAAGTTGAATAATAAAAAGGGCATATCATAGTAGATACACTCTTTTATTATAAGATATTTAAGCCAAATCAGACTTATGCAATCTGGCATTGGCTCTGCGGATATAAGCAGTACCATCTTTGCGTGAATAGCCGCCATAGTAGTTGAAGCCCTTCAAAGTGATGGTATCTATGGAAGTGGCAAGATAGTTTTGTGCAATTGCAAAGGGGAATCTGGTAGCTTTGCCACACATAACCGACATGATATATTGCGTACCTTCATCTCCGGACTGACGAAAGCCGTTTCTTTTGACATTGTCGGGAACGTATTCATTTCCATAGGCATCATGCAGTAACGATATAGCGAACTCTGCCAGCTTGCGTGTTACTTTCGGAAATACGACGCTGTTATAGGTTTCTTCCTTGATAGAAGCGGCTATCTGACGGTCGGAAGCATCGTCGCTGTTGAGTAATTCAATGATATCGACTTCCTTATCGGTAGCAATGCGAACTACTTCAACCTCGTAATCTGCCATGAGACTTGAGAATAAATGTTCAACGTTATCGATTGTAGCGTCGATTGATTGTGCTGCAGATTTGGTTTCTGCTTTGCCGTTTTTGGATTTTGCAACGGTATTCATAATAAACTCCAGAAAAATAGTGGTAAATAATTGATTATAGGTAACTTACTTATTGAATTTTGATTTATTGATTCTAAGTATTACCCAAAAGCTACAATTAAGAAAATCGCATTAAGAAGTATTATTGGCATTGGATGGTTTTCATAAAGTTAAAAGAAGAAAGCAACAAAGCATAGGAGGAAAATTTGGAACTAATTGCAAAAAGGTAATGAAATATAAATATAAATGTCTTCTATTATTTCAATTGATATAATTCAATTTTCAATAACAAGTTTATGCTAAACGAATTAATTTATACAGATGATTAATAATACACAATTACAATTCAATTTAACTGATTAACCATAGTTTGATATAGCTAAGTGTAATAACGTGAGTCCTGAGTGCCTTAAAAGCGTTAAAACGGGTATTTAAATATTAGCTGAGTTCTATTTTAACTGAAACGGATTATTAAGTTACAAATATCAATGAAAGGTTTGTTGGTTACAATTCCTTACTAAGAGACTGTTAGACTGTTGAAAAAGTCAGGAAGAATGTCATTCTGAACGAAGTGAAGAATCCAGAAGCCGCATTGGGACTGGATTCTTCACTTCGTTCAGAATGACATTCTTCCATATAATTAGTTTTTCAACAGGCTCCTAATACACTTACCATGAATAAAAAAAGATGACACCCCCCGGTAGGTATCATGGGGGGTATCGCAGTTTCGTTTCTTTTGGAAGTTGGTAGGTACTACAGTTAAATTTTTTGTGGTATTTTTTAATGGATTTATTATGAAATTAAAGGGATTATATTTAATTTGAATTATTGATTTTTGTACGAGGTTCTTATCATTAATAGAATATTAGTTTTTTTAGCTATTGCTTTTACATTTCTAAATTATTCTTATCCTCTTGCAGCTCAGGAGCCACTATTAAAAATCTATTGGAATAATGGAGAATATAATACATACAATCTAAATGACATAGACAGCATAAATCTAATCAAATCCAATAGCAATTATGTAATGAAGATATTTTATCGTGATTCAATGGTTGCTTATTATCCAACCGAAGTAATCAGCAAAATTCAATTTGATAAGGATAGCTCAAACAACATGCTTTTGAATGTCTATGTATTTGGATATCCCACAAGCTATAAATTATCGGAT
>JAERMQ010000077.1 GCA_016844745.1 Ignavibacteria bacterium | reverse complement strand
TTCATTATATACCACCAGTTGCGAGAGTAGCGTAAGGGCATCAGCAGTTGCTACAATCAATCCATTGCCAACTTCGGGCATATCGGGAAGCACATCAATCTGCCAAAGCAGCACGGAAACATACAGTACATCAGGTTCGGGAGTAACGAATCAATGGTCTGTAACGGGCGGAACGATAAATTCAACAACAACAAATTCAGTTAGTATCACATGGGGAACCGGCTCGACTGGAGTAGTTACTTTAATACAAACAATTGCTACAACAGGCTGCAGCAATACGGCTACTTTACCAGTGAATCTAATAGCACTTCCGGGTTCGGCAACGGGAATATCTGCATCGCGCTGCGGCAGCGGCTCGGTAACGGTATCGGCAAGCGGAGCGGTAACGGGAGAAGATTATAAATGGTATTCAGCCCAAACCGGAGGAACGTTATTGCAAACCGGCGGCAGTACATTCATAACACCAACGCTGACAACTACGACTACTTATTTTGTAACGAGATACAACACGACAACGAATTGCGAAAGCGCAACGCGTTCATCGGCAGTAGCAACGATTAATTCTACCTTAAGCGAACCTGTAGCAACTGGCGGTTCACGCTGTGGCACTGGCACTGTAACATTATCAGCAAGCGGTGCTCAAGCAGGGGAGGATTACAAATGGTACAGCGCACCAACGGGAGGAATTCCACTTCAAACCGATGGCAGTACTTTTATAACGCCAACTCTTACTACATCGACAACATTCATTATATACCACCAGTTGCGAGAGTAGCGTAAGGGCATCAGCAGTTGCTACAATCAATCCATTGCCAACTTCGGGCATATCGGGAAGCACATCAATTTGCCAAAGCAGTACGGAAACATATTCAACATCAGGTTCTGGAGTAACTAATGAATGGTCTGTAACAGGCGGAACGATAAATTCCACAACTGCAAATTCAGCTAATATTACATGGGGAACCGGCTCGACTGGAGTAGTTACTTTAATACAAACAATTGCTACAACAGGCTGCAGCAATACAGCTACTCTTTCGGTATCCTTAATTACACTACCGGGTTCGGCAACTGGAATATCTGCATCGCGCTGCGGTAGCGGCTCAGTAACGTTATCGGCAAGCGGCGCTGTTACAGGTGAGGATTACAAGTGGTATTCAGCCGCAACCGGAGGAACATTATTGCAAACCGGAGGAAGCACATTCATAACACCAACACTGACAACTACGACTACTTATTTTGTAACGAGATACAACACGACAACGAATTGCGAGAGCGCAACGCGTTCATCGGCAGTAGCAACGATTAACTCTACCTTAAGCGAACCTACGGCAACGGGTGCTTCACGCTGCGGCAGCGGTTCGGTTACTTTATCAGCAAGTGGTGCTCAAGCAGGGGAAGATTACAAATGGTACAGTACATTAACCGGAGGTACTCTGCTCCAGACCAATGGTAATACGTTCGCTACACCGGCTATTACAACCACCACCGTCTATTTTGTTGTTTTATACAATACAACAACTTTGTGCGAAAGCAATAGTCGTATTGCAGTTGTAGCTACTATTAATCAGCAGCCAACTCCTGGTATAACAGGTGAGGCATCCGTTAACAGAAATGGAGTTTATACTTATACGTCAAATAATTCAAATGTTCAGAATTCATGGACAGTATTTGGAGGTACACCAACTACAGGCACTGGAAACCAGATAATTGTGACTTGGGGAACAGGAAGTTCAGGAACCGTTGTTTTGCAGCAAACATCCGAAGGTTGCTCTGCCTCATCATCGAAAGACATAACAATGATAAATTATCCACAACTATCAATATCAGTTTCAAATAAAAATACTTGTTATGGCACATCAACACAAATAGGACCTGTGGTATTAACAGGAGGTTCAGGAACTATAAATGACGGTTCGACCGTTGTAACATCATTTAAATGGTCTCCAACAACCGGATTAGCAAACAATACTTCCATTAATCCGACAGTAACAAATGCAGTGTATTCTTCTTATTACTCGGTAACTGTTACAGATATTTATGCAAATATGACAGCCGTTACATCTATGTATTTGAATGTAAGGAGCAATCCAACCGTAACACTACCTGCTTATGTTATGACCAGGCGAAGTCTTGGAGTGATGCTGAATTCGAAAATACTTTCCAATCCATCTGGTTCTACTCCAAGATGGACAAGTGACCAGGCAGAATTGAACGAGGTATCGGGTACAATTACTCAATATCCGTTCTCGTCGAGACGTTATTACTTAAGAGTCAGGGATTCATATAATTGCCTTTCCTCATTATATCAATTATATGTATATGTTACCGGACCAAAATATGGTGATAACGAGCTTGAATTCCCGGTTTCCGGCTTTAATATGGAGGATTTATTCTTTACATATCCTAATCCAACAACCGACGTAATCAACATTGAAGCGGTATTTGTTGATAAATCGAATATCGAAATTAAACTAATTAATTTGGTTGGTAAGGAATATTTGAGAATCAATCCCGGAATTACTGATTATTACGAAGGACAATTGGATATAAGCCATGTTCCTGCCGGCGCATATTTATTAATCATAGAGGCTAACGGTCAAACTTATATTAAGAAGGTCATCAAGAATTAGAATTGAATCTTAAAACAAAATCCGCTGATATCATCAAAGAAATTAGCGGATTTTTTTTTGCTTTTAATAAAAATAAATATTTTCTTCTGACATAATTATTCCTTTTTTTTATTTTATAATTAATTAAATTATTATTTTTTAGAATAATTATAAATAATTGTTAACAAAAAAAATAAGAGGTATTTCTATGGTAAAATCTATTACATCTTCTCTCGTTTGCTTGTTAATCTTACTAATTCAACAAGCCGCATCTCAAAATGATTGGGAGAATATCACACTTCCCGGCGATTTGAAAAGCCCAATAACTTGCTGTAAAACTTCGGGAAATGAAATTTACATTGGAACACAAGGCGCCGGAATTTACTATTTAAGTTCAAATGGAAAGATATGGACCAGATTTACCGACAAAAGTATGGATGCAGACTCGATAAGCAACATTATCGCACGTGGTGATTATATAATAGCTTCCGGTGAAATGAGGCTTTATGTTTCCACTGACAAGGGACAAAGTTGGTCAACCGATACATATTTTCAGGACAAAGGAGAGTATATTCAGTGCATTTCAATTAGCTCTAAATTGGAATTGGTATTAGGTACTAACTATGCGATTTACTATGGGGGAGCCATTGATTTAGGTATTAAATGGTCATCCATTAGTGATAAACTGGGGAATATATACTGCCTTTCGATTCAATATGACTATGCCAACAATTTATTTGCTTGCGGAGCTATATGGAAATCTACATATTCGATTTATCAATACAACTATAATACCCGGGTTTGGGAAGAGAGAAACGGCAGCCTCGGATACGAACCTTATGTTAATCAATTTATTGTTGGTGACAATCAGGGTTTATATATCCGCATATTCGACAGAATTTTATCTTACAACTATAGTAAGCAAATTTGGGATGAAGTTCCATCAGGCAAAATATATGGTTTGACGGATTTCGTTCAGTATAGTAATTATCTTGGCGTTAATAATTTAACAGGATTTTGTATTTTTAATATGAATAATAGCTCATGGACCCCGGAATTACCGTGCCTTCAAGTAATAATTTAATCGGAATGGAAATTAATCCCTCAGGCAAATTAATTCTATGCACTGCAATTGATTTATATCGTTCGACTAAAACAATAGGAGAAATCTCGGCGGGATATTTCAGCCAAAGATTCTTAGTAAAAGATGCGCGGGATAATATAAAAGGCGATCAAACTTTTCAATTTTACAAATCGACTTGCGATAATAACGGAGTTTTCCTTGGCGATGTTGTTACGGATAATTCGGGATATTTTAGCTTGAATCCGGATTGGGGCTTAAAAGCAGGCGATACGTTCAAGCTCGAAAAGACAATCGAAGTGCGAAGCGCCGTCAAATCCGGGCATGAGGCAGTAGATAACATAATGTACGAACTGAAAATCAACAATATGAAATTCGATGGTTTAGGTATTCCCTCTTGCCAGAAAATAGAAGAATCAGCAGACCAACCTATAATATTGGATAATACGGTAATATATCTTAATCTGGTAATATCCACCGAATTTGACGCAAAGCCCGAATATCTCGATTCATTAGCTTCATGGGTACGGAAATCTGCTGATTTTATGTACGATGTATCAGACGGGCAAATAATTTTAAAAAAGGTAGCGATTTATGATAACCTGGCAAAATGGATTGAAACCGATGTCAGGATTTTCTCGATGAATATGCTGGGTCCAGGTGCATGTCTTGATGGAATTTACCGTCCGACTCCGGTAGATGCTTATATCTGTTTCGAGCGTCGATGGTTCGGAAATTATGATGCTGACAGGCGGGAAAGTTTCAGAAGCGACTGGTTCAGGATTAAGGATGAAGATGTAGGCGGAGCAATGTTTACAACTCTTATTCATGAAATCGGTCATTATTTCTTAGGTTTCAAGGATGAGTATTTATTTACCAATAGCGCCAAACAAGCGTTATTACCATACAATTATAATTATGGATTCATGCAATCTCAATATTTAAACCGTATTCCATGGAATAGTGAAATGTCATCGGCAGCCCGCTACTCAAGCGACGATTACAAATATACACATCAATGGGTTCATAAAGGTAAAGATTGCTGGAGTGATTTTGAAGCCAAATTCGAAAAAAATTATCAGGCTGAAGGCACGACTTATTTTTGTTCTATTAGAAAACCATCGGAAAGAACATTATCATCCGGTTTAACCTATCTTGTTGGTCCTTCCGATTACCAAACCACTCAAAGGGTGTGTAATATTGGAAATTCTGTTGATATTTCAATTTTCAACCAAAACGGGAGCGCAGGCGAATTCACTTTCAGGTTGTTAAATCCCAGAGGAATTCCGATGAGTCATGCAAAGGCATGGTTAGGTGAAATTCAATCCGATGGTACAACAATAGTCTTCAAAGGCTATCAGGGCGAAACAAACGACGGAGGACAAATGCGCGTTATAGGTGCAAGGGTTTTTGACATAGTTTTAACTTATGGTAATTATGAATATATTGACAATACCGGAATTAGAAGGATTTTCGTTAATGTATATAATGATTTTCGGGTAACGAATATCTCAGGGAATGATAAAAATAATGATGTACCACTACAGGAAACACTTGATGTAACAGCCAGGGAAATGAAAGGTGATTATCAGGCTATTCCTTCGATTGAATTTGACCCTTCAGGCAAGCTAACCGTTAGAGCCGTAGTAAACAAGCAGTTTAACGATGCTGCTACTTTGTTATTTACTCAGAATTCCGACACATTAAAAGCAACTTCATTTAATTTCAACAATAACCAGTATGTTTGTACCGTTGATAATTATAAACCGGGTAATGGTTTATTTATGCTTAAATCCAAAGATGTTGATAATAATGAATTCTTTACAATATTCAATTATAAAATCAGTGAATTCAATCAACTATTAAGTTCAGCGGATGGAGTAGCAGAGCTGTTCTGCGGTACTATTTCACAAAATGTCGGGTTTGTAGGATTTCAAGCCAGCGACCTTGACCCATTAAGAAATGGTTTAAAATCGTTTAATGAATTGGGTAGCTCGGTTTATTCATTATCTTCATATCCTGAAAGTTTGCAGGGGTCAGCCAATACCAGAATGTTTTTATCACTAAAATATACGAATTCAAAATTATCTCTAAAGAATCCCGAATTATTACGCATTTTCAAATGGCTCGAAACTACGAGGGAATGGACATTAATTGGCGGGACAGTTGATACTGTTTCGAAAAAAGTAAGCTGTGAAATTAATTCACTCGGTATATATGCTTTATTTACAATTGACGACCCGCAAGGCTTGGATGATATCCCCGGTTTTGCTTTCAAACTTGAAGTAATGCCGAATCCTGCACAAAATAATGCTTCGGTTCAATTCAGGATACCAGAATTCGGATTAGTAAAGATTTCGATTTACAATCAATTGGGAATAAAACTTTCGGAAATTTTCTCAGGTTACCTGACACCTTATCTCAATAAAATTAACTTTAGCACACAGGCTCTTAGTGATGGTGTTTACTATGTAGAAATGGATTATAATGGCAGTAAAATAACACAGAAGTTAATTGTGATTAAATAGAAAAAGATTTTTGAATAAAATTAAGTTGCATGCATATAATTAAAAAAATACACCCCATAAACCGCTCTCGAAATGGGATTATGGGGTGGATTATTTTATTGCCAAAGTTAACTTATGATATTTAACTCAATGCTTGCTTAACTATATATGTGAACACTTCCGGTTTGTTCATTGCAAGCTCGGCAAGAACCTTACGATTAATTGTAATATTCTTTATTTTCAATGCATGCATTAATCTTGAATAAGTAGTGCCGTTCTCCCTTGCGGCTGCGTTAATTCGAACAATCCAAAGACTGCGATATTGCCGCTTTTTCAGTTTGCGTCCTACGTAAGCGTGAAGCAAACCCTTTTCTATGTGGTTTTTTGCTATAGTCCATACATTTTTCCGCCTGCCCCAATAACCTTTCGCCAATTTCAGGAATTTCTTCTTTCGGCGGTGGGCGGCTACTTTGTTTGTTGCTCTTGGCATTTTGATTCTCCTGTTTTAATGAACGAATCCGGTTCGGGGGGAGTCGCTTTTGCCCCTTTTACCGACTTTTTTTATTATTCAAATTTTACGAACTTACAATTTACGAAAATTTTTCTATATTTTTTAAATGCCCGATAAATTTTCAATTTACAATCAATTTCCAATTTCAAAATTTGAAAATTAAATATTAATAATTCATTAAAAAATATAAATTTGATAATTATGCCTAGAAATATTAAAATAAAGTACTTTTTTATATAGCCATTCAAATTATAGAACTGTTAAATAAGGCAAGAAGAATGTCATTCGTAAGCGAAGTGAAGAATCCAGTCCCAATGTGGCTTCTGGATTCTTCACTTCGTTCAGAATGACATTCTTCCTGAATAAATATACAGACTTTTTCGTAAAAATGACATATTATTGAAATCATCTATTTTAGAGACAGTCTCATTTTTTAGAACTACAATAATTTTATTATATTTGTAAATACTTATAACTTAATAGAATAGAAACTATGCAACCAAGAAAGACAAAGATAATCTGCACAATTGGACCCGCAAGTTCAAATTTAGAAAATTTAAAGCGATTAATAGAAGCAGGAATGGATACGGCTCGATTGAATTGCTCGCATAGCAATCATGAAACTCAAAAGGAAATAATTGGAAATATCCGCAAAGCTTCCCGGGAAACCGGTAAACAAATAGCAGTACTACTCGATTTGCAGGGTCCGAAAATTCGTACAGGTATGGTTGAAGGTGGTTGTGTGCAACTGTTAGATGGAGAGGAATTTATCATAACCTGTGATGATATTGAAATTGGCAACAGCAAAATTGTTTCAACGAGTTATAAATCCCTCCCAAAGGAGGTAAGTCCGGGAAATACGATTTTATTAGATGACGGGTATTTGATTTTATCCGTAGAGCGAGTCGAGAAAAACAATATCCATACTAAAGTTATAAAAGGTGGAAATTTAAAAAACAAGAAAGGAATCATTACGCCGGGTGTATCAAGTTCGGCGCCATCGCTTTCGGAAAAGGATTTTGATGACCTTAAATTCGGCTTGAACGCAGGTGTTGACGTCGTTGCATTGTCTTTTGTGCGTTCTGAAAAAGATATTATCGAACTAAAAACAGCAATGAAAATTTTCGGGAGGAGCGTTCCGGTTATAGCTAAAATCGAACGATATGAAGCCTGCGAAGATATCGAGGATATAATCGAATATTCCGATGCTATTATGATAGCACGTGGGGATTTAGGATTGGAAATGCTGGCAGAGCAGGTGCCTATTTTACAAAAGGAAATAATTAAAAGCTGCAATTTCCATGGTAAACCTGTAATTGTGGCAACCCAGATGCTCGAATCTATGATTGAAAATCCACGCCCGACGAGGGCTGAAGCAAGCGATGTTGCTAATGCAGTTATCGATGGAACTGATTGCGTTATGCTTAGCGGCGAAACAAGTGTCGGCAAATTTCCGTTCGATGCTGTTAGTTATATGGATAGAATTATAAGAACAGTCGAAAGTAAGTATGGCTCACAGCAAAGAGAATATGAAACTCCAAAAAACGGCGCTTATAATTTATCAGATGCAATCGGAAGGGCTTCTTGTCAAATAGCCGAACAAATAGGAGCTACCGCCATTATTCCATTTACTACTTCCGGTTATTCGGCAAGATATATTGCAAAGTACAGACCTTCTATTCCGATTGTTCCATTGACAGAGAATGAAGATACACTGCGTCAGCTTTCTTTTGTTTGGGGTGTCACTCCGGTAAAATTACCCGATGAAATAGACAAAGATAATGTCTTCCATAAGCTTGGCGATTATTTAAAGAATCTGAAATTTATTCAATCGGGCAACTATGTTGTGTTTGTAGCCGGTCTATCGGCAGCGCATCTTATGAATGAGAATATGATTAAGGTTTACCAGGTCTAATATAATGGTCAATGTGGTCAATGGTCAATGGTCAATGGTCAATGGTCAATGGTCAATGGTCAATGGTCAATGGTCAATGGTCAATGGTTAATTGTTAATGGAAGAATAAAGAATAAGCAAGTAATAATCCTTAAATCCTTAATTCCTTAAATCCTAAAAATCCTAATTCAGACAATCTAATTCGTAATTATTAATTCGTAATTCGTAATTAAATTACGCTTTCGGATGTGCCTTTCGATATGCTTCTTTAAGTCTTTCGACTGAAACATGGGTGTAAATCTGGGTTGTAGATAGTGAGCTATGCCCTAACATTTCGCTAACGGATTTTATATCGGCGCCGTTATCTAAAAGATGGGTTGCGAAAGAATGACGCAAAACGTGTGGACTTTTCTTTGGAGATTCCGTTACTCCCAGCATTGCGGTTCGTATGGCTTTATATGAAGCTCCGGGTTTTAAGCGGTCACCATCGAAGCCAATGAAAAGGGCATTGCATGGGTTAACTCCCATAAACTTATTCCTGATTTTGATGTAATTTTTCAATGCAATTACCGATATACTACCTAAGGGAACAATTCTTTCTTTTCTGCCTTTTCCGATAACACGAACCAATCCCTTATCCAAATAAATTGTATCGATATTTAATGATAGTGCTTCACTTATACGCAATCCGGAACCATAGATTAATTCCGTTAATGCAAGGGTTCTTATATCTTCAGGTTTAGCAGTATTTAATTTATCCATCATATTTTCAACTTCTGACTGCAATAAAAATGAAGGAAGTTTTTTCGATTTCTTTGGAGCAGGAACCGAAGTTGCGGGATTAATTTCTATGATTTGCTTTTTTCTGCAGAATTTGAAGAATGATTTAATGGCAGCGATTTTCTGCCTTAAAGAGCTTTTGTTGTAACCTTTGTCATGGAGCCACCCGAGAAAGGGTCGGATTTCGTCGGTAGTGATTTCTGTAATCTTCCATGCATCTCCGTATTCTTCCGAAATGTAGCTTCGGAATTGCTTCAAAGCTTGTTTGTAAGCAATAACGGTATGTTCGGAAAAATTTTTTTCCGTAGTGCAATACGCTATAAATTTTTCTATTTCTGTATCAAACATAAATTTACTCAGTTTTAATCAAATATATGCAAATTTCAAGCCAGTTTATCAAATGGTCAATGGTTAATGGTCAATGAAATAATTAAGAATTAAGAATTAAGAATAATAAAGGATTAATCCTAAAATCTTTTAAATACTATAAATCCTAATTCAGATAATTTATCAAATTACTATCCATGCAATTTATATTAGAAATCAATAAATTATTTTGTTTAGTTAATAGAATATCTATAAATTTGAGCATATTTTAATATAAAATATTATTTAAGTTAATAGGGAGAAAAAATCATGGATTTTTCAAAAGCAATCGAAGTACACATTATGTGGAAGCGGAGACTTACTGAAATTGTTAGTGATAAAAGTTCTGAAAAGCTCGACCCTGCTGTAGTACGAGCAGATAACGTCTGCGAAATAGGGAAATGGATATATTCTGATGGAATTAAGTATAAGGGGGTTAAAGAGTACGAAGATTTCAGGACAAATCATGCCAATTTTCATAAGTGCGCGGCAAGTGTTTTGAATATGAAACTTACCGGCAACTCCAAAGTCGCTCAAACAATGCTCGAAGATTTTAATTCCGAGTATAAGCATGCCACAAGCAATACGGTCAATGCAATTACTAAATTAAGCGATTATATTAAACAACACGGTTAATTAATGGTCAATGGTTAATGGTTAATGTCTGAATTAGGATTTATAGGATTTTAGGATTATTGGATTAATGCGTTATTATTTTTTCTTTACTCTTAATTTTTTCATTGACCATTTACCATTAACCATTTACCATTTACCATTCCTAATTATATTGGCAAACTCCTGATTGACATTCTCCTGAGCCACACATAGGGGCAGCTTCGTAAGACTTGGTCACACTTCCGATATTTGGTGAACTAACTAATTTTTGGGCGGAATTCGCAAGGCAATCAGGGCAGATAATATCCTCGATTATCTCGCGAACCTTATGAAAAACCTGAAATTTCGAGTTGCAATTGTTACATCTGTAATTAAAAGTCGGCATCTATTCTCCGTTTACCATATCTTTTTAATACACTTACCTTAGTATTTTAAGACGTTTAATTATTGAATTTAGTATATAAGGTAGTTTTTAAAACCACCTTATAATGAATCAATTGCTTTATATTCAATTAGTAATTAGTAATTAGTAATTAGTAATTAGTAATTATTCTATATTTGGCATTATAATTGCAGTAAATATTATGTTAATATAGGGGGAAAAAATATGAAAAAAATTTCTTTGAATACGGTAATAACGCTTATTATTGCCAATATAATAATCCTTATGATATTGTTTGGATGGCACAAATTATTAAGCCAAACACCGGGAAAAACAGAAAAGAAAATTCAATCGGAAACACCGGCATTACACGATTTTGCTAAAAAATTTGATAACCGTATTTACAAAGCGTTTTATTCGATAGCCGAATTACGTCCTTATGCAATAATTCAATTAGATAAAACAATGCAGCTTTATGAGAATAAATGGTCTTCACCGGATAAATTAGTATCTATGCTGACTCAGAAAGAAAAGGATTACCTATTGGAGAAGATAGATGAATTTATTTCTTCATCAGGGAATGAATTTAAATATAAAATGCAGAATACTGTTAATATGTGGTGTATCAATGATTGGAATTTCGAATTTTTAAGTGATTTCTATGGATTTACAAGGGATGATTTGCTGAATATTTTCTCTAAAATAAAAATTACGAACCAGTATTTGGAAAAATTCAATATTACAGAATTAAACGAGTTGGGAAAAGATGAATTATATAATATTATCCTCAATTATATTTCCACTTTTGAACGGGTTGAGACATTGAAATTTTATTCGGATGTTTATTCGAATCTCTCTATGCTTGCTGCAAAATAAGAAATGATTATAACATTGCACATCGTTACATTTATAAAAGGCAATGTAGTGATGAAAGGTGTTAGAACCTCCGATTATTCTTCTAATTTGAAATTATAGACTCAAAGCCGATTCTTTTTTCTAAACATAAAATTCTTTATTTTTACAAAATGTTAAAATGGTAGTTCAAATGCAAATTGAGCTAAACTAAACTTCATTCTTAATAGTCTGTGGAAAAACTAATTATATGGAATAATGTCATTCTGAACGAAGTGAAGAATCCAGTCCCAATGCTGCTTTTGGATTCTTCGCTTCGTTTAGAATGACATTCATCCTGACTTATTAGACAACCTCAATTAAAGCATTATAAAGTGGACCCATTCATTTAAACTTTTCTCTGTGAGGGATTATGAAAAGTAACCGGTATAATAACCTTTATCATAAATGCAGGAATAAGAATATTCACCCAAATCATGTTTGTGAAGTAGGAGTGTATTTTCCGGAAAATTCTAATGTTATTGATTTTATCAGGGATGATATCAGGACTTCGCTCGTCGAACCATCGCCTAAATGCTTCATTCTTCTCGAAGAATACTTTGCAGCATATAAAAATGTGCGAATCTTCCCTTATGCAGTTTACGATTATAACGGAACATTAGAACTATGCGAAAGTGAGGCATCAACCTTCGTTTCTGATTTAAAAGAAAGCCCGGCATTGATAAATGATAAGTTTGATAAAATGAAACATTTAAAAATTCAAGTAGAATGTCGTATTTTTTCAGATATAGACGATGGTTCAATTGACTTATTAAGTGTTGATACCGAAGGTTGCGAATGGTTTGTCCTGAAAAATATGAGAAGCCGTCCATTAGTTATTTCGCTCGAAACTCACGGCAAATTATATATTAATCCATTTATGATAGAATTGAACAGGTGGATGGATGAATTCGGCTATGAACCTTGGTTTATAGATGGTAGTGATACCGTTTACTTAAAGAGAAAAGCATTTAAAGTGAATAATTACGAAAGATTCTGTTATAGTATTGCTAAATTTAAAATAAGGTTGAGGAGAATCAGAAGGAAGCTAATACTAAAACTTAAAGGTTGATTTTCTATTTAATTAACGGAATTTTGTTATGTAGAAAGTTTTTGATAATTCTCATTCCAAAATTCCGATTTTAGAATGAGTAAAGTTTTGATATCTCTCATTCCAAAATTCCGGTTTTGGAATGTCATTTTCACTAAAAATGCTTTTAGAGTTAACTCAATGTTATTAATAATAAATAAATAAATGATTTAGAAGGTATCGAAAAATATAGACAAAAATCAGGAAGTACACAATATTTACTGTTAGGATTTCGTCTCTTTATTAATTTTTTATACTTAGAAGAAAATTTTGATTACTTAGAAAATAATAGTAATAAAAAATCATAGAATTAATTAAATTTTAAATTTAGTAGAAAAATAGAAAATTTTCCCGGCTTTTTAAAATTGCCGTAATTATGATATATGGCTTAAATTTCAAAATTTTTATTATTTGAGAATATTTCCTGAAAAATAAGTATCAAAGCCTTCAATTCAATAATTATATTAAATAAAAGAGATATTTTTTGATAAATTAAAAAAAAATATTTCAAAAAAAATTGATTTTAAATAAAAATTTTATTATTTTTGTAAGCTCGGTTCATTCGGGCAGGTACCGAAGTGGTTAAACGGGGCAGACTGTAAATCTGCTGGGCTACGCCCTACGGAGGTTCGAACCCTTCCCTGCCCACAAAAAATTAGAAATTCGATGAGAAGCAGGCTTGCCGGCAAGAAAGTGATAATTAGTTAAGAATCATCGAATGGGAAATAGTAAGGAAAAAATTAATGCGGGAGTAGCTCAGTCGGTAGAGCATCAGCCTTCCAAGCTGAGGGTCGCGGGTTCGAGTCTCGTCTCCCGCTCATTTTTTTGATAAAAAGTTTGAAGGCAATATCAAAAATCGCAGAAGTTATTTGAAAAGAATCGGAAAAATTGGGATGCGGGAATAGCTCAGCCGGTAGAGCATCAGCTTCCCAAGCTGAGGGCCGCGGGTTCGAATCCCGTTTCCCGCTCTGCATCGATATTGCTGATGTAGCTCAGTTGGTAGAGCACTTCCTTGGTAAGGAAGAGGTCACCGGTTCAATCCCGGTCATCAGCTCGGTTAAGATTTTTAATAAATAGGGGTGTAGCTCAATTGGTAGAGCGGCGGTCTCCAAAACCGTAGGCTACGGGTTCGAGTCCTGTCACCCCTGCAAAAGTAGCTCCGGTAAAAGGATTCGTTAGTAAGATGAATTTTATAGGAAAAAAAATAAAAATGCTATGAATGGTGAAAAGGTATGATTGCAAAAATTAAGTCATTCGCAAATGATGTCGTCTCCGAGATGAAAAAGGTGTCCTGGCCCTCTAAAGAACAGCTTAAGGACTCTACTATTGTTGTTATTATCACTTCAATTATATTAACATCATTCATCTGGGTTATCGATGAAATCATGACTCTGGTTATTTCAGCATTATTTTAATAATTGACTTTATGCCGAATTAAGTTATGGAAGAACATTCAAAAGAGATTATAGGCATCGAACCCAAATGGTACGCCCTGCGAACATTTACAGGGCATGAGTCAAGAGTTAAAGCGGCAATCGAAGCTGAAATCAAGCGTATGAATCTCGAAGAACGTATAAAGGAAATTATTATTCCCCATGAAACGGTTTTCGAAGTAAGAGCGGGTAAAAGAAGGACAAGAGTAAAGAATTTTTTGCCCGGTTATGTTATTGTTTCGATGATACTCGATAAAAAAATTCATGATGTTATTACTAATGTACAATCCGTTGTCAGCTTCGTTGGACGCCGGAACGAACCCGTACCGCTTCAGCAGCAGGAAGTCGATAGAATTATAGGCCGTGTTGAAGAAAGAAAGAGTATCACAACTATCGAAACTTCTTTCCAAATCGGCGACCCTGTACGAATTATCGACGGACCTTTCAGTAATTTCAACGGAACTGTTAAAGAAATAAACAATGAGAAGCAAAAGTTGAAGGTTGAAGTTGGAATACTTGGACGTAAAACGCCTGTGGAACTGGACTTCAGCCAGGTTGAGCTTGAAAATCATTGACAGGGAAATAAAATAATTAAATAGAAACTAATTTTGAAATAATAAGAAATATAAGAAATGGCAAAGAAATTAGCAGGAACATTCAAACTGCAGCTTAAAGCCGGCGAAGCAACAATGGCGCCGCCAGTAGGTCCGGCTTTCGGACAACGCGGCTTAAACGGTATGGAATTTGTCAAGCAGTTCAATGCAAAAACTGCAAAGCAGGTCGGAACAATATTACCGGTATTGGTAACTTACTTCACCGACAAATCATTTACTTTTATCATTAAGTCCCCACCCGCAGCAGTATTGCTTTTGAAAGCAACCGGACTACTGAAAGGCTCCGCAGCTTCTAATAAAACAAAAATCGGACAAGTTACCCGCGACCAATTAATTGAAATTGCGAAAATCAAAGAACAGGATTTGAACTGCGATTCCATCGAAAGCGCAATCAGCATGATTGCCGGAACAGCGCGCAGCATGGGTATTACCGTAGTAAATTAAAAAATTATCTATAAATCAATATTATCAAAGTCATGAAAAAATTCGGTAAAAGATATACAGCCGTTGCAGGTACCTACGATAGAAATAAAATATTCGTATATACCGATGCTATTAATATAGTTAAGAAAAATGCTACTGCAAAATTCGACGAATCTTTCGAAGTTGCCATGAAACTCGGCGTTGACCCCAGAAAAGCAGACCAAATGGTTCGGGGAACTGTCTCCCTGCCTCACGGAACCGGTAAAAAAGTTCGTGTTCTGGTTTTAGCAAAGTCCCCAAAAGATAAGGAAGCTTTGGATGCCGGTGCAGACTATGCAGGTATGGAGGAATATCTGGAAAAAATTAAAGCCGGCTGGGCTGATATCGACGTTATTATTGCTACTCCCGATGTGATGGGCGAAGTTGGTAAACTTGGGCGGATATTGGGTCCACGCGGTCTAATGCCCAATCCTAAAAGCGGCACCGTTACTTTCGATGTCGGCAAAGCAGTCAATGAAGTAAAAGCCGGAAAAATCGAATACCGTGTCGATAAAACCGGTAATGTCCACGCTGCTGTCGGGAAATGTTCATTCGCTCCGGAGCAGCTTGCTGAAAATATTAATTCGTTTTATTACAGCATAATCCGTTCCAAACCAACCTCGGCAAAAGGACGATATGTAAAATCTATTTTCTTTGCATCGACTATGGGACCAAGTGTTGCCATTTCGGAGCAATCATTCGTAGTTAAAGAATCATAACGAAATTACGCACTCTGACCCTTACGTATTGCAGGCTTCTCTGACCGCTTTGATAACGGTTTGCTGCTAACGGAGGAAAAAGTCAGCTCATATATATTTACGAAAGATAATAATGATAACAAAGAGCAAAAAGGAAGAAACAGTAAAGGAATTGGTTGAATTGCTCGAAGGTGTTTCCGGATTGTATATCTTCGATTTCAATAAATTGAACGTTGCAGATACAATTAATTTAAGGCGATTAATGAAAGAGAAGAAAATCAAAGTGAGAGTTGCAAAAAACACTCTTATTTTGCTTGCCTTAAAGGAATTCGGAAAGTTCGAAGTGCCGGAAAAATACTTTTTCGGGCAATCGGCTTTGGCTTTCAGCTACGATGACCCAACAGTGCCTGCAAGAATACTTAAGCAGTTCACTGAAAAAAGGGAAACACCAAAGCTTAAAGCAGCAGTTATCGAAGGTCAGGTATATGATGGTTCGCGTTTAAAAGAGCTTGCAGAACTACCTTCAAAAGAAGATTTAATCGCCTCGATACTCGGTTCAATCAATGCGCCCATTTCAGGGATTGTCGGTTCAATTAATGCCGTCCTCAGGGATGTTGCATATCTCGTTGAAGAAGTTGCTAAAACAAAAGCAGCATAAAAGAAAATAATTTTTAATATAATTTTTTGGAGTAATTAAAATGTCAGAAAAAGTACAGGAATTAGTCGATAAAATTTCCGCACTTACACTCATTGAAGCATCGGAATTGAAAAAGGAATTAGAAGAAAAATTCGGAGTATCGGCAGCAGCGCCCGTAATGATGTCAGCAGGAGCAGCTCCTGCAGCAGCAGCCCCGGTTGAAGAAGAAAAAACCGAATTCGACGTTGAATTAACCGAAGCAGGATCACAAAAATTGCAGGTTATCAAAGTCATCCGCGAAATCACCAACCTCGGCTTGAAAGAAGCTAAGGATATGGCTGAAGGCGCACCGAAAGTTGTCAAGGAAGCATGCCAGAAAGCCGAAGCCGAAGAGATTAAGAAAAAACTTGAAGCGGTTGGCGCGAAAATTACGCTCAAATAATAAAATCGTATTTAAAATAACAGGGGGAAGTGGCTCGGAATGCGCTTACCCCGTTATTTATTTTTACTGCCGTAGTAATAATTTGAACTTAGAGCCTTTTTTTCGAAAAATGAAATCAAAACTTATGGGTTTTGCGATAATAAAGATAAATTGAAAAATCCTTCGTTCTTTTAATAATTATGATAATAACCTTTTTAGGAGGAGCCAAGTGAGCGAGCAGAAAACTCCTGTCCGAAAAAATTCTATGAAAGAAACAAGTCTTGCAGATGCGGAATCCGGACTTGTAAGACTGGTGGAAAGAGTAAATTTCGCCAGTTCAAAGAAAAAATCCGTATATCCCGACCTTTTGAATGTCCAATTGGATTCATACAGGGATTTCCTTCAGGAAAACGTTACGCCATCGGCACGCCGGTCAATCGGTTTGCAATCGACTTTTGTAAATAATTTTCCTATCGAAGATGCCTCCAGTATCTTTCAACTGGAATTCATCGAGTATTCGATTGAAAAACCAAAATATACCGAAGATGAGTGCAGGGAACGCGAACTAACATTTGCAAAACCCCTGAAAGCAAAATTGCGCCTATCAAGCAAGGCTGCCAAAGATTCGGAAGATTATATTGAATCTATCGAGCAGGAAGTTTATCTTGGCAATTTGCCTGCGATGACCTCCCGCGGTACATTCATTATCAATGGAGCTGAACGGGTTATCGTTAGCCAGATACATCGCTCCCCGGGCGTGTTCTTCGACGATGCAATCCATCCCAACGGAACAAGAATATATACTGCAAGAATAATTCCATTCCGCGGCTCATGGGTCGAATTTACAACCGATATCCACGATGTAATGTATGCATATATCGACCGTAAGAAAAAATTCCCGGTAACAACCCTGCTAAGAGCTATCGGATATTCTTCTGACGAACAAATTCTAAATCTATTCGATTTGGATGAAGAAATCGATGTATCAAATCTATCGGAAGAACTTATCGGACGCCGCATTGCTTCTGATGTTATTGACATGTCATCAGGTGAAATAATTGCTATGCGCGATACCATAATCGACAATGCGCTGCTAGAATTAATGCAGGAAGCCGAATTAACATCGCTTAAATTATTCAGGTACAAAGATGTAAATGATGAACCGATAATTGCCAGGACAATAGCCAAAGATACCTCCCGCACTCGCGATGACGCATTGGAAGCAATATATCGTCAGCTTCGTTCAAGTGAACCTCCTGATATACAAACAGCCGAAGCTCTGCTCGACAGGTTATTCTTTAATCCCAAGCGATATGATTTGGGTGCAGTCGGAAGATTTAGAATAAATGAAAAACTCGGGCTGAAAATTCCCTATGAAACTACTACATTAACAGTTGAAGATATAGTTGCTATCGTAAGTCACTTAATTAATCTTCATGAGAAGAAACATACCGGTGATGATATTGACCATTTAGGGAACCGGCGCGTTCGCAGTGTAGGAGAGCAGTTAACTTCGCAATTTAACGTTGGTCTGGCAAGAATGGCTCGAACAATCAAGGAACGCCTCGGTATTCATGATGGCGAAGCCCTTACTCCTGCAGAATTGGTAAATGCCCGTACCATAAGTTCGGTAATTAATCAATTCTTCGGCACCAACCAGCTTTCTCAATTTATGGACCAGACTAATCCCCTGGCTGAGCTTACACATAAACGCAGGACTTCGGCTTTAGGTCCCGGCGGTCTTACACGCGAAAGAGCAGGATTCGAAGTACGAGACGTTCACTACACTCATTATGGCAGGTTATGCCCCATTGAAACTCCTGAAGGTCCGAACATCGGTCTTATATCTTCATTGGCTATTCATGCCAAAATCAATGAACTCGGTTTTATTGAAACACCATACAGACGTGTTATAAATGGTCACGTGACGGATGATATTATATTTATGCCGGCTGAAAAAGAGGACGGGCAGATGATTGTTCCCGCTTCAACTCCAACGGATGAGAAGGGAAATATTGTCGGTGATAAAGTGAAAGCACGCCAATCCGGCGATTTCGTTATTGTAAATCCCAGTGCAATTGACTTTATGGATGTTTCGACAGACCAAATTACAAGTGCAGCATCATCACTAATTCCATTCCTTGAACATGACGATGCTAACCGTGCATTAATGGGCTCGAACATGCAGCGTCAGGCAGTTCCACTGGTACGTCCCAGCGTTCCGATTGTTGGAACAGGTATGGAAGCCAGGGTTGCCAAAGATTCACGAACACTAATCTTAGCCGAAGGCTATGGTCATGTTGAAGAAGTTTGCGCAGATTATATCCTCGTTCATTATGAGGATAAACGCTCGGATGATGAGAAATTAGTGTCCTTCGATTTCAAGCGTTCTGTCAGGTATCCTCTGCTCAAGTTCTTCCGAACCAATCAGGATACATGTATTAACCAGAAACCTATTGTAAAGCAGGGACAGAGAGTCGTTAGAGGCATGCCTCTTGCAGATGGCGCTGCTACAAGGAACGGTGAATTGGCATTGGGACAAAACGTTATGGTTGCATTTATGCCCTGGCGTGGTTACAACTTTGAAGATGCTATTATAGTATCTGAGAGACTTGTTGCCGAAGATATATTTACTTCGATTCATATCGAGGAATTCACACTTCAGGTTCGAGATACCAAACGCGGCGAAGAGGAATTTACTAGGGAAATTCCAAACGTTTCTGAAGAAGCAACTAAAGACCTCGATGAAAGTGGTATTATCGCTACCGGGAGTAAAGTCCGGGAAGGCGATATTTTAATTGGTAAAATTACTCCGAAAGGAGAAACAGACCCAACACCCGAAGAAAAGCTGTTACGGGCAATCTTCGGCGATAAAGCAGGCGACGTAAAGGATGTTTCATTGAAAGCTACTCCTGGTCTGAAAGGTATTGTTATCAATACAAAACTGTTTACACGCAAACTACTTTCGATGGATAAAGATTCCAAGAATGAAGAAAAGCGCCGCCAAGACCAGCTTGAGCTAAGGGAAAAAGAAGCGCTAAAAGACCTGGATAAGGAATTTCTTCAGCGTTTTTCAAACGTCCTGGATGACGAGAAGTTACTGGGTATGAGGCTCATCAATGGTGTAACGGTATTTCGCAGCGGCACGAAAGTTACCGCCGACGATATTAAAACTAAATATAAAGAAGGACTACTGAAACCTAATTTGCTCGATATCGAATCGGATATAGTAGCAAATACCTTGAAAATGGATACTGTACGGCAAATGACAATCAATTTTAATCAATACAGGAACGATATTCTCTCGAACTACAGGTCTGAGAAAAATAAATTAACTGCCGGGGATGAACTGCAACCCGGAATCCTGCAAATGGCTAAAGTCTATATAGCCAAGAAACGCAAGCTTCAGGTTGGTGATAAAATGGCTGGTCGCCACGGAAATAAAGGCATTGTTTCGAAAATCGTTCCGGTTGAGGAAATGCCTTTTATGCCGGACGGTTCTCCTGTTGATATTGTATTGAATCCGTTAGGCGTACCTTCCCGTATGAATCTTGGACAGCTTTACGAAACAGCTCTTGGCTGGGCTGGGTGGAAATTAGGAATGAGCTTTGCAACTCCGATTTTCGATGGTGCTAACTGGGAACAGGTCGGTGATTATCTCGATAAAGCAGGTCTTCCGAGGGATGGAAAAATCACGCTTTTTGATGGTCGTACAGGTGAGAAATTCCAGGAGAAAATAACCGTTGGGATGATTTATATGCTTAAGCTATCCCACTTGGTTGAAGATAAAATTCACGCTCGCTCGATAGGTCCATACTCATTAATTACACAGCAGCCTTTGGGTGGAAAAGCCCAATTCGGTGGTCAGAGATTAGGAGAAATGGAAGTCTGGGCGTTGGAAGCTTATGGTGCAGCACACACCTTGCAGGAGATGATAACAGTCAAGTCCGACGATGTGCAAGGCAGAGCAAAAATGTACGAATCTTTGGTGAAGGGCGAGAACATGCCCGACCCGAATATACCTGAGTCGTTCAATGTATTAATCCGAGAACTTCAGGGCTTATGTCTGGATGTTAAAATCGAGTAATTCGGTTTTAGCAATAATAAAAATGATAATAATTTATAAAATATAAAGATTGAGGAGCCAGCGCAATGCAATCACTTTCAATACCCCGCAGGGGTTTCCGGACAATATCAATAAAGATAGCTTCTCCGGATGATATTTTAAATCGCTCACATGGCGAAATTACAAAGCCCGAAACAATCAACTACAGGTCATTCCGCCCCGAAAAGGACGGATTGTTCTGCGAGAAGATATTCGGACCGATTCGCGACTGGGAGTGCGCCTGCGGTAAATATAAAAGAATCAGGTATAAGGGTATCGTCTGCGACAGGTGCGGGGTCGAAGTTACCCAGAAATCCGTACGCCGCGAGCGCATGGGGCATATTATGCTTGCTGTTCCCGTCGTGCATATTTGGTTTTTGAGAACTCTTCCAAGCAAGATAAGCGCTATCATCGGGATGCCTACCAAGGATATAGAACGAATTGTTTATTACGAATCGTATATTGTTGTGCAGCCGGGTAAAACAGGCTTACAAAAGAAAGATTTACTGACTGAAGAGCAGTATCTGGAAGTTATTGAATCACTGACTAAGGAAGAATTAGACCTTGATTACGACGACCCGAACAGGTTTATTGCACTTATCGGTGGGGAAGCTATAAAAGAATTACTCAAGAGAGTTGACCCTGAAAGGGATTATGTTGACCAAAAAGAATTTCTCAAAACCGAAACTTCTCAATTGAAAAAGGCTGAGTTGTTAAAGCGTTTGCGTATTCTGGATGCATTCCGTTCACCCGAAGGCACTGAAATGCCGAATCGTCCCGAGTGGATGGTTCTGGACGTCATTCCCGTTACTCCTCCGGATTTGAGACCCCTCGTTCCTTTAGAAGGCGGGCGCTTTGCTACATCGGATTTGAACGATTTATACCGAAGGGTTATTATTCGCAATAATCGTTTAAAAAGATTAATAGATATTAAGGCTCCCGAAGTAATTTTAAGAAATGAAAAGAGAATGTTGCAGGAGGCCGTGGATGCCCTGTTTGATAATAGCCGCCGCTCTGTGCGAAGCGAATCCCAGCGTGCATTGAAATCGCTCGCTGATACTTTGAAAGGCAAGACTGGACGCTTCCGTCAAAATTTGCTCGGAAAGCGTGTTGATTATTCGGGTCGTTCGGTTATTGTAGTTGGTCCGGAATTGAAAATTTCCGAGTGCGGATTGCCTAAAGATATGGCTGTTGAACTTTTCAAACCGTTTATAATCAGAAAACTAATCGAACGCGGTCACGTTAAAACAGTTAAAAGCGCTAAGAAAATGGTTGAACGCAAGACAGTCGAGGTATGGGATATTCTTGAAAAAGTAATCGAAGGACACCCCGTTATGCTTAACCGTGCTCCAACGCTGCACAGATTAGGTATACAGGCATTCCAGCCGCGATTAATCGAAGGTAAAGCTATTCAGCTTCACCCGCTTGTTTGTACCGCTTTCAACGCTGACTTTGACGGTGACCAGATGGCTGTTCATATTCCATTATCCTTCGAAGCACAGCTCGAAGCCTTACTGCTCATTCTAGCGCCGCATAATATTATGCACACTCAAAACGGTGACCCGATTGCCGTACCTTCTCAGGACATGGTCTTGGGAGTATATTACCTTACGAAAGTCAGGAAGGGTGTTCAAGGAGAGGGAAAATCATTTGCTTCTCCCGAGGAAGTCATAATAGCGCATAATCATGATATAATTGATATACATGCAAAAATAAAAGTGAGAATAAACGGAGAGTTAATCGAGACAACAACAGGAAGAACACTTTTTAATGAAGTTGTACCTAAAGAACTCGGATTTTTGAATGAATTATTAACAAAGAAAAGACTGCGTCAAATTATCGGAATTTGCTTCCGTAAAGCCGGATTGGCTAAAACAGTTGAATTTCTTGATAATTTGAAAGATACCGGCTTCAAATATGCTACCAAGGGCGGGCTTTCAGTAAGTATCGACGACGTTGTTATTCCGCTTGAGAAGGCAACAATTATTGCCGATGCCCAGGTAAAAATCGACCAAATCGAAAACGCATATAAGAACGGCGTTATTTCGAGCGGTGAGCGCTATAATAAAATTATAGACACCTGGTCAACGGCAACGAATCGCGTTGCAGACAAGCTATACTCCGACCTATCGAAAACCGACCAGGGATTCAATACTTTCTGGATGATGCTCGATTCGCAAGCGAGAGGCTCCAAAGAGCAGATTCGCCAGCTTGCGGGAATGCGCGGTTTGATGGCGAAACCTAAAAAATCGCTCTCCGGTTCGACAGGCGAATTAATCGAAAACCCGATTATAGCTAACTTCAAAGAAGGTTTGTCTATCTTAGAATACTTTATTTCAACTCACGGCGCGCGTAAAGGTTTGGCTGATACTGCTTTGAAGACAGCCGATGCAGGTTACTTAACAAGACGCTTGCACGACGTTGCTCAAGACATGATTATTTCGGACCTTGACTGCGGAACGATTCGCGGCGTTGATATGCACGCTTTGAAAGATGGCGAGGAAGTAAAAGAACCATTGTACGAGCGCATCCTCGGACGTGTTGCATTGGTTGACGTAATCGACCCCATTACAGATAATATGATTCTAAGGGCTGGTGGTGTAATTGACGAAGAAGTCGGAACAGCCATCGAACAAACTTCCTTAGATGCTGTTCTAATTCGTTCTGTATTAACATGCGAATCCAGACGCGGAGTTTGCGCAAAATGTTATGGCAGGAATTTGGCTACCGGTAAGCTAATCGACGTTGGCGAGGCAGTAGGTACAATAGCTTCCCAGTCAATCGGCGAGCCTGGTACACAGCTTACATTGCGTACGTTCCATACCGGTGGTACTGCTTTATTAGTAGCTTCTCAATCATCTATTATTGCTAAATTCGATGGAATTGCTCAATTCGAAAATATTAAAATGGTAAGTTATGACGGTGATGACGGCGAAATACACATTGTCGTCAGCCGAAGTGGTGTTATTAATATCATAGACCCCGACAGTAATCGAGTTTTGAATAAATACGATGCTACTTATGGAGCAACCCTCAAGATTAAAGACGGGGAGCCGGTTCACAAAGGACAAATGATTTATGAATGGGACCCATACAACTCTGCAATCATAACCGAATTTTCCGGTCGTGTAAAATACCGCGACTTATTGCCTAATGTGACTTTTCGTGAAATAAACGATGAACAGACCGGTCACATTACTAAAGTCGTAATTGATTCAAAAGACAGAACAAAATCCCCAATAATTGAAATTCTCGATGAATCGGGGAAAACCCTGAAAGTATATAACATACCCACAAGAGCACAAATCCGCGTCGAGGATAATGACCTGGTCGGAGTAGGTTCGCCTCTTGCAAAAATTCCTCGCGATTTGGGTAGAATGCGTGATATTACCGGTGGTTTGCCAAGAGTAACTGAGTTATTCGAAGCACGTGCGCCACAAAATCCTGCTGTTGTTTCGGATATTGACGGAATAATATCATTTGATAAAGCACGTCGTGGACAAAGAGTAATTGCAGTAACGAGTTTGGATGAAAAAACAAGAATGGAATATGTCGTTACGATTGGAAAATATATTTTGGTACAGGAAGAGGACTTTATTCGGGCAGGCGACCGTCTTACCGAAGGTTCCATCAATCCGCACGATATTTTAAGAATAAAAGGAGCCAATGCCGTTCAGGAGTATATGGTAAACGAAATTCAGGAAGTATACCGTATGCAGGGTGTGAAAATAAACGACAAGCATATCGAAGTTATAGTGCGTCAAATGCTCCAAAAGGTTAAAGTGGTAGATTCGGGAGATTCGGATTTCTTAGAGAATGACCAGATAGATAGAATTCGATTCGGGGATGAAAATCAAAGAGTGAAGAACATGGTCGTTATTGAAGAAAAGGGAGATTCGAAATTCCGTACAAATCATCTTGTTGCAAAGCGGAAGCTTCGTGAAATAAACGCCGACCTGAAAAAGAAAGAAAAGGTTGAAGCGCAATGGCGCCCGGCAGAACCAGCGATAGCAGAACCTATTCTGCTTGGCATCACACAGGCTTCTCTAACGACGGAAAGCTGGCTTTCGGCTGCATCGTTCCAGGAAACGACGCGCGTGCTTTCTGATGCGTCCGTAGCGGCAAAGGTTGACCATTTAGTCGGTTTGAAGGAAAACATCATTTTGGGGCAGCTTATTCCTGCAGGAACGGGACTTCGCCATTACCAGGAGATGCAGATTGCAAGTACGGTAGGAAATATTTTTGGAAAACCCGATGTTACTCCGATTAGTGAATAGTGAATAGTGAATAGTGAATAGTGAATAGTGAATAGTGAATAGTGAATAGTGAATAGTGAATAGTGAATAGTGAATAGTG
>JAERMQ010000109.1 GCA_016844745.1 Ignavibacteria bacterium | reverse complement strand
GCAATATATGCAGACTCCGGGACAAGTTGACGATGGCATTGATTCTTTCGAGAATTTCTTAGGTGATTTCTCTACATCACCGGAAACGGAATTGGTGCGCAAAACAATCTGGGAATCAGTGCAGATGGGCTTGGAAGAGCTTCCTATGGAGCAGCGCGAAGTTTTCGTTCGCAATGAATTCGAAGGAATTTCATTACGCGAAATGAGCGAAGAATCCGGCGTCAATATCAATACATTGCTTGCCCGCAAGCGTTATGCCGTGCTTCATTTGCGCAGAAAATTGAAAGATTTGTACAAATCAATCAACGAGAATTAATACTCCGAAATAATTCTGAATGCTGAATTGATAATTCAAAATGAGCATTTAAAAATGAATGATGAAAAGCCTCTCGCAAGTGAGGCTTTTTTTATTGCCAAAATGACAAAAATTCGTGAAATTTTTGCAGAATTTGATTTTTTTTGAATGACAATTTGTCAGTAGGAAGTGTAAAGGCTTTATGTACATTTTTTCTGACTGTGTCAAATTAAGTTCATAAAGTTCATAAAGTTTGTAAAGGGGAAAATGGAAAGGGGAAAGGGAAAGGGAAAGGGAAAGTTTGAAAAGAAGCACTTTCCGAAAGTTTCCCTACTTTCGGAAAGTTTCTTAACTATCAAAGCTATTGTGCTAATTCTATTGACAAATCAAATATTCTTCAATTTCAATCGTTTCTTTCTTTAATAATAATAATTTGGAAAAGAAATGTTAAACATTAAAAAACAAACCGTGCATAATCAGAATGATGAAATAATATCCGTTATGATTGATTATCAGGATTATCTTCGACTTGAGGAAATATTCGAAGATTACGGGCTTGCCAAGCTGATTGACGAAGCTAAAAATGAAGAATATTTGAGTGGAGACGAAGCAAAATTATATTATCAAAGTTTGCAGGGCAAAGCAGTTGAAAATTGAATATTGTTAGGAACTTATAATTAGAATACAATGGATAAATTGATTAGTTTTTCAGAACATGCAAAAGAAAGAATGAGTTTTAGAAAAATTGGCAGGGTGAACGTAATCAAAGTTGTCAATGAACCCACTCAAAGGATGCCGGATGAAGATAACAATAATAGGGAAATATATCAGTCTTTAATGAATGATGATAAAGGTAAGATGAAATTATTAAGAGTTGTAATCGAAGAAACAAGTACTGAATTATAAGTTATAAGCGTTTATTTTACTTCAAAAATACAGAAATATTGGAAGGTATAGATATGAAATTCGATTATGATAAAAAAACCGACAGTTTATCTGTAATCTTCAGGAATGACGAGGTAGATGAAACTGAGGAAATCAGACCGGGTGTTTTAGCGGATTTTAATGAAGAAGGTATGATTTTATCAATTGAGATATTAAATGCTTCTAAGAAAGTTGATTCTTTGAATACCTTAATATTTGACAATAAAAGCCTTGAGCTTGAAGTAGCATAGAAAGAAATGAATCTTCCGGTATTTTCCATAAATCCGCAAGGTAGATTCAAGAATATCTGCATTGCCAATGAATTTAGAATCAATGAATAGTCCTTTCCTGCAAAGCGAAGTAATAGGAAAAGGGTATAGGGTTATTTAATAAGAAATATGAATCTTTGATAAAATCAAATCAGCACAGGTAATTCTTTAGAACACACATAGATGACGTTTTCATTAGGGAGTTGCGTAACTCGTCATATATGATATTTATAAGAATATTATTGAATAATTAATATAGATTAAATATTTAATTAATTTATTGTCATAAAGAGAATTTAATTAGGAAATTATAAATATATTATATATTTTTGATTTTCATATGATTTACGCCAAAATTGTTTTATGGAATTTTGATAATAATTATAAAAAAAAGGCATAAAATGAAGATATTTCCCATATTGTTAATTTCCTTTACATTATTATTTATTTCTTGTGGGGATGATTCAGTCAGTGCTCCAATTATTCCAATTTCCGAAAAAGGAAAATTTCTTCCGACTTCTGCTTATAATGGTTCCAAAGTGAAACTATACTATAAAAATCTATTCAGGGATTCCATTCTTGGAGTTTTTTTCAGTGACAAGCAAGCAGATATAGTATCAAAGTCATTTGATTCTATATTTGTTATTGTTCCAAACGGCATAAGAGGTATTGTTGTAGTTAAATTAATAACAAACAATAAAGTAATGGCTTTTGAACAAGACTTTGAAATTCTTAAAAAACCATTTGATTTTACAAAAATTATAAGTATTTCATGTGGTATGGGTTATCTTCATGTTTTGTATAATAATTATTTATGGTATAAACAGGTTAATATTAAAGGAACTGTTGATACCATTAGACATAGTGATACTACTGAAAAAATTAATTATACTAATGGTTATAATAACAAAATTCCATTAAAATGTAATTCTGTTGGTGTCAATAAATATAATTTGTTAAATAGTAATGCAGAAAAATTTAATGTAGATTTTGAAGTAAATACTTCTGAAAAGAAATTTAATTTTTTTAATATTGAAATTATTGAGCCAATTAATAATTCTCCCAATTATTTTTTTAAATTTATTTTAAAAATGGAAGATGTTCCTTATGGTGTGAATGATTCCACAGATTTTAATTTTAGTACTGTATTGGTTAATATTAAAGGTAAAAAATTAAATGATTGTATAAAAGAATTTTATATTTCTAATTATGAATACGAATATTTTCCTGATAAGGAAATAGGTAGATATACACTGAAAGAAGCATATAAATTTTTAGAACAATCAGATACATCTAGAATTGGTTTTGCATTAAGTCAAAAATTATTTTGAGAAACAAAATGGAAAATATTAAAGAAATTTTGATTGATCTTTGGGAAGATCCAGTAAAAAAAACCTTTGAAGATGGTTTTCTTACTTATGAAAGACAATTGCAAGGATATCTTTATTACTTACTTAAATCAAGAAAAGATAATGAGTTTGAAATTTGGATTGAGCCTGTTATATATTTTAAAGAACCGGTTAAGAACACTCTTACTCATGGTATTGAAAACCTAATACCTGATATAGTTATTACTAAAGATGATGAAATCATAGCAATAATTGAAATTAAATCCAAAGCATGGGGAGATGTCTGCTTCAATGAAGACATTTATAAATTAAAACGTTATGAAGCAGTTTCAAACATTTCTGCAAATATAATATTAGGTTATATACCTAAAGAAACTGATTGGCATTATAATGGAACTAAACATTATAAGTTGAAAGAAGGTTGTTTATTTTGTTTTATTAGTATAACAAACAATAAATTTGAAATAAATAAATTAGAAAATGAATTGCCTGATAATTTCCTTCATTTATATGGGTATCTTGATAATAAAGAAGCTAAGTTTAGCAGTTTTAATAATACTATGAAGAATTTTACATAGTCAATATTTTCCTAAAACTCAGAAGATCCTTCTGTCTTCCAATTCAAAGCAGTCAGAAGGAACTTCTGACTTTGGGTACAAATTCCCTTCGCACGAATACCGTTTCTTTCACTTCGCAGCCGTCCATTCCAGCATTTTTTGCATCAATTCTTTTTCCGGATTAATTCTTATACTTGTATTATAATATAACACCTACGGTGTAATCCTCTCTTTTTGGGGTTTCATTTCTACCATAATATAACACCTACGGTGTATTTTTAAAATTATCACGTAGTGATTAAATATCCGTAGAAAATGTTACAGAACAGAAACAAATATCACGTAGTGATTAAATATCCGTAGAAAAGTGATTAAATATCCGTAGAAAACGACGCAAACACCACCCCCCATTCCCTCTTCAATCTCACCAACCACTTCAATCCCCATTCCCCCCCGCATGAATCCCGTTTCTCCCCTTTCGCAGGCGTCCGTCCAGCATATTTTATATAAATTCTTTGCTTGATTAATTCATATAATTGCTACCATAATATAACACCTACGGTGTAACGACTTTTTTTGATTATCATTTCTACGGATATATAACTCCTACGGAGTAACTTCTAATTTATCACGTAGTGATTATATGTCAGTAGAAAATGATACAGAACAGAAATATTTATCACATAGTGATTAAATATCAGTAGATAACGAAGCAAAAACCACCCCCCATTCCCTCTTCAATCTCCCCAATCCCTTCAATCACCATTCCCTTCGCATTCATCCCGTTTCTTCCCCTTCGCAGGCATCCGTTCAAGCATATTTTACATCAATTCTTTGCCAGACTAATATTAATAAAAATTTCAAAATTAAGAAATCATACAAAGAACAATCATAAATTTGATAATTCTTCAGTTGTCAAACCTAATTGTTTAATTATTGCGCCTAAAGTGCCCTTTTTAATTGTTCCGGGATGATTAGGTATAGTAGCTCTGAGTTTCTTTTCGGAATTATACCAGATCTCATGACTACCCTTCGCCTGACGGTCAAATTGAAATCCGGCAGCTTTTGCTTTTTTAATTAAATCTTTATATTTTATTTCAGGCAACTTGCTCATAAAGCAACAGCTATCGGCACTTTAAATTTTAGCATCTTTTTTGATTTGGAGAGTTGATTTTGAATCCGAACAGGTAGCGGGTCGTTATGTTCAATATATGATTCAATTAATTTACGAGCAACATCCTGTGCTATTTCTAAGGCTTCAGAATATGTTCTACCCTCAGCTAATAAACCCGGCAAATCATCCGATAACGCCAAATAGCCTCCTTCTTCAAGAGGTTCAACATTTATATCAATTACAATATCAGACATACTTCCTCCAAAATATTAATTTCATTACAAATATAAGAAATAAATTTTGATGAATTAAGCAAATATTTTTCAAGAAACTGTCAATTAAAATAAACTACAAATCCCAATCCTAATTATACTCACAAAAAATCTTTATCATTAATTCATTAAGCTAATATTCATTCCACATTTCCTTTCGCATGAATACCGTTTCTTTCACTTAGCAAGCGTCCGTTCAAGCATATTTTACATCAATTCTTTGCCGGATTAATTGATATTATTGTATGGAAATATATTACCTATGGAGTATTCTCAATATAATTAAGAAATTATAATTCTATGGTAATAACTTTAAAACTGATGAACATGAATAAAATATCATCCTAATAAAAGCGTTATTAATATTATGAAAGCTATCAAATTAACGACACATGCAAAAAGCTATTTTGATACCAGAGGCTTTTCTGAAGAAGAAGTTCAGAATACAATTCAAACCTCAGATTGGATTACCGGCGAACTTGGTAAACTTGAATGTAGAAAAAATTTTGAGTTCAAATCTTATTGGAATAAAAAATTTTACGAAATAAAACAAATCAGACCAATCTTCGTCGAAGAAGACATGGAAATTGTAGTAATAACAGTTTATACTTATTATTTTTGAGGCAGAACCATGAAAATACAATACGACGCCGAAGCTGATGCACTAAATATTCGTTTTATGGAAACAACGGTTACAACTCAACATATAGCTGAAGGGATTGCTATAGATTATGATAGTGATGGGAAAATAGCAGGAATTGAAATTTTAGATGCCGTTCGGAGATTAGGAAATAAACAAGTATTTAATAGTGTAGAATTGGAAAATGTGGGTTTAGCTGTAGCATAGATTTTATTTTTACGCTTTTCTGGTATCCTCAACTCCACTTCAATCACCAATTCCCCCCGCATTAATACCGTTTCTTTCACTTTGCAGGCGTCCTTTCAAGAATATTTTACATCAATTTTTTGCCGGATTAATTCTATGAATAATTTCAAAATAAAGAACTAATCAAATCGTTTTAAAAATAATTAAAAGTGGTATTGTATGAAAGAAATATTTTTCTTGATTGAAGAAGCTCCCGAAGGCGGGTTTACGGCAAAAGCCCTTGAACATAGCATTTTCACGGAAGGTGAAAACGAAAAGGAATTGAAAGATAATATTAATGATGCAGTTTCGTGCCATTTCGAAGTTCAAGACATGCCCAAGCTCATTCACCTTCATTATGTTAAAGATGAAACATATACTTTAGCAAGAAAATCCCAGGAGATAATTCAGGCAACGAACTTGCAAAGCACCTTAGCAAATTCGGATACATTATTACAAGGCAATCCGGTAGCCATATCCGATTGACAACATTAACAAATGGTGAACATCATATAACAATTCCAAATCATAATCCTTTAAAAATAGGTACTTTACATTCAATTCTCAATGATGTTTGCATTCATCTCGAAATAGAAAAAATGAATTATTGCAAATATTTAAATAGTTCAAGCATATTTTACATCAATTCTTTGCCGGATTAATTCATATAATTGGTTATAATATAACACCTACGGTGTATTTCCTTCACTTGTTATTTCATTTCTACCGAAATATAACACCTACGGAATTACTCAAATTATCATGAATTGATTAAATTATTGGTGTAATTTAAATCATCAACAATTTTCTTAAACATTATTCGTTTCTTTTTTTTTATTATTTGATGAGTATGAACAATGGAAAGATTGATTGAAATTGAAGGCATTATATCAAACCTATCTGAAAATGAATTAAAACGTTTCAGGGAATGGTTCGATGAATTTGATTCTGCAAATTGGGATAAACAATTTGAAAATGACTCTATATCCGGCAATTTAGATGATTTGGGCAATAAAGCCTTAGCTGATTATTATTCAAATAAAGCCAAAGAAATATGAAACATTTCGCAACTCCTACTTTTTGGAAATGTTACTACAAATTACCTGACGAAGTTCAACAACTATCTGATAAAAATTACGAATTATTAAAACAGAATCCAAACCATCCATCATTGAATTTAAAGCATGTCGGTAGGTATTGGTCTGTCAAAGCAGGTAGAAAATACCGTGCCATCGGAATTGATGCTAATCCGGATATTGTATGGTTTTGGATTGGCAGTCATACCGAATATGACAAAATGCTCAAATAAAAATATTTTCATTCTAAACTTGAGTCCAATCTAATAAGCCGAAAATGTCAATCCCACTATAGTACTACTTTAACCTCCAACCCCCAAATATGCAGGTTCAAAAATCGAAATGCTTCATTAAATCAAAATAATTAAACTCAACCAATTTTTTCTTTCTATAACTGCTCCCCCATTGGTCTTCCGGCTGTCAATGTCTTGCTTCGTTCGATGGATTGAAGCGCAAGGTAATTATCCCCGAATTTAGTCAGGTTTTCCAATTCGGTATCATATTGATTGAAATGCCGCTCTTCATCATCGACTAATGATTCGAATAACTTTTTCGTAGCAGAATCCGCATTCTTAGAACATTCGTTAGCCCAGACATTGTACTGGTTGGCGCTTTCGGTTTCCATCTTCGATGCTTTTTCAAGCATGGATTTCACATCATGGATTTTCTGGACAACTTCGGCAGTTCCCAATTCAACTTCACCCTTTAAGAACAGAACACGGTCAGCTAAACGCTCGATATGCAGCATCTCCTCGATTGCAGTTCTTTTAAATAGATTTGACAGCAGGTCAAAGCCCTGGTCATCGCAATGGAAATGGAAATACATATACTGATGAACAGCAGATAATTCATCAGCTATGGCTTTGTTTAAAAACTCGATACTTTTTTCTTTTTTCATTTTAGTCTCCAATTGTTTTTTGCATTTTTGTTTTCTCAAAAATACAAAATAATGATTTTTCAATATATTCATCAAATAATTACTTAATTTTGTATTTTACTTTATTTATTTTAGATATAATGGAACAAAATATGAAAGTTAGTCCGATAATTCCAGCCCGTAAAACGGAAAATATTCGTTATGCTATCCGCGATATAATACTCTTAGCCCAGGAAGTAGCCCGTTCCGGCAAAGAACTTCTTTATCTTAACATCGGCGACCCGAACGTTTACGATTTCGTCACGCCCTCCCATATAATCGAAGCAGTTCATCAGGCAATGCTCGAAAATAAAACCGGATATGCACCCTCGACCGGCATAAAACCCGCATTGGATGCCATTGAACGCGATGCAAATAAAAAAGGAATCGACAATATTCTCGATATGTTTGTTACAAACGGTGCAGCCGAAGCAATTGAAATCTGCCTCACCGCATTGCTCAATAACGGCGAAAATTTCCTTATGCCAACTCCGGGATATCCCCTTTATACAGCAGTCCAAAGCAAATTGGAATTGGAGTCGAATCCTTATTACTTAGATGAATCGAACGGCTGGCAGCCTGATGTGGGAGATATCCGCTCAAAAATAAATAATAAAACAAGAGCTATTGTATTAATAAATCCGAATAATCCGACCGGCTCTGTTTGTACAAAAGAAACATTACTTCAAATTGTCGATATTGCACTAGAGCATAATTTAGTCGTATTAGCCGATGAAATCTACGATAAACTAATCTTCGACGGCAAAAAACATGTAGCAATTGGTTCACTTAATAAAGATTTATCCTGCATTACATTTTCAGGACTATCGAAGAATTATATTGCCCCCGGCTTTCGTATGGGATGGGGCATCGTTAGCGGCAGGCAGGATGTACTGAGTCAATATATCGAAGCAATTAACAAAATATTGAGAGCCAGAGTATCTGCCAATCATCCCGAACAGTATGCAATAGCGCCGGCTTTGGATGGCGACTCGAAGCATATAATCGAAGCTAATTTGCGTTTATCACGACGCCGCGATATGGCTGTAGAGTTACTTGGCTCAATACCCGGAATATCGCTTACCAAACCGGAAGGAGCTTTCTATGCATTTCCGTCGGTCGATGTTGCCGATGACGAGCATTTCGTAAAAGAGCTATTGAAGGAAACCGGAGTTGTGGTTGTTCCGGGCAATGGGTTCGGCGAAAAGCCCGGCACGAGCCATTTCAGGATAGTGATTCTTCCTCCGGAAGAGGTATTGGAAAAGGCTTTCGGGCTTATCGGGCAATTCTTTGGGAAGTATAAAGAAAAATATAAGTAACGGTTTCAATGGATTGAATTAACGTTTCTTAGAATGAATGAATCTCCTGTTGTAGAGGATTGAGAGTATTTTACAAACTCAGGAATAACAATTATTGATATAACTAAAACAAATGATGAGGTATTTCGTCAAAATTATTGATTTATTATTTTTTTGAGGTATAATATGTTCCCTTATTTTTATGAAACAAAAATAGTAGAAGATGGAAAATTATTATTACAAAATTTACCATTTATTGATGGTGATAAGGTAGATATAATACTAATGAAACATGCAAATAAAAATTATTATTCATTACGCGGAACTAATTTTAAATATATTAATCCGACAGAACCGGTTGCAGAAAATGATTGGGAGGCAATACAATGATTCTGCTTGATACTCATATTTGGATTTGGTGGGTTCAGGGTGCAAAAGAGTTATCAAAAAAACATGAACTTATTATCAGTGAAAATGAAAATGAAGGTTTGGCTGTTATTATTATTTCATGTTGGGAAATCGCAAAATTAATCGAATTAAAAAGATTAGGTTACCGGTAAATACTAAAAGCTGGTTTGATTCTGCTCTTAACTATCCTGGGATACAACTTTTACCTCTTACACCTGAAATTGCATTGGAATCTACGGAATTACCAGGAATGTTCCATAAAGACCCAGCCGATTAATTAATTGTTGCAACTTCAAGGATTTATCATATTCCCACTCTTTGGGGTGCTCCCCATTTGTAGGACAGAAAATACCTTTATATAAGGTGG
>JAERMQ010000076.1 GCA_016844745.1 Ignavibacteria bacterium | reverse complement strand
ATAAACGGCGCCGATTCTCTTCCGGTCCGACCACACGAGTGTCATTTAGTAAAGAAGAGGGTTTTAGATGCAAACGGAAAACCAACAAATACTTTTGAAGATGATAAGCTCATGCTTTATGTTGCGAGTTGGGGTTGGAGTCATTTGGAATCAAACAGGGATGGCAAGGCTTTAGGCGGGGTTATTGCATTTGAAATTGAAGGATATAAAAACAATCCAACAAATGTATCTGTTACCCAATCTCAGTATTGGGGCTATGATAATGATAGGGTATATGCTACATCAAATAAATTATCAGCATTACTATCTGGTGCTTATAACTCTAAGTGGCTGAGACGAAGTACTCATACTGTTCAGAGTGTACATATAGATTTGGATAATCAATTTTTCCTGACAGCCGATGAATTTGGTTCACCATTTATGTCATTATTAGATTCTACAATTGGACAGGTAAATTATTTAAGCCGGTTTAAAGCAGATTCAACAGAAAAAACATATCATTATAGTGAATGGAAGAATTTATGGGGATACTCACAAACTGGTTCAGCTCCTGCCGAATACTATAACGACGATAGAAAGATTGGGAATTATATTAAGATTTGGGGTTCGGATAGTACTCAATGTTGGGTAAAGGGATTGGGAACAAACGACTCTACAAGCGAGATTGGAGGTCCTTTGGGTTCTTATGATACTCCGGACATACTTCCTGACGATTACAAAAAAAACGGGAAAAATGCTTCATTGACAAATTCCGAAATCAGGAATAATTCCGATGAGTTTATCGGAGGAAATCCTAATCCTTACTTTTTAGATGCAACGAATACATCAACACCTCAAGTCGGACCAAATACCTGCCATCATTTGAATACAGTATATGGAATTACGGGACATCTACCAAACGATGCAGGTCTTACAGGTGATGAAAAGTATAAAATCAGGAGGGAGGTTTACACATCAAATTATTCTCAGGGTGCACGGGTAATTGATTTAAAGGATTTTATAAAAGGATCATTTTCTTATTATGACACTGCAAAAATAGTACGTGAACGCGCATATTTTGATTGTTTGCCAACTTTAACTTATGACCAATCCGATAGGTATTTTTATATGATAAAAGATGTTGGGAGAAGACATATAGACGATTGCCTAAATAAAAATGAATTAAACAATTATTTTAAAGACCAAATTAGTGAATATCCGAATTATTTTCTGGGTATATGGGATGTATTGCCTGATGTAGCCGATTCCATTTATCGTCCGGAATTGCAAAGCGATGAATCTTTTGTCTATGCATTGGGACAAAATGCAAAGCAGGGACCTTGGCTGCAAAAGGGAGGATTCCTGATACTTAGGTATTTCAGGGATGAAATAGGTGGTCTAATAACGGGTTATGCATCACCATCGGGTTCAAACGTTTTGCCGTTCAGGGAAGTGAACCTTCAGGGAGAATTTAAAGTGCAGAGGGATGTTACAATCGATACAGGTACAACAGTTAATATTCTGCCTGGGAGGAATAATGACCCGGGTATTTTTGAAAAAACTGCATTTAATGTCGGTACTAACGGAATGAAACGTATTATCGTAAAGGGTACTTTGAACGTCAGTATGCCGGAAGGCGATAACCAGCAAGGCACTTCAATTGTTTTTAATGTTCCCATAGTCGTTGAAAGAGGTGGTAAACTTGTAATTTATAAAATAAGAAATTCTAAAACCGAACCTGTTGTATTCAACGAATATGTAGATGTTGATTCCGGTGGAATACTTCAAATTAATAAGAATGCTTATGTTGCATTTTATACACGTGTTTTTATAAAAGGTAAAATTGATGTATTAGGTGAACAAGATTCATTAGCAACAATTGTCGGTGGATTAGATAAAACAAAAAAACTTCCTCATTTTACATATCTTCATCCTTATGAAGGTCAAGCTCAGATTTATGTAGATGGCGAGGATGTTACAAGTATTTATGAAAATAGAATAAAATTGCGTTACGGTGAATTCCGTTCAATTCCTATTATTGTAAAAAATGCATTTGGTTTCACTCCGGTTGCATATCGTTGCAAATTTCTTGATTCTACCCGTTATAATTCTCAGGGCTTTCCAATTGATTATTTCATGGATTCTTCTATGAATAAACCTTATCTTTACTTTTGGTATTGTGAAGGTAATAATAATGATTCAAAACGTAGAATTAGAATAATTGATTGTATATTCTCTGACTCATCGGAAATTAATTCGGTGCCGCATTTTGTGGAACAAAGAACATTGAGAATTGGTTTGAAAATAACAGATTATAAATCTGTCTATATAGAAAATTGCTCATTTTATCAACTTAAATTAGGTGCTTTTATTAAAAATACACCAATCGGACAAATTTTGGAATCAAATTTTTCCTATTGTAATATGGGTGTCCATAATAATGCTTCAATTGTTCATGAATGTCAGGATACATTTAGAAAATGTATTATAGGTTCGTTTTCAAATTATGCTTATACATCAAATTTTTTCGATAATACCTTTGATACAGTTCAAACAGGTGTTGCAATATTTAATTCTGCCGACCAATTCTTTAAAGGTAATGCTTTTGATTATTACTCGCATGGTATAAGTGTTCTATCATCAACTGCTCATTTAACTATTTATCAAAAGCCGAATCTATTATGTCCAAATTCAACACCATATTATATATATTTAGGTAGAAATGTATTTTCATATCCTCAATTTCGTGATACAGTAACAGAATTCGAAATGATACCAGAAAGCAATGATATAAATTTAATGGACGACCCTGCTGATGTGAAATTAAAATGTGGTTATAATGATTTCGCTGAAAATTCTTCATATCATTTGTCTAAAAATCCATGGGGATATCGTATTGTTGATGGTAGTTATAACAAATTTAATCCAGACAGTACTCCCAGCCATAATGAATATGTAAGTATTAATGGTGAACATTTTAATGAATCGCAAACAGCCAATTTAGGTTGTGATGAAAGTCTTGTTTGTGCTGATAATTGTCAAACAACTCCTTTAGTTATTAATCGTATTGAAATAAATGAAGATACGCCTTTGCCCGCAATTGTTAATTTATTCGATACTTCAAGGTTTCAAATGAATAATTTCTCACTTCCTCCAAACTCAAGAATTGAATATGCAAGACAAACTTTAGAAACAGGTGCAATTATAGATTCAGTCAATACTTTATTACCGGATTTAATTAACGACTATAATTCTATTATTGCAGACACAAATTTTACTAATTCAGAAAGAATAAATGCAAGATTCCTAAAGGGTCAGATTTATGAAAGATTATATAAAATTGACTCTGCTATAATAGTTTATAATGATATATACAATCATAATATAACCTATGCCGATTCATTAATTCTCAAATGGAAATTACTTGAATTGAATCCATTTATTATCGATACTACATTAGGACATATCTTTGATTCCTTGATATACATTTACCATAAAACTGTAGCAGATGATTTGCTGCTTCATTCCGGTGATGGCGGTGGTCAGCAAAAGCAATCCATACAGATAGAAACAAATCCAAAAGATGAAACAATATTAGTTAATAAGATTGATTATGTAAATCCAAATCCCGTAACAAATAATTCCGAAATTCAATATAACATTAATGATGATTGCGATGTTGCAATTGATGTAATAAACGAATCCGGTCAATTAATAAAAAGTCTTGCTCGTGGTTTTCATAAGGCAGGTACATATAACGTCAGGCTGGATGCGCATGATATGAATTCCGGCGTATATTTAGTAACAATGAAAGCTTGTGACCAGAATTCAATTATGAAGTTCCAGGTATTAAAATAATATTCAAACGGTTATTGATATTCACACATTTAAACAATTCCTTATCGTTTAGATAACCTCTTGACGATAGGGAATTTTTTTTAGCGCTAGTCTCAAATAAAATTTAATTGTGAACGTTTCTACTTAATTAACCAAAATTCAGAGGTTATTGTGTCGAAAAAAGCGCTTATTGCAATCGGAGGCAACTCGCTAATCAGGGCGGGCGAACGCGGCACATTAGATGAACAATACGAAAATGCAAGGGCTACTGCTCACAGCATAGCCGCTCTTATTAGTCAAGGCTGGAATATCACTATTACCCACGGCAACGGTCCGCAAGTCGGCGCTGCGCTGCTTCGTTCGGAGCGGGCTGCATCGGAAGTTTATACCCATACACTCGATATGTGCGTTGCCACTACTCAAAGCGAAATCGGTTACATCCTGCAACGCGCTATGGAATGTGAATTGCGCAAGCTGAATATCAAACAACCCGTTATGACAATACCAACGATGGTTCGCGTTAACCCGGAGGACCCTGCTTTCCGAAATCCTACCAAGCCAATAGGACCGTTTTATACAAAGGAAGTAGCGTTGGATAAGCAGCGTCGCCTTAAATGGGACATCGTCGAAGATGCTGCCCGCGGTTATCGCCGGGTGGTTGCATCGCCGGAACCAATTGAAGTATTAGAATTGGAAATCATCCGCCGGGCAATGGCTCTGGGCTTTGTTACAATTTCGCTTGGCGGGGGCGGCATTCCGGTTATTCTCGATAATGATGGAAACATTACAGGTTCGGAGGCGGTGATTGATAAAGACCGCTCATCAGCACTGCTTGCCGGATGTCTCGGAGTTGATTTATTCATCATTTCAACCGATGCCGAGCAGGTATATCTTAACTTTAAGAAAGAAAACCAAACCGGCATATCAAAAGCTACGGCTGATGAAATGGAGAAATACGCTGCCGAAGGTCATTTCCCGCCTGGGAGTATGGGACCTAAGGTGGAATCGGTAATCAAATACATTCGTAACGGCGGTAAAAAGGCAATCATCACTTCTTTCGAATTATTGAATGATGCGTTGGCAGGCAAGGCTGGGACGCATGTTGATAATGGTTAATGAATAATGGTCAATGGTCAATTGTTAATGAATAAGATGTCTGAACTGGGATTTATCTGATTTTTATGATTTAGATGATTTATATCTAATGATAAGTAAGACCTTATATTTTTATTTATAATCATATTAATCAAATAAATCGTATGAATCCAGGTACAGACAATTTAGAACTTTCTTTTTAGTGAAAGGAGCAAACAATGAAATATTTCTTTTTGCTTATATTCTTCCTGCTTTTATATGTTAGCGTTGATGCTACATGGTTCAAAGTCAATCATCCCGATAAATCAAAAATTACTGCCTTTGGTAATAGAGGCGATACATTGTTTACCATTCAAAATAATAAAATAATTTATAAAACATCAAATTATGGTGATAATTGGGAAACTATTGTTTTTAAGGAAAAGAATTATAATGGATTACAAATTACTCGCAATGGTAATATAGTTATTAGTATTTCACCTATGGGATTGATTGTAGAAGTTTCAACAAACTTTGGTAAATCATTTATTCAAAAAGCCTTTGGGAGTCAAAGTTTTTGGGGGGCGGGAATTGGTTATCTTAACTCACGATATATTACCGGAAGGGCAGAAGGTGATTTAGAATATTATTTAGGTATTTCAAAAGATGGAACTAATTTTAATCATATCTACGGTAGAGATATCAAATATATACACGATAAAGTTGGTGATTTTATAGCATTTGGAAATCCTAATGTTATTATAACAAAATTCAAAGACACACTTGTTAGAAGCGAGGATTTAGGTAAAACATGGACTGCTCTCAAAAATCCCGGAATAAAAAACATAGGTTTATGTGAAGAAAACAGCAAATCAAAATTATTTATGTGTTTAAATGATACAATTTTCACATCCGATGATTTGGGTTTGCATTGGTATAAATTAAATTCGGACATAAATTTTTCAAAAATTAGTATCATTTCAATCGATAACAGCGATAATCTTTACATTAAATCAAATGATAAGTTCTTTACTTCATCTGATGACGGATTGAATTGGAAAGATATTACTGAAAATCTTGAATTATCTGTCAATATTAATCCTGTAATTCGGTTTTCCGACAGTAAAATATACTTAAGGGGCGCTGATAGCAATATATATTACCGTGATATTGTAACCACAGTTCAGGATGAGAATAAAATTAATGATGTTTTGTCGATTTATCCCAATCCTGCTCGCGATAATGTTTCTTTATATTACATAATTGGAACGCAGCCGGACATCAGGCTTAGTTTATACGACAACCTTGGCAATGAACTCAAGTTGTTTAATGAAGAGTTTAAATCGCAGGGAATGTACACTATTGATATTAATACATCCGGATTAGTCAGTGGAATATATTATGTAAAACTTGTATCTTCTAAACGTTCGACAACGCTGCCATTGATAATAAATAAGTAGAATTATTAAAAACATTATTCATATTTGAATAATTGATTTATATTTATAAAGGCTGTTGTGATATGCAGCTTTTTGTTTAGATGTAAAGGAAAAATATAATAATTTATTATTTTTGTAATTAAGGGGGTTCTACGAAGCGAAGAATCCAGTCTTCTTTAAAATCAACAAGATAGATTCTTCGCTTCGCTCAGAATGACAGCCTAAATTGAATTTTTAGAACCCACCTTAAATTTGGAGATGGAGTTCTCCTTAAATCAGCTCAAATATGAGCTGAAAACTCCGTTAATAATTGTTAATTATGAGGAGAATGATTTGTTAGACATATATCTTACCGCAGCTTTATGGCTCTTGTTAGCAATTATCTCGACTATTCTTGCAAATCGCCTGAAAATATCAATAACATTAATGGAAATAACAATTGGCGCTTTGTTTGGCTATGTGGCTTACAAATTCGATTTTTTTGATAAATTGGAAATTAACTCCGATTGGCTCCAATTCATTTCGGGTTCAGGTGTAATTTTATTAACATTCCTTGCCGGAACTGAGCTCGACCCATTCACATTAAAGCAAAAACTTAAAGAAATCTCAGGTATTGGAATATTTGGCTTTTTTGTACCTTTTACGGGTTCCTTTTTATTGTCATATTTTATTCTCGGATGGGAGTTTCAATCGAGCTTATTAGCTGGAATTACTCTTTCAACGGCATCTATGGCGGTTGTTTATGCCGTTATGCTGGAAAATGGTTTGAATACAACGGAATTCGGGAAAAGCATAATCGGAGCATGTTTTATAAATAACTTAGTTGCAGTAATAGGATTGGGATTACTATTTACTCCATTTACTTATAGAACGGTAATTTTCATTTTAGTATGCCTTATATTAATAAAATTATTACCCACAATAACTGTTTATCTGACAAAAGAATTTGGGAATAAAACGGCAGCTATCAGGACAAAATGGATATTATTTTTGTTATTCGGATTTGGAGCTTTAGCCTTATGGTCAGGAAGTGAGCCTGTACTGCCGGCTTATATAGCCGGAATGGTATTAGCCGGTACAATTTCAAAGGATAATTCATTTATCGGAAGATTGAGAACTTTAACTATTGGATTTCTTACACCGTTTTATTTTCTAAGGGCAGGCGCTTTAATGTCGATCCCGGTTGTAATTTCTGCTCCCATAACTTTTTTAATTTTAATGTCAGGAAAAGTAGTATTCAAAATATTCGGAATATTTCCGGTTATATCCCGATTTAGGGAAGACAGGAAAGAGAAATGGTATTATTCATTATTAATGTCGGCAGGATTGGCTTTCGGAATAATATCTGCTCAATTTGGCTTAACTCACGGAATATTAACCAATGAACAGTATTCATTTTTGGTAGCAGTAGTAATTACAAGCGCAGTTATACCTACTTTAATTGCAAATTCATTCTTTTTGCCAAAGCATTTATTAAGAAAAACAATAAATGAAGAGGAATTGCCTTGAGATATGGAATAGAAAAATGTCTGAATCAAGGATTAATCGGAAAAATGTCTGAATCAAGGATTAATCGGAAAAATGTCTGAATCAAGGATTAATCGGAAAAATGTCTGAATCACGGATTATACGGATTAAAGGATTTCACAGATTTTAAAAATAATTTTTTCTTTTCTCGAATCCGTGCAATCTCTTAATCCGTATAATCTGTGATTCAGACATTTTTCTGTTATAGTAATCCTCAAAATTCATAAAAAATCAATTTTTAAAATGTCCAAACTTCAATTTCCAAAAATTTTATAATATTTTAAAATAATTTTATAACCTTAACTTAATTAATTATGATTATATTTGTTAATTAGAAACATTTTGGAATTTTTTTAGATGAATGTATTACTAATTTATCCTGAATACCCGGCTACTTTCTGGAGCTTTAAATATGCTCTTTCTTTCATAAATAAAAAGGCATCCCTGCCGCCATTGGGCTTGCTCACTGTGGCTTCATTTCTGCCGAAAACTTGGAATAAAAAGTTAGTAGATTTAAATGTAAGTAAATTAAAAGATTTAGACATCGAATGGGCAGATTGCGTTTTTATCAGTGGTATGATTGTTCAAAGGGATTCGGCTCAGGAAATAATCGATAGAGTCAAGACTTTCGGTAAAATCGTCGTAGCCGGAGGACCTCTTTTTTCAGCCGAATATGAAAATTTCACAAATGTTGACAGTTTTGTTTTAAACGAAGCTGAGGATTGCATCCCGGAACTTATTGAAGGTCTTTGTAATGGAGATTTCAAAAAGATATATTCATCTAAAGAACGACCCGACTTATCACATACACCCGTTCCCGACTGGTCACTGATTAATATAAAAGATTATGCTTCTATACCAATGCAAATTTCCAGGGGATGTCCGTACAATTGCGATTTTTGCAATATTGTAATAGTTAACGGCAAAATACCGAGACTAAAGTCCATCGAACAGGTTCAGGCTGAATTGGATGCTATATATAATACCGGCTGGAGGGGCAGTGTATTTATTGTAGATGATAATTTTATCGGTAATTATGCCAAAGTAAAGCAGATTTTAAGAGGGATTATTCAATGGATGGATTCCAAAAAGACCCCTTTTACGCTTTCGACCGAGGCTCCGATTACTCTTGCCGATAATATTGAAATTCTTGAACTTATGAAGAAGGCGAATTTCGTTAAAGTATTTGTCGGGATTGAAACTCCGGATGAAGAAGGTCTTAAATCCTGCGGTAAAACCCAGAATATGAACAGGAACCTGATTGAAAAAGTAAAATTCCTCCAGCAGAACGGACTCGAAGTTCAGGGTGGATTCATCGTCGGATTCGATACCGATACACCGAAAATATTCGATAATATGATAAAATTCATTCAGGGTAGCGGCATTGTGACAGCTATGGTTGGATTGCTCCATGCACTGCCCGATACTACTTTATATAAAAAATTGCAGCTTGAGAAAAGGATAGTCGATATTCCTACCGGGAACAATACCGATTATTCACTGAATTTCCTACCTAAGATGAATATGGATGTATTGATGGAGGGTTATAAGAAAATTCAGGATTCGATTTTCGCTCCCAAATTATATTATAAAAGAGTAAAAATCTTTTTGAAAGAATATAAAACATCTTATATATCTCATAGAATTCCTATTCATATTCAAATATCCGCATTGACTAAATCTTTTTATAAGCTCGGCATTAGGGAGAAGGGTAAATATCATTTCTGGAAAGTTCTTATCTGGACATTATTCCGGAAACCGAAGCATTTGCCATTAGCCATTACTATGTCGATTTATGGTTATCATTTCCGGCAGGTGCTGTCGAATCAGGTGTGATGTCTAAACTTTGATTTATTTGATTTCCCTCAATTTTGTTAATTAAGGAATTGTATGATTATCTCGAAATTTATTAAAGAAAATTTCTTGCCGGTTAAGGAATTTCTGCTCAATCCAGTCGATGAAGAAGATAATAATTCATCAAAATCTTTAAAATTAAATCGATTTTTTGTTGTTTTTCTGATAGACATGCTTGTCAGCGCCTTATCTGTTGTTTTGTTAGCATCAATTCAAAGCTTGAATTTGATTAATATTGACAACAATAAAATAATTGATTTTATTAGGTATTATCCAATTGAGTACGTTCTAATATTAGGAGTTTTGTTCATACCTATTATAGAAGAGTTGATATTTAGATTCAGTCTGAGAATTAACCGGTTCTACCCACTTCAAATACTTCTGTTTTTAAATCGACGCTTTCCAAAAGATGAGAGTTCCATTTTTGATAATAAAGTGAGATTCTTGTGGAATAAATATTATCGGGTAATCTTTTATTCTTCAGCTCTCCTATTTGGATTATATCATCTGACCAATTATAAAATTACAGTTTGGGTACTAATTTTAACACCAATTCTTATCTTCCCGCAATTCATATTTGGTTTATTAGCCGGTTACTTAAGAGTGAGATTCGGTTTCATTTTGGGATTGTGTCTTCATATTTTGCATAATGCTATTTTCCTTGCAATTCCCTTAATATTGACAATAGGAGAGTCAGAAGTTTTCAATGTTAAAACCAAAGATTATACCTTAATAATTTCAGAAACAAAATATGGGGGTAGAAATAATTCACTTAATACAAGTACCGAACTCGATTCGTTAAAAGTTGTTAATATAGAGTTTAAAGAGTTAATACCTTTTCTGCTTGATAGAGAAAAACAACTTATCGAGTATAGTGATGTCATAAAATCAAGTATAACACTAAATTTGAATTATACAAGCTCTATCAAAAATAGAATTTCGAACAGAGATAAAATTTTGAACAAGCTAAAACAGCTTTATAAATTCGAAATTGAAACATCTAAGCAATACAAAGAGAGGTGGGTACTCCATATTATTGATTCCTTGAAATTGAGCAAATTTACCTCTGCCAAGACTCAGAGCCTGACCTCCAAAATGACATCGAAAAATGATAAGATAGTAATTGATAATTCAAACCTCGAAGATATAGCAAAATTTCTTGGCTCTCACTTTAAAAACTTTATTATTCCTGAAAAATCTTTGGGGAAAAAATATAACCTGACTTTTCAGGCAACGGATTTTGAAATATTTCGCAAAGTAGCTTTAGAGCAATTTGGCTTGCAATTTGTGCAATCGAATCTTAAAACTGAAATTACAAAGATTAGGTATGTTCGGTGATATAAAATAAACTCTGAACCTTGATTAATATGATTTTCAATGTAAAGACGTTGCATGCAACGTATCTACCCTTTGATGATTGGGAAATCTCAATAATCAAACAAATCATACAAATCACAGTTCAGACAACTCTTTAATTAATCTATACAAAATAATTCCCTGCCTCAAACGTGAAAATAGTACGATTTTTGCTAATAAATGAAATAAGGATTTAAGGCTGTAGGCTTTTAGGAAAAAATTACCCAAACACCTACAGTCTAAATACCTAAACAACTTTAGAATAATTAAATAGAGCCAGAGGTAAAGTGGAATTTAAAGACTATTATACATCGTTAGGTGTTGCAAAAACGGCTTCGGCTGAGGACATAAAGAAAGCCTATCGCAGGCTTGCTATGAAGTATCACCCTGATAAAAATAAAGATAATAACGAAGCGGAATCGAAATTTAAAGATATAAACGAAGCTTATGAGGTTCTGAGCGACCCGGAAAAGCGCCTGAAATACGATAACCTCGGTTCAACCTACTCGCGGTATCGCCAGACAGGCGGCAGGGATGCCGATTTTAACTGGAATGATTGGTTCGGAAAACCAACCGGCGGCAGACCTCACGGCGGACGAGGTCGAACAGTTGGCGATTTCTTTTCATCAGGCGGCGGATTATCGGATTTCTTCGAGAAAATTTTCGGAGCCGATTATGCACGCTCTACCGGCGGCTTCACAGTCAATTCCGATAGAACGCCACTTACCAAAGCTGAAGATATACAGGCAAGTATCGATATTACTCTTGAGGAAGCATTCAAAGGAGCTAATAAAGTAATATCAATCAATAACCAGAAAATCGATGTCAGACTCCGCCCCGGTATAGCAGACGGACAAGTGCTTAAAATATCAGGTAAAGGGAATCCCGGCAGGAATGGTGAGCTTCCAGGCGATTTGCTTATTAAGGTTAATATTATTCCTCATAAACGAGTAATTCGCAAGGGCGATGATTTATATGTCGATTTAACCGTCGATTTATATACCGCTGTTCTTGGTGGAACCACTAAAATATCTTCTTTTTCCGGCACAACTACCTTGAATATACCTCCTGAAACTCAACCCGGCAAGGAGATTTGCGTTCGCCATCAGGGAATGCCATTATATAATTCGCAGTCAGGTGTGCGGGGCAATCTATTCGTTACAATCCAGGTAAAGATTCCACATGGACTGAGCGATAACGAAAAAGCGCTTTTCGAGGAATTGAAACGGGTTCGCAAGGTAGTGAAGTAAAAATAATTACTTTTGTAAAATTCATAAAATTATTTAAAATAATCCATAACAATAATGTTCAATGAAACCTAAAAAATGGAAGAATGTCATTCAGAGGCAAAAGTAAAATCGAGCTTTCACTGACAAGGTAATGAACTAATTTACCACCCCCTACCCCCTCCTAAAATAAGAGGGGAAATAAAATCCCCTCCTATTTTAGGAGGGGGTAGGGGGTGGTAAATTCAATTATTTCATTTACTTAAGCCTCATTTTGTTATAAAGTGTTCATTAGGAACGAAGTGAAGAATCCAGTTCCAAAGCTGCTTCTGGATTCTTCACTTCGTTCTGAATGACATTCTTCTTGTCTTTCTTAAAAGTTTTGAAAGTAGGAATGGAAATAACAAAACCTTTTATTGAAAATCCCATCATTAGGTTTCTTATTATATAATTCGATTATTTATCAATATCAAATTATGAACAACACAAATATTCATGCTGTTACCGGAGCCTTCGGATATTCCGGCAGATATATTGCTAAAAGGCTGCTCGATGCCGGCAAAGAGGTTATTACCTTGACAAACTCAACGAACAAACCGAACCCCTTTCAGGACAAGGTAAAACAATTTCCGTTGGATTTTACTGATACCAATGATATTACAACCTCCCTTCACAACGTTGAAGTGCTGTACAATACGTATTGGGTACGTTTCAATTATAAGGGATTCAGGCAATCGGTTGCCGTTGAGAATACTATTAAGCTTATTGATGCTGCCCGAAATGCTGGTGTTAAGAAAATAGTGCATATCAGTATAACGAATCCTTCAATCGATTCGAAGTACGAATATTTTAAAGATAAAGCCATATTAGAACAAAAGATAACAGAGAGTGGATTAAGTTACTCAATTCTGCGTCCTGCAGTTATTTTCGGGTCCGAAGATATATTAATTAATAATATTGCTTGGGTTATAAGGAAATTCCCGTTTGTAGCCATTTTCGGGGATGGTCAATATAAACTCCAGCCAATTTTCGTTGACGACTTAGCGGAATTGGCGGTTTCTCATGGTTCTAAACCAGAAAATATTATTTTGGATGCAATCGGACCGGAAACTTTTACTTATCGGGAGCTCGTCCAAACGGTTATGGAATCTATTGGAATAAAGAAACATCTCATTTCAATTCCACCTGTTATTGGATTTTTATCAGGGAAAATCATAGGCTGGCTCAAAAATGACATTGTTATGACATGGCAGGAATTAGGTGGCTTGATGGATAATCTGCTTTTTACCGAATCGCTACCCACAGGAAAAACAAAATTGTCCTTATGGTTAAAGGAAAATTCTAATGTAGTTGGAACTCAATATGCTAATGAATTGGTAAGGAGAAAATAAAGGGTGGTTCTAAAAATTGTCATTCTGAGCGAAGCGAAGAATCCAGTCTTCTTTAAAATCAAAAAGATAGATTCTTCGCTTCGCTCAGAATGACAATTTTTAGAACTCCCCTAAATCAAAACCTAATTCAAAAAAGCTTCGATTTTTATATTTATATTTCGTCCCATTCCATAAATTCCGTTATGACCTGTGAAATTTCCCTGATACGGCTCAAAATACTTTAAACGGCTCAAATGATTCTGATATGCTTTATCAAGCAAGTTATTACAAAATAAATAACAGGAAATGATCGGTTCACCGTTTGAGTTAACGTAACTTCCTCCTATTCCGATATTGACCAAAACATAGCCGGGAGTTGGAGTTTCAGTATTATCGGCAAGATAGACCCTGTCCTGCTTTAAGTAATATTCAATTCCGGCTTTTACAAATATAGAATTAAGATGTCCAACATCTGCCAGATGTTGGACATCTTCTTTATAAATGTAAATTTTTGCATCAAAATTGCCATGTACCGGCATAATTGCAGGTAAATATTTAGTACTGTCATTACTGCTTATTTCCGCAGCGCCAGAATTATCTCCAAAAACCAATGATATATTAGCATTGAATGAAAGAGCATCGATTGGTTTTATTTCCAACATTAACTCACCGCCATAAAGACGAGCCGTGGATGCTTTGAATTGAAAAGTTTGATTTCCGCTTATAATTATGGAATCTCCTCCTAAATAATTTGTCAGTTTTTGATTATAAATATAATTACTAATATTATTATTAAATGCTGCAATAGAAAAATCAATATATTTGGAATTATACTCAACTGCAAAATCCTCCTGCAGATTAAATTCTGGCGAAAAATCAGGATTGCTTAATTGGTAAATATTTGTTCCGGGATGAACGCCGTTGGCAGAAATTTCAGCAATATTGGGAGCGCGATAACCTCTTGAAATATTTATTTTGAAATTTAAATTATCATCGAATTTGTATGTTGCTCCAATGCTGCCTGTGAAACCGGAAAATAATTTGCTGTAATCAGGAAAAATCTGAGTAGCTCCAATTGTATCTGTTCCTGATAAAACCATATCAAAACCGGTAATTGGATTGTGTTTTACATATAATTTATTATATGAAAAATCACGTATATCATACCGAACACCTGCTGACAAGCTAAAATTGCCGAAATTTCGATTAAAAGTGATGAATGTTCCAAAATCCAATTGCCTGTAGCCTGGAATAATAAATTCTGTTCCTGAAGTAACATCATTTGATTGATACATACCGTTGGTTCCGGCTGTAATATTCCAATCATAAAATTTAGGATATGTATAATTCAGGTTAAAGCAAAGTGTATTTAATTTTAAATATAATCCCGGAATTTCAAGAAGCCGGGGATGATTAAATTCTCTTCTAACACTTCTCTGGTAACTGATTGTTAAATCAATATGGCTGTTTTCAAAATAAAAAGTATTATCCGAGCAAACACGGTAATGTTCGATGAATTGATGCAATCCGTCTATTGAGTATGAATTTAATTCATTATCGGGAACTATTTCCCTGATTTCATCATCTTCCGTGATTTGCTTTGTAAATTTTCTCGTGATGCTATCCCTGCTCCCATCAGGTATTTCCTGCATATTATTGTAAATTGAAAAGTGCAACGTAGACATTCCCCAATTCCTAACAATACCCGCTGAACCGTTTGCATTTGTTTCCGAAAATTTCGTTCCGAATACTCTCCCGTCGATTTTATTCTGATAATTCGTTGCTGATTTATGCGACAACCTAAACGACCAGTTGAAGCTTTCAATTGTCTGGCTCAGCATTGCCGAAGAGCCGATTAGTCCATTGTTAGATTGATATTCCATTAGCGCCCCGCCAATAAATTTGCCTTCCGGAGCCGGTTTTCCCGAAATTAAATTCACCACTCCTGCTAATGCATCGGAACCATAAACCAAACTCGATGGTCCTTTAATCAGTTCCACATGGTCAACTGAGTATTGGTCAATTTCTATACCATGCTCATCACCCCACTGCTGACCTTCCTGTCGCGAACCGTCAAGCAAAGTCAGGATTCGATTAAAACCCAAACCACGTATAAATGGTTTTGATACGTTGGGTCCCGTCGTTACCGCACTCACTCCGGGAGTAGATGCAATTGCGTCAATAACATTCGTACTTGAATTTGTTTTAAGAAAATCGCTATTAATCACAACCACAGGCAATGGACTTGCAGACAACTCCGAAGCTTCGGATTGTCCTGTTACAATTATTTCATTCTTTTGCACGCTACTCTCATCCATTTCAAAATCAATTGTAGTTACCCCTTTTACTTCGACGCTTTGCACCAACGTTTTATAGCTTATAAATTGGGACAACACAAGATAAGTGCCTTTAGGAAGCGATTTGAATAAAAAAATTCCTTTTGAATCCGAAACAGCTCGTACTTTTAGTTCAGGGATAAATAATGTAGCTCCAAATAGTGGTTCTTTTGTTGCTTTATTAAAAACCCTTCCCGACATACTATTTTCAGCGGATAAAATGGCTAACTCTAATAAAAAGAATAGCAAATATATAAAAATATATTTCATGGTTCATCCTTATATGTATTATAATAGTATCATAAATGATAAACTATTTTATTGTATTTCGTAAGAATATTTTAAGAAATAAAAGCAAAATCTTCTTGGTTATACAATCAAGAAAATTACTTTATTATGGTTTTTAAATCGAAATTAAATTGTTGGTGGAGCGCGAAGTAAAAAGATAAATCCTAAGTAGGACTTAACAAGAAAAGGATTTGAAATGAATTGTATTCTTGAAAAAAAATATTTAATTATTGGAATATCAAAGAATTTTGAAATATAAGGGAAATAACTTGTTAGTTCACAAATTGAACAATGATGCGATAGTTTGTGAATGTGCTTATCAGTTACTGTTGAACAATGCGTAACATCCGAATGTAAAAAATCATGAACATTCTTCTGTACAATTGGGTATAATAAAATACCCATCATAAACCAAACAATATATTTTCTTATTTGCAGTAACATCAATTACAAATTACAAAAATTTAGGATTAAAATACCCTTTAAATTAAAATTTTAATTATGTTATGAATCAGCATATTAGACTAAAAATATATTTAGGATTTATACTAAAGTGCTTTCAAACAGACAAGAATGTCTGTTCTACTATAACCGGTAGAACAGACATTCTTGTCTGTTTGATGTTCTACTATAACCGGTAGAACAGACATCCTTGTCTGTTTGAAAGCAACTGGTATTAGATATTTTTTACCTAAAGCCTTCAGTCTATAATCCTTCAATTGGAGATGCTTCTATTCCAATATCTTTTCTAAATATTTTGACTTCGGGTATTTCAGGCAGAAGCTGCTGATAATAAAGAAGTTCCAGGGTTCCCTCCAATGCTTCATGAACTAAACCATCATACCGATATATTATTTTACCCGAACGGTCGAATTGATTTCTGTGCAGAATTCCCGAATCAAACACATCGATACTATCAGGCAAATTTTCTTCACATAAAGAATTTATTATTTCTTCGATATTCTCCGGTTCCTCATCCGCCCGAACTACCCAGAATGCAAGCGGTAGTGGTGTTTCATAAGTAGCAAACCACTCTTCGCTAATATCGAGTGCATTATCTTCATGTGCGCTGCCGGTCCAGCATATAGCAGCATCGGCTACTTTTAGTAATTCCTCCGGACTGCCCTGAACCTTCCCGATATTCAAAACAATCCCATACCTTTCCGCTAAAAGGATTTTTCCGATAACAATTATAAAATCATCAGGTTCGGGGGATACACAGCTTAGAATATTTTTTAATCCTGCATTGAAATAAATCGATGCTTCGGAAGTAAAATCCTGCAAAGCTAAGCAATAAGTCGGAATAATTCGATAATCAGCTTTACCAACTGCCATTCCGTATCCATAAGGAGACAGCAATGCCGCATCTAATCTTGAGTTGAGCATGTATTCGGCGATTTTCGATTCAGGTAGTTTGATTAAATTAATATTATGTTCCGCGCAATAATCCTTTGCCCTGTCATGCAGAGCCGAATAAACCGGATTATCCGGTACTCCTATGTTTATTTTTGGTTCCAACTATTACTCTTTAGTTTCAAATTACTTACAAATATCAATATTTTTTTTAGAACATTAACAAATTTACCACCCCCTAACCCCTCCTAAAATAGGAGGGGACAAAATTAAATTTACATCCCCTCCTATTTTAGGAGGGGGTAGGGGGTGGTAAATTTAATTATCTCATTTACTTAATCTTAATATTGAAATAAAGTGTTCAAACTAAACGACGCGAAGAATCCAGAAACTATATTGGGACTGGATTCTTCACTTCGCTTACGAATGACATTCTTCTTTGTTCCATTTTTTTCAAAAATCAAACTAATAACTCATAACTCATAATTCATAATTAAATCAACTCCGTCTTAACTCTTTTGATATTCGCTCCCAGCGATTGCAGCTTCACTTCAACTTCTTCATAACCCCTGTCGATGTGGTAAACACGGAGAACCTCGGTTTCGCCTTTGGCTATCAATGCCGCAATTATTAATCCGGCGCTGGCTCGCAAATCCGAAGACATTACGATAGCACCTGAAATCTGCTTACCGCCATGAACTATTGACGAATTATCAATAACTTCTATTTCCGCGCCAAGACGGGCAAGTTCCGGTACGTGCTTGAACCGGTCGTGGTAAATAGTATCTGTGATTCTTGTAGAGCCGTTTGCAGCTAACATATAAGCAGACCATTGTGCCTGTACGTCCGTCGGGAAGCCCGGATAAATACCCGTTGTAATGTCGATGGGTTTCGGCTCGGAATCCATCCTCAATTTAATTCTATTTTCGTTTGAGGACGGGGGTCGGGGGTCGGGGGTCGGGGAACGGGGGTCGGGGGTCGGGGAACGGGGGTCGGGGAACGGGGGTCGGAGATCGGGGAACGGGGGACGGGGGACGGGGATAACATCATTTTCCCCAGACTCCAGACTCCTGTCCCAAGACCCCAGACCCCAGACCCCAGACCCCAGTCCCCAGTCCCCCGACCCCTGACCCCCGACCCCCGATTCAATGATGCAGCCGGAGTCTTCCAATTTTGTAATAACCGCCGCCAAATGTTCAGGTATAACGCCGGTAAGCTCGATTTCTCCTTTGGTAATAGCTGCCGCTATAAGAAATGTTGCCGCTTCGATTCGGTCGGGTATTGTCGTTTCGTCCGCGGGATGCAATTCATCCACTCCTTCAATTTCCAGAACACTTGTTCCTATTCCCGAAATTTTTGCGCCCATTTTCTGCAACATAACGGCAAGTGCGGTAATTTCCGGTTCGATTGCTGCATTTGTCAGCAGGGACGCACCTTTGGCAAGAGTGGCAGCCATGAGAACATTGCCCGTTGCGCCGACGCTCGAAATATCGAAATGGAATTTAGCACCGTGGAGCCGCTCACATTCAGCTAATACATAGCCAGACTCCAAAGTGATTTTTGCGCCAAGCTTTTCGATTCCCTTCAAATGCAAATCAACAGGTCGTGGTCCCCATGCGCAGCCTCCCGGCAGAGATACTTTTGCAGTGCCGTAGCGTGCAACGAGCGGACCTAGGACATAGAAGGAAGCACGCATTTTCTTAACATGCTCATAGGGGGCTTCGTAACTGGTAACCTGCGTTGAATCAATTGTAAGTTCGCTGCCGGTAAGTTCGCAATTAACGCCCATCGAGCCTAACAATCGCGACATTGTACGCACATCACTTAGGTTCGGTGTATTATACAGATTATAATTTCCGGGAGCAAGCAGTGTTGCCGGCATTAAAGCAAGGGAGCCGTTTTTTGCGCCGGAGATTTTCAGGCTGCCCGAAAGCCGTGCGCCGCCTTCTATTATGAATTTATCCATTTTATCTTTATGCTAACGAACAAAAATCAAAATTAAGGAAAATTATTGAATTTTGAATGATGGTTCATATTGGTTATAGAGGCGGTCTCTAAAGTCAATAAGAAAGTCATTCAGAGCGGAGCGAAGAATCCAGAAGCAGCATTGGGAGTGGATTCTTCGTTTCGCTCTGAATGACTTTTATCCCATTTTATTACTTTTCACTCAGTTTCATTCACTGGAATATAATCCCATTATTTTTAAATAACCCAAAATTTTATAACTCCTGAATCGTTTAAATATAAAAAATATTTAATGGGACAGAAAGCATGGTAAATATTCAATTTATAGCAAATGAGCTTCAGGTTAATTCCGAACAGCTTTTATCTGACAGTCTTAAACTTTATCTCAGCCAAAATCTTAATAAAATTGAATCCGAAATATATCTGATACTTAAAAAATTCAATGTAAAAGATGTCAAAGAATTCGAGCAATTTGTCCACAAAGGAGAAATAACCGAGAATGATGGTTATGACGACTTTTTTAAACTTGATAATTTAACGGCAAGGCAGGAAAAGTTGAAGTCAATTATAGAAAAGTTAAATGATTGATATCATTACATTGAAACTTATTGCCGATATTGAATTTGCAGAAATTGTGCAGACTTCCTTTTTTATTGAGAATAAATTACGAATTGTCTTATGTGATAATAGTTTTATCGATGTAAATCTTTCTGAGAAAATACCTGATAAGTTCGGATTCCATTGGGAAACAAAAAATGAAAATCTGGAAATATTTAGATATGATAATTTCCCTGACTCAAATTGGAAATATGTTGAAACTTACCCGGAGCATTTTCATAATTCTAAGCAGGAAAATGTAAAATCATCCCCATTTCCAAAAGATATAATAGAGGGATTTCGAGCTTTTTTGAATTTTATCAATGAAAAAATAACTTTAACCTAAGAAAAAACACACCCCTTAATGAGGCTGTCTCAAAAGCCAGGAAGAATGTCATGAGTAAGCGAAGTGAAGAATCCAGAATTTATGCGTTTAAGGCAGCTTATTAATATAAAAACCTTTTCCTAACCTTGAACCTTAGTAGAACATTGAAAACACAACACCCATAACCTTATTAATCCTTGTTGTACTGCTGGAAAATTAACTAATAATATGAAGAACCTCACCCTAACCCTCTCCAAAGGAGAGGGAATCTAAGTTCCCTCTCCTTTGGAGAGGGTTAGGGTGAGGTTCTTCATCTTTGCTTTAAAATTATTTTCATTTTTTTTGAGACGTTTTCGCACTTTTTGTGTCTATATATAATAATATTGACAAATTTGGGAAAAGTTATGAAATATTTCCTACTTACTTTGCTTATTCTTAGCTTGCTAATTTCGTATTCTTATAGTCAGCAAAAAGAAGAACCTCAGATAATCAGACCGGTATTCACCGTCAATAACGGCGCTGAATTAATATCTACCTACAGTCAGAAGGAACTTCTGACTATAGGGAAGTACAGTTTGAATCTAATACTTCAATTTCCGGACAGCCGCAAAACGTCTATCGTCTCAACAGGATTGACAGCAAAGGAAATGACCGACCATTAGGAGGAGGCGACGAAATCATTACGGAGATAATCGATATTAAAAATCAGTTCAAAATTACCTTTATCATGTATTATCTAAGGACACCGAAACAAGAAGACTGGCCCAGAGGATGGCGGGATGACTATATAATCGGTCCTGAAGGCAGGGTAGTTTTAAATGGAGATATTGAACAACAATATTCCGAACCGGACAAATTAATGGTTGAATTTGTCGCAGCCGATGAGGCTCATTTATCAAAACTCGTAAACGTCAAAGAAGAAAACTGGAATGTGCATCCACGCACAGGAGGGCTTGAACCTATAAAAGGAAATCCGGCATTTACAATTTTTGGTGCGGGAGGCTTCAGACGCGGATTTGATGAAAACGATTATAACAAACCTTTGACTTATAGCGAAGGCTTGCGCGCCGATTTATTGGACGACGGATTTGATGATCAATATAAAAAAGTTGCGATAGTCATTCCGGATACTTTTGTCAGTTTGGGTTTATTGAGAATCCGAATTCGAGTTCATGCCAATAACAATGGAGTTAAAGGATTGAATTACGACGATGATGATACTTTCTATATAGATAATATAAAGCTTGTAAAGAATATTGAAAAACCAGATATAGGAATAACCGCATTAAACGTCCGGAATCAATATACAATAATCCCCGCTAAACAGGCGCGAAAAATTCCGTTAAGCGTTGGTATAAGTAATTATTCCAATATTCAGGGAACTAATTTTTCCGTTAATACTAAGATAGCGGCGAAAGGTACTAACAATTATTTATATAATGAAACAATAAAAATACCATCCATCAATCCGATTTCGGATTTGGAACTTTCCCTTCCTCCGTTGGATATGAACATCTTCAAGGGTTATACGAATTTACAGGGAATAACCATTATAAAGAATTACGCCAATCAGGAAGACGCTGACTCGTATAACGATACATTATATTCTCTATTTCGCATTCGAACGGGAAAGGTTTTTGCTTATGACTCACCTGACAATCCCAAGGATGATGTCGGTGACTTTTCCGGGATTTGGTATCAAGGATTAAGTCTTAAAGGTTTTTCAACGGGAGATGGGAGTTTTGAATCTTCTTTTGGTACAAATGGTGGCTCTGGAGCAGGTCAAATTGCCTTAAGATTTGATTTGAATACAACCGATACTGTTTATGGGATACAGGCATTATATAGTTGGTGTAATACTTTGGATGAGATTAAATACTCATTTTATAATGATAGGAACAATCTGCCGGGCGATTTAATTCAAGGTTCTGTAATAAATACAGTCAGATGTTGGGATGATATAACTAATAATGGACCCATAAGTAATGAATATATTACATCTTTATATAAAAAACCGGTAATTCTTCCTGCGGGAAGATACTGGGCTGCAATTTCTCAATTAGGTGAAACAGGAATAAATTTGGGCGGCTCTAAAAGCCAAATGGGTTTGACTACACTTTCTTATGATTCTTTGAACCAAGGAAAAACTTGTCCTTATTTATTTTTAAATAAAAAATTAAGACGTTATGATTCCATTGTTATTAACGAAACAAAATACCGTGGGATTGTCAGCGATAATATTGCAGCGTATCGAAACGGCTTAGATACCGGTAAATGGATTGCATTCGTGCCTCCAATCGGCAATCCCGGCTATGCCCATCTCGATTATGCAGGTAGAATTTATAATAATTACAAGTATAACATAGATAGTTCGTATTCAATTAAAACATTTTCCCGTGGCACTTTTATTCCTATGCTGCGAATATTTATGGATAACAGCTATTATAAGCCAAATGACGTAGAAGAACAAAGCAAGGTTGAAAATAAAAGCATATCAATTTTCCCAAATCCGGCACGGGACGAAGCTATTGTGAGCATTAGCGGAAACCATGCAGGGAATTATTCTTTGAATATTTACTCAATAGAAGGAATCAAACTCGAATCCCGTGAATTTACAAATACAGGCAATGAACAAATCAATAAAACGATTTCAATTTCAACTGTGAAATACCCAAGCGGAGTTTACTTTATCGTTCTCAACTCGCCGCATGGAGTAGAGCGGGAGCGGTTGATTGTGGTGAAATAGGCTGTTAGGTAATAATGCTGAATGCTGAATGCTGAATGCTGAATGCTGAATGCTGAATGCTGAATGCTGAATGCTGAATGCTGAATGCTGAATGCTGAATGCT
>JAERMQ010000028.1 GCA_016844745.1 Ignavibacteria bacterium | reverse complement strand
GACTGGAAGCAGTCCGGTCGTTTCTTTTTTTAACATTTTTGACTCCTTAAAATTAGTTAATTTTGGAGTCAACTTATTTCAGGATTAGACAGTCAATGGACAATGGTCAATGAAAATAATTACGTATTACGAATTACGAATAAAAAATTAAAAATATGAATAATCAAATAATTTACAACCAAAAAATCCTTTAACCCTTTAATCCTAATTCAGATAATTAATCATGGTTCAGACAATTAAGTAATAATTAAAAGAAAAATGATGAAAACAGATAAGATTTCAATTTATACGGATGGGGCTTGCAGTGGTAATCCCGGACCAGGTGGTTGGGCGGCTATAATCAAAAACAAGGATAAGGAAATTGAGATTTCAGGCGCTGAAATAAAAACTACAAATAATCGGATGGAACTTACTGCTGTAATTGAAGCCCTTGGGAAATTAAAGCCAAGTGCGAAAACAATACCTGTTGAGGTCTATACTGATTCCCGATATGTATCGGATGCCTTTAATAAATTCTGGATTAGTAGTTGGAAAAAAAAGAACTGGCTCAAAAACGATAAAAAAGAAGTGCCGAATAAAGACCTTTGGATAGAATTAGATAGTCTAACCAATGAATATAATGTGAAATATTTTTGGTTGGAAGGTCATGCAGGGCATGAGTTCAACGAACGATGCGACCAAATGGCAAGAGAGGCAATAAAGGAATTGGATAATCCTGCAACCTTAAAGCGTGAAATTAAAGCTGAAACTGACAGCGAGAAGTTTGAAAATAATGAATTATCTCACTCCCTGATTCTTGATAAATGCTCTGTACAAATCAATATCGGACAAAATAAAAAGGATAATTTTGCTGAAATATTATTTTCAGGCAGTGAATACAATTTTTCTTTGATGCTTTCCAAAAATGAATTTAAACTATTTAGTGATTTTATTCGTAAAATAAAAGTGGAAGTGTAGGAAGAAGTCGGACTATTTGAATTTTCATGGGGACAGGAAATGAGAAAATTAAATCTTCAATACCCCTTTGAAAAAGGGGGGTAGGGGGGATTTTTCAAAGTTGAAATTTAAACAAATTTTTAAGTAAAATGAATCAATTTTATAACTAAATAAAATATTTTTTATATAACTGTAACTTTATTAGACTATAGTTGTTATTGAATGAAAATTGGGAGCGAAAATATTATAAGTCTTGATACACATAGCGACATTGAGCTTTACCACCTGCTCCGGGAAAGCAAAGAAATATCCGAACGGGCTTTCGGCGAGCTATACTGTCGATATTCGCCGAGAGTATATGCATATTGCCGAAGATTCCTCGGCGATAGAGTGGAAGCCGAGGATGTGTTCCAGGATGTATTTGAAAAATTTTATCAGAGCGCATTTTCACAAAGGGAAATGACCAATGTACCGGGTTTCCTTTTGAAAATTGCACGGAATCTATGTTTGAATTGGAAAAAGCGTTTTAAATATTCCGTGGATTTTGACGATAATATGCTCGTCAAGTATGACACCCGGAATGAGAATAATGAACTTTTAGACTTAATAAAAATGTCGCTTGATTTATTAAGCGATGATTTACGCGAAATGTTTATCCTTCGGGAATATGAAGGATTATCATATATAGAAATTTGCGATGTTTCAGGTTTGCCAATGGCTACTGTGAAAATCAGGATTTTCAGGGCTAAACAAAAAATCCGGGAAATTCTTGCACCTTACCTGGCAGATTTGGAAAAAAATTAGAATATAACAAATGGTGATAAAATGATGGACTATAGCAACTTAACACAATCAGAGCAGTTGACTTTGCTTTTGGACGGTGAATTACACGAACCCCATGATTCGGCGATATACTCTGCTCTTGCATCAAATGATGAATTGCGTGAAGAATTTCGTGAATTAATGGCAATTCGCGATACTGTTCGCCGGGATACTGAGGCTTTCACTCCTCCACGTTCGGCTACTGAACGCATTTTCAAAAGTTTGGGATTTGCAGTTCCAACACCTTTCAATCAGGCTCCGGTTCAAATTCCAGCAGCTCCGGTTCAAAGTTCATCATGGAGCAGGTATGTTTCTAAATATGCCCTGACAGCAGTGTCTTCGTTAACAGTTTTTATGGTAACATTCTTGTTCGTTTCAAATCATTTTGAAAATAAAATTAGCGAATTATCCAATGGTAATAAAGTAGCAATGCAAAACTCCATTGGTAAAACAACCGGCAATATAGCCGGAATAGAATTACAAAAAGATAATGTTACATTAAAGGAAAATTCATTTAAGCAAAGAATTAAGAAACCAGTCAATAATTCTATTAAAGCCGGTTTTATACCTGCATTCGATGAATCCAATAAAAATAATGAAGTTGTTGAAAATATTCAAAATGAAAATGTAGTAACCGAAAAAGATAAAAATATTGAATTAATTAAGAATCATCCGGTTCAATACCAAAACTTTATTTCAGCAGGTTTTGATAACTTAAATCGCACAGCATTGAATGATGTTGAAATGAATATGCCCCAACCAACGCTGTCCTACAACCAACCTGTATTGGATAAAAAGCATCGGTCACCGGTAATTTTGCAGCTTAAGCAGCATAAGTCCTGGTCATATCCAAATGTTAATACTATTGACCCCACCGCATCAGGATTGAATGACAAAAGCATTGGAATATATCTTCCAATAAATCCTGATTTCCGGCTCGGAGTCGAATTCGGACAGGAGTCATTCGGGCAGGTTTATAATACTTTGGAGAATAATGAAAAGGTTCATTATGAAGTGAATCCATCGATGTTTTGGTTTGGTGTTACCGGAATTTATGAAATGACGAATTTGAGATTATTCGATATTGTGCATCCCTATTGCCAGATTCTTTTGGGTGGCTCTACGGGCGGTTCCCTGCTGAAAACCGGTGTGGGAATGCAGGTTGACCTTTATAAATCACTTTCTTTCATCGTTGGTTGTGATGCCGGTATGCTGATGTATGTCAATCAAGGGAATTACTACTTATCAAAGAAAGTCGGATTAAACACCGGATTGCAAATGAAATTTTAGACTCGTCAGGTTTTTGATTTAGTTAATTATTATACATTGTTACAATAATCTATTAACATTACTAAATTGTGGGGGTAGTGGATTCTTTAATGAATTTTGAAAAAGTCTTTTAATACCTTTATTATAATTTCACATTTCCTTTTAGAACCTTTGTGTTTTCCTTAGAGACCTTTATGGAAAAATACTATCTGGAATAACAGGAGATTTTTAACACAAAGGGGCACAAAGGTTTAAATCAAGGATTCAAGCCGGTTCAGAAACTTTTTGGATTATTGACCTCATCACTCAAAAAAATATTTTTCAATAAAATGTAACTTTTTCTTGTTTTAATTGTTTATTATTTGTATATTGAAAATACATTTAATAAAAAGGTTTTCATAAAATAGAACTTATAGCACGGCAAAAGAAAAGAACTTTACGTTTAAAATAACAATTGTCTAAGAATATTTGTAAAAATAAAATATTTAATTAACAGTAGTTTGACAAAGTATTTATGCGGAGGTTTTATGTTTAAGAAATTATTAATTAGTCTTTTTGTCTTGTTTTTCACTCTCGCGGGGGGGGGGGACGTTAGCTCTCTTTATCTCCAAAGGCTCATCTAAAATTATATTAGGATGGTTTTTAAAATTACCTATTATCGCTTTTCTTTTTTACTTTTCCAGAATCGATATGAATGCGCAGTGTGGTAACACCTATCCCTATCCCCAATTTGGTAAAGTCGGGATTAATAAAACAGTCCCAACAAAAGCATTTCATGTTCATGGCTATCCTGAGAATTGCAAAGACCCTGCCATCCGTATATCTTATGGTAATGACGATAATACCCAATTTTATTATAGTCATCTTGCAATTAAATCACCTGATAATGAATTATACTCATCCTTTGCTACAGAGAAGGATTTCATCCTACAAAACGCATTTAATGCTGAAGACTTAATAATAACAACTCGAAGCGATTCTGGTAGAATCAGATTTGGTACAACACCAGTACAGAACCCATCAGGCACTTTAGCAGATATCGAGAGAATGACAATCCTCCCTATGGGGCATATTGGTATGTGGACACAATACCCAATGGAAGTTTTGCAAATCGGACAAAAAATGACTTTTCATATTTGCGGTCAACATGCCGGAACCGACTTCCTTGGATTTAATAAATTCGTTAGAGATGTCGGAGTACCACCTAATGCTGTAGCCCATTACTATCGAATACAACAAGGCGCTGCCGGTTCGTTAGAATTCAGCAATGATTATATTAATCATGATTATTTTATTGATTTGGCATTGAATGGTTATGGAGCTACGGCAAATGATGAAATTAGTTATTCAGAATCAACAGGTGGTTGGAGCGGAATGAGGATTAAACTTGATGCAAATAATTTTGCTCATTTTGGAATCGGTTCGGTTCCTGGTTCAGGTAGGTTATTAGTGAGAGGATTTGGTAATTCAAGTTCAGCTTATTCTTTATCTGTTATAAATAGTTCGCAAAATCAACTTTTCCTTGTTCGTGATGATGGCAACGTAGGTATAGGAGTTTCGAACCCCGCACAAAAACTCGTCGTCGATGGAACGATTTGCGCAAAGGAAGTACGGGTTTCTTTAAGTGGTTCTCCATGCTGGTCCGATTTCGTTTTTGATAAAGATTATAAATTGATGCCTTTGGATGAACTGGAGAAACATATAAAACAAAACAAGCATCTGCCTGGGATACCCTCATCTGCAGAAGTCGAAAGCGAAGGTGTTGTTCTCGGTGAAATGCAGGCGAAACTTTTAACTAAAATTGAGGAACTGACGCTGTATTTAATAGAACTCAAAAAGGAAAATGAAAAAATGAAATCTGAAATAAATAAATTAAAAGGGGGACAATAAAATGAAAAAATTATTCATTTCTCTTCTCATGCTTATTATCATACAGGCATGTGAGCACCGGACAAACGGGAATCAACAGGATGATAAATCTGTCAATCCCGAAAATGTTACAAAAATTCAATTTGAAGTAACAGGTTTTATGTCTCCTTTTAATCATAAAATGGTAATCAATCCAAATCTTATTACTTACCATTTTGAATATTACAATGGATCAAATAAAGTTGGAAGGGATTCAAGTTTTGTTACGGATTCTTCTGATTGGAATGATATAATAAATTCATTTCAAATTAATTCATTAATTAACTTAAACGAATCGTATAATACTACAACAGGTAAAGGTGAATCAGAAAAACATACAATTGAAATAACAACAAATATAAGGAATAAAAAAGTACAATATACATTTGAAGATTCAATACCTGTTTCTTCAATAAAAAATCTTGATACAAAACTTTCTGCTATTATGGAAAAATTGTTAAAAAAGATGAGGTAATTATGAAAATGAACTTAAGGAAAATAATTTCTTTGTTGTTATTTATTTTAATTATTTCAATTATCCAATATAATGCTTATGGATTTATTGATAGCATCTCTATTCAAATAACCGCAAATAATAACTATAAGAGCCAAATTGTTAATTCTTCTATCGTTAGCAATTTTAATTGCCTGGAAATTGATTCGACAAAAATTCAGGATGTTTATACAAATAAATATAACAAATTACGGCTCGAAATCAGAATGAATGAAAATGACTCTACTATTTATAATTTTAAAAAAGTAAATGTTCTTGGCAATAATTTTAAAGTTAAAACAAGCAGCGGAAAAACTTTTAATTATCATGAACCGGTCTTTTATCAATGTAAAATTGGCAACCCCAATTATTCAATGGTAAATTTAACTGTTTTTAAAAACTCAATATCGGCTATGATTATGACAAATCAAGGTAATATAATGATTTCACGTTCCAGAAGCATACATTATAACGGAAATAAACAGATTTATACTATGTTTAATGATAATGATTTACTTAAAATAAGTTCTTTTATTTGTGGGTCTGATGATTTTGAAGATAATAATAATTTTACAAAATCACAAAGAAAAAAAATTGACGATAGAATTCTAACCGATTATGAATTATCTTGCATAGATATAGGTATTTACTTTGAGTGTGATTTTTCCATGTATCAAGCTTTGGGTAGTAATGTTCAAGATGTTGTTGATTTTGTAACTGGATTTTTTAATTCGGTTAATCAGATTTATTCAAATGAAGATATAAATACTTATATTTCAGATATTTTAGTATGGACTGAATCAGATAATTATGATCATAGTGGTAGTACTAATGAAGCAAAACAAATTACTCTTTTAAGAGATTTCTCCTCAAAAAGAACTTATTTTAAGGGTCATTATGCACAATTATTATCAATGGTAGGCTCTCCTTCAGGTGGTAGAGGTTGGATATTGGATGAATATTTTTCAGGTAGTTGTGATTATGAAAAACTCACTGAAAATCCTCCTTCCTATGATTTAACACGATATATTGATGGTGTTTATGGCAGGTATTCCTTTTCGGATATTGAGAATAACTATTTGGATTTCCCTACATATTCATGGACTGTACAATGTGTCACTCATGAACTTGGTCACAACTTTGGTTCGCACCATACCCAATGGTGTGGGTGGTATCAATATGGTGCTCCAACAGGATATTCATTGGATAATTGTTGGGTAGTAGAAGGTCTTTGCCAACAAGGTTCAGCACCAACTAATGGTGGAACAATAATGAGTTATTGTCATATGTCCCAATATGGTATTAATTTTAATAACGGATTCGGTCAATACCCGGGTGAGGCAATTAGACAAAATCTTTTTAATTCAAGATATTGCTTAGCTTCTTCATATTTTCAGGATGAAACAATTGATGACCCAAATGAAACTGTTCATGAAACACCGATTAATATTTATTCAGGTTCTGAAGTAACTCTTTCTAAATCAGAAGGTGATTATATAATTAATTATAGTAATCAAAATCAATACGGAAATATCGTTTTTAGCGCAGGTAATGCAGTTATTTTAAAAGATGGTTTTAAAGCTTTAAATGGTTCAAAATTCACTGCATCTATCAATATTAATTTAAATTGTTTCGGCGAAACATTTGGTGGAATAATTAAATTATCAGATGAAAATAATAAAATCATTGTGAACGAAATTAAACCATTTTCCGAAAATAATGAATCACTGCTCAAAATTATTCCAATACCAGCAGTTGATAAAATTGAAATAATATTTCCGTTTTTATTTACTGATAATAGATTAATCAAAATTACAAACATATTCGGCGTGTTGGTTGCCGTTCCCGTCAGCAGCCAGAGCCACGCAGCAGGGCAGTTCACCGCAGAGCTTGATGTCTCGGCATTTCCTTCCGGTGTGTATTTCTGTGTGCTGCATACGCCCGCCGGCGCTGTTACGAAGCAGTTTGTGGTGGTGCATTGATAATTGTCTGAATTAGGATTTTTAGGATTAAAGGATTGTAGGATTTTTTTCCCTACAGTCAGATGGAACTTCTGACTGTAGGGAAGAAACACACCCCTAATCCCCTCTCATGAGGGGAATTTTAAAATTCCCCTCTTGAGAGGGGATTCAGGGGTGTGTTCTTTACTCAAAAAGAAAGAAGTTCCCTTTTAACCAAATTAAAAAAATCAATAATATCTTTTTTGAATGAGAAAATATAACTCCTACGGAGTAAAACCTTCATCATTCATTTTACTTCTACTGATATTTAACTCCTACGGAGTAAAACCTTCATCATTCATTTTTATTTCTACTGATATTTAACTCCTACGGAGTATAAAATTATTTCATTGAAAAAATATCACGTAGTGATTAAATATCCGTAGAAAATAATAAAACAGAAATGACAATTATCCCGTAAGGGATTATATAATTTTTCACCTGTTCAATGTCTTTCAGCAAGAGAATGGGAATATTTCTATTAATTAAAATCCTTTTAAAATCATTTTTAAGCTAATACTTTTTCTTCCATTATCTTTGCATTTGCGAGTTCTTTGAAATGGCAGGTGCAAATGCTTTGTGACCTTTGTGCATACCTTTGAGCCCTTTGTGTTAAAAAAAAATTAGATAGAACAAGTAAAACACAAAGAACGCAAAGGGTGCAAACAATTGTCAATGGTTAATGGAACAATCTGAAAATGAGATAAAAAAATTGCAAAAAACCGTACCAAACCGTACCAATTTTGAAAAGAAGTCACGATGACCGGCAGTCATCGGATGACTATAAACCTTCGGAAGGTTGAATCAACAAAAAAAAAGACGAAAATTCATAGTAAAAAGTAGTAAAATCCTTCAATTTGAAAATGAACCAATTTGAAAATTTGAAAATGAAATGGTTAAAAAAAAATTGAAATCCGTAGTAAAAAGTAGTAAAATGTGGTAAAAAAATGATGGTTCAGCACAACAAGGATTAATTCACGGGAAATGTATTTCATTCGGACGGTAATGCCCAAGCGGTGTACTTGACAAAACTACCGAAAACCTCATATTCGGGATAGTCAAAAATAACCTCGATAGTATCATTGGTTTTCAGGTATTTCTGAATTTTCCTCAAAACATATTTACCACCCTGTGAAAATTCACCCATGACCAAAACATTTCCGGAATTACCTTTATTGAAAATTTTAGTATGAATTGTATATACCTCCCTAAATACCGTTGTTTTGACGTCATAACCCCGAATGTAAAGAACGATGGGGTAGGGTAAATTTTTATTGGAATTAGTTTTGTGAAAGCTGCCATATAAATAAAATGAGAAAAATCCGATGATGCAAATAATTGCTATTAAAACAAAAGTGAATATTACTTTTTTGAAAGCTGATTTCTTTCCTTTACTTGCACCTGTAGCATCGTGAGAGGAAACTCCAATATTTCTATCAAAATGATTGTCCTTTGTATTATTCAATATTTTTTTCTTTTGCTGATTAAATTCCTTCTCAGTGAGCAAGCCTTTATGCTTCAAATCTGAAAGTCGTTCTAATTCGTTCAAGGGATTCATTCTAATCAACGAGTAATTTATAACAGATTAATAAACAATACAACAATGCAAAAGAAAACTTTAATATTAAATCATAAATATGTTAAATTCAATATTTACAAAATTAACTCAAAAGGTATTGTAAAATAATTTGTTAACAAAAAATAATTAATAATGAATTATCGTTTAATGAATTCCTTGATGTAATCTTAGTTTTGGGAGAATTATGAATTTTATTTTTATAAATTGATGTGGTCGCTACGGGGTTCGAACCTGTGACCTTTCGCGTGTGAGGCGAACGCTCTAAACCGACTGAGCTAAGCGACCGGTTTTAGAAGATAGAACATAGAAATAGAAGTAGAAGTAGAAATAGAAGTAGAAGTAGAAGCGGTTAATATTTTAAAATATTGGCTTCATCTACGTAAATAGTTTTCTTTAACCGGAACAATGCTAAGACAATTGCTAATCCAACTGCAGCTTCTGCTGCTGCTATAGCCATAACAAAGAAAACAAATATCTGTCCGGATGAATCGCCAAAAAATGAAGAAAAAGCAACCAAAGTCAGGTTGACTGAATTCAACATCAATTCGATAGACATAAAAATAATTATTGCGTTCCTGCGGGTCAGTACTCCTATTGTTCCGATAGTAAATAATACACCTGCAAGTAAAAGATAATATCCTTGTGGTATTTCGTTCATATTGTTCTCCTTAATCGACTTTACGTTTTGCCAATACTACCGCTCCGATAATAGCAGTTAAGAGGAGCAGCGCTATTGCTTCGAAAGCGAAAAGATAATTAGTAAATAACTCCTTACCAAGAGCAGCAGGCGCTCCTATAGTAATTGCCATAGGGGAAGTTGCTTTATTCCCCAAACCTCCGCCAAGATAAACCGAGCAAAGCATAGCTATAAATCCAATACCAAGCAAACTTGCCAAAATTTTTCGATACTTGGTTTTTTCACGAAGTTTTTCTTCGTCACCCAAATTCAAAAGCATTATGACGAAGATTACCAAAACCATTATGGCGCCTGCATAAATGAGGATTTGAAGTATGGCGATAAATTGAGCCTGAAGCGTAAGATATAAACCGGCTAACATGAAGAAATGCGCTACCAATGCCATTGCAGATACAACAGGATTTTTATTTGATACGCATATTACAGCCGTTGCTATTGCCAATACGGCAAGTATTCCGAAAAATAAAAAAGTTAATGACACTTTGTCTTTTTCTATAAAGTCAATAATTTTTGAAACAGCAATTTAATGATTTTTTCCAAATTTAGCTAATGTATTAAAATAATTATGGATAAATTCTATCAATCATTCTGGGCATAGGTATGCACTCGCGAATGTGCTTGGCGCCGGTAATCCATTTGACTGTACGCTCCACTCCCAAACCGAAGCCGCTATGAGGTACAGAGCCGTAGCGACGCAAATCTAAGTACCACTCGAATGCTTCTTCGGGAAGATTTTCAGCTTTAATACGCTCCAAAAGCAAATCAAAATTATCTTCCCTCTGGCTGCCTCCGATTAACTCACCGGCTTTTTCCGGACCAAGCATATCCAAAGCACAGACAACTTTTGGATTTGATTCATCGCGCTTCATGTAAAATGCTTTTACTTCGGTCGGATAATGATGTATGATGCAGGGCTTATCGAATTGCTCCATGAAAGCCTCTTCCTGAACAGTTCCGAAATCCTCACCCCATGGGAATGGACGAATCTCGACATCCTGATTATCTATTTTTTTGATTATAGGTATATCATTTTTAACGAGCCAATCCACCGCATCAGTATAGCTCATACGATAGAAAGGTCGTTTTATATTTTCCAACTTGGTTGTATCCCGCTCGAGAATTTCAAGTTCTTTTCTGCAGGTTTTCAATACATATTGAACAATGTATTCAACGAAATCTTCAGCCAAATCCATGTCGTCTTCGAGGTCGAAGAATGCCATTTCGGGTTCGACCATCCAGAATTCAGTCAGGTGCTTGCGTGTGCTGGAGAGTTCGGCACGAAAAGTAGGTCCGAAAGTATAAACCCTACCGAGAGCAAAAGCACCTGCTTCAGCGTATAATTGTCCGGATTGAGAGAGGTATGCGCTTCCCAAATCGAAATATTTTGTTTCAAATAGGGTGGATGTACCTTCGCAGGCATTTGGAGTAAGAATTGGGGAATCAACTAAAGTGAAACCGCTGCCGTCGAAGAAATCGCGAATTGCTTTGATGACGGCTGCTCGTACTCGTAATATGGCATGTTGGCGCGATGAACGCAACCATAAATGCCGGTGTTTCATAAGAAAGGCATCCCCATGTTCCTTTTTAGCAATTGGATAATCCTGTGCAATTTGAATTATTTTCAAATCTGTTACATCAATCTCGAATCCACCGGGAGCGCGCTCGTCAGCCCGCACTACGCCTGTTACTGAAAGAGAACTTTCCTGGGTAATTCTCTTTGCAGATTCGAAGACCTCCTCAGTGACATTATCCCTAAAAACAACACATTGAGCAATCCCGGTACCATCGCGCAGAATGATGAATTGTAATTTTCCTTTACCCCGTTGGTTATATACCCATCCTCTTAGTGTTACTTCATTGCCCACTACGTTTGAGAGCTTTTCGATTAACTGATAATCCTTATACCTCGACATAATTACCTTTTAAATACTCAATATAAGTTTGAAATAAAGTTACAAATTTACGAAAAAATGTCAAATACTGAAAAGAAGAAAAACCCCCTAACCCGGTTACAGAAGTAGAACATAGAAGTAGAACATAGAAGTAGAAAATAGAGGTAGAAGAAATTCCCCCTTTTTCAAAGGGGGTTAGGGGGTTTTTCTTCCATTAATCATTACTAATTTTATCTTCAAATATTATGGCGTTCTGAATTACACTTATCTTATAATTTTGTGGTAAAATTCAACAATCGGAAATTTCGAAGTAATTTTGCAATGAAAGAAGCTATGTTTATTTAAATAGAAATTTTGGAAATGGCATACAGCGATGAATCTGTAGAAATGATTAAACGGGTATCCGATATCGTAGAGGTAATCGGAGAAGTCGTTGATTTGCGCAAGCGTGGCGCTAATTTCACCGGTCTATGCCCATTTCATAAAGAGAAAACACCATCGTTTTCCGTTTCACAGGAAAAAGGTATTTTCAAATGCTTTGGCTGTGGGAAAAGCGGCAATGTCATTTCATTCATGATGGAATTTCACACCTTGAGTTTTACTGATGCAATCGAACAACTGGCAAAAAAATTCGGTGTATCGCTCGATAAACAGGAAGGAAAAAGGGATAGCACAAATTTAAACCGTAGAGAGCTTGCAATCAAAGCGCTGACAGATACAGCTAATTATTATGCTTTCTCGCTCAGAACCGAATCAGGAAGAAAAGCGCTGGAATACTGCTATAACAGAGGAATTAACGAAGAATTAATTTCAAAATTCATATTAGGATATTCGCCCGACTCCTGGGATGCGGCTTTGAATGAATTACATCGCAAAGGATTTTCCGATGAAACATTACTCGATGCTGGGGTTATTCTTCGCCCTGAATCAGGGAATCTGCATGACAGATTTCGAAATCGGTTGATGTTTCCCATCAAAGATTATCTTGGCAGGATAGTCGGATTTGGTGCAAGAAAAATGAGCGAACAAGACCAGATGGGCAAATACGTTAATTCTCCACAATCGTTAGTATATGATAAGAGCAAAATTCTTTACGGATTATTCGAAGCCAAGAATACAATCAGGAATTCAGGGTCTGCAATTTTAGTGGAAGGATATGCTGATTGTATATCCCTTCATGCAGCGGGTTTCGAGCATACGGTAGCATCGAGTGGTACGGCATTGACGAACGAACAATTGGATTTGTTATACCGGTATTGCAAGAAGATATATTTTCTTTATGATGGGGACGATGCAGGTGTCAAGGCTGCCGAACGTGGTCTGGAACTGGCTCTCAGGCGTGGTTTCGAAACATATATAGTTCAGCTTCCGCCAACGGAAGACCCCGATAGTTTTGTACGTTCCCAGGGTAGGGCAGCATTGGAGACCTATTTACGTGAATCTGCACTCTTTATCGATTTCATTGCAGTTCAATACAAGAAAAGAGGTATGTTCGATTCTCCACAAGGAAAATCCGAAGCTGCAAGAAATTTATTGAAGATGGTTTCAGCTATACCGGATAGGATGCAGCATGATTTTTATATCGGAAAGATGGCTGCTATTCTGGGTTTGTCTGAATCGCAACTTAGAAAAATTTATGACGAGAAAAAAGTAATCGAGGAAAAGCAAACTCATTTTAAACCCGATTATTCAACACAAAGAGTTAAGCATGATGAAGCGCTCATACAGGAAGATGAATCCGAGCAGACAAATCAAAATACGGCAGAAGAAGTATTGGAGCGGCTTTTACCTGAAGAAAAATTATTATTGAAGTTAGGTATTAACTCTCATGATGCTTTGAAAATGATGAAGAAGAAGTTTAACATCAAGCCTGAAACATTCATTACACCTGATGGTACCCGCCTTTTCAATGCAGTCCTGAAATACTCCAAAGCGGCGTTCGATATTCTTCATGAAATTATTGAATCTCATGATATTGATGAAGCGGATAGAAATGCATTAGCTGATATGGTCTTAAAAGAAGAGCAGCCAAGCGAGCATTACTTTAAATATTTTGATTATTCAATACCGGAAAAAGATTTAAAACGCAATATTGAGGATGCAGTTGCGAAATTGGAATTAAAAAAAATCATTTGGAAAATAGAAGAATCACAGCAATTAATTAATAAGACAACAGATGCTGAAGCTGCTGCCGTTCTATTAAATGAATATCTAGAACTGACTAATAAAAAGAAAAAAATTGAAGATACCTTCATTAGAAATTCATGAACATCCAATTAATTGAAACTTCTGAAAAAATTTAAAATGTTACTTATGTAATTCCAACGAAAGTAATTGTGGAAAAATCTAAAAATATGATGAAATGTCATTCTGAACAAAGTGAAGAATCCAGTCCCAATACAGCTACTGGATTCTTCACTTTGCTGCCAATGACATTCTTCTTGACTTATTATAAAATATTATTATTTTTAGGAATCATTTTTTTTCATAATCATTCAAATGCAGCTCCCAAAGCCGATTCGATTAAACTTTTAAAAGAAGTTGTAGTTACTGCCGACAGACTAAAAGATATATCCATAGCCCGTTTCATGCCTACAACTAAGCTTGGCAGAAATGAATTGAATATCATATCACCACCTAATTTATCCGATGCCCTTGCAGGAAGCGCCGGTGTTCACATCCTCGATTATGGCGGATGGTCAGGAATTAAAACAATATCTTTACGCGGTACGACATCATCGCAGACTTTGTTTCTCCTTGATGGGATGAGGCTTAATTCGAATCAAACCGGCTCACTCGATTTAAGCAATTTTCCCGTAACTTTTCTCGAAGGTATTACTATTCTACGGGGTGGAGCGTCTGCTGCATTGGGGGGTAATTCGATGGGTGGAGCCGTCGATTTAAATTCAAATAGTATGGCTGATACCGGATTAAAAACAAAAATTACTTATGGGTCTTATAATGATATGCTTGGTTCGGTAAAGGCTGACATGAATATTTTTTCTACAAAGTTTTCTTCTTCATTCGAATTCCGTACCAGCGATGGAAATTTTCCATTTTTAACAAATCAGGATGGAAAAAATATTGAATATAAAAGACAGAATGGTGATTTTCGAAGTATGTCTTTCGTCATAACCGGAAATCATGAATTTGAAAAAATTTCGGTAAGCACATTAGCGCTGGTAACTAAGAGCAACAGAGGCTCACCTGGAGCAGTGTTGCAGGGAAGACCCGAAGAAATGAATGCACGTTTGAACGAATTGAATTTTTTCTTTTATTTAAATGCTAATCGACGAATTGGGGATGTATCCGTTCTGACAACCTCAGTAAACTATAAAATGAATGAAATGGAATATTCGGATAGTGACTCAAATGCAATGATTCCGGAAAGTAATTATTACGGTAAGGATTTCTCAGGCTGGTGCAGCTTGAAATCAGTTTTTCAAACATTATTAACAGAAGTTAAAGCTGAGGTTTCATATTCAGAATTATCAGGAAATTTTATAAGAACAATTACAGGAGGTAAAACAACCCGTAAGGCAGCATCTTTATCTGCAAGCGCCGACTATTCAGGAAACATACTTCAATCAACAACACTTGCAATACACGTTGCAGCCAGAGTAGATGGATTTTCCGATGTAATGGCGCCATGCTTATCGCCGTTTATAGGATTCGTTGGCTCTCTTGACTCCCTTGGTGTAAAGGTGCATTCTAATTGGTCATACAACTTCAGGACTCCATCGTTGAATGAAATGTACTTCTTCAATTACGGGAATGATTCACTTATGCCCGAACGCGCTCATTCAATAAATGCAGGAGTTTCATGGGATGTGACAAATTTAATTAGATTGGAAGCCGATGGTTTTCTCTTCTATACATCCAATCAAATTGTTTCAAAACCAATAATGAACCTGTTTCATGCTGTTAATATAGCACATGTATTCACTCGTGGCATAGAACTAAGCTCAAACATGTCCTCGATGTTCGATTTAATCGATTTAAAATTTTCATATACCCGTCAGTATGCTACAAACGAATCAGATGGCTTACAGAAAGGTAAGGAATTAATCTATATACCCTCGGAAATGTTTAATTCAATGTTGTATATGCGTTCGAAATATGCTAATGTGGGTATAGTGATGCTTTATACGGGATTTTGCTATTGGAGCGCCGATAATTCAATTGAATCGGTTATACCTTCGAGAATGCTGATTAATGTTTTTGTGATGCACAATTTAATCCAGCCATTTACAAATTCTAAAATCCGTTTGGACTGCTATAATTTATTCGATACCCGTTATGAAGTCATTAAAAATTACCCAATGCCGGGGCGAAGCTTCAGGATTAGTTTATCTGTTGATTTTTAGTTTTTTGTTCCTTTAATTTAATAAAATATTGCCATGTTTTATTAACAGTATAAACCATCAGGAAACCAATCAATAATCCCCATAGCGCACCAAAAGCAATATCTGCAGGATAATGAACCCCGACAAATACCCTGGATAATGCAACTAATGTTGCAATTGTATAGAAAAGAATTCTCAGGTTTTTGTAATAATAAGTTAACACGTATGCTGCTGCAAAATTATTTACGGCATGGGATGACGGCAATGATTTCCCACCTCCGCATGGAACGAGAAGATGAACATCCGGCAGAACATGGCATGGTCTTATTCTGCCTATTAATTCCTTCAACAAATGGCTTGAAGTCTGGTCGGAAACAACTGCCGTTAACAGTAGGGTAATTCCGCATATTCGACCATTTTTTCCTCCTTTTATAAATAACCAAAGAAACATAAGGATGTAAACCGGCATCCAATTTTTTGAATTTGTAATAAATGGGAAAAAAATGTCAAACAGATAATTAGACATGGTGTGATTAAAAAAATAAAAAATTTCTCTATCTATTAAGACCAAATACTGGAGCATAAGCTAATCTTTACTATAAAATATTGAAAAATGTAATTTAGCTAAATTCATTACAAAATCAATAAAATTTTTTAATTTTGAAGTTTTGTAAGATATAAATTAATCAATTCATTCAAAATATGGATATTCCCTCATATTCGATTGATTTTAAGAAATATCCTCTGCCTAAGCGCTTACGCCACCACGCTGGGGCTAATCTTTATGTGCCGTATTCAAATTTAAAAAAAGAGCCTGAATATTATCCGCCATTATATACTTCGTTAAATTGGGTGCAAATTTTCAAAAACTCCAAACCTCCTGATGAATTGGATATTGGGTGCGGAAAAGGGGCTTTCTTGCTTAGCAGGGCAAATCAATTCGGAGACCGTAATATCTTAGGTATTGAACTGCGTGAAACGCTTCCCCAATGGCTTAATGAAATAATCGAAGGTGAAGGAATTCCTAATTGTGCAGTTATCTGGCATAATGCTGCAAATGGTCTCAGTTTTCTAAGCAACGATTCTATATTAAATACTTTTTATTTGTTCCCCGACCCATGGCCCAAAAGAAAGCACCTGAAAAGACGTCTTTTCTCAGAAGCTTTACTAACCGAGTTATACAGGATTGTATCACCTGAAGGAAGAGTTTACATAGCTACGGATGTTGAAGAGTTACACAATCATCATTTAGAAGTATTGAAAAGTTCAGGTAAATTTAATGTTGATGAAAATTCACGAAATGACGCATGGAATCTGCCTGTAACTAATAAAGAAGCCTTTTGTAAATTACATGATATTCCAATCTTTAAAATCATATTACAAAAGAAATTGTAAACGATTTTTACTTAATAGATTAAATAAAAGTCAATTTGAATGTTATTCTGAACGAAGTGAAGAATCCAGAAGCGGCATTGGGACTGGATTCTTCACTTTGTTCAGAATGACATTTCTTATATAATTAGTTTTTGGGTAGCCTTTTAGACATAAGCTTCATTAAAGGACGAATGTGGCTTAACAGAAGAATTAATGATAGAATTACGTAAAAAATTCTATAGTCATTAAATGTACTGATATAAAATATCTGAAAATAATAAAATACTCCTGCAGGTGCGAATAATAATAAAAGAGGAGCACCAATAATACCCGTCAAATTGGCTATATGCACATCTTTCCTGATTCCATAGTATCCGGCGAACCACATGCTAATCCATAAAATCGCATATAATGGATTTATGGGAAGTATACCACCTAAAGTTGTTGCAAGTCCCCTCCCACCGCGAAATTTCAGGAAGATACTATAATTATGCCCAATAATTGAAGCAAAAAAGCTCATGGCAACGAAATGAAAATCATTATAGGAAAAATGTTTGGCAAGTAGAAAAACAATGAAACCTTTGCCTGCATCTAATATTAAAACAGCGAAGCCTATCCATTTTTTATTTGTGGATTCATAGCTATTGAGCGCTCCTGCATTTCCGGTTCCAACTTTTCTGATATCAATTCCCGTAGCAATTCTGGACATTAAATATGCAAAAGGAATACTACCGAACAAGTATCCCAATAAGAAAAAAAATCCTGCATTATATATTTTATCAATCATAAAAGAAGAAAACGGAAATTAATTCATTAAATTTTATATTAATAATATTAAATTTGTAATGCCGGATTCATTAATTCTTTGGATAAACAGTTATGAGTAGCGTAAATATCAGTCAGGAAAAGGCTTATTATGATTTAACCGAACATAATTTTACCCAGGTTATTGTTTTTTTATTATTACTCATTGGTGGATTTCTGCTTTTATTTATGATTGGGTTGCCATGGCTTGAAGGATTTGTGAAGGATTATTTCAACGGGGTTGTTTACAATAGTGGTGAAAAAGTCGGAACAAGAATAAATTCAAATGAATTAATTAAAACAACTCATTACTATTACAATTGGGCTGTCGATGTATATGCAAAATCTCCGGAGCAACTAAGATATTGGTTTAATCCCATATTATCATTATTTATGCCGGCATTACTAACCGGGATGATGATATCATTCGGATTATCTGCCCTGCTGCCCCGTTCGATTGGATTTATCCGGCAGAAAATCGAAAGGGAAATTTCCAGTACATTGTATAAAATATCCCAGCATATAAGCAGTATTCGTGAGATATCTGAAACAGAAATTTCCGAAGAAATAATCCAGGCAGACCTTCAGGAATTAAATAACCTGGCTCGTTCATGGAATATTAGTCTGGAGGAAATCAAAACTCTTCAAAGGGCTTTAAAATGGCAATCCTACTCGCCTATTATGAAATTTTTCGGAGTGAATTCCGGTTTGATGATTTACATGCGCTCTTATTTTACAGTTGTTTATGGGAACACTATTTTAGGACTTGTGTACATTGGAGCAGCAGTACTTATCATTATTATCGGATTGCGTGGTCTAAAGTTTATTCCACCAACGCAGCCTTCGCTGGTATTATTTGCCTTGGGATTAGAATTTACCCTTCTTTTAGTTTATGCATTTACATTGATGTATTCTAAACAGGAAGAAGAAACCGAATTATTACCGTCAAAACAAACAGAGTCTTATTCATTATCAAGCGAATTCGATAACACAAAAGAGCTGGAAAGTTTATTACGTGTATTTGTGAAAAGAAAAAAGAAAAATTTCTAAGGATATCTTTTTAACCTTAACAAAAAAAGGAATTTGTCAAGATAAAGATTATGGTTATTTTTGTGAAATTAAAAATACTTAGTACAAATCAAAAGATATGGAAAACAGAAAAGCCGGTTTAAAAGCAATATTAAAATATAAATTTGAAAATACTCTTTCAAGAGGAACAATAGCCCTCATCGGATGGTTGAATGTCCTTTCCATTACTTTAATAATTATTGGTGGTTTAGTTATAACAATCTTAGGGCTTCATCAGGAAAACCAGCAAGTACCTACATTTTGGGAATCAGTATGGATTAGTTTAGTGAGGACACTTGATGGAGGCACTTTCGGTCAGGATACAGGTTGGGGATTCAGGCTGCTTACACTTGGTGTAACTATGGGAGGTGTATTTATTGTTTCATTATTAATTGGAATTTTATCAACAGCTTTAAGGTCAAAAATCGACCAGTTAATGCGTGGAAAAACCCTTGTTCTTGAAGAAAATCATACTTTGATAATCCGCTGGGAACCGAAAATATTTACTATTATTTCCGAATTAATATTAGCTAATGAGAATAAAAAGGGCTTAAGTATAGTAGTCCTTGCTGATAAAGATAAAGTGGAAATGGAAGAAGAAATAAGGGCAAAAATAAAGGATTTTAAAACTACAAAAATTATCTGTCGCTCCGGAAAGCCGCTTGATATCAATGATTTGGAGGTTGTCAGTCCACACAAGGCTCGTTCGATTATTATTATTTCTCCTGAGGCTCCTAATCCCGATACACATGTAATAAAATCTGTCCTTGCCCTTACCAATAATCCTAAGCGTAAGAAAGAGAAATATCACATTGTTGCCGAAATAAAAGACGAAGCTAATATTGAGGCAGCTAATGTGGTTGGGCAGGGTGAAGTAACTTATGTGCTGTCCTTTGACGTAGCTGCCAAAGTTGCGGCTCAAACATGTCGTCAATCAGGCTTAAGCCTTGTTTATACCGAACTGTTGGATTACGAAGGTGATGAAATTTATTTTCAGGAAGAAAAAAAGTTAATAGGCAGAACCTTTAAGGAATCTTTATTTTTATTTAAAGATTCTTCTGTTATTGGGATGCAACTCGCTAATGGTACTGTAATGATAAATCCTCCGATGGATTGTTTGTTTAAGGATGGGGATAAAGTTATAGCAATATCTGAAGATGATGATACAGTGGTTATTTCTGAAAATCAGGATTATAGAATTAATGAAACAGCCATCCAGCATGAAAAAACAATTAATCCTCCTACTGAAAATACATTATTCCTTGGCTGGAACGAAAAAGGTCCAAGAATTATTAAAGAATTGGATAACTATGCTGTTCCCGGTTCTAAGGTACTCATTGTAGCCGAAATGGATAATATGGTCAACGTTGTTTCCAAACTCAATAAAGAATTAAAAAAGCAGAAAGTTGAGTTTAGTTACGGTAACATTACTTTTCGTTCAATCCTCAATACGATTGATATACCCTCATTTGACCATATAATTATTTTAAGTTATACAAATATCGACGTACAGGAATCCGATGCACTAACCCTAATTTGCCTGCTTCATTTGAGAAATATATCCGAAGCCTGCGGAAAAAGTTTTTCAATTGTTAGTGAAATGCAGGATGTTCGCAATCAGCCACTTGCCGAGGTAGCCCGTCCCGATGATTTTATAATTAGCGATAAAATGACTTCACTAATGCTTGCCCAATTATCGGAAAACAAATATTTGAAAGATGTATTCGATGAATTTTTTGATGCGGAAGGATCTGAAATTTATTTGAAACCGGTATCCGATTACATTGTACCCGGAAAGGAAATAAATTTTTATACCGTTCTCGAATCGGCTGCCAGATTGGGGGAAGTAGCATTTGGATATCGTTTAGTTCGGGATTGTCATAATGCCGATAAATTCTACGGAGTTGTTGTGAATCCCGAGAAGACAGATAAAATAATTTTCGGGAAGGAAGATAAAATTATCGTTTTAGCGGAAGAATAATTAATCAGAGAGTTGCTTTTAATTGCCATTCTGAACTTGATTCAGAATCTATCTTCTTGATTTTTATGTACTTTGGATTCTGAATCAAGTTACCAATGACAGATTTTTCTTGATAAAAATAATGACAACAATTTCAACATTGAGAAACCCCCTAACCCCCTTTGAAAAAGGGGGAATTGGTTGTCCCCCCTTTTTCAAAGGGGGTTAGGGGGTTTCTCTTGAATTTGTCATTTTTTATTTTTATTATGGACTGTATTTTGGAGTTCAGAATGACAATTTATTTTTTTATAATCTAATGTAATAAATTTTAATTTTAATAATTCAAAAATAAATATATTATGAATGTATTATTATTTTTTATCGGCATATTAGTTTCGATAAGCTCCATGTTTGCTCAAAGCCGTCTAATGCAGTCTCCCGATATCAGTGAAGGAGGCAAAATTACATTTTCTTATGATGGAGATATATGGCTTTGCAGTAAAGCATTTGGAACTGCATGGCGACTGACTTCTCACCCTGGTAACGAAACATCACCTAAGTTTTCTCCCGATGGTAAAAACATTATATTTTCTGCTGATTATAATGGTTCAGGTAACCTATATTTAATTTCGTTATCTGAAGACAATAAGCTTGTAGCTGGTCTTCCCAAACGTTTAACGTATAATTCCGGTTGCCAGGCAGTAACCTGGACCCCTGATGGAAAGAATGTAATTTTCCGGACTAATCTGGAAAATACATTCAGACCAATAACCAGGCTTTATTCAACCGATTTGAATGGTTCTATGCCGGAACCATTGCCGGTTCCACGTGGAGTTCTTTGCAGTTTTTCGCCCGATGGTAAAAAAATGATTTACTGTCCTCGCGGTCGTGAAGAATACTATTGGAAGAGGTATAAAGGCGGTCAATTCCAGGAAATATGGCTCTATGACTTCGAAACGAAAAAATATTCAAAGTTAACGGATTATGTCGGTAAAAACGCATATCCTATGTGGGTAGGCTCTCAAATGTATTTTGTCTCCGACAGGGATGAAAGCGGTATTTCCAATTTATTTTTTTATGATTTTGCTTCTAAAAAAGTTGAGCAGGTAACATTTTATAAAGATTTCGATGTTCAGATGAGTTCTTCCGACGGTAAGAAAATAATTTATATAAATGCAGGATATATTTATGTATTCGACCCGGTAACGAAAAAATCCGAAAAAGTCGAGGTGAATTGTATAACAGATGATTGGAAGCTTGCTAATCGAAATATAAATCCTTCCGATTATATTCAAACAATGAGGATTACAAATGATGGTAATTATGCATGTTTCGAGGCAAGAGGCGATGTTTACTCGGTTCCTTCGAGTACAATTTCGCGATTTAAGACAAAGAATTTAACAAATACAAATGACACACGCGAGCGTTTCCCGCAAATCTCACCTGATGGAAAATGGGTAGCCTTTTTCTCAGAGAAAACAGGTGAATATGAATTATATATAAAAAGCATTGAAGATGAAAATGCACAGTGGGTGAGGCTTACGAACGATATGGCTAAAACTGTATATAAATTAATTTGGTCACCCGACAGCAAAAAAATTCTATTTGGCAATAAGGATTTTACTTTGTTTTATATTGATATTGAGGATAAAAAATTAATAGCTATCGATAGTTCGCGACAATTGAAAAACGATGAATTTTACTGGGAAGTCAGCGATTACGTCTGGTCGCCGGACAGCAAATGGATTGCATATTCTTTCGTACAGTACAATCGAAATAACCAGGTTTTTCTCTATAGTCTTGAAAGTGCCAAAATCGAGCCGATAACCACCGGCTTCTATGATTGCATGAATCCTACTTTTGATGCAAATGGTGAATTCTTGTATTACCTTGCCTACCAGGATTTCGGAGTGCGGATGGATATTTTCGAGGATAATCATGTAATTAATCATCCCGTCGAAATAATGGCTGTTCAACTAAAGGCAGGTCTGCCGCCGCCATTCATCGATACGGATACAAGCGATAACAAAAACAATGAATTCAGGATTGATATAGATAACCTTCGTTCGAGAATATTCAAAGTCCCTGTAAAATCCGGCAATTATTTTTATTTAAAAGCAGGCGCCGGTAAATTAACCTTTTCTTCGGTTGATGGATACGAGGGGGGAGAATATCGTGGAGTTTTCAAACCGAGTCCGGGTGAGAGATGGGATTTGCATATTTTTGATATTAAAAGTAAAAAGGAAAAAATACTAAATGAAAAGATTAACAATTGGGAGCTATCCCCGAACGGAAAGCATATTATCGTTAAAAAATCAAATGATTATTATATTTCCGGTTTAGGTGAATTATATTCTTCTTTATCTCTTAGGGATAAAGTGAATCTGAATAATATGAGTTATTTAGTTGAATATAAGAAAGAATGGGAGCAGATTTTCAACGATGCATGGCGATGGTATAGAGATTTCTTCTACGACCCCGGATTCCATGGAAAGGATTGGAAGGCTCTTGGCGAGAAATTCCGAGCATTTTTGCCAAACCTGCGTTCAAGAAGTGACCTTAACTGGCTGTTATCGCAGTTGGTAGGCGAATTATGTGTGTCACATACTTATGTAGGAGGCGGAGACATGGGTCCACAGCAGCGATTTGGAGACAATCTCTATCTTGCCTGCCTTGGAGCCGATTTCAAAGCAGATGCAACCGGTTATTATAAATTCGCTCAAATATTCGGACCTACAGAATTTAATCCCAATATTAAAGGACCCCTGACCAGACCGGATGTGAATATAAAAGAAGGAGACTACCTTTTCGCTATTGACGGAAAAGAAATTAAATATCCCGATAATATTTATAAATATTTGCAAATACCAATAGGAGCTAAAATTCGATTGACTATTGCCTCTAATCCTTCGGGCAAAGATACGCGTACTTATGAGATTGAACCGGTTTTTTCTGAATATTCTTTGCGTTATGAGCGTTGGATTTCAGATAATATTAAGAAAATCGAGGAATTGTCAAATGGTGAAATAGGATACATGCATCTTACTGCAATGGGCGATTATAACGTTGGTCAATTCGATAAATACTGGCGGGCATATCGTTACCGCAAAGGGATGATAATCGATGTACGGGGCAATGGCGGCGGTTGGACGGAATATTTTATGATTGATAAACTCGAGCGAAAGATGGTAGCATTTAATTGTGTCAAAGATATGAACCATTTCCGTTATCCGGGTTCGGTAACAAATGGTAAACTCGTAGCCCTTGCTAATGAATATACCGGCTCTGATGGTGAAGCCTTTCTTGAGCATTTCAAAGCAAGGAAATTAGGCACTGTAATCGGTGTTCCTACGTGGGGTGGATTAGTAGGTATCCTGAACGGCCAGCCAACCATAGATGGTGGTAATATTGAGCAATCTAATAATGCTTTCTTCGGAAAAGAAGGGAAATGGTGGGTCGAAAATCATGGAGCCGACCCTGATTTGCTTATCGATAACGACCCTGAATCAGCAATGGCAGGCAGGGACAAGCAATTAGAAACAGCTATTGAACTCTTAATGAAGCAAATTAAAGAAGAACCGTTCGTATTCCCGGATAAGCCTGCTTATCCCAAAAAATAATTTTTATAAATTTCGGGCAAATATAATGAAGACTCTAAAATATATATTAATGATAATATTTATCATCTGTGCTTTAATGAATGTAAAAGCACAGGACCGTGTCGGACAAATTAATTCACCGTATATGAATAGCAAGAACAGTTTTGCGGCAGCCGCGAATAACGTTCTATATTTTGGGACATGGGGAGACGGAATTTATAAATCCGTTGATGAAGGCGGTTCCTGGACACCAATGAGTAATGGTTTATCGAATAAATATATTAATTGCATAAGAATTTCCAAAACAGGGATATTGTATGCCTGTACCAATGGTGGCGGGTTGTTCAGTTATGATAGTTCAAATAAAACATGGTCGGCGCTCAATAATGGAATCAATAATTTATTTGTGAAAGCAGTCGCTATTAACGATACCGGTCATATTTTTGTAGGAACCCGTGGTAATGGGGTATATCGCTCGAAAAACAATGGCGTAACCTTCGAGGAATTGAATAGCGGTTTGATGCATTGGGATATTAATGCACTGATTATTTCTAAAGTGGGATGGGTCATTGCAGGAACCAAAGGTGGCGGAATTTGGCGTTCTACGGATAACGGCTCAAATTGGATACGCTCAAGTTCCGGTCTCTCAACAAAGTTTATTAATGATTTTACGAAAAATTCTGTCGGTGATATTTATACCTCAACACAGGGTAAAGGAGTTTATTATTCCGCTGACCACGGACTTTCATGGGTACAATTCCCAACAACAGGATTAACGGATTTAAATATTTCTGCAATAGCATTTGATAAAAATTATGACCTGGTTGTCGGAACCTGCAATGCCGGCTCATGGTTTTATGACTCAAAAGTGCAATTGAAATGGAGGCAATCAAGCGCTAATAAATATGGTGTTAATGCTATTGTTAAGGCATCACGTGATTCATTCTTTCTTGCAAAACCCAGTACCGGCATTCAAAAAAGTTCCGACCAGGGCAGGTCCTGGACACCCGGAGCAATAATGGATGATAATAAATACCTTGTTGCAGCATTTAAAAACGGTTTAATGTTTGCAACTAATACAGGAGCCGGTTACTATCGTTCAACCGATTATGGATATTCGTGGCAGGGTCCGAACATGACGAACCTGATTTACTCACGAATGGCGATGGATTCTAATGGAGTCATTTATGCTGCGTGTGATTTGGGCTTTTATAAATCTACTGATAAAGGAATAAATTGGACTAATCTTGCATCTGTTTCTAATGAGATCAGAGCTATTTCAGTTGGTCCGGGAAATAGGGTTTATATTTTTCAATATATCCCTCCGCCAGGAAAAGATTCACCACCTACTTTCAATATTTTAATGTCCAGTAACAGCGGAGCTTCGTGGGTTGGTGCATTTTCAACAAACCAGAAAGTGATATTGAATATTGGAGTAAATTTCAATGGCGATGTTTATGGGATAGGCACTGTGGGATATTTTATCAAATCAGATAATAATGGTGTTTCATGGACTTCATCTACAATTTCACAAACCGATTTAACAACTATTGATTTTGATTCCCAGGAAAATATCTATCTTTCAGCCTTAGATGGAATATATAAATCGACAGACTATGGGACATCCTGGTTCAGATATACACTGGGTTATGTAAATCCGCCACCGAATATCGCAAGAGTATTTGTAACAAACAATGATTATGTCTATGCTTACAGGGAATTCGGTAACGGATTTTATGTTTCAAAAAACGGTGGAATAAAGTGGGATACATTGTCTTATGATTTCAATAACTCATATATACGAGGAATCTGCAAAAACTATGAGGGTGATGTTTTCTTTTGGACTGACGTACTTCACCGGATTTACAATGGTTCAACAATGCCAGTGCCGGTCAATGTATATGTAAAAAATGATTCGACAGGCGTGCCACTTAAGCCAGGTTTCAAATGGAATCCCGCAGCTAAAGCCGAAATGTACGTATGGGAATTGGCAACGGATTTGGATTTCACAAATGTAATCGAAACGGCTACAATTGCAGCTACTACCTATACTGTCTTTTACCCTTTGAATTACGAAACGGAATATTACTGGCATGTTCGTTCCAAGGTTGATGCCTCAGTTAGCGAATGGTCAACCGATTGGAAATTTACAACAATAGTTGGACCTCCTTTGTTGAAATATCCTGTTAATAATACACGAGGAATTGCTTCTCCGGTTTTATTCGGTTGGTGGGCTTCAAATGGCGCTTCGACATATCAAATTCAGGTAGCTACCGATAGTTTATTTGCCAAAATAGTTGCCGATTCATCCGGCATTAAGGATACTACTTTTACAAAAAATTTAGCTTATTATACTAAGTTTTATTGGCGTGTGCGTTCCAAAGCAAAAGCCGGTACTTCACCCTGGTCTGTTGTTTGGTCATTTAAATCAGTTGTTGCAGCTCCTCGACTTCTACTTCCTGCAAATAATTCCAAAGATATATTTAAAGATATTACTTTCCTATGGGAACGGTCAATTGGAGCTCAAAATTACACCATTGAAGTTGCGAAGAAATACGATTTCTCTTTAACAATTTTTAGTGGTGAAACTGAGACAGATACTTCCCATTCATTATTTATTCTAGATTATGACAGTCAGTATTATTGGCGGATACAGGCAAGTGATTCCGACGGAACGAGTATCTGGAGTGAGATATGGAATTTTACTACTGCAATGCCTCCACCTAAACTTACTCTTCCTGAGGATAGCGCTAAAAATTGTCTATTGTTAACAGAATTCGTTTGGGATTCTTTAGCTTCAAATCCGAATTATCATATTCAGGTTGCAACTAATCAAAATTTTACTAACCTTGTATTCGAGGATTCAACCGTGGTTGGACAGAGAATCATTTCCAAACCATTGAGGGGATATACTCAATATTATTGGCGTGTTCGTGGGAAAACTTCTACCAAAAAGGGGAACTGGTCGAGCATTAGAACCTTTACAACCGGTCTAATTAAGCAAGTTCTAAAAATCCCCCTCAATGATGCTACAGACCAATCAACGGTATTATATTTAAGATGGGATATCAATCCCGGCGCACAGTTCTATCGTTTGCAAATCACTACAGACCCATTAATGAGTACCTTTGATTTTACATACGATTCGATTACTTCAACCGAAAAAGATATATATAATCTTCTTAATGGTAAGACATACTACTGGCATGTACAAGCTTTCAACAAGGATGGTGTATCCACCTGGTCTGATGCCTGGCGTTTTACTACCAGGACAGATACCACCAATGTTAAAGACAATAGTAAAGAAGTATTATTGGAAATTAAATTTTATCCCAATCCATTTACAACTTCTATATCAATATCATATAAATTGATACAACCTGAACAAGTGAAGATTGAATTATTAAACCTGATGGGCGAAAGTGTTAGGAAATTATGTAATGTTGCTATGGATGCCGGCTATCAAACTCAATCATGGCAATTGGAAAATATCGAATCAGGTACGTATTTATGTAAAATGAATATTGGTGATAAAATATTTGTGAATAAAGTAGTTTGTATCAAGTAGAAAATAGAATTATTAATAGCAAATGATTGTCATTCCTGCGAATGCAGGAATCCCCTGCTGGAGCGATTATGGGGATTCCTGCATACGAGGTTGTCTGAAAAACCAAGAAGAATGTTATTCGTAAGCGAAGTGAAGAATCCAGTCCCAATGCGGCATTTGGATTCTTCACTTCGCTTACGAATGACATTCTTCCTGACTTTTTCTATTATCTTAAATTAGGGAATGAATCTAAAGGCAGTTTTTCAAGAAAAAAAATTAAAGGAAAAAAGTTGATGAATATAGACAAATCAGGGTTCTTGAATGCCTGATTTAGGAAAGGATAATAACGGCGGATTACTGCACAAGCTTGGTTTGGGAGTAACAATAGCAATTGTCGTAGGTGCGGTTATAGGTTCAGGGATTTTCAAGAAACCGGCATTAATGGCATCAGAGCTTGGTTCGCCGGAATTGCTGCTGGGGGTGTGGGTAATAGCCGGGATTATAACTCTCTTCGGTGCATTGACCAATGTTGAGATTTCATCCATGTTTCCCGAAACCGGAGGGCAGTATATATATTTCGAAAAGATGTATGGAAGGCTGGCAGCATTTTTATATGGCTGGGCAATGTTCGCGGTAGTTCAAACCGGCTCAATAGCTTCGATTACCTATATATTCTCCGAATACACTGAATATTTCATACATTTACCCCATTTTCCTCCTGAAATCGAACGAAGTTTAATCCTTCACATACCCTGGATTGGCGATATAGTGCCTCTTTCCAATATTGGAGTGAAGCTGCTAACGATAGCGGTAGTTACAGGATTGACAGCAGTAAATTATTTCGGAGTACGATTTGGCGGCAGGATTTCTGTCGTGTTTACATCAATGAAAGTAGCTGCCATATTAGCTTTGTTTGCTTTTGCAATCGGGAGTTCAAGCGGTTCAGCGGGTAACTTCACATTGGATGCACCAAAATATACCTCAATGGGAGCAGCAGGAATTTTTACAGGGATTATTATGGCATTATCCGCAGCATTCTGGGCTTACGACGGATGGAATAATATCACCTACATTTCAGGTGAAGTCAGGAATCCTCAGAGAAACATCCCACTTGGATTATTTTTCGGTACTATAATCGTTATAACGGTTTATGTTTTAATCAATCTGGCATATCTTTACATAATTCCGGTTGGGCAGATGGCAGGCTCAAAGCTGGTAGCGGCAGATGTAGCCCGTATTGCATTTGGTGGATTTGCCGGAAGTTGGGGATTAACTGACCCTGCTTTAATCTCTTATCTCGGTGGAGCATTTATTTCTGCGGCAGTGATGATTTCCACATTCGGCACTTCCAACGGAACAATAATGGTTTCAGCACGCGTATATTTTGCCATGTCCCGCGATAATTTATTTTTTCGTTCGATAGGAACAATCCAACCCCGATTCAGAACACCCGGTAATGCTTTAATACTTCAGGCAGTTTGGACATCGCTTTTAGTATTAAGTGGTAAGTTCGACGATTTGACCGATATGCTGATTTTTGTAAGTTGGATTTTTTATGGCGCCGGAGCATTCGGAGTATTCATATTACGTCGAAAAATGCCCAATGAGCCACGGCGATACAAAACGTTCGGTTATCCTGTTACTCCGGCAATTTTTGTTATTTTTGCATTTGTTTTTGTCGTTTTTACTTTGTATAATGACATTATTAATTATCAGGCAGGTAAAACGATAATAATAAATTCGTTGTTTGGAATGCTGCTTGTGGCGCTTGGATTACCTCTTTACTGGTATTATAAGTATAAAGAGGGTAAATTAAAGGACATAAAAAGCAACGATGGAAATTAAATAAGAATAATAAAAAGAATGACGGAAAATAAAAGTTGATAAGGTGAATAAATTTAAAAAACAAAATAAATTTCTTAATAAAAATTTTGGAGGAAAAATGGGTGCTTTAGTGCTGTCAATTCATTCGGAAACGCCTGAATTACGCAAAATAGCAAAAGTTGTAGAAGCATTAAACGAGGGAGCTGTGATTCTTTACCCAACCGATACGGGTTTTTCCCTTGGCTGTAGTCTTTCGAACAAAGAAGGAATCCAACGAATTCAGGCTATAAGAAATATTCCGGAGACTCATGAATTAACCTTTTTGTGTGAATCATTATCAAATATCTCGGAATTTGCTAAAGTCAGCAATGCTGCATATCGTACAATAAAGCGATTGATTCCCGGACCATATACATTTATACTACCTGCATCGAAATTAGTACCGGTATTTGCTCAAAATCCAAAAAAGAAAACATCCGGCATCCGCGTTCCTGATAATGTATTATCTCAATTACTTTTGATAGACCTTGGCGCTCCCATGATTTCTATTTCAGCAAAGCGTGATGATGAATATTTCGAAAATTATGATGAATTGATAAAAGCATACATGCACTTGGTAGATGTTGCTGTGGAGTCGGATGAATACAACTTTTCCGGGCAATCTACCATTATTGATATGACTACGGATTCTTTCCAGATAATAAGGGAAGGAGCAAGTATTGATAAAGCTTTGCAATATATTGGTTTGAGCGAAGAAGCAGCTTGATAGATAATTTTTTTTTTAAATATAGAGTGATTCTGTCAAAACACATAATATTGGAAGAATGTCATTCTGAACGAAGTGAAGAATCCAGATATTACATTGGGACTGGATTCTTCACTTCGTTCAGAATGACATTCTTCTTTCTTTTTCACGCATCCTCTAAACTAATAGCTATTCAATTTATTAATTTATAAAAAAATGAGATTTCTTCATTGTGCGGATATACATTTGGGAAGACGTCCTACAGGACCCGCGACGAGTGATTTCTCGAGAAAGCGTTATGAAGATTATTTCTCAGCTTTTGCAAGAATAGTGAATCTCGCAATTTCTGAGAAAGTAGATGCAGTGCTGATTGCAGGGGATTTATTCGAGAGACGTGAACTAATCCCTGATGTTGTCGAACGTGCAGAGCATCTACTGCAGCAGCTTCACAACGAAAATATCGAAATTATTGTTATCGAAGGAAACCATGATAATTTTACTCCCGGAAATGAAGCAGAATCATGGTTGATGTACTTCTCAAATAAAGAACTGCTTAAAAGACCCTATTATTATTTTAAGGATAATTCATACCATTTTGTTCCAATAGGGTATAAAGATATTAATTTTTACGGATTGGGATATCCCGGAGCTATGGCAGCAGAGACTATATCAGCGTTTGCAGAATTCCTTAACTCCCAGCCAAAAGAAAAGAATGTTGTGCTTATTCACACTGCAATATCTGATGGACTTGGATTCCATGACTCAGTTCCAAAAACCGCAATTGATTTATTGAATAATAAAGTAATTTATGCAGCCGGAGGGCATTTCCATTATCATAGCAAGTATCCTGCTTCAAAACCATTTTTCTTTATACCCGGCTCACCTGAATACTGGGATTGGGGAGAAATTGGGCAGAAGAAAGGTGTAATTATTTTTGATACTGATACTGAGGATTATCGATTTATTCAACTTGAGCAAAGGCATTCAATAAAATTGCAAATTAAATTAAAAGCATCTGATAGTTCAACATTTGCAACTGAGTTCGATGATTTTATTTCATCTTTAGATATTATCCCTGGTGAAACAATAGTAATAATGGAACTTTGGCAAAATTCTAATTTCTTTGTTGATTTAACGGCTTGTGAAGCAATGCTAATGCGTAAAGGCGCTTTGAAGTCTTATATTTATTTATTTAACAATTCTTCTGTTTTTCATGATTTTACTAATCCAACCTTAGGCGTAGAGCAAATCGAAAGGGATTTAATCTCAGGATGGAAGAGCTTCGGTAAGGATGTGGAAACAGCAATTACATCATTAAACAAATTGAAAGATTATCAACGCGAAAACGAGGAAGATAGATTCATAGAGACTTTCGACTCATTACTCGAACAAATTATCGGGATAAGGGAGACTGAAATTGAAGATTAATCGTGTCATTCTCAACAATTTCAGGAATCATGAAAAGCTTGATGTATCTTTTTCATCGGGAATGAATCTTCTTATTGGGAATAATGGTTCCGGCAAAACTTCTATTCTTGAAGCTATTGGATATGCAATGTTCGATGCAAAACTCCGTACTACTCAGAAAGATGCTGTCAGGGAGGGTGAGTCAGTTGCGGATATTCAGGTTGACTTTACAGGAAATGACGATTTGGATTACACTGTTATTCGTAAACTTGGCTCTAAGTCTGTTCATAAGCTTGTAGTAAGCGGAGAGTCTGATTCCAGAGTTCCTGATAATGATGTTACTAACAAAATTGCACGCCTTGCCGGCATAACATCCAATCCTTCAAACATTTATCTGCATGTCATTACTGCGAATCAAAATAAACTGACAGAGATATTTTCGGAAACACCTGCTAATCGTGAACGAGCATTCAATGAGGTTTTCGATACTGCTATCTATGGTGAAATTTACAAATATTTTAGCCAAAAAGCTGAAGTAAAATACAAAACCGATTATGATATTGAATTAACAAAATATGAAGAAATAAGCCGTGATATTAGAAATTCAGAGGAATTAATTGTTGAACTTAAAAATCTTGAAGAATCTAAGAATTCTTTACAAACTCAAATTTCAAGTATCGATAAGGAATTAACCGGACTGGGAGCTGAATTAGGGAAATTAAATAATTTAAAAAACACCATAGAAACAAAAGAAAATAATCTAAAAAATAATACTAATTTACTTGAATTCAGGGAAAAAGATTTATCCGAAGCAAATCAAAGCCTTATTGATGCAATAAATGCCGAAAAAGTATTGGAGGCGAACCAAATCCAATATGATAAATATTTAGAACTATCAGGTGAATTGAAAGAAATATCAAAATCGATTACCGATTTGGAAAAGCTTCAAACCAAATGCAACAAGTTGGAAATGGATAAACATAAAATAGAAAAATCAGAAGCCAAATTGAATGCTGAATTTGAGAATTTTAATTGCAGGAAAAATGAATTAATAAAATTAAATAATGATAAAACAGATGAAAAAAATAAATTGTCTGATGAATTGATTACGCAAGATTTATTGGTAAAAATTTTATTTGATTCCTTAAATAAAAAAACTTTTCTTTTAACTGAATTTGATAATAAAATAATCGAACTTAATAGTATTAAATTAAATATTGATGATACAAGAACCAAACTCGGTTTTCATCAGGAACACAAAGTAAATCCTGTAGAAATTGAAAAGAAAATTGCCGAATTAAAAATTAAAATCGATGAGTTGAATAAGAAGAAAGAAAAGCTTGAACTGTACCTGAATGAACTTGCTCAGTTGAATGCACGTTTGAATGATAATGAAGAAGCTGCTAAACAACTAAGCAAGGGGGATTGTCCTTTCCTGAAAGAAAATTGTATCAATATTTCGCAAGGTACTAATCCATCTGAATATTTCCAAAATAAGGACAAAGAAATTAAAAACCTGATTAAAACAAAATACATACAAATTGAGGACTATTCAGGCATTGACGATGAATTTATAGCTGCTAATAAAGATTCGACCAAGTATGAAGAACAATTAAAAAATGGGAGGGAAACTGAAAAGAATATAAAGGATATTACCTCCAATTTAGCCTTGCTTGAAAAAGAACGTGAAAATTACGAATTGAAATTCAAATTATTTATAAACGATAATCCTGAATTTGAGCAGAATTCTACTGACTCACGGGATTTTGAATCTGCTCAAAAATATCTTGAGGAAATGAAAAAGGAATCGAATAATAAGTACCAGATAGAAAATACAAATTATTTGAATTTACAGGAAAAATCCAAGGGTTGTAATCTTGAAGTAACCAATATTTTAAATATTATTAGTGAAAATGATATTCAAATATCGAAATGCAGAAGTTCTTCAGAGGAATATTTCAATCAGAAACAAATTATTATTACTCAAATCGAAGAACTGACGGGACCAACAAAGAATTTACCTGAACTTAAATTAAAAAGAGATTTTATATCCAATCAAATCGAATCCCTGCAATCAGCATATAATGTATTTCTATCGAATAGAGCCAAAGCTGCCGAGAAGGCGGTGTTTACAAATAAAATGAAAGAAATAGAAAAGGATATACAAAGTATTAATACTTTGATTATTTCGCTGAATATCGAACTTGGAGAATTAAAAAACTGCTTTTCAATAGAACAGCTAAATCAAATTCAGAATTCTTTGAATCAGAGACAGTTTCAGCAGAACCAGTATCATACGGAATATGGTAAAGTCACCGCTGAACTGAAAGCCAAAGAGGAAGAAATCAAAAATAATGAAACGAAGAAATTAATAGTTAGTGAAATTGAAAAGAAGAAAAAAAGGTTGCAGCAAAAAATCAACCTGACAAATATTTTCAGGGATAATATTAAGAACATGGGACGATATGTATCCAAGCGGCTATTGGAAGGTATAGAATTTTTGGCTACAGAAAATTATCGTAAGATTTCAGGTCAAAATGAATCAATTCGTTGGATTAATGATGATAACGATAAATATCAGATTTATCTTGAATTAGGCAGCAGCACTCAGGAGTCCCAGAATAAGCGCCGATTTGAGATGCTATCCGGGGGTGAGCAGGTGAGCGTTGCATTAGCTGTTCGGGCAGCAATGGCAAGTTTAATGACTAAAGCAAATTTTGCAATTTTCGATGAACCTACTGTTAATCTTGATTCCGAGCGACGTATTGCCTTAGCCGAATCTATTCATGTAATGTTGAAATCATTAGAACAGGCAATTATTGTAACCCATGAAGATTCCTTCCGTGAAATGGCACAAAATGTCATAGCATTGTAAAATTTATGAACCTCTTGCAAGCTTGATGAATACATCATTGATAGACTCGCAGGAATATTTTTGTTTTAAATTACCGGGTGTATCCATAGCTTCAATTCTGCCATCTACCATGATTGAGATGCGGTCGCAATATTCTGCTTCATCCATATAATGTGTTGTAACGAAGATAGTAGTCCCGTTGTGGGCAGCTTCATAAATCAAATTCCAGAACTGTCGCCGGGTTATAGGGTCAACGCCACCCGTTGGTTCATCCAGAAAAACTATTTTGGGATTATGCAGAATTGCAATAGAAAATGCCAATTTCTGCTTCCAGCCTAAAGGAAGCGAGCCAACCAATTCATTTTTTTTTTCCTCAACAGCAAATTTTTTAAGTAATGAATGGGCTTTCGTTTTGATTTCATTATCAGGAATACCATAAATACCTGCATAGAAGCGGATATTCTCGAATAAAGTTAAATTATCATAAAGAGAGAATTTCTGACTCATATACCCGATTCTCTTTTTAATATCTTCAGTATGTTTAAAAACGTCAAAATCGGCAACGGAAGCCCTTCCACTGGAAGGAATGAGTAATCCTGTAAGCATCTTTATAGCTGTCGTTTTACCGGCTCCGTTAGCGCCGAGAAAGCCAAAAATTTCACCTGGTTTTACTTCAAAACTGATTTTATCGACGGCTACAAACTTCCCGAATTTGCGGGTTAAATCTTTAGCGACAATGACTGGTATTTCATTTCCGTTCATTTTTAAGCATTAATTCCATGAAACAATCTTCAATATTAGGTTTTGCGATTTTAACTTCTGTATTTACTATACCATTATCATTTAAAAAATTTGAAATATCGTTCACTGAAATTTCATTTCGTTTATCTATATAATGCATGAATTCACCGAAAGGATAAACTGAGTGACAGTATAATGAAGTTCCTAAAACTTGTAACAACTTATAGCGGTCAGTTGACTTTACAGAAAATAGCTGCCTATCAAAATTTTTCACTATAGTATCAGGAGTATCAATATTTAAAATCACACCATCCTGAATCAAAGCCACTCTATCGCACATGCTAGCCTCGTCCATATATGGAGTTGAAACAAGAATAGTAATACCCTGTTCCTTTAATCGAATAAGCATATCCCAGAATTCCTTACGGGAAACCGCATCGACACCAGTTGTAGGCTCATCTAAAATCAATAGTTCGGGTTTATGAATCAATGCGCAGGAAAGAGCAAGTTTTTGCTTCATCCCACCGGATAGTTTGCCGGCAGGACGCTTGGAAAACGGCTCGAGCATTATATAAATGTCTTTTATAAGCGCATAATTTTTTTCTATTGTTGAACCGAAAATAGAAGCAAAAAATTGCAAATTTTCTTCGACACTTAAATCCTGGTAAAGCGAAAAACGTCCCGGCATATACCCCAGCCGTGGTCTTATTTCACGAAAATTTTTTACCGAATCCAATCCGAATATTGAAGCTTTCCCCGAACTCGGTCTTAAGAGTGTTGTCAGAATCCTGAAATTGGTTGTTTTCCCGCTACCATCAGGACCGATGAATCCTAATATTTCACCTTTTTCAGCATGATAGCTAATATTATTCAATGCTCGTGTTTTACCGAAATTCTTCGATAAGGAATCTGCCTCTACTATACTGCTCATTATTACGATTATAAAATTCTCATAAAAAAAGTATTATAATTTTAAATTTACTAAAATATAATTTAAGAATAATTTTATGGAGAGCAAAGTATCATTGGTCAAGGATGATGAATAAATGTATTGATTGTATTTAACTAATAGGAAAATTATTAATTTTGAAAATATTAAAATTCGATGTGATTTAAAATTAGGATTTTTTGTTAGCAAATATGACAAATCTTTATGACGGATTTCCGGGTAATTTAGCAGAATTTACCAAATACCTGATAAATACTACTTCTTATTACGGATATTTTTGCTGGCGTCTGTCCGCATTTATTTACCTTGCATTATTGATAATTATCTGCTATTATAGCATCTTCCCGGATAAAAGAGTTAATTTCAAGAAATTCAGGTTTTTATTCACTGAAAAATTTTTCTATTTCTTGATTGTTTTCGGAATCATTTTATTGCGGCTGCCTAATTCGGTAATTTATTTTCTTGACCAGGATGAACCACAGTTGCTTGCCGAAGCAATGACACTTTCTAACAATCCCTTATTTTGGCATTCGGTTGATGGAACAACCGTTGGTCCTATTTCAATTTATGCTGTTTTAATTCTCAAACTATTTGGATTATCCTTGAACTACGCTAATGCACGAATGTTTGGAATGGTTTTCTGTTTAATTCCAGGATTGATTATTATTTATCGTACTCTTATTTTAGCTTGTGATAGAGATTTTGCTAAAATACCGGTCATAGCATTGATACTGATAATAGCTCTTACGAATAATGGAACCGTAATTTTCTATGGCTCAGAATATCTGGTCTTCTTAACCATGTCGGCAACCATTTTTTTGTTCGTTAAGTTGAGTATTTCCTCATATAGGCATCATGCATTAATTTTTTATTTAGGCTTACTTTTAGGATTATTTCCATTTATAAAATTACAAACTGTTCCAATTGCCTTTGGTATTGCTTTAGTATATATTTTTGTTGAAATAAGAAAGAAAGAAATTGAGAAAAAAGTTAAGTTAATAAGAATATCTAATTTCCTGGGTTCATCTTTATTACCAACCATAATTGCTATATTGGTATTTTATAAATACGATTTAATTGATGAATTCTTCAGTTTATATATAATTAATAATTGGCAATATGCAACAGATGGATTGAAAAATTATTTTGGCAATATTTCAAATTTTGGACCATTTATATTTATTAAATTGCATGGAAAAGCAGGGATTGGTTTTCTTATTTCTTTATCTATAATTATTCTATTGACCGGTTTTAAGATTATAAAAAATAGAAAGTCTATAACCTGGAAAATTTATGATTTTAATTTTCTTCTGTTATCTGTGGTATTGTTATTTTGCAGTTATTATTCAATAATTAAACCTAAAAATATTTTTTATCATTATCAGATTTTATTCTATATACCCCTTACTTTTTCAGCTGGAATCTTTTTATACATTTTCAAGAATAATTACTGCAAGATTATAAACAACAGTCAAAAATTTTTGAAAAAACTGACATACGGTTTTCTAACTGTTACACTTATAGCAAATTCATATCTGATAATCTCCGGTAATAAAGGATTTGAATTTACCCTGCAAAAAGTTGAAGAATGGTTTTATAAAAACAGGTATCTCCCTGTTATTCAAAAGTATGCCAAACCTGATGAAAAAATGGCTATTTGGGGTTGGAGAAGCCATTGCTATATTGAATCGGGAATGATTCAGGGGACACGACATTCACATATTTATTTTCAGGTAGTTCCCTCGCCAAACCAGGAATATTATTTGCAACTTTACGCCGAGGATTTGAAGGAAAATAAACCGGTAGTATTTTTAGATGTAATATCAGAGACAAGTTTCTACGTTACTGACAAGTCAATATACGGATTTGATAAATTTCCGGAAATTAAAAAAATAATAGACTCGAATTATACTTTCATTTCGGAAGCTGATGGGGTAGGGGTCTATATAAGGAATGACAGGGTGAATCGAACTTTAAAAAAATAAATCATTGATTCAATCAGTATTTTTCTTTGTTAATAGTCTGTGGAAAAACTAATTATTTGGAAGAATGTCATTCGTAAGCGAAGTGAAGAATCCACTCCCAATGCCGCTTCTGGATTCTTCACTTCGCTTACGAATGACATTCTTCTTTACTTTTTCAACAAGTCTTAATTATTTTTCAGAAGTATCTGATTCACTTGTTCACTGGGGATTTTTAATTATAAAATTTATTGGCTAAAATTAAATTAAAAAAATTCTTAATAAATTATTGCCTAAATTAATATTATTAGTTATTTTTGCTTTTTAATTCAATGTTTATTGATTTAATTCAAACTTGCTTGTTTACCTGTTTGAATTTTTAAAATTGGATTTAAAGATTAAGCTGCCTGCAGCTTTGGTTTAAGGAATAAATATGGAAATAAATTTTTTCAAATTATAGAAAGATGTCTATGAACGAAGGTATGATTGTACAAGTTATCGGACCGGTAGTGGACGTTGAATTCCCCGACGGTTATCATCCCGCAGTATTAAATGCTCTCCTTATTCCCCGACATAATATAGAAACTAATAAAGAAGACATTCTTGTCTGCGAAGTTCAGCAGCACTTAGGCGAAGACCGCGTTCGTTCAGTTGCTATGGATACTACCGATGGTTTGGTACGCGGTATGAAAGTTATCGATACCGGCGCACCGATAACTGTACCCGTTGGTCCTGCCATGCTTGGCAGAATGTGCAATATCATAGGTCAGCCTATCGACGGCAAAGGTGAGATTACATCCGAATTCCATAGTCCAATTCACCGTCAACCACCACTATTCGTTGATTTAACGACAACTAAAGAAATGTTCGAAACCGGCATCAAAGTTATTGACCTTATCGAACCCTTTACAAAGGGAGGAAAGACGGGTCTTTTCGGCGGCGCCGGTGTTGGGAAGACAGTGGTTATCCAGGAATTGATTCATAACATAGCCAAGCACCATGGCGGTTATTCATGCTTTGCAGGTGTGGGTGAACGTACTCGTGAGGGTAATGACCTGTATTTGGAAATGACCGAATCCGGTGTAATTGACAAAACAGCTTTAATTTTCGGTCAGATGAATGAGCCTCCGGGAGCCCGCCTTAGAGTTGGTCTAACTGCATTAACAGTTGCGGAATATTTCCGCGATGTTGAAGGACGCGACGTTTTAATATTTGTTGATAATATTTTCCGTTTTATTCAAGCTGGTTCAGAAGTATCTGCTTTGCTTGGCAGAATGCCATCTGCCGTAGGATATCAGCCTACTTTGGCAACTGAATTAGGTATGTTAGAAGAAAGAATTGCTTCGACCAACAGAGGTTCAATTACTTCAGTTCAGGCTATATATGTGCCTGCCGACGATTTAACAGACCCCGCACCGGCGAATACATTCTCTCACTTGGATGCTAAAACCGTTCTTTCCCGTCAGATTACCGAGTTGGGACTATATCCCGCAGTCGACCCATTGGATTCAACATCGAGAATTATGGACCCGAATGTTATCGGTGATTTGCATTATGATACTGCAATGCGCTGCAGAAAAGTACTTCAAACTTACAAAGATTTGCAGGACATCATAAATATTCTCGGTATGGATGAACTATCTGACGAAGATAAATTAACTGTATATCGCGCCCGTAAGATCCAGAAATATTTCTCCCAGCCATTCAGCGTTGCCGAACAATTCACCGGATATGCCGGCAAATACGTTAAAATCGGTGATACAATCGCAGGATTCAAAGCCATTTTGGATGGCGATTGCGATGAAATCAATGAGGGTTTCTTTACTTACAAGGGTACAATTGATGAAGTATTCGATGCCCATAAGAAAAGCAGAAATTAACATTAAAGAAATAAATAATTATGAGTGAAAATAAACTTCAGGTTGATATAATAACTCCGCAAAAGGTTATCTATAGCGGAGAAGCAGAGTCAGTAACTTTACCGGGGAGCAAATCACCGTTTCAGGTATTGATTAATCACGCACCAATTGTTTCTTCTTTAGATAACGGTAAAGTTAAAGTTGTCGAAACTGGTGGGAAGTCCCACTCATTCTCAACAACGGATGGATTTGCAGAAGTTGCTAAGAACAAAGTATCGGTATTGGTTGAATCTGCTGAGGAAGTATAGTAACTCTTCTCAATTTTAATGCAGCTATTCTTTAATAATTAAAGATAGCTGCATTTTTTTTGAGATTTAACCTTCCGAAGGTTTTGTTTAAAGAGTGCAAGAATACCTTTTATTTCTCATCATTCTAATTGATAACCTTCGGAAGGTTTTGTCGTATTGATACCGTTGTGTACGATTTTCTACGATTTTCTACGGATTTCTACGATTTTATTAATTTTCAAATTGATAATTTTTTTCTTTGTGATACTTTGTGTCTTTACTTTGTGTTCTTTGTGGTAAAAAACTCCTCTTTTAAATGTGAAGTAATTTAACACAAAGGTCTCAAAGGTATGCACAAAGAGCACGAAGTTTTTATAACCGCAATTTCAAAGAACACGCCAATGCAAAGATAATTTAAGAAAAAGTAATGGCATAAAAACGATTTTAAAACGATTTTGAAAAGAAAATTATTTTATTTTTAAGAAATCCAATTGCTAACACAAACAGAAATTACTACTGATTAAGGGTAATAATATAAGAAATTAAGATTTGTTTTATTTGACTATTAGATTAAAAGATATTAAGTTTGTGAAAGGATTATGAGCTGACTGCTAAAAATATTAATCTTATTTGATTGAAGAGATTCTATGCCGAATTTAAAGAAGAATATTTTTAATATCAAGAACCTGAATAACATCCTGAATAGGATAGATAAAACTAATAAAGCAAGTTATGACGGCAAACAGGCTATAATTACTAAATGGATAAATTTTATCAATTCCGGCAATATTAAAACCGCAAAAGAATCAGCAACAAAACCCGAATTCATTAATGATATTTTTACTCATGTACTCGGTTTTCAAAATAGGATTAATAGCCCCAAGCAATGGAATCTGAATCCGGAACAGCTTACAACGATTGATTCTAAATCTGCTGATGCTGCCTTGGGGTTCTTTTCTAATGAAAGTGAAAACATACGGGTTGCAGTTGAGATAAAGGATGCAAATACAACTCTTGACGATAAACAGCATAGGCACAATGATACAAGAACTCCAATCGAGCAGGCGTTCAGTTATCAGCATAAAATAGGTAAATCCTGCAAATGGGTAATTGTTTCCAACTTCATTGAAATCCGTCTTTACCATCAATCTTCATCTACCGAATATGAAGAATTCTTTATAGAAGAGCTTGGTACGTATGAAAATTTCAGAAAATTCTTTTACCTGATGAGTAAAGAGAATCTAATAAACGAAAGAGGGGATTCTGTTATTGATATTCTCTATGCTAAGAATGAAACTGATGAGAAGAATATTTCAAAAGAATTTTATCTTGTATATAAGGATGTCAGGTCAAAGCTTTTTGAGCACCTGAAACAAAATAACAAATATCATATAAATATTCGCCGGTACCCGTTTTTAGTAGAAGATGAATTTGAATTATTCCTATTTGAAAAGACGCAGAATATATTAGATAGGATAATATTCATTTCCTTTTGTACAGATAACGGACTGCTGCCTTCAAACCTATTAAGGGATTTGATAAACGATGGTAAAAAATCATTTATTTCATCAGATACTAAAATATGGGATGAGCTCAAGGGTTTGTTCGGAGCGATTAATAACGGTTCGGTTCAGCATAAAATCAACAAATTCAATGGAGGCTTGTTTGAAGAGGATAAGGCTCTGGATAATTTTGTTTTAAAGGATAAAATTTTTGATGAAATACTCAGGTTAATCGATTATGACTTTGAATCGGATATTGACGTTAATATTCTTGGACATATTTTCGAGCAATCAATTTCGGATATTGAGGAAATTAAAGCCGGAATAGAGGGTAAAGTATTTGATAAAAAGACAAGTAAGCGCAAGAAGGAAGGTATATATTACACTCCTGAATACATTACCAAGTATATAGTAGAAAATGCAATTGGCGGCTGGCTTGAGGACAGGAAGAAAGAATTAGGATTTTATGAAAAGCATCTTGATTTCTGGCTTGCTTACAAAAAAATTCTTATGGAAATAAAAGTTCTCGACCCGGCATGTGGTTCGGGAGCGTTTCTCAATCAGGCTTTCAATTTCCTCTATGCAGAAGGGCAGAAAGTGAATGATAAAATCACAGAATTATCCGGCGGACAAGGTGAATTATTTGCTCTTGACAAGCACATACTCCTAAATAACCTCTTTGGAGTTGATTTGAATAATGAATCCGTAGAGATTACAAAGCTATCGTTATGGATTAAAACAGCAAACAGTACATCTGAATTAACAGCTTTGGATGATAATATTAAATGCGGTAATTCATTAATAGATGACCCGGATATAGCCGGAGATAAGGCTTTCAATTGGTTTAAGGAGTTCCCACAGGTGTTTCCCGGCTACAGGGATTATTCAAAGAAAAAATCAAAAGATGGCAAAGAATCTGAACAGCCCTATCCTATTAAGTTCAGATATTCTACTTATCAGGATATTAAAGAATGGAAGCTCAAGGATTCAGGGAGTGAATATAATGCCGGATATGGTACAGATGAAATTGAAGAAAACCAAGCAATGACAGTGCAGGAGCCATCATTTTCTTATAAACCTCAGAGCAAGGGATATGAGAAGCATGGTTTTGATGTGATTATAAGTAATCCACCTTATGTACGAGGAAGAGAATTAGAAGAAAATGAACGCAGATTTTTAGATAAATATGATATAAGTTCAAATGATACAGCTATTCTTTTCATCAAACAAGGTTTTGAATTAATAAATAATAAAGGCTTACTGTCCTTTATTGTACCTAAATCTCTTCTTTATGCATCAAATTGGGGCTCTATTCGAGAACAAATCTATGATCATTTAACCCGATTAATTGATTGTGGTAAAGTATGGAATGAAGTATTATTAGAACAAGTTATATTTGTAATATCTAAACCTTAATCAGTGAAAATAAATGAAATTGCAATTATAAACGTCATAACAAATTATAAGTTAAACAATTTTAACCACTTCACCGAACAAAAATGAGCGA
>JAERMQ010000027.1 GCA_016844745.1 Ignavibacteria bacterium | reverse complement strand
TGACTACGTGGACGACAAGTACAATGGGAAGGCACTTCACAATAATCGGGTGTGTTTGTTTTAAATTAACTATTATTTATTGGAAGCTATAGTTAAGTACTATAAACGATGAATTCTTTTAAATTGTTAAATATTTCAGTATACTATGATAAGTGTTCAATATTTTAACCGAATACCATATTTTTTTAATATTTTAATAGATTTCCTATTGTTTCTAATTCCAATCTAACAATATTATCTAAATTTTTAATAAATTCAGAGTTTTTATATTTGTCAATACATTTAAAGCCAGAACCAGGGAAACCCCAAACTATTAATTTGTCTTCAAAAAAAATACAATATATGGTTTCATAATATAATTCGGTAGATGTATATTGACCTAAACTTGTTCTGTATCCACTAGAATAACTCCTAGCTAAGTGTTTTATTTTTACTAATTTATATTTTATATCATTAAATATAAAAATAAATTCAGCTGATTGAGATTCTACATTTAATTTATTAAAATACAATGATTGAATATAATTATAGGATTCATCACCCTTTAATTTATTATATAAATAGCCTTCGCCAGCATATCCTATTGAAGGAATACCATTTTCTTCCATTTTTAATATGCTTAAATATTGTTCATGATAATTTTTCCTTGGGAAATTTTTGGGATTTTTAAGTTTAATTTTAATATCTTCATAATCCTTTTCAATAACTACTAAAAATTTTTCAATTATTTTTGTTATAAAATAGTATTGCATATAGTATATTAAATCGTTTTCATACCACCCCCAATAAAAAGCTGAATAATCAGTTCCAACAAATTTATCCAAATAACGTGCAATATTGTTTTCATTATTATCGTAAAGATTTAATTCAACTTGAATGTCTAAAGTGCGAGAAGAAAATGGGCCTCCGAAAAGATTAAAAATTAATAATGAACCTAAACTTGGTATTGCCCAAAGATAGTTATTGGTTGCATAACTTTTAAATTTCCAAGATAAAATCCCAAAAGAAGAATCCTTTGATTCACAAAATTGATTCATCATTAAAATACCTCGGATAATATTAGGATCTAATTTATTATTATCATTATTTATATAATTTATTTCATTAATCATTGTAGGCAGTTTACTTTTAGAATAATTATCTTTAAAATCAGGATAATCGAAATGCTTGCATGCATTAAAACATAAAAATATTAAAACTAAAAAAAGAATATTTTTCATTTCAACCTCTAAAATATTATTTAATTATTATTAACTTCTTTGTTTCTATATAATAACCAGATTTAATTATACAGAAATAAACACCAGCAGAAAAAATTTTCGTATCAATTTGTATTTCTTTTTCATTAGAATCGGTAAAAAGGATATTTTCATAAACATTAATACCGAGATTATTAATAATTTGTAAGCTAATAATATTCAAATTATCAAATTTAATATTTATTTTAACAAAATTATTTGCTGGATTCGGAAAAATTTGAAATATTTCTGAAGAAGTTAACCTTCTATTTTTAAAAGAATCAAATACATCATTGGGTTCAGTTTTTAAAATAATTAAATCAGTAATCGCTTCTTCTTTCCAGCCATAAATCAGAGGTTGCACATCATTATAGCCAATAGGAAATTCAGTAAGTTTCTCACCTGATTTAGTTGAATATTCTGCTAAACTAAGTCCAAATTTAAATATATTACTACCGAAATCGTGCCGTTTTGCGATGGAACATAATAATTGATTATCAATAGTATTAAAATTACCAGTAAATAATCCTTTATTAGACCAAAATAATTTTGTTAAAGTATCAGTAACAGATATTGATTCAATAGTCGCACCCATTCCAATATGTGGACCTGAAGAAATAGCGAATAAAGTATCACCAGTATGGGAGAATAAAACCTCCTCAGCAAAATTAGAAGACATTTTATAATTATAAGATAATTCTTTAACTCTATCCCATAATATAATATCGCCTCTTCCCCAACTTGCATTTGAAACTACAAATTGATTACGTGTTGGAGAAAATGAAATGCTTCCTAAATAACCATCAGTTCCACACTGATACACCTTAATGACCTTGAAAGTCTTTCTGTTAAATAAAGCTGCATAGGAGTCCCAACCAATTAGTAACATTGAATCGTTAATCGCCAATCTACAAAGAAAATTTTCTACATTTTCTTGCCTAATACCTAATGAATCTATGGTAACAATTCTGATATTAGAATTATTGAGATCTAATTCTACCAATTGTGCTCTTTTTAATGAATCAAGAGATGTAAAATATATGATATTATTTTTCGGATCAATATCAGCAAAAACCCCTGTGATTATTTGTATACTATCAATTATTTTATTTGTTAAAGTGTTTAATCTTGATATCCCTTTTGAGCCAACTATAATAATTGAATTATTATTGAAATAATAAATTGTGTGTAATTTATTACTGTCGTTAAAAGGGAGGTTAACTCTACCCAAAGCTGATTGTTTTTCAACATCTGAAACTAAAATAGAATTTCCTGCAGTTAAATATGCTATCTTTTTATTATAAAATTTGTATAAGGAATCAAAATATACATTAACAAATGTACTATCTAAATTTTTATTATAAGAATATTTTACTTTTAGTAAATTAAAATTTGGAGATAATATTGCATCACAATAAATACGCTCTCTTTTCCCGAATTTAACTATTTCTATTAGATTTTCATATGGAAATTCCAAATGATATTTTGATAAAGTATCTCTATAATCTCCAATGAATTCAATAATTAATGGTAGTTTTTCGATATTAGTTGTTATATTATCTTTAATATTAATTATTTTTAAACTGTCTTGAGTTGAATCTGCTTTTGGACAAAACAATACCGTCTGTACAGCATGTTTCCCAATTCTACCTGTATCCAATAAACCCCAATGAGCACCTTGTGGACCTTCATTTGTGTTAGCTTTCCATAATTCATCGAATGCTTCAAAATAATAAAAATCAATTTTATTATCACAAGCCCATGTTAAGAAATCGTTGAAAAATTTTCTTTGATTAACCAAAGAAGGTTCTGCAACACCAACATTATTTCCATCTGACGGCCATCCAACTTCTCCAATAATTATTTTCTTCCCATTGGCTTTCTTTAATAAATTATCATAATTATATTGAATAGATTCTAAAGCATATTGAACATCAGCCCCTTCCCAATATGGATATATATGAACTGTTATAAAATCAACAGCTTTTATCAATTCAGGATATTTATCCCATACTCCATAAACATCAGAATAAGTTACTGGAATTTTTACTTTACTTTTTACTTGAGCAATATAAGTAAGTAAAGTATCAATAGGAAAATCGTCACGAAGTAATACTTCATTACCGACACATACTGATTTTACATTGCTATTATTATTTGCAGTTTCTACTAATTTATTTATCTCAATTTGTCTTATACTATCATTAAATGAAGGTGTTCCTTGATATTTTGAAAGCCATGCTCCTGCAATTACTGATAAACCAAATTCCTTTGCAATAGGTACTATATAAAATAATGAATCAACACATGTATATGTTCGTATTGAATTACATTTATTATTAATTTTTTTAATATCATTTTTTATTTGATCCTGATTAGGATAAATTTTGGAATTTGGATTTTGACCATTTCGAAAAGGGCTATAATTTAATCATTTTATAATATTGTTAATAGAATAAATTTCTATTTTTATAAATGATATTCCAAATGAACAAGTAGCAGGCACAACAATTTCAATAAGAGTTTGTGTATCTTTAATTCGAAATGAAGAAATAATAGGTGGATTTTTTATTGCAAAATAATTTACTTTATTACTTGTATCCTTTTGAGTACACTTCATAGACCATACTTGAATACTATCAATATAAACTGTAACTATAGAATCAATATTATTAGAAAACACTCCATTGTAATTTTTTTCCCAACTAATAGTAAGCAATGCAAAATAATTCAAATCCATATATTTGCTAAAGTTTAATTTAAGAGATGCAATTCCCCCTCCCAAATCATTTGCATTATCAGGATTCACTCCAAGTAGTATTGAATTAGTATCATTAAAAAATAGTTTTTTTAATAATGGGTCTTTTACATTCTTATATGAGCTTACATTTTTTGAAAAATTCATTGAAATAGGTGTTATCAACAAACTATCAACTAAAATTAAATTTTGTGCTTGCGAAAAAACATAAGAACAAAGAAAAATAAACAATGCTAATAATATTTTGATAATTGTTTTCATTTAAACCTCCAAAAAAATAATTTCTTATAAACTTACAAAATTATTATTAAATTTTATGCAAATAATTTCAATTTACTAATTATTTTTCATTAATTATTATTTATGTAATTTTCAATGTTGCTTCCCATCCCCACAAAAAATTTTTTTTTCCTTATTTAAAATATTCTTTTTAAGTTAGCGTCATTCTGTTAGCACTCGTTCATTACCGACAAATGAAACTCTTGATATCAAACATTGAATCACCCTACTTTGAACCAACAAACCCGCCAATAATAGCAAAAATTGGTTTTAGCTCTTTATTAACAGGGTCTGCTTCAACGGCGAAATTCCATTTTATAAAACAGCAGCAGCATTCTTTGGTATAGTTTTAGCGATTGCCTTTAATACTTTATTTATGTTGTCTGGAGTCTGAAATGCTTTGGCAACATCTTCATCAATTTCAATAAATGTTCGGTTCTTACGATAATAAGGATTTCTCTTTACTTTCGAATAATCAATTTCATATTCGGGGAGTAAATCATCTTCCATAGATTCAATATTTTTCTTTGTTTTCTTCATGTCTTTTTCTTTCTGATTTTGTTGCTTTTCTTGCGCTTATTAATCTAACTTTATCTTTTCGCTCTGTGAACGAAACAAATAATAAATTATTTTTTGATGAATATCCAATCAACATATACCTGTCTTCAGAGTTTGAATGGGAAGGGTCATGTAAAAAAGCGGCAAACTCATCATCCCAAACAGTCATTGCCTCTTCAAAAGAAACTTCATGCTTTTGAAGATTATTGAAAGCCTTTTCATCACTCCAATCAAATTCTAATTTAACATTCTCCATAGATTGAATTTATTTTCTTACTTTTCCCTTTCGCCAAGAGTAACTCTTGAAGAGGAAGGAAGAACCATTTTATACATAAGAAAAATCTTTTGCAGGTGCTGGTTCTCCATTTAATAAGCCTTCTGAACTTAAATCTTCGTCAATATCGGGCCAATGTATTCCATATCCACCACCCGATATTTGCCAGTTCCTTCTTTGCAACTCATTAGCGTTAAACAATCTCGGATAAAATATCAAAGGCACGGAAATAATTCTTCCATCCATTAAATCAACAACAATCATCTCGTCTTTGAAATCAACGGATTTGATTCTGTTATCATTTTTATTCTTCAAAGTATTCATTCCATTTCTCCAAAAATTGTTCCTGATGATTGACGATTATAGCATAAATTTTATTTAATTCCTTTGCGCTAAAACCAATATTTTTGCTTAGAGCAATGGGTTCAAGCCAGAATTTTACCGAAAGCATATCACGGTCAACATGAACATGAGGCGGCTCATTATTTTCATGGCTGTAAAAATAAAAACGATATGGACCTTCAATAAGTAATGTTGGCATATTTCCCTCATTAATTTGATATCTTGAAATTCTTGATTAAATCAACTTCAACTAAAACCGGCTTCATCTCTTTGATCAATTTCTCACCATCAAATACTCTAATCGTAGATTTATGAAAATCCTTTGCATATTTATTCGGTTTCGCTTTCGAATAATCAAAATCATATTCAGGTAGCATATCGTCTTACATCGGCTCAATATTTTTCTTTATTTTCATACCTTTTAAAAATTTCAAATTGCAAAGAGATCCCTATTCCGCTCCATTATTTGAATACGGCTTCAGTGCATTAATAACCAAAGTTGCAATCTCAAAGCCTTCATTGATTACTTTAATATTCTTTATTCCACCGTAATAACCTTCAAGATGAAGCAGATGGTATGCATCGTTCAAATGGTTAAGAAGCTTTTTATCCATTTTTGATAATTCGCTTTGATAATATTCAATTGCTTTCTTGCCTCTCCTTTTCGGAACTTTTTTAATATCAAAAAGATAATCTAAAGCCTTCAACATACCGAGATATGCAGTTCCGCAGGCAGTTTGAACATATTTTACATCCTGGTAATATTTATCTTCTCTGCCAGCCAGTTTTAGCGTTGCTCTTGCGTTTTCTATATACCGCATTGATTCTTTATAGGGATTTTCATGCTTCATTATAACTCCATTACCAAATATACTCTCAAAAACAAAAATACGAAATTATATAAACATTATTTTGAATTTTCAAAATATTTCTTTTTCTTATTTAAAATATTCTTTTTAAGTTTGCGTCATTCTGTTAGCACTCGTGGCAAAAGAGTGCTAATAATTGGTTTCCGAGTGTCAGGAGTTAGTTCTGAACGCAGGGAGAAGCAGGCTCCGAGCCGAAAAGCCGTCAAGAGGAACTCTTGACGGGAGGGGTTTCCCGGTAGGCAGGGAGCCAGTCAGGAGGAACTCCTGACTGGAGGTGAAAGTAGACAATGACAATCAGGGATGATTGTCCTACTTTGAATATTAAAAAATTAGTAGCTCAATCATCTTGATTGAGTTTGACAAAGTAGGATTGATATGACACCAAAAGCTAACTGGGCAGGAAAGCAAAAGTAAATAGATGTTTTTTGATTTTTTATAGTTTTTTTGTTTAACATTTTTATAATAGGAGAAGCAATATGAATCTACAACCACTTCACGACAGAATAGTTGTAAAAGCTACCGAACCCGAGGAAATCTCACGCGGCGGCATCATCATCCCCGATACTGCAAAAGAAAAACCTATGCAAGGAAAAGTCGTTGCAGTAGGCAAAGGCAAAGTTGCAGAAGACGGCAAAGTTACACCAATGACACTGAAAGTCGGCGAAAAAATCCTCTACGGGAAATATTCCGGCACGGAAATCACAGTCGATGGCGAAGAACTTTTAATCATGCGCGAAAGCGACGTTTACGCAATAATTAATTAATTGTTAATTGTTAATTGTTAATTGTCAATGAAATGAAATTGGCAATTCGTAAAATGTAAATATTATTAGAAAATTTTTAAATTAATTAAAGGAAATTAAAATGGGAGCAAAAATAATAACTTATAATACCGACGCCCGTGCAGGTTTGAAAAAGGGTCTCGATAAGTTAGCAGATGCAGTTAAAGTTACACTCGGTCCAAAGGGTCGTAATGTAATCATCGAAAAGAAATTCGGTCCGCCCACAATTACCAAAGATGGCGTAACCGTTGCAAAAGAAATCGAATTGGATGACCCGATTGAAAATATCGGCGCAGCTATGGTTCGCGAAGTTGCCTCCAAAACCAGCGACGTTGCCGGCGACGGTACAACAACCGCAACCGTTCTTGCACAAGCGATTTATCGCGAAGGCTTAAAGAACGTTACCGCAGGCGCTAACCCAATGGATTTAAAGCGTGGTATAGATGTTGCCGTTAAGCAAATCACCGAAACATTGAAAGAACTCAGCCGCGAAGTTGAAGGCAAAAAAGAAATTGCACAGGTCGGCTCGATTTCCGCTAATAACGACTTCACAATCGGCAATCTTATTGCAGAAGCAATGGATAAAGTCGGTCAGGACGGCGTTATTACAGTTGAAGAAGCAAAAGGAACCGAAACTTCGATGGAATTAGTCGAAGGTATGCAGTTCGACCGCGGTTATTTATCGCCATACTTCGTAACGGATGCCGAAACTATGGAAGCCGTTTTGGAAGACCCTTACATCTTAATCCATGACAAGAAAATTTCAGCAATTAAAGATATTCTTCCGATTTTGGAAAAAGTATCGCAATCTGGTCGCTCGCTCTTAATAATTGCGGAAGACATTGATGGTGAAGCACTTGCAACATTGGTAGTTAATAAATTACGCGGCACACTTCGCATTGCTGCCGTTAAGAGTCCGGGCTTCGGCGACAGACGCAAAGCAATGTTGGACGATATCGCCACTCTTACAGGCGGAACTGTCATCAGCGAAGAAAAAGGCTACAAATTGGAAAGCGCTACATTGGCCTATTTGGGTCATGCCAAGAAACTCGTTATAGATAAGGACAATACAACAATTATCGAAGGCGCAGGCAAGAGCGAAGATATTAAGCAGCGGATTAATGAAATCAAAGTTCAAATTGACAAGACAACCAGCGATTACGATAAGGAAAAATTGCAGGAGCGTCTGGCAAAACTCAGTGGCGGCGTTGCTGTGCTGAAAATCGGCGCTTCGACAGAAATTGAAATGAAGGAAAAGAAAGCACGCGTTGAAGATGCATTGCATGCAACACGCGCAGCAGTCGAAGAAGGAATCGTACCGGGCGGTGGAGTTGCATATTTGCGCTCACTTGCATCGCTGGCCAATATTACGCCGGTTAATATCGACCAGAAAATAGGTATTGATATTATTCGTCGTGCTCTCGAAGAGCCGGCACGTCAAATTATAACGAATGCCGGGTTGGAAGCATCGGTAATTGTAAATAAAATCAAGGAAGGCACCGGCGCTTACGGATTCAATGCAGCAACCGAAGAATTTGCGGATTTATTCGAGGCAGGCGTTATTGACCCGACAAAGGTTGCACGCGTTGCGCTTGAGAATGCCGCATCGGTAGCCAGTTTGCTATTGACAACGGAAGCCACAGTTTGCGACAAACCCGAAAAAGACAAGCCGATGATGCCACAAATGGGTGGCGGCGGCATGGGCGATATGTATTAAGTCGCGAATAGGCGTTTAGGCTTTTAGGCTGATAGGCTTTTAGGTAATAAATGAATTGACCTTCCGATGGTTTGGAACTTTCGGAAGGTTTTTTTTGCGATAAAGAAAATAAAAGTCCTTATATTGCGTTGATAAATTAAGAGGGATATGGTAATATGAAAAAAACAGTTTATCTTGATACGACAATTCCGAGTTTTCTTTTTGATGAAAGAGAACGTTCTTCTTTTTTTGCCGATATTACAAAAAAATGGTGGGAAGAAGAAAGCTCAAATTTTGATGTCTGTTTATCGAGAGAAACTATAACTGAGCTTAGTCAGGGAGAAATTCCTCATTTACTAAAAGCATTGGATTTTGCATTAAAATTAGAAGTTTTACCGGATACAAATGAGATAATTGAAATTGCAGAAATATATATTAAAAATAAGCTAATGCCCCAGATTTTAAAAGGGGATTCTATTCATTTGGCTTTTGCTTCATTTTACAAGGTTGATTTTCTTTTGACATGGAACTGCAATCACCTTGCCAATGCTAATAAACGTCAACAGATTAGGATTATTAATAGTAGGCTCAATTTACCTACTCCCGATATTATTACTCCACTTGAATTATTTAGGGAGAATTAAATGATATTAGACGAATTACTTCAGGAAAAATATCAGGCGCAGGAGAAATTGGAAAAGATGTCCGGCTCTGATATTAGAACATATTACGAAAATGTTCAGGCTATTTATGCTGAAATAATAGCTAAATCTGAAAAAGAGAACACAATAATAGTTGAAAAAACTTCAATCAGTGATAAATGAAAGAGGATTTCGAGAAACTACCGAAGAAAGACAGGTCGTGGCTGACAAATGCCTGTGACAAGCAATTTACTTCTTTGGATGACTTCAAAGTAAATGCAATTGGTTTTCTTGAGAGGGAGGATATACCGATTTATTTTGTAACTTTCTTTTTAAGTGTTATTAATTGACAATATTAAATATCGAATGTTCGTCAATATTAAAGATGAATTATTTTAAAAGGGGGCCAAAATGGGAGAAGTCAGGACGCAAGTAAAATTAACCAATGCTGCCGATTTAGCAAATAGTAGTGCAGGTATCATTAATGAAAATCAAATCAGAAGTTTAGTTATCGATGCTATGGTTGATACAGGTGCAGTCAGGAGTGTTATTCCCATGTCTATTTTGGAAAAATTGGGAGTAAATATTTATACTGAGAAAACAGCCGAATTTGCAAATGGAAGCAAGGAAAAAGTTGGAGTTTGTGAACCTATTTATTTTGAAATTGAAAATCGGGATACTTTCGATGAAGCATTCGTTCTTGGTGATGAAGTTTTAATCGGGCAAACTGTTCTGGAAAAGCTGGATTTGCTCGTTGATTGCAATACACAGACATTAGTTGGAAATCCCAAACATCCCGAAGGACCCGTTTCAAAAATAAAATGAAATTGACCGATTTATTTTGTAACTTTCTTTTTAAGTGTTATTAATTGACAATATTAAATATCGAATGTTCGTCAATATTAAAGATGAATTATTTTAAAAGGGGGTCAAAATGGGAGAGGTCAGAACACAAGTTAAATTAACGAGTATTGAAGATATTGTGAAAAGCAGGGCTGGACTTATCACAAAAGACCAAATTAGAAGTATTGTAACCGATGCTATGGTTGATACAGGTGCAGTCCGGAGTGTTATTCCCATGTCTATTTTGGAAAAATTGGGAGTAAATATTTATACTGAGAAAACTGCTGAATTTGCAAATGGAAGCAAGGAAAAAGTTGGAGTTTGTGAACCTATTTATTTTGAAATTGATAATCGTGATACTTACGATGAAGCTTTCGTTCTTGGTGATGAGGTTTTAATCGGACAGACTGTCCTGGAAAAACTGGATTTGCTCGTGGATTGCAATACGCAGACATTGATTGGTAATCCCAAACATCCTGAAGGACCAGTTTCAAAAATAAAATGAAATTGAGAAAGCTATTAGAATTAAAGAAAAGTATTTAAAGAGTAAAGTTGTGTCAATAATTATCTGTATTGAAAGAAAATGAAAGAGACATTTCTTGAGAGAGCAAAGGAAAACCTGAAGATTGCTGAGTTAGCTTTTGATAACGCTTGTTTTAATGCTTCGGCAAACAGGGCATATTATTCGGCTTTTCATGCAGCCATTGCCGCAATTTATGCTGCGGATATTATACCAAATATTGACCATAAAGTAATTCAGGCTTTATTCGCTGAAAATTATTGCAATAGAAGAAAAAGGTTGCCGTCTAAATTCAAAGGTTATTTATTTGAATTACAATACTATAGAAATAATGCTGATTATAAAAAAGGTGTAAGTAAAAAAGATGCTAAGCAGCAACTCAAAAATGCAAAAGAATTTGTTGAAATAATTTTGGAGTATATATAATGCGTATTAATCATAAACAACAGCAACTTATAGATGAAATGTTTGATAAGGTTAAGCAGCGGTATCCGGAAATCGTTTTTAAAGATTTGCAAACGTCACCCGATGACCCGGACCATATTTGGATTAATGTAATTGCCGATATGGATGAGGATAGGGAAATAGAGATGGTTCACTACTCTTCCGAACTCGAAACTGATTTACTATTAGACTATGGCTATGCCTTTTCGATTATGTTCGAGAATCCTAATAAAGTTTATGTATAAAAGTAAACCTATTTCGAAATTTTTAATTAGTATTTAATGGAACCAATACAAGGGTAGCAAAAATATGTTATTTTGCTCTTGCGACAAGCAATTTACTTCTTTAGATGACTTCAAAGTAAATGCAATTGGTTTTCTTCGGGCGGGAGAAGATGTAAGATAATTACAATATGAAACAAATACAACTTTATCACAAAAATGAAAAAGGATTAATAAACTTATTATTCCGGAAAAGCCCTGAAGGATAGGATTTTCAAAATTAAATATTTTTTAAATACAGGAATAAATTATGACAAGAGAAACTAAGATTTGGATATGGTTTGCTTTTTATTCAATTGTTATGATAATTGTTATTGCTTGGTTAGTTGTATCTATTAATCATAATATTTACTTAGATAATAAAGTCACAGCCCTTAAAAACGATACTACAAAGCTTACACAAAAAATTCAGGAGGACGATAAATATCAAGCTTTACAAAAAACAAATCAGGAGTTGAATGAAAGGCTAATAAAAATTGAAACAACGCAAAACCAATACGGAAATAATATTCAGTATTTTTCCATTTTTGTTACTGTGGTTATTGCAATTGCAATTTTGGTTGTTGGTTTGTTTCAGTATTTCACAAATAAAAATGCTATTTTAGAAGTGACAAAACAGCAAAGACAAATACGAATAAATCAAGCTACTTTTACAAGGAATCAAGAAATCTCAAATCAAGCTTTAGATGAAACAAAGAAGAATCAAGAAATTTCTGATAATGCTATTGAAAAGACAAAAAAGAATCAGATAGAATCAAAAGCAATATTAGACATAATTCAGAAAAAGCAAATGGAAGTTGACACAATCCTTGAAGAACAGAAAGAATACCATTCAGAAATTTTCCAAATGCTATCTATTTATAACAGTGATTTACATGATAAATTTATGAGTAATGAGGAGAATGCTTCTTTTAGTGCTTTGACAAAAAGTTTGTTATATAATTTAATAGCTTTAAAACTTTTTGATATTGAAAGTGATTATCTGATTAAACTATGGCAAAATTATAAAACGGAAAAAATACAACACTTAGATAGTTATTTTAAACATTATCAAAAACACAACATCATAAGTAATACTACATTAACCTCACAAAAGATAATTCTAAAAAATCTTAATAAAATTTTAGAATATTATTCATTTTTTAATGGTACTGAACTAACCCAAATAAATCAATGTGCTGAATATTTTAAAAACAATATATCATTAACAACAGAAATGAAATAATTTAACATTTTCAATAATAAATCAACTTGGAATCCTATTCGAGATCATATATATGTAACTGAAACCAAGCTCAATATCAATTATTGTGTTCTATAATTTTAATTTAAATAAATAATCATAAAGGTGATATTATGTTAAAATCACATTTCGATGCTTTTGAAAAACAGTTAATAAGTACTTCAAAAATTCAGGAAAATAGCGGTCATACTCTTCACAAAGGAACTCCGAGAGAAGTTTTTATTAGGGATTTTCTACAAACGCATCTACCTGACACCGTTGCAATTGGTACAGGTGAAATTATAAATTGCGATAGTAAACCTGGAGAATTAAGAAATCAACACGATATAATTATTTACAAAAAAAATTATCCAAAATTGGATTTTGGGGGAGGTATCAATTGTTTCCTTATTGAGTCTGTGATTGCATCCATAGAAGTTAAATCTACTTTAACTTTCGGTGATCTAGAACAAGCAATATCCGCAGCTAGAAAAGCTAAGGCATTGAATAAAAATGAAATAAAAAGTGCTGCATTTGGTTATTTTCCACCATCAATTTTAAATTATGTTGTTGCTTACAATGGACCTACAAATATGGAAACAGTTCAGAGTTGGATACAAAAAATATATGAATCAATGGAATTTCCTCAATACAAATTAAGTACCGAACCAAATGAAAGATATGCTACGCCTTCTTTAAGTATTGATGGGATATTTATTTTGGAAAAAGGATTTGTTTATTATGATAATGTAAGTTATGGGTTTAACGATGACGATGTACGAAAAGAATATCCTGATAATCAATGGATGGTTTGCAATTGTGATACAGGAGCTTTGTTACTGTTTTTTATATTTTTAATCGGAGCAACTTCAAATCAACAATTTTTTTGGTTGGATACTAATCCATATTTAGCTAACTTTGTTGTTGAACCAAAATTTTGCTAAAATATTTTATTTATTTTAGTATAAAGGTGATATATTTTTTTGGTAAAAATTACAAAAATAATGAAAATTTAAATTTCATATTAATAAAACAATATTAAGGCTTTGTTATGAAACTAACAGATTTTCAAGAAAAATATTAATAATCATTGGAAGGGATTAATTATGTTAGATAGTTCATGGCTACGAGATTATTTTAAAAAGCTTTCAGAAAACATTTTAAATAGTGAGATTTCAAGCGAGAGTGCTTTGACTGCCACTGTTGAATTTCCTTTGTCTGGGTGGGGTAAAAGCAAGTCACTTTTACAAGCCTTGGGGTATAATAAAGCAAATGTACAACAACAATTTGCTGTTAAAGGAATCGGAACTGCTAAACCTCGTGTTGACTTTTTGATTGGTGACAAACCAAATCACTGGATGTTAGAGTTAAAGAAACCAAGCGATATTTGTGAACGTCCAAAATATGTTGAACAATTACAAAGCTATATGGTTCAAGAAAATATTGCTATGGGTATTCTGTTTAATGGAAGACAAGCGCTTGCTTATGTTAATCCTGAACATAGTTGTATTATTAATATATGCAATAATATCAAAGAGGAAGAAATTAGTGTTATTCCGGATTTGAATCTAAAATTATGCCCAATTAGAAAAGCCAATATAATTTCTTCTGATATAAAAGAAATGGTAACTTTCTTCCGTCAATTCAGATACGATGAAAAATTACTTGATATTCAGGCACTTGCATTTAATTTAACTGACCAATATGTACGAAAATTAAGGCAAGATGCAAAATTAGCAATTCGTAATAATGCAATCAGAACAGCTTTAAATGAAATATTTAACAATCCTGATGAACTTATATTAGATGCAATTATAAAAGCATCAAAATCTCTGTCTGACATAAAAACAAAACCCAATGAACTTTTGAATATATGGAAAAATATTTCATTTATCACAGAAAGTGAAACAAATAAAAATAATTCTCCAAATAATATTGGTTCAAATCATTTGAAATGATAATAGAGTTTTAAACTTTACCCTATTTTTAAGAGTTCATCTTGATATTGAGTAGGAATGTCAAGATGAACTCTTGATATCAGTGGTTACGTTCATTTTCTAAAAATCCTGTCCAACCGATCTTCTTGCCATTCCATTTTCCCTGATTATTTTTGCCTAATTTCCTTCTTCAAAGGTTAGGAACCGTCATTAGCGAAGAAAAAGGCTATACAGTTTATAAAGTAGAAAGTTCATAAAGTTTATAAAGTTCATAAAGTTGAAAGTAATAAATGTGAAAGGGATGGTGATGGGGAAGATTAGCCTGAATAAAGAAACGATTCAATAAAGTCAAATATAAAATAACTTCGGAAACAAAACGTTTTTATTATAATGGAAATTATTGAACATATTGAATATTGGAGAGATTCATCCAATGAGGATATGGAATCAGCCGATGCGATTTTCGGTACGGGAAGATATAGCTGGTGCTTGTTTATTGGTCATTTGGCAGTCGAGAAAGCTATTAAAGCAATTTGGGTACAAAATAACAATTCAACAAATGTACCCAAAACTCATAATCTCACTTATCTTGCAGAAAAAGCATCCCTCAACTTGACTAATGAACAAATTGAATTGTTGGATAAAATTAGTACATTTAATCTGGAAGCAAGATACCCTGATTATAAAAATAAGTTTCATGCTATTGCTACTAAGGAGTTTACTCAAAATATGCTGTCCCAAATTAAGGAAATACAAAGTTGGTTAATATTTCAAATAAAATAAAGTCAATTATCAATACCTTTATTGATGAATCAAAAGCCCTTAATATTAATTTTGAGCAGGTTTTCCTATTCGGCAGCTATGCTAAAGGCACAGAACATGAGTATAGTGATATAGACTTAGCAGTTGTATCATCAAAATTCGTGGGGAACAGATATTATGATATTGATAAAATAAGGCGTCCCAAATTAAAAGCAAGTACTTTATTAGAAGTTCACCCATTTGTCCCGGAAGATTTCAATATTGATAATCCCTTTGTTCAAGAGATAATCAATACTGGTATAAAAATAATATAACTATCATTTCCTCCCCATTTCCCCATTATACCATATCCCCATATCATACTTTCTTCAAAGCTTAGGATGCGTCATTAGCGAAGAAAAAGGCTATAAAGTAGAAAGTTCATAAAGTTCAAAAAGTTCATAAAGTTTATAAAGTTGAAAGGGAAGGTGAAAGGGAAAGGGAATGGGAAAGGTGAAGGGGAAGGGGAAGAGGAAGGTGCATAATTTAAAATCATTTAAAAATCTTTTAAGAATCGTTTTAAAATTATATTAATTTCATTTGTTGCCATTATTTTTCCATTGTTTATTTTTGCATTGAGGCGTACTTTGAAAGTTAGGGTTGCTGTTTGTTAAAAGCCGAAGATTAATTTTGGAAAATAAGGTAATAAGGTGAAATAACTTTTTTGGTTTTTCTATGAAGGTAAATGGTATAGATAATGTTTTTCATTTTTCACCCATACAAAATTTAAAAAATCGGTGAAAATCAGTGAAATTTGAAATGAAACAATGTACCAATTTGAAAATGAAACAATTTGATAATTGAAAATTGTGGAATAGACAATCTCTTATGTGCAATGAATCAAAAAAAATGAAATTCAATAGAAAAACCAATAAAAAGCAGTAAAAAATGACAATTTGAAAATGTACTAATTTGAAAATGGTATAATAGACGCTCTCGTCTGTTCAGAAGCAAAAAAAATCGAAATCATAGTAAAAAGTAGTAAAAAGCTGTAAAAAACTGTAAACAATGATTAATGAAGAGGGTAGAATAGAACCTCAAGTCTGTTCGAGAAAACCTTCCGAAGGCTTCCAGAAACCTTTGGAAGGTAAAAAATCATTGACCATTGACCATTGACCATTAAGAAACGCTGTAAATGGCATTCAGTTTTGCTTTAATATATTTTAAGAAATCATCCGTCGTTATCTTTTTATTGAATAAACGCAAAGATATTTGATTTGGGTTTTCCGTCTTTCCATAAGTATGAATATTTTCTTTCAGCCACTGAATAATCGGCGTAAAGTATCCCTCAGTAATGTTTCTGTTCCAATCCGGCATCTGTTTCTTTATTTCGGTTGCCAGCATAGCAGAATATAAAGCGCCAAGTGCATAACTCGGGAAATAACCGAATGCACCAAGCGCCCAATGAATATCCTGAAGGCATCCTTCGGAATCATTTGCAGGTACAATTCCAAGGTATTTTTCCATTTTTTCGTTCCATACAGATGGTATTGAATCAGCGGTGTACCTTTTATTGATTAAATCGTCCTCCATTTCAAAACGGAGGAGTATATGCATCATATATGTAAGTTCATCAGCTTCGGTACGGATGAGGGTAGGTTCGACCTTATTCAAAGCAAAGTAAAATTCAACAGGCGAAATTCCTTTCAACCTGCCGGGGAAATATGATTTGAGTTGAATGAAGCACCATTGGGCAAACTCAGGCGATTTCCCGATAATCTTTTCCCAGAACATCGCCTGCGATTCGTGTATTCCATAAGAAACTGCTTCTCCTGCAAATGTTCGATACAAATCCGGAGCAATACCCTGCTCGTAAAGACCATGCCCGAGTTCGTGAAGAGCGCAATATACCGACATGCGAATATCATTCTCATTTGTACGGTAAGTAAGTCGAACATCGTTGGCTGATAATGCTGTTGTAAACGGATGCGAAGAGCTATCGATTCTGCCTCTCTTGAAGTCGAAAGAAAGCATATCGGCAAGCAATCGAATAAACTTAATTTGTCCTTCACGTGGATATAGCTCGAACAGAAAGCTTGTGTCAACGCGCAAACCCGAAGTACGGACTTTGCCTAACATTGGAATTATTTTTTCTTTAAGGGAATTAAATATAGCAGTCAGTTCGGATTCGGTCATGCCGGGTTCATATATATCCAATAGTGCATCATAGGTATTTTCTTTAGCGCCGAGACATTCTGCTTCATTTATCTTCAAGGCTATAATTTTATTCAAATCATTCCGGAAAAGAGAAAAATCATTCTTTAACCGGGCAATACGCCAGCTTTCAACTGCTGTCGTTTTCTGGCGGGCAAGCTCGGCAACAAGGCTAACAGGGACTTTCAATGCTCTTCGGCGCTCTTCCATAAAAAGCCCGAATAAGCGGCGCTCGAAAATGGTAACTTCGTACCTTGTATTCAGGAATTGGTCATGGATTTTATCGGCTTTATCGCCGGTCAGGATAGAATGAATCTGTTTATCGATAGTAGCATTAATTTCCGAATGATTACCGGTTGCACCGCGCGGCATATAAGTTTCCTGGTCCCAGTCTAATAATGACGAAGCCGAGCGCAGGTCTTTGATTTCGCCCATTAATTCCAACAAATCTTCTATGGGCTTAAAATTTGAATACGAAAAAAGTGCCATCTTGTTATCTTTCTAATTTTTTCCAAAAGAAATAAACCGGAATGCCAATTGCAACGATAATAAATCCGGGCCAAGTATAATCGGGCTTAAACAGCAATAAACAGAACGAAATTGTCAGAGCCGATACAATGTACATCAATGGAATAACAGGATACCCGAATGCTTTGTATGGACGCTCGGCATCGGGCATCTTCCTTCTTAATACAAAAATCCCTGCTATTGTTAAAATATAGAAAATCAGGACTGTAAATACGACATAATCAAGAAGTTGCCCGTACGTACCGGATAAACAAAGCAAGGAAGCCCATAAGCATTGGAGCCACAGCGCTTTCCCTGGTACATTGTTTGAATTAAGATTGCCAACGCTTCGGAAAAAAAGCCCATCCTGCGCCATAGCATAATAAACTCTTGCACCAGCAAGGATAAGTCCGTTATTGCAGCCGAATGTTGAAATCATAATAAATATTGCCATGACGACAGCAGCGCTCTCACCAAGTATTATGCTCATTGCCGCTGTTCCAATCCGGTCATTCGTCGCGAATTGAATACCCCGCCCAAATGCTGAGGCGGCATCTGCTGCCCCTCTCAAGGGTATAGTTTCAAGATAAACTATATTTACTAAAATATAAATAATCGTAACTATCAGGGTTCCGAAGAATAATGATAAAGGTATATTTCTTTTAGGATTAATCACTTCTCCGGCAGTGAATGTAATGTTATTCCATGCGTCAGATGAGAAAAGTGAGCCGACCATAGCCGAAGCAAATGCCGCGATAAGGGCAATTCCCGTGAGTTCGGCAATGCCGCCTGCTTGAGTTACATTCCAGAAAATTTCGGAGTTCAGTTTGTGTGCTTCAGGATTACGAAAAAAGAGCAAACCGAGAGCAATCAGGCTGATTAAAGCAGAAGCCTTCGCTATGGTAAAAACATTTTGAATTGCTTTGCCGGTACGGATTCCGCGGGAATTCATTACCGTGAGAAAGAGTACCATAATTACGGCTAAAAGCTGGGAACTGTTTAATTTGAATTTTCCTATATGAAGAAGTATATTATTTTCGGAAAACCAGGGAATCAATACACCGGTAAATTTCCCGAATGCTACTGCAACGGCGGCTATTGTACCTGTTTGGATTACTAAAAAAAGAGTCCAGCCGTAAAGAAAGCCAACCATTGGATTAAAAGCTTCGCGGAGGTAAACGTACTGCCCGCCGGCTCGTGGGAACATTGCAGCAAGCTCGCCATAAGAAAGAGCGGCTGTTAGAGTCATAAATCCGGTTAGCAGCCAGGCAATTAACAGCCACCCAGGGGAGCCAAGCAATCGTGACATATCTGCGCTAACGATGAATATCCCGGAACCAATCATGGAGCCGATAACGATGGCAGTAGAGTCGGATAAAGATAAGCTTTTAGTAAAAGAGCGAGTTGGTAAGTCTGTATTTGCCATATCTCCATTTCAAAATTAAACAGTTATATGCAAATTTAAGAAAAAATATTTTCTTAGATGAGTTGAATATTTGAAATTGAATTACTTACTTATATAAAAAGTCTTCAATGCGGAGAACGGACCAGATTTCATACTGCACCAATATAGTCCGGAAGGAAATTCTCTAATGGGAATATTTGCTTTGTAATCACCTTTGCCAACTTCTTCATCGATAATGGTAGCGACTTTTCGACCTAAGATATCATAAATGAATATCCAGGTCTTACCGGGCAATGCAACGGTATAATTGAATGATACAATATCGTCTGTTATTGGATTGGGAGCTATATCGCCAAGCGAATATTTTTTATCCGAAAAAATAACACGGCGGAAATCGGACTGACAAAAAGGTTTGTAACCAATTTCGGATTTCTCAGCCGTGAATGCCAGACATGTAGTTTCCGGACTTGATAAAAATAGCTTAATATCTGTACCGTTAGTTGTATCCTGAGGAAGATATGGCAGAAAAAATATACTTGCCATTTCACCTAATGCAGAAATTTCCGAACCAATAATAGAAACTATATCAAATGTAGCAGAGCCACGTAGATTATCAATTTCTAATTTTTTAATATTGAATTTTCCGTATAATGCGCTGCTTTTATCAATCATAACCGATACCATTTGGATTAATTGCGGATTATACTCAATATTAGCAGTTAATGTTTTTATACTGTAGGAGGCAATATTATCGGCTTTGTTAATAAAAATTTTTTTCTCGAAAGACTCGCCAATCAACACATCCTGATTCACAGGCTCCAATGATGCAGAATAATTATCAACCCTGGTATTGCCAATAAGTTTCGCGGAAACAAAAGGAAGATTTTCCGAATGTATATCTGCGATTAATGTTGTGGTCTTGCTGGATGAGACATCGGGATGAAAAACAACAATTATATCTTTAGATGAAGCGGGCAGAATTGAAAATCCTGATAATTCCGAATCATTTACTAATGAAAACTCAATCATAGGTGGACTGAACCTGATTCTATCAATTGTTATTGGCGCCGAGCCGAAGTTCTCTAATTTGCAATTAATAGTATCGGAAATCCTTAAACAAGTGGAAACTTCACCTCCTTGAAGTTTAATTCCCAGAACTAAACCGTAACCGGACCAAACAGAGCGGCTATCGGTAACGGCATCGCTCCTCGTAACAATTGCCGCACTTGCTGTTCCTGCCTTTTGAGCAAGAAAAAAAGCATCAAAAGAAGTATCCTGCCCGGGTAACAAGGAAATTGGAAACTTTAATTTCGATTTATCAAATTTAAATCCCTCACTTCCATAAGTATCAGAAGAAGTTGAAATCTGGAAATTATCTTCGGCTACTATATCAAATATATGAAGAGTATCGCCATATTTCCATTCTTTTAAGGAAGGATTTGATATTTTTATTGTCTTTTGGCTTTTGGAGAATTCATCCTGAATAATTGTACTATCGAAATCAACATCATTGCATTTAATTTTCGGAACAGTGCCAAATCCGTGCAATCTTGTTCTGGCGTAACTTTTCGGAATAGTATTATATTCGAAAACATACTCATGCTCGCCCGTATCCTGGGGGAAGAATCGAACAGGTACGGTGATAATCGAACCGGGTGGTAAATCGAGTTTTATAAATGAAGAATCTTTAAATATGAATGCCTTTTTTTTATTTGAAGAAATTTCGGAAATATTGTAAACTATATAATAGTCTTTGCTTTCGTTCCTAAGCACTATACCCGTCGGATGAGAATATGGAATAATTGGGAAGCTGAATGGTCTGTGAATTCTTCTCCGTCCCCATTCGCAAAGTGGTGTTGTAGTGATACCGGGATTTATTCCCTTACCTTTAAATATTGCTATACTGTCGATTGTCGGAGCATTACTCTTAAATATTAATGAGTCCTGCAAATTACCTTCTTGAACAGGAATAAAATTTACCTGATATTGGTATTGTTCATGTGGTTTTATGATTATAGGGAAGTCATTAAACAATATGGCTTTAAATGAAGGTGTAAATGGACCAAGAGTATCGTAAATTATTAAATCTGCGTTTCCACGATTATATATAAATAAATCTGCAGGTATGGAATTATGAACATTAGCATCTGCAAAATTATTGTCTTCAGCTTCAATTATCGGTTCATCGACTACCGCTTCAACCATTGCTTTGTAAGTTAAACCACATTCATCTTCTACTCCAATTGAATCAACAAAACGTCCATTTCCTGATGTTCGAAAATTTACATAAAAAGAAGTGTCCGTTTGAGGTTCAAGAGTAAAAGGGAAATGTATTTTTGATATAGAGAAACCCTTTGCCCCGTCTTTTAACTTGATATTTAAAATCCTGGCAACCCTGCTATCAGACAAATTCCAAATGTGAAATTGCGTTTGTTTACCTGAATCTTTTGCCACTAAGCCAAAATTATGGTATGTTGGTTCTATGGCAGTTTTAAAAGGGAAATATACAAAATTTAATATCGTAAAATTGCCGACAGCATCGGAAAATTTAATTTTGGCTTTTGCATAATCATTAGGGTCTTTAATCTTAAGATACCAATTACATGATTTTAATTCACCGGGTTTAAATTCACTCGGAATAGTTGAGAATTGGTAATTATAGCTATCCGGAAGGTCAGGAAAAAAAGTTATACTGCCAAGATTGGAAGAATTGCCGGGTCCATCCGGTGCATCGGTAACAATACCACTAATGTTCCCGGAACACGAATCCATATTCCAGCGAGGAACGGGAGGTTCTTTATCATCAATTAATAATTCATCGGATTTTTTGGAAAAAACTAAGGCATCGAAATTCAAAAAATTACCCTGATTACCAATGCGGTTGTCAAAATATATGGAATCTGGGATGGAAACAAAATAATTTTTTACAACTACGATACCATAAGCATCCTTTATAGGTGTTCCCGCAGCTATAATCAATATAGCAATATATTTCAATATTACCTTTTTCATACCGAATCCCGAATCAAAAAACGGGAAAATCAGATTCTCAAATGTACATAATATTTTTATTTATTCAAAACTTTTATTTTTCTATTTATAGCAAATATTATACCTGCAATTTACAAAACTAAGTCTTATCCTCTCTCCTTTACTTACGTTTTCAATAGTATTTTATTTAATCATAATTTATACTTATTTTGCAAATATGATTGAAAAGAATAATATTAGGGTTTCATTGGCAATCGCTCAGCTTGAGAAATTACCGGAACAACTTCAATTCGAAGTTTGCGATTTTATCGATTTTATGGCAGCCAAGCACGAAAAGGCAGAACTGTCAATGATTTCAAAAACTCAGGATACCGATATTACTCCTGAAACTGCTTTTTCCGATTACCTTACTAATTTAAATAATTACGAACATTTGCTTGCGGAAGGAAAAATCAAATGGTAGATATTCACAGAGGCGATGTTGTGCTTTGCGATTTATGCGAAAAAGCTGGTACCGACCCATCAGGTTTGCGACAGGCTTTAATAGTTCAATCCGATAAAGCAAATACCGCTAGCCCTTTTACCGTCATAATTCCCTTTACGATTAATATTCCTTATGCAGCACTCCCATCGCATGTATTAATTCAAACAGAGCAGACAGGACTAACGCAGGATTCTGTCTTGCTTTGTGAGCAGATTAGGGTTTTGGACAAAAAGCGGATTGTAAAAGTATCGGGGCATTTAAGTAATTATTCTATCGAGCAAGTTAACAGGGCACTGGCGACTGTACTGGGATTATAAAACGATATCAAATAATTTAGAGAATTTTCAATTTTGCAATTTTCAATAAATTTCTAATTGTAAAATTGAAAAATTAATAATTAAACATTGAAAATTGATTGAAAATTGGAAATTAAACATTGAAAATTTTTCTTTTTTTCTTTATTCTGAATAATATAATTAACTATAGGAAACCAATATGAGACTTATCTTTTTAGGCGCCCCAGGCGCAGGCAAAGGCACACAGGCAGAAATGATTTGCCGTGATTTTTCAATTGTTCAGTTATCCACAGGGGATACTCTACGGGCTAATGTGCGTGTACATACCGAATTAGGCGCCAAAGCGAAAAAATATATGGACGAAGGCAGCCTCGTACCCGACCAGATTATCATCGATATGATTGCCGGTGAATTAACCAAACCGGAACTTGCAAATGGCTATTTACTCGATGGATTCCCCCGCACAGTGCCGCAAGCCGAAGCATTGGATACGCTGCTAATCGACCTGAATCAAAAAATCGATGCTGCGCTCGTTCTTGATGTGCCGGAAGAAGAACTCGTCGGTAGGCTGACGGCAAGGCGTACCTGCCGCACTTGCTCGAAGTCGTATCATATAATTTACAATCCTCCCAAGGTCGCAGGAATTTGCGATTTGGACGGAGGGGAACTTTATCAAAGGGATGATGATAAGGAAGAGCCGATTCGCCATCGCTTGCAGGTATTCCATTCCAAGACCATGCCTCTCATTGAATATTACCACAGTAAGGGAATGCTCCGAACAATTGATGGAATGGGCAAAATCGAAGATATTTATAAACGAATATTTACTAAAAAATGAATTCCAAAGTACAACTTTGGAATTAGTAAGCCCTTGAAAAAGCTCATTCCAAAAATCCGATTTTGGAATGGAAATTTCATAAAAAATACTTTTTAGAGTGGACTCAAAGTTGTAAAAATGACAGAAGAAACTGCTATTAAATTGTTTGAACAAAAACAAATACGCATTCATTGGAATGCTGATGAGGAAAAGTGGTATTTTTCAATCGTTGATGTTATCGGGATTCTTACTGATGATTCAATCCGTTCCATCGAAGAAAGCTGAACCGTTTAAGATTTGGCTTGCTCGCGTCTGGATGGCTGCATAATTGCCGGTAATTCGAGAAAATAAATTGAAGCAAAGACAGGTAAAAAAGTAATAACAAAACAGAATGCAAAGCAATTAGGAACAGAAAAATATAAGGAAACCGGGAATAAATAGGATTTGGTTGATTAGATGTTTGGGAAATTTAATAAAAAAATAAATCGGAAATTTTGTAGTTTTGTGAGGGATTTTTAGGATTAAACACCTGGCAATAATAGGACAAAATAAAAAAAATAAATTTATACGATGGAGTTAAAAATGAGTACGATTACAATTGAAGTACCTCAATCAAAAGAGAAACTTCTTATAAGTATTTTGCAGGATTTACCGTATGTGAACATAAAAACCGGAAAAACAAAAACACCGGAAAAAACTGTATCAAAAGAAAAGCAAAAAATATTGGATGGAATCAGGCAGGGTTTTAAAGAAGCCAAATTGATTGAAGAAGGAAAACTCGAAGCTATACCTTATGACGAATTTATGAAAGAACTTCGTGATGAAAAATAATGAAAAATTAGAAATTTCATCAACGCCTTATTTTCTTAAACAAGCAAAAATTCTGAAAAAGAAATATAGTTCATTTGATAGGGATTTGGACGAAATAAAGGAAAGCCTTCAAACAAATCCGTTTCAGGGGACATCACTTGGAAGAAATTGTTATAAAATAAGATTTGCAATTGAAAGTAAAGGCAAAGGCAAGAGTGGCGGCGGAAGATTAATAACACTTGTAAAAATAGTCGAGAATAAAATATTATTATTATCAGTTTATGATAAATCCGAAATAGAAACAATAACCGACCAGGAAATAATTAGTTTATTAAATGAAAATCAATTTTAATAATAATTAAGAATTAACGAAATATCTTCCAATTTGTTGAAGTTAATGCTAATTTTTTTGATAAATGAAAAAGAAAATTTTGTAAGTTTGCAGGGATATGAGCAGTAGTTTATATCCCTTTATTTATTTAAGAAAATCAATAGGTAATTTTATGGCTCTTGAACTGAAGATTAAAGATAATAAAATTTATGCACCTCTGAAAGATAATTGGTTAGTTCTTACACCCGAAGAAAAAGTACGGCAAAACTATATTTGTACTTTGGTTAATAACTTCGGATATGATTTGAAGCAAATGAAGCAAGAGTTAAAAGTTACCAGCTCTAAAAGAGGAACTGGAGCTGCAAGAGCAGATATTGTTATATGGAAAAATATTGAAAATAAAGAAAAAAATACAAGTCCCATTATAGTTATTGAATGTAAAGCTGAAAATGTTAAAATTCAAAAAGAGGATTATTTTCAAGGGCAAAATTATGCTGCTTTTACTCATGCAAAATTTTTTGTTATAACAAATGAAAAGGAAACAAAATATTTTAAAGTTATTGACAATCAGATACCGGACGAATTGGATGAAATAGTTAATATACCACAAGCAAAAGATTTGGATAATGAGAAAAAAATTACGGAATTATTAGCTCAAACAAAGAAATTTACCCGAGACGAATTTCAAAATCTACTTTTTTCTTGTCATAATGTAATAAGAAATAATGATAAACTCTCACCGGAAATGGCATTTGATGAAATTTCAAAAATTCTTTTTATGAAAATCAGATTTGAAAGAAGTGATGAAAAGGTATTGTTTTCAAAAGAAGAGTTTGAAAAACTGAAAAAAAACGATTCCAAAACAAGAACGGAGAGAGAAATTTTAGATAAACCATTTTTTCAATATTTCTTTGATAGAACAAAATCATTTTTCGAAAAAGACGAAATCTTTGAACCGAACGATAATTTGAAAATCAGAGAAGCAAGTTTTTTAAGTATTGTTAAACTGTTAGAAAAATACAATTTGTCGGATACATCCGACGACGTAAAAGGTATTGCTTTTGAGGAATTTTTAGGTAAAACATTTCGTGGCGATTTAGGACAATTCTTTACTCCCAGAACCATTGTTGATTTCATGGTTCAAATATTAAATCCGGTAGAGAATGAATTAATTTGCGACCCTTGTTGCGGCACTGGAGGCTTTCTAATAAAATCATTTGAACATATAAGGGAAAATATCGAAAATGAAATCCAGAAGAAAAAAGAATACATTAGAAAAAAGTTAATACCGAATGATTTTAATGATCTTCTGGAAGAGGAGCAAAATTTAATTCTAAATAATATTAATAATGCATTTGAAAAACTTAATTATGATTTAAATCCACAAAATAAAAAAAGTCGGCTTTATAATTTGTCATATCGTTGTATTTTTGGCACAGATGCAGAACCACGCTCAGCCAGAACAGCAAAAATGAATATGATAATGCATGGTGACGGGCATGGAGGCGTTCATCATCACGATGGATTAATTAATGTAAACGGAATTTTTGATAACAGATTCGATGTTATTATAACAAATCCGCCTTTTGGAGCCAGAGTTTCAAAGGAACTAACCATAGCAGCTTCCGATGTTCAGATTGATCCCGACAAATTTAAAGATTACAGAGAACAATTCGGAGATGATTATGTTGAATCATTTGAGAAATTCAAAAATCATATCAATAAAAGTCTTTTGGATATTTATGATACCGGCAAAATGACTACTTTGACCGAAGTATTATTTGTTGAAAGATGCTTGAATTTACTAAAGCCTGGCGGTCGTATGGGAATTGTCCTTCCGGAAGGTTTCTTAAATAATTCTGATTTACAGAAAATCAGGGATTTCGTTGAAGGCAAAGCAAAAATAATACTCATTGTTTCAATCCCACAAGACGTATTTATTGCTGCAGGCGCAACTGTTAAACCAAGTTTAGTTTTTCTGAAGAAATTTTCGGATGAGGAGAAAAATGAATATCAAACAATTGTTAAACAGGTAACAATTGAGATAAATCAAAAATATGCTGCTAATATTAATGATTTAAACGAGCTACAACAAAATGGCTGGTACACTGAACCCAAACTATGGTATAAAATTAAACCTTTAGCTCGTCAGAACAGGAAGGAACAAACAAATGCTGAAAAGTTACTTTGGAATGAATTAAGGAATAATAAGTTAGAAAGTTATAAAATCAGGAGACAACATTCGATAGATAGATTCATTGTTGATTTTTACAATCATGATACTAAATTAATTATTGAAATAGATGGGGATATTCATCAATATACAAAAGAAGAAGACCAATTACGACAAGAATTTTTGGAAGGTTTGGGATTTAAGGTTATTAGATTCAGGAATGAGGAAGTATTTGGGGATATTAATAAGGTGTTGTCCAGTATTAGAGAAGCATTGAAGAACCTCACCCCTAACCCCTCTCCGCAAGCGGAGAGGGGAACTGTAGCTCCTTTTTCCGAAGAGAGGGAATTAAAAACTCCCCTCCCCGAGAATCGGGGAGGGGCTGGGGGTGGGGTTAAAGAACGTCTCAAAGAACTCAAATCCCAAATCGAATCAGAAATTAAAGCCGAAATAAAAAACCGCTTCGATTACCAAATACCAATTGCCCAGGTTGAAAAAGCCGGAATCAGTTCAACAGGAAGTGTTATTGAAAACGAACTACTCGATGTTCTTGCAGAATTTCAGGAATATAAAAAAGAAAATCCGGTTTGGCAGACACCAAATAAGAAAGTAGAGTACGATGTTTTAGAAGATAATATAACACGAATATCTTTCCATGATTTTTGCGGGCAATACAATGTAGAGTCTTTTTAGCAAGCCCAACTGATACAACCGCCGCAAGCGGTTGGGCTTTGAATCTGCGGTTTATAAAACTTATTCATTATTCATCAATTGATGATTGGAGCCCATATTCAATCTTAGGTTCTAATGTGAAATATAATGATTCCTTTATTATGAAATCAATTGGTTCTTTTTTAAAAAGAAACAAAACACCAATTAAAATTCAAGATAATATTGTCTATAAAAGACCTACAATAAAAATGTATAATCAAGGAATCAAGATAAGAGATGAAGAAATTGGAAAAAATATTGGAACAAAAAACCAATTTTTAATAATTAAAGGTCAATTTCTTTTATCTAAAATTGATGCACGAAATGGCGCATTTGGTGTTGTTCCTTCTGATTGTGACAGTGCAATAATAACAGGAAATTTTTGGACTTTTGATGTTGATTATTCTGTAATCAATCCTCATTTCTTGAATTTATTAACAAGCACAACCGAGTTTCATAAATATTGTCAAAGTGCAAGTGTTGGTACTACGAACCGAAATTATTTACAAGAGAAGAGATTTTTAAATACTAAAATTCCACTACCACCCCTTGAAATCCAAAACCGTCTGGTTAATGAATACAATCAATTAATGAAAACTGCCGAAGACCAGGAAGCAAAAGCAAAACAATTAGAGCAGGATATTGAGAATTATCTCCTTTCTGAACTTGGCATTGAAATTCAAAAAACCGAGATTAAAAAAGGTTTGCAGTTTGTGAGGTTTAAGGATGTAATTTATTGGGGATTAGACAAAATATTCAAAACATCTTTTAAAATAAGTAATTATGATATAATAAAACTTCGTGATAGAATTGATTTTGTTATGGATGCATTTAGAGGTAAAAGTCCCAAATATTCCAGTAATTCTAATGCTATTATTTTAAACCAGAAATGTATTAGATGGAATGAAATAGAACTCGAACATGCTAAAACTGTTGATGATTCCTGGCTAAAATTTATAAATAAAAATAATTTTACAACTGAAAATGATATTGTTATTAATTCTACTGGTGAAGGCACGATTGGAAGGTGTTCCGTTATAACAAAGCCTTATTCAAATCTTATGTACGATAGTCATGTTTTGTTGCTAAGATTGAACGAATTGTATTTTAATCCAAAATATTTTGCGTTATTATTCAATTCAAAATATGTTCAAAATCAAATTAATGAAGTTAAATCTGCACAGTCAACAAAACAAACCGAATTAGGTCTAGACAATTTATTTAAACTTGAAATTCCTTTACCTCCTCTTGATAAACAAAACGAGATAGCAGAGAAAATTGAAGCAATGAGAACAGAAATAAAGGAATTGAAAAATTCTGCCGAATCAAATAAAGCGAAAGCAAAAGAAAATTTTGAAAAAGAAATATTTGGAGTAAACTAATGGAGATAGTAACTCAATATGCACCAAAAATAATTGGTTATTTTATTATCAAATATTTTTCAAAAATATTACCAAGCTGGGTAATCAAGAGATTTCCTTTTGATAAAGAGAAGTTATTTATTTTTATTGATATGCCTCGAATTATCAATCGAAATGATTTAAAGAAAATGAATTTTTCTTTGTCTGTAAGAAATTTTAATTATACAAATATAATTATCGAAAAAATTAAAATTGAAATTAATAAAGATAGTTATATTGTTCATGAGTTTGAAAATTCTTTTACCGAAATAGAGCTTCAAAGAAATTATAATTGGAAAATGGATTTACCTGATGCAATAATAAATCGTTATTTAAAATACTTCATTGAAGACCCTAATTTAGAAGGCTTCTATTATAGTAAAGGTGAATTTGATTTTAGGATAAAAGTCTTCTATTCTTTCTTAGATAAAAAAGGTTCAACAGATTATCAGATTAGGCGTTCATTTGATATGGATTGTAGATAGTATAAATAATTTCCCTTTCGCTCAAGAATTCCTATTGATGGTAAATACATCCCATGCGTTTACTGCCATTAATCCATTTCCAAATCATTTTAAAATCATTTTCTTGCCAATACATTTCTGCGTGATTATTTTTGCATTGGTTCGTTCTTTGAAGTGTCGGGAGCATGAGCTTTGTGTACTTTGTGCATACCTTTGAGCCCTTTGTGTTAAAAATTGGAATTCGATTAATAAAGCAAAAATAAGTTAATGAGGTTCTATTGTTCCTTTCCTAATTTCTACTTAGGTAAGCGGTTTATATAAGGTTTTAATATTTCAACTCATAAAAAAATAAAAAAACCGTAGAAAAGTGTAGAAAAGTGTAGAAAATGATACAATTTGAAGTTGAAAAATTAATGGTAGAATAGACGCCCTCATCTGTTCAGAGAATAAAAAAAATGTGAATTTAAGTAGTAAAAAGTAGTAATTTATAATTTCCGGAGAACTCCTACGTCAATACATAACTATATTAATCAGGAAAATAATGAAAACAGTTGCTATCGTTGGACGACCAAACGTTGGGAAATCCACTCTCTTCAACCGACTAATCGGTACTCAGCAATCCATAGTTGAACCGATGCCAGGAGTTACTCGCGACCGCTTATACGGAAAATCCTTCTGGAATGGCAGGCAATTCAGCGTTATTGATACCGGCGGTTTTATTCCCGGCACCGAAGACGTTATGGAACGCGCCATTCGCGAACAGGCGATGATTGCAATCGAGGAAGCCGATTCTATAATTTATCTTTGCGATGGCTCTGATGGCGTTACTCCTTTCGATACAGATATCGCGACAATTCTCCGTAAGTCCGATAAACACGTGGTATTGGTTATCAATAAATGCGATAATTCATTATCCGATAATAATTCATTTGAATTCCACAAATTGGGATTAGGCACACCCTATCCTATTTCTGCATTGAGCGGACGCTCGACGGGTGATTTCTTAGATGAAGTGGTTGCTCATTTTGAAGCTTCAGGTGAAGAGGAAGAAGACCCACGTTTGAAAATAGCTATTGTCGGACGCCCTAATGTAGGTAAGTCGAGTATTACAAATGCGCTTCTTGGCAAGGAACGTTCCATTGTTACTGATATTCCCGGTACGACGCGTGATTCTGTCGATAGCATAATGAAATTTTACGGCGAGGAAATTGTTTTAATCGATACGGCAGGACTTCGCAGGAGAAGTAAAATTTCCGAGAATATTGAAATGTATAGCATTCTGAGAACCTCGAAAGCCATTGAGCGATGCGATGTTGCAATCATCGTTCTGGATGCTACTTTAGGCTTGGAAGACCAGGATAAAAAAATCATCAATCAGGTGGAAGAAGAGCGCAAGGGTATGCTCATTGCCGTTAATAAGTGGGATTTGGTCGAAAAGGACACTAAAACATCAGGGGAATTCACAAAAAAAGTTTATGAAGAACTTGCAAGTTATTATTACGTGCCGATTCAATATATTTCCGCAAAGACAAAACAGCGTTTAACCAAGGTAGTTGAAATTGCGAAAGAAATAAAAGTAAGGCGCGCAACCCGCATCAAGACTAATCTATTGACGGAAACATTGCTTTCGGAGCTGGAGCGGACACCCCCGCCGGCTATTAAGGGTAAAGATTTGAGGATTAATTATGTCACTCAAGTAAACATCGAACCGCCTGTATTTGCATTTTTCTGCAATCATCCGGAGTTAATGCCTGATAATTATAAACGCTATCTTGAGAGAGTCCTGCGTCAGCGCTTCGATTTCGAAGGTACACCTATTTCTTTTGTATTCCGCAGGAAGAATGTACCTTATGAAGAAAGGGAAATCTAATGGTTAATGGTCAATGGTTAATGAAAAATTATGAATTATAAATTGTCTGAATTATGATTTTTAGGATTAAAGGATTATAGGATATAATGGTTTATCCTTTATTCAAAATTGAGTCGTCTCTAAAAACAAAAAAAAATGAATTCCAAAGTACAACTTTGGAATTAGTAAGCCCTTGATAAATCTCATTCCAAAAATCCGATTTTGGAATGAAATTTTCATCAAAAATACTTTTTAGAGCGGACTCAAATTAAGCAAAATAAATAAATAAAACAAGATTTTTCTGTTCTATCTTTATTGATAGTTTTTTGTATTTTCAATTAATTTTTTCTTTTAAGCTATTTATTCAAATTAAGTTGAAAATTACATTTTAACGAACTTCTGGAAACTACCACCAGCCTGAATAATGTAGAAACCCGCCGGCAGTGCGCTTATATCAATATCGCTTTTGAACTCAGTCTCAATAACCTTTATTCCCTCTTGAGAGTAGATACGTATAGGAAATGTTGAAGGCTCTCCGGTTATATGTAAAATGTCGGATGCGGGATTTGGTGTGGCGTTTAAACTTGAAGATTCAGTATTTTCTTTGACATCCAGCATACCAAAAGCTTTGAGGATTTCTATTCCTTTCTTAGGAGCAGCAGCATAATTATAGGTTAGGGTTAGGCAATCAATAAAAGTACCATGATCTTCCCGGATCTTTACGCTTGAACCATAAGCTTTTATAATAACCGAATTGTAATTATTGCCTTCTATTATTAAACTTCCACCAGGTTTAACATAGATTTCAGAATTATATGCTACATCTAATTTTAAACTACCTCCGGTCTCAATAATACATATCCTACCAATTGTATAACAACTGATTGAACCATTAGGTAAAATCCATAATTGAATGTTATCATCTCCATCATAATATTTCATAATTGTTGAATCAATTATTGCATTGGAGTCAATTTTTATTTCACATCCGATTATTTTTATATTTGATTTAATCTTTGTATTATAACTACAATTAGAAGATGATTTCATCTCGAAATTTATTTCTTTATAACCAAGCGTTGAGTATGTGACATTTTGAACATAATAACCTGTTCCTGTTCGTGGATTTGAACCTTCTCCAAAATCCCAATAAGCTTGGTTATAGTAATTGCCTGGAACAGAAAAATTAATCGGTTTATTTCTTTCATTATAATAATGTGCTGAAATTCCAATTGAAACAGGTATCCTATGAATAATTATATCCGTTCCATTATCGCTCCCCATTATATATGGGCTGCTGCCGCAAACACGAATCCTGTTTTTATTGCCTTCAGTCCTTCCCGAAGGCAGATTAACTCTCATTTTACCTGAAGATGAAGAACCGGGAATAATCGGACAATTTTCAAACGTAGCAAAGAGGTCATTTGAAAGTTGTACAAAAAAAGTATTGTTGGCTCCGAAGTTACCGCTTGCCGTATAATTTACTTCAATTTCCGTACCGGCACAATATTCATTACCGATGGGAGGCAGTGTGGTGATTGTTTGCGAGTAGGCTGTTATTGAGAGAAGGCTCGTAAGAACCATAATGAAGAAGAAAATATTTTTCATGGCAACTCCAATCAGATTATTGCTTTTCAATTATAATCAATAAACAGTTCAAATTGGAAATAGTTTCACATCACAATTTATTTTATTAAGAGCCTGTTGAAAAAGTAAAGAAGAATGTCATTCGTAAGCGAAGCGAAGAATCCAGAAGCCGTATTGGGACTGGATTCTTCGCTTCGTTCTGAATGACGTTCTTCTTGACTTTGCATTCAGCCTCAATCATGGGAATATCATTTAAAGAAATCCACCTTTTCTATCTCAAAATAATCAATTGTTCCGAAACGGTTCTGCTTCTGGATGAGATAACAATCCTGTAAACTCCGCTCTGGCACTTATTTCCCGAATCATCGCTCAAATTCCATAGTAAATTAGTATTCATAAGTAAATCAACGTTTGAATAACGTTTGACTACATTTCCTAATATATCGATGATTCTTATCTCCTTAATTTGATTTTGCGCTGGAAATTCAAACCGGACTTCGTCTCCAGACGGATTCGGGATTATTTTCAAATTGATTAATAATGCAGAAGACTCATCGACATCACTAACCGAACTTGCCTTTAGATATACAATGACAGGCTTTGCTACATTAGCGGATTTAATTGTCAGCTCTTTTATTAACAAAGATATAGGTTTGGAAGCAAGATATTTAACCGTTACTTTTAATGAATCGTTTTGGGAGATAAGACTTGGGAAGGTTGCCGGTTCCTCGATCTGGAATTGGTCATTATCCGGCGGCGGCTCTATGGTTATTTCGTTTATCTGGGCATCCATATTGCCTGTGTTATACAAATAGAATGACATGGTAGCAGGCTGGATTTTATATCCGAAATCCAATGAGTCAAGCTGAGAAGATAGGTTAACACCAACACTGAATGAAACTAAATTAAGCATAGCACTCATTCCGACGTTTGTTTCGAAAGTCAGTTTTGCTGATTTCAGACCGAATGCAAATGGCTTGGAAGAAAAAGTCATAGAAGCATTAGTTCCGGGATTAAGTGTGATAGGCGCTTTTGGAAAGTAATCAAATTCCGATTTATCATTCCCGTCCAAAGTGGTTTTGGTAATTGTAATTGCTTGAGTGCCGATATTTTTTAATAATGCGCTCATAACGGTATCTTTTCTGCCTCCGGCAAAAACAGAACCGAAGCTAATTGTATCAATTGTTAAGTAAGGTTTGATAGCCGTAGAATTAACCGTTAGTTTTGCTTTCAGGGTCGTTACCGTACCACAAGGATTTGAAATAACGCAATCGTAGGTTCCCGAATCGCTCATTCTGGCGTTCTGGATTGGAAGAAATCCTGAACTGCCACTGCTAATAATAGTATTGTTTTTCCGCCATGTAAATATATTTGCTTTACCATCTGCAGCAGCAGTAAAAGTAGTGCTGCTGCCTTCATTAACAATTTTATTAACCGGATTTTGAGTTATTAAAGGTTTGGTATCTATTATCAGGTTTGCGTTCTTACTAATTACTCCCGGCGGGCAGATGCCTTTAATACTACAGGAATAAGGACCGGCATCGTCAATAGTAGTTTTATTAATGGTAAAAGTTGGAGAATTTGAATTTGGTATAGCCTGTGTTGCATGGAACCATTCATACGTCAGGCTCGAGCCTGATGCAGATAAAAAGAATGTTGCCCGTGTGCCCTCGCAAATTTCCATGCCAACAGGTTGAACATTTATCAAAGGCGCAGCCAATACCCTTAAAGAAGCAGTTCCGGAAGTCATGGCTGGGGCACATGCACTGGTAATTACAACATCATAGACTCCTGCATCAGACAGTTTTGTGGAATCTATTGAATAGGTTGCCGATGTAGCCCCTGTTATAAATTGTGAGTTCTGGCGCCAACGAAATCCAAGATTAGCGCCCAGAACACCCACAACAAGTTTTGCAGGGAATTTTTCGCAAACTTCGGTAGTAATAGGCTGGTTTGTTATTGTTGTTGATTGATTTATAGTAAACGGTGCATCACTTGTATCGCCACGAGTTAAAACCAATACGTCCCTTATCCTTATTCTCATATTATTTCCATAAGCCTGTGTTGGGGATATATTCCAGGACCAGTACCCCGCAGCGGCAGGAGTCGAAGTTACAAGAACCTGGGTGAAAGAAGACCCGTCATTAGTTGACAAATCAATTCTTACATTTGAAATCCCGAATGACGACCAGGTGACCGTATGAGAAGAGGATTGACACCATGCCTCGCCACCATTTGGGGATGTAATAATGACGGTTGGAGCCGTAACAGTAATGGCAATAGGGGAAATTAAATCCCATACGTCGGTAGTATCATCACTTGCGGGGTCTCCACAACCCATACCGATAGCACGAAGATAATATACACCGGGAGTTGACGGGGCAGTCCACCTGAAAGCATAAGCAGCTTCTCCGGCAGTCATTACTTTGGGTGAAGATTGAACAAGTTCATTGCTAAGTAATTTCAAACCGGAACCAGTTTGTGGGGCAAGAGTTCCAATATTGGTATTGCCGAATTGGTCGGTTTTGACTCCTATATTGCAGCCTGAACGTGGAAGGCTTGCATTCCTGATAGTGAATGTATAAGAATTTGCCGAGCTTGTTACGACAGTTGTTGGTCCTGTCATTGCAAGGAGTACCGCAGCAGAATTATTTGCTGCATGATGACATGTAGTGCCAATTCCGCACCCAAGAGTAGGAGCGGTAAGCCGGTTTGCGATTCCACTTGGAGTTGAGAAAGAGATTTGAGATAAAATCACAAATGTGAACGAAGCAATAACTAATAAATTTAACTTATACTTATTATTAGGTTTGAATATAAACATGTTTTCACCTATTGTTTATTTATAAAATTCTTTTTAAATAACACTTCTAATTATAAAAAAGTTTCTTTAAAATATTATTTAAAATAAATAATTTTTTTTAAATCGAAGAAATTATTTCCTGTTGTTTTCAGAAAATAAATTCCCTGGGGATATTTGCTTAAATCAAAAGTCATTATATTTTTTTCTAAATTTGCTTTTTTGCTTTCAAAACTTGCCAATTCGACTCCAAGAGTATTGGTAATGCTCATTTTAAGTTGGGTTTGAAAATTCGTTTCAATATTTATCATACCGGTAGTTGGGTTAGGATATAATTTCACAGTTTCATCGTTTGATTTATTTGCATCATCAACTCCTAATTCCGTCCATGTTTGATAAATTACCGCTGGGCTTGCATCGGATGAATAATGAATAAGATTTATTGCTTTTAATGTATCGCCGGGCTTGTAAAGTTCCTTGCCGTTGTTCAGATTGATATCGAACATCGGATAATTTGATGAGCTGACGACAATTTCGAGCCTATGCCCTTCCTGGAAAAAATAAGCAAGGTCATCGATTTCAACTTCGACTGGGTAAACAACGGATGGCTGCATCAGTACTTCTTTTTCGTACGATTCACGAAACCTCATTCGTTTAATCCCCTGCCTGATAATAATCGAGCGCCCCTCCGAATCATAGTCGCAAAGCCGGACACCGAAATCCGTATCTTCGCTGTCTGAAGATATATATAGCCGTACTTTCAATTTCCCCAATAAATAAATTGGAGATAAAGCAGGCTCAGTGCGATAAACCAATACGTCGCTGCGTCCCTCGACATCCTCCGATATATTCTGAGGTCCGATTGGAATATTTCTATCAATTGGAAATCGCTCGCCTCCAACTGTTGGTGAAGGATTTTTCGGGTCATAAAAAATCGTATCGGGTGGGATAGCTGCAAATGTTACCGGGATTGGCTCCAAGCGAATTGTTTTATCAGGATGTAAATATAAAGTATCGAACTTATTTCCAAGCATACTGGACAAAGAATTACTATTCAGCCACTTATTAAATCCCAAAACAAAAAATTTGGTTTGATATTCGGAATCCCACCCGTTATTCTTTTTCAAGAGGTAATAATCAAAGAATTTTTGCGATGCTTCTAACGGAATATTCTGTGCTTCGGGATATGTAAGAATGCCCTGCTGGAGCTTGCCGAAGTCGCCGTGAGTCCAGGGTCCAATAATTATTTTGTGCTCGCCCGCGGCTGGGTTTTTAGTTTTTAAATCAATGAAAGAACGAATAACATCAGATGGGAAATGGTCGTACCAACCCCCGATAATCAGCGCGGGTACTTCGATTTCATTAGGATAGTCGGATTGAGTTTCCACTGTTTTCCATGTAATATCGTAATCGGGATGCGCTAAAATCAAATCAGGGGAACTGAAAAAACCGAGAGAAATAATATGCTCGACATGTTCCTTGCGATAAACTCCGCCATAATAATAATCAGTGTATTTTGTTTTGTAATCCTTTACTATTGGATTAATGCAAACAAGATGAGGCGGCTTCCGGCGGGCAGTTTGATATTGAATGAGTCCTAATGCCGATGCTCCGTAAGTACCAATTCGCCCGTTTGACCATTTTTGCGAGGCAATCCATTCCACTGCATCGTATCCGTCCAAACCACGGTCGTACCCGGGAATATCGGCAGATTTGGAATCGAAGAATCCTCGCCAATCGAGGACAACGTAATTATAATTAACGGTATCAAAAGGCATTTGCTGTTCTGTTAGGCTTTGGGGTAACCTGAAAATTACCCTTTGAACTTTTCTGTTATATGGCGTCTGGATTAATATCGTGGGCTTTGGAACAGTTGTATTGGTTGAATATAAGTCAGCCGCTAAAAATTTTTTAGCCGGGTCGGTTTGCCGCGTAGGAATCCGTATATCATATTGATTCGGATAGAGAGTGATAGCTGATAAAAATATAAATAATCGTACTAAACATTTCATATATAAATTACTCCTTTTTAGTTTAAGGACAAAAATTCTAATAATTTATTTTGCCGCTTGCAGGAATTTTGTTAATTTTTCAAATTATACATTAACTAAAATTGAAAAGCCTTGTTTATGTTATCAAAATCAAAAAACCTGATATTATTTTTTATCATTTTAGCAGTAATAAGCATTTCCTGCAAGGATTTAAAGCAAAAGCCGGCAGAATCAGCAGTTTCTAAGGGGAAAATCATATTCTCCGGCGTGCTTTGGAAGGTCAATAATGATAAGAATATTTCACTCGATGAAAACGGCTGGCTCCATATTAAATTGACTGCTAAGGATTCCGGATTAACGCATACTGAAATTGTATCCGATACTTCTTTCGGTTTCGGTGAGTTTACACTGACACTCGGTTCGGACTTCACTAAACTACCTAATACAGCTATGCTGACTTTTTCGAGTATCAATCCTAAAGCCCGTCATCCCGAGGATTTGGCTGAAATCGGAATTCGTTTTCTTTGCAAAGACATCCTTCCGAAAGATGGTAATATACTGGACTGCAAACGGTTGATGTATTATACCGTATCGATGGACCCCAATGATGTTTTTGCATCGGAGTATTACCCTGAATTCCAGGGAGGTTTTTCCGGCGGTTCAATACATAAAATTCATTTTCGCGCACGTGAATTAGGCTTCCTGAGTTCTCCTGGCAACGAATTCAAAGCGCCGTTAATTTTCGGCAATATTAATACAGATAAAGATAAAACTCCAACTCCAATAAAGTACGCAAAACCTGGGATGGCAAATAAAATTGCAATTAATTTGCGTAGAATGAAGAAGGAAGGCGCTCAATTATCAGATGTGGAATTTATAATAAAAAAATTCACTTATATTCGCCTTGAACCGTATTAATCAATGGTTAATGGTTAATGGTTAATGGTCAATGGTTAATGGTCAATGGTTAATGGTCAATGGTTAATGGTCAATGGTAAATGATAATAGTCTGAATTAGGATTTGTAGGATTAGAGGATTATAGGATGAAAATCATTAATTCGTAATTCATAATTCGTAATTCGGTATTAAAGTTCATAAAGTGTATCCGGCGCAATATCAGCGCCGTTCTTCCATGTTACAGTCCATTCGTCAACATAGAAATTTTTGAAGTAATCAGTGTCCTTTAACGGTTCGAAAATACCACCACGAAGGAATGGAGCAAAATCAACGACTTTTTCTAATCCGTCGGTGAATCTGATTTTCAATTTGTATTCCGATAGATATTCTGCTTTCGCAACCCGTGGCATATATTGACTTATTGACATACTTCACTCTTTAAAAGGCATATTTAGTAATTCTTAATTCGTAATTCTTAATTCGTAATTAACTAAATCGGTGGTATTTTTTTCAGTGGTTTTAAGTCGATTACTCTATGCCAGTTCTCTATTAACTCTTTCCTGCGGCTCTTAGCCCAACGCTTAATTATATTTTCCATAGAAACTGATTTTATATCACCGGCAATCATATTACCATCAAAGTCGAATTTAGCTTCGTTGCCAAGATGCTCGGCATGAAAATGAGGAGGCTTTTGGTCGGCATAAAACATGCAGGCTACAACGCCTTGAAATATTGATACATTAGCCATAATTATAAATTATAAATTACGAATTACGAATTATGGATTATGAGTTATAGTTATAAGTTATGAGTTATAAGTTATATATTCATAATCCAAAATTCTTTATTCTACAAATTTTTACTCAAAATATTTTCAAATTTTCTAATTTTCAAATTTTAAATTTCTCAGATTCAAATTTACGAATATTTTGTTCAAAGTCCAATTCACTTCATTTCTTAAATCCGGGTTTGTATCAATCATGGATTAATCCATATTTGCTTAAATAAATGAAAATTGGTAATTTGCATTTAGGAAGAAATTAGTGTAATGAAATGAATTCAATATGGGATACTCCGTTTATTGTCGTCGATGTTGAGACGACGGGAGCGGATTCGGTAAAAAACAGGTTGACTGATATAGCATGCGTAACCGTATTAGGCGGTGAAATAATTTCGGAGTATTCGTCTTTAATAAATCCCCGGCAGCACATCCCTTCATTTATATCAAAGATGACAGGCATTACCAACGAGATGGCATTCAATGCCCCCGAACCGGATGAGATTTTGCCGGTTGTAGCTAATTTTTTTTCAATGCCGGGTGCAATATTTGTCGGACATAACTCCAACTTCGATTACGGATTTGTATCCCGCTCATTCGAACGTGAGTTAATGCCATTACCCAAATTACCCCAATTATGTACTCTCAAACTTGCACGTCGTCTTCTTGCAGGTAGCCAGAAAAAAAATGTTGGGAGCTTAGCTGCATACTTCGGAATTAGAATCAGGGACAGGCACCGTGCATTAGGAGATGCTCGTGCAACGGCTTTGGTTCTGTTGGAATTAATCGAGCTTGCCGAGAGGGAGCATAATATTGAGTCTCTTGAACAGTTAATTGCTTTTCAAAATCAACCTATCTCAAAGTTCAAGCCTAAAAAAGTCGTACCTGAAAAAGTCGAGGAGCAGTTAAAGAAGCTTCCGGATGAACCAGGAGTATATTATTTTTTAGGAAAATCAGGAAAAGTGCTTTACGTAGGTAAGGCGAAATCTCTGCGGGATAGGGTGAAATCTTACTTCCGGGATGATTCTCTTCATTCGCGTAAAATTTATGAATTAATTAAACGTGTCAATTCTTTTCGATTTTCAATGACAGGCACTGAACTTTCTGCTTTGTTATTGGAATCCAAAGAAATAAAGCGCCGCCAGCCAAGCTACAATACCGCCGATAAGCAAATCAGGCATTATCCGTTTATTAAATTGACTACTAACGAGAATTTCCCCCGACTCGAAATTTGCTTTTCCATTGATAATGACAGTGCGGAATATTTCGGACCGTTTCGTAGTCCATACCTTGCCGACGTTATAGTTAAGGCTATCGACCGAAGATTCAAGCTCCGGAAATGCGACAAAATAATCAAGCCTTCACCGGAGAACAAATTTTGTTTTGACTTCCATATTCACCGCTGCGATTCGCCCTGCTCTGCTGGAATTTCCATAGAGGATTACGCTTTGGAAGTTGATAAGGTACGTAAATTTTTAACTGACTATAGCGAAAGCATAGTTGCATTTCTGGAAGCTAAGATGTTAGAACATTCTGAGAAATTGGAATTCGAGAATGCTGCCGAAATTAAAGATTTGATTACCCAGCTAAAAAAATTATTCGCCCGTAAAAGCCAGGTGCCTACTTCCGTAAATAAAAATAATGTCATACTCGTTCTACCTGCATCAGGGCGCGAAAAAACTGTCGAGGTATTCTTCATTCGTTCCGGTAAATTATTGCTGCAGCAAATCTTAGGCAGGCGCTCCAACCTGAATGATTTATATAATAATATTCACAATTTATATTTCAACGGTACTCTGGCAAGCTTTCCTTACACTATAGAAGATGTTGACGAATTGCGCATTATATCCGGTTGGCTCTATAAGCAGTTTGAGCGGGGCAGTTTCCTTTATTTGGACGGGAAGTCGGAATTGGAAATTCGGGGTGAGTTTGAATCAGCCGTGCGTAATGTACAGTTCGATATAATAGAAGAGGAAGAAGAAAAAAGAAAGGAATAAATAATAAAAATTTGATTTCTTCGACTAAAGAAAATATATATAAAATCAAAAAAAAATAAATATAAAATGACAGAAGAAACTAAAAGAATCAAAGCTAATCCTATTGTACTTAAATGGGCTAGAGAATGCTTAATGATAAACGAAACTCGTGCAACTGAGCTTCTTAAAATGTCCTTTGATTATTTGAACCAGTTAGAGACAGGCACAATCAATCCTACAATTGAAGATCTGAAAAGCATGTCGAAAGCCTATAAAAGAACTATTGCAAATTTGCTATTAGATTCGACACCAATTGAAAAATCTTTGCCTAAGGATTGTAGGACTATTGAGTCAAGTAAAATCGGTTTTTTTAATGAAAAAACAATAATGGCTGTTCGAAAAGCAAGAGCTCTAACAAGTTCTTTATTAGAATTGAATCAAGAACTAAATATTTCAATCCCAAGTTTTATATGGAAAGCTTCAGTAAAGGATGACCCAAAAAAACTAGGGATTTTTTTCAGAGACTTATTGGGATTGAGTGAGATTTTAACAAAAGAAAATCATAATCAATTTTTAGATACTTGCATAGATAAATTGGAGAAAAAAGGTATAGCAATATTTCAATTAAGCCTTACTCAAGACGGTTTAAGGGGTTTTTCTTTAATTGATGAATCAATACCTGTTATAATAATTAAACGTGGCAGTGAGTTACCATCTGCTAAAATATTTACACTTTTTCATGAATTGGGACATATTTTACTCTCTGATGGCGCACTTTGTAATATAGCATTAATTCAAAATGAATCAATGATTGAGCAATGGTGTAATATGTTTGCAGCCGAATTGCTTGTCCCTACAACTTTATTACTATCCCATGATATAATTGCTCAAAATGAAAATAAAAATGTATGGAACCGAAAAGAACTTTTTGAATTGGCAAACCTTTTTCATGTAAGTCCTATAGTAATACTTAGAAGACTTCTCACATTGGGTAGGACTACTCCCGAATTTTATAAGGAACAACATGAAAAATATAATAAACCTCAATTTGGAAGAAGTAAGGAACCAGAAGGAAGAAATCTTCCAAAAGAAGTATTAAAAGAAAGAGGTAGAAATTATTTATCATTGGTTTTCAAGGCTTATGATAGTAATAAAATAGATTTGAAGGATATGGCTGATTATTTAGGATTGAAACTTTCTTATATTCCTAAAACAAGAGAATTATTTAATGCATGGACGTGAGCTTACCATATACATTACCTTACTATGATAATATCGAGACTATTTATGTAATTGATACATGTGGGCTTATAAAATTAGAATCGACTTTTCCTCCAAATAATAGTACATTTCATGCAGTATGGCAAGAGATCGATATTCTTATCAGCCAGCACTGTTTTCGAACAATTGATTTTGTAGAACAGGAAATAAATGAATATGTTGGAGAAAAAGATTTTTTAAAAAAGTGGGTAGCAAAAAGAAAAAAGGAATTAGTGTTTGAAACCACTCAACAATGTTATGAAAAAGCTATACCAATTATTAATTCAGAATTTAATACCGGTTTTTTTGATGCAAAGAAACAAGCAGAAGGAAAAGAAGAAGCTGATGTTTATTTGATTGCATATAGCATAGTTAATAATTGTACACTCATTACTAATGAAAGCAAAACAAAACCTAATAAAATACCTGCAGTTTCACGAAAAAATGGTATTAAATGTATTGATATATATGATTTTATTCAGGAAAGAGGATTAATCATGATTAGAACCAAGTGATATATTTTTTGAAATTTATTTAAAAGCTTAATATTAATGAATGATAAACAAAAAAAATAAATGTTATAATCACAGGTTCGACCGGTATGGTGGGTGAAGGTGTCCTGCATGAATGCCTTCTACATCCGGCTGTAGGAAACGTACTTATAATAAATAGAAAATCATTGGGATTATCGCATCCGAAATTAAAGGAAATTATTATCAAAAGCTTTGATGATTTGTCCTCAATCGAAGGGCAGATAAGTGGTTATGATGCTTGTTTCTTTTGTTTGGGCATGTCTTCCGTTGGTATCTCCAAAGATGAATATTACAGAATAACTTATGAATTGACATTGAACTTTGCAACGACTTTGTCAGGAATTAACACAGAAATGACATTCTGCTATATATCAGGCGCAGGAACGGATTCCAGCGAGAGTGGCAGAATTTCGTGGGCAAGGGTAAAAGGTAAAACGGAAAATGCTCTATTCAGACTTCCATTCAAAAAGGTATTTGCCGTGAGACCCGGCTTTTTGTATCCTACACATGGATTGAAAAATACCAAGAAATTTTATTATCTGATTACATGGCTCTATCCAGCAATGCGCCACATATTCCCAAATTTCGTATCGACTTTACCCGAGTTAGGATTGGCGATACTAAATTCAGTGATAAAAGGCTACGAAAAATCCATCCTTGAAGTAAAGGATATTGTTGATTTGGCTAAAAGATAAAAAGAATTAGGGAAAAGAATTGAAAAACCGTAGTTTTTATTGTCATTCCAGCGAAAGAGACTGTGTGAAAACTAATAAAAATAGAAGAATGTCATTGTAATTTGATTCATAATCCACTCCCAGTGCTGTTTATGGATTCTGTATCAAGTTACAAATGACAATTTTTTTGACTTTTCACACAGTCTCGAAAGCAGGAATCCCCATAATTTAACATTTGCACCCTAACTAAATGTTCCTCTTGATGTAAATGAAACAATTTTTTCAAATATTTTGATTTATTTGGAATATTAGTTATTTTGTTTAAATATGTTAAAGATTTAATGCAAAATAATTAATCCAAAGCAGCATGTCCGGATTATTAGTTGGGAACTACCACCAAGAAGTAGAGAAAATAATTGCTTATGGCGGCTCAAGAAATGAAACAGTCGTTAGAACAGACATTCTTGTCTGTTTGAACACAACTTGGTATAACAACGAAAATAAGTAATCTCATAAAGAATTGAAGTTTCGAGCATATTAATCCGGATAAAGATAATAATTGGATTGATTTGAGTGATAGGAACTTCTGACTATAGGGTGGCAAAGATTAGGGGTATGTGTTATATTTTTTCATCCCTGCGTCCTTTGCGAGAGATTTTTTCACGCAAAGCTCGCAAAGGGCGCTATGCTATTTGTTTTGTGATTATCTTCAAAGTTCCACCTTACCTCACCACAATAAACTTCACCGTCCTCGAAGATGCCCAACATCCGGCAGATGTTGGACATCTATAACTAATCGTACAGAAATACACGCCCGGCGAAAAATTCTCTGCATCGAAGGTTACTTTGCTTTTGCCTTGCTCATAATAGACATTGTCAATCGCGCGGGCTACTTCGCTGCCAAGGGAATTTGTTATGCTTAGATTTACAATGGATGGGCTGGCAAGGGAAAATTGTATTTCCAATTGCCCGCTGGATGGATTGGGTGTTATATTGATTATTTCGGTATCGCTGGTATTATTTCCATTTTCTTCAACAGCAGAATAATTAGGTCCTTTCCAAATTTTAATTAAATGGAATAAATCTCCACTAGCAATTACACTTCCATCAGGACTGATAGCAACTGACAAAACAAAACTATTATGACCTCTTAAAGTATTGATTAAATCACCTGTATTTAATTCCCATACTCTAACTGTAGAATCATAACTTCCACTAATTATTTTACTTCCATCAAAACTGATAGCTATTGATGTAATACCTTGAGTATGTCCTACAAAAGACCTAACAAGGTTTCCTGATTCAATATCCCATAATTTTATTTTTCCGTCAGCACATCCGGCAATAATTTTATTATCATCTGGAGAAATTTTTACAGAATAAATTCCAGAATCATTTTCTACAATATCTCGAATAAATTCACCGTTTCTTGCATCCCATAATTTTATTTTCTTATCCCTACTACCACTAATAAGTCTATTTCCAACTTTATCAAATGCAACACATAAAACTGCATCAGTATGACCGGAAAGTTTTTTAATAAGATTTCCAGAATTTATTTCCCAAATATTAATATTTTTACCATTATTTCCGCTTGCAATTTTATTACCATCAGGACAATAAGCTACTGAATTATTCTCATAATGATCTGAATTAAAAGTAATAATTAATTTACCCGAATTTATATCCCATAATCGAATTATATGATCTGAACCAGAATTAATTATTCTACTACCATCAGGACTAAAAGCAATAGCCATAACAAATGAACCAATATCTGATATTGATTTTATTATTTCCCATGTTTTTGTATTCCTTAGGACTATTGTCTGATCATCACTTCCACTTGCAAGAATATTTCCATCGGGATTAAAAGCAATAGATTCAACTTTTCCTGCATGCCATTGAATTGTCTTTATCAAATCATCCTGCCCAAAACAATTTGATTTAAAGCAAAAAGATAAAATTACTGCTAATAGAATTAACGAAAAAGAGCGTTTCATGGCTGACTCCTTAAAATATTTTAAAAATTATTGTCTGAACTGTGATTTTCCTGATTTTTATGATTATGATGATTTAATAAAATTGTTCTGAATTAATCATCTTAATCATAAAAATCAAATAAATCACAGTTCAGACTTTACTTAAATCACTATGACATTGCTCGGCGGACTTATTAAATCGCCTTTTTGCGCCTTGACTTGTGCAAATGTCGGTCCTGCCGGATTTGGATTGCTCAAATCAAAGACGGTTTTTGTCGTAGTGCCAACTATATCACCATCTTTTGTCGGGAAATAATCGTCATTTGGCATAAAATTACCTCAATACAGAATTAATATATATAAATCAACAATTAAACTTCTTAATTCAATAACAAAACTCCTTAATCCAAACATTAAACTCCTTCATCCAATCGTTAAACTCCTTAATCCAATCATTAAACTCCTTCATCCAATTATTAAACTCCTTCATCTAATCATTAAACTCCTTCATCCAATCGTTAAACTCCTTCATCCAATTATTAAATTCTCAATATAAATTTATTTTGAAAATATTATTCTTTCATTCCACGCTATATTCAACTGAAATAACCACTCTTACCTTTTTATATAAATCGGAAACGCTCGAAGCATACTCACCTTCAGAACCTGCTGTAAATGATTCATCACGGTCCTGAATGGAAAATAATCCCTGGCTTGCCTTCCGTAATTTTCCAAGTTTGATTTTACTCTCTTTGGCAAATTGCTCTCCGGCGTTTTTGGCATTCTTTATAGCCTCCGATAGCATTTCAGGTTTAATAGCGTTCAATTTTGTAAAGATATATTGTAAACCGGCATGTCGCCAATCATCTTTGGTATTCAAAGCTACCCCGGCGTTCAGCAATTCGCTTGTCATGCGGCTTATTTTTTGTACGGTATCAACATTATTGGAGCGAACTTCGATTGTTTCTTCGATGATATATCTTTGCTGGTTTCCGGTATTAACACGGTATTCCGTTGTTTCCTTGTCGAACACGTACAAGTTCATAGCGATAATCTCTCTTTGGGAGATTCCCTTGCCGGATAAAAAACGGATTACCTTTTGCTTTGTTGCTTCCAATTCTGCATTACCGGTTTTTAAGTCATCATTTGTAACCCTGATTTTCATTGACCAGATAACAAGGTCGGCTTTGACTTCCCTCTCGCAAAATCCTTTAACGGAAATATACCTGTCTTCTTTTTTAAATCTTTCAATAGAAGAGCCAATTAAATATGCGGCAATAGCTAATCCTAACACCAGGGAAGAAGCATTGATAATAATTTTAAATTTTTCCATTTTCGTTTAATTTTTACTTTCAGAATTCTTACTTAATTATTAAAAAATTTAATTCGATGAAATGATAGTTACCCGGCTAACTTTTTGAAAGGATTAACTTCATTGTTCTTTCAATTTATCCTTTAGTTCTTTAATAAGCTTGTCTTTTTCTTTTAAGGCTTTATCTTTCTCGGTCAAAGCTTTTTCTTTCTCAGCTATCGTCAGCTTTAATTCTTTCATTCCTAAATCGAATACACGAAGGGCTTCTTGTTCTTTCTCCAATTCAATTTTTTCATCCGGGTCGGTTCCTGCATGATGCAAAATATTTACCATATCTTTTATTGATTCGTTTTTGATTTGATACGTGTAGTTCTTAGTTATTTCCTTATCATCAATAAAATTTTTCTGTTCAAATACTGTTAAAAGCATCTCTAATTTGCTTTGGATGCGGGACTGTATCCTGGGTATCTGAACGATATAGCAATCATGCGTTAATTTTTCGATAAATTCACTTTTTTGATTTATTATCTTATTAGTGATAAGGTCGATATATTGACGGTTGACCTTCAATACGGAAGATTCAATCTCACTCAACCTAAAACCCAGCAGATATATAGTTATAATTGGTAAGGCAGTTCTTTCTATACCTTCATCAGTAGTGATTTCATCTTCCTTTTTGTATTGCTCAGCCAAATAGTTCCGGAATCTCATTAAATCAACGGCATTTTTTGCTTTCTGAATTTCAATAAGAACTTTTTTAAATTCATTTTCAGAAGTTTTAATTTTAGCCAAAAAATCAAGACGATAGACTGCAATGCCTGCTAATCTGTCGTTGTAAGTAAATTCCTGCGGCTTTAGTTCAATTTCAGAAATAATTTCCCCCGTAAGCGTCTCGACAAAGAATTTTGCAATCTTTTTATCTTCCATCAATCGCTTGAAAACTACATCATATATCGGATTTGCTATAATCATAATTTTTATATTTTTAAATTATACCTCTGAAATTTATAAAATATACAAAAAGTCAGGAATCTATTAAACATAAATTGCATTCGGATTTTCGGGCATAATAGATAATGCATATCCGTAATCTGATAAAATTTCAGTCGTAAGCTCTGCTGAATATGCCCTAAGTTCAATTTCCCTTTCTTCGTCCATATCGGCAATTATATTAATCCAAATATCTTCAGGGTCGTCCGGAGAGGCTTGAAGGTCTTTTAGAACGACCTCAGGATACTTTTCTTTTATCTTGAATAAAAGTTCGTCAATCAATTGCTGTTGCTTTAAATTTATTTTCATCTAAATATCCCCCAAAATTAATTCGACTAATTCTTTTGAATAACTTAATTGCTGTTTTGCTATTCTTTTGCTGATACCGTTCTTATAATCGGCATCGTTTCTATTTATCTGCAAATCCTTTAAATATTTCTTAAATTTAGACGGATATATCTTCCTTCTATTGAAAAAATAGTCCGAGAACAAAGATTGAACCGTTTTATGGTCAATATCCGGAGTTATTCCAATTGAGTAAATTCCTGCTATAGCCGCATGAAAAGCCGCATAATAAGCTCGATTTGCAGAAGCATTATATAAACAGTTTTCATATAAAAGTTCTGCAGCTTTTAAATTTTCTTTTGCTCTAATTATAAATGATTCTTTCATAATTTGTAAAGTTCCGGTTTATTAAAGTTAAAATAATATTTTTTTTTGTTCTCTGCGAGCTTTGCGAGAGATTTTTTTTTCGCTATGCTCGCTAAGGTCGCAAAGCTAATTATGTCGTGAAATGCAATAATTTCCATATTACTTCACCAAAACAAATATATATAAATTTAATTAACAAACAGCCTAAAGCCTATTATCAATACACCTAAAAAATCACTCCTGCACCATCTCAAGAAAAGAAGCCTCATCAAGTATTGTTACTCCTAATTTTACTGCTTTATCGTATTTGCTACCCGGCTGACCGCCTGCTATCACGAAATTGGTATTCTTGCTGACTGCGCTCGTTACCTTACCTCCATGCGATTCAATTATTTCCTGCGCCTTTGTACGCGTTAATGATTCAAGTTCACCGGTTAATACGAATGTTTTCCCGGCGAATGCAGCGCTTGCAGCAGTCTGGGCGGAATCTCCCTCCAACTGCAAACCCGACTGACGCAGGCTCTCGATTAATTCAAGCATTTCAGGATTAGCAAAATAATTAATTACCGAATCTGCAATCTTTTTACCTATTTCATGCACGGCTAATAACTGTTCTTTCGTAGCGGACGAGAGTGCATCGATATTTCTGAAAGTTCGTGCAAGCAGCTTGGCAGCGCCTTCACCAACGAACCTAATCCCCAAACCATACAAAACTCGATGAAACGGCTGGGATTTACTTTTTTCAATAGCATCCAATAAATTATCGGTGCTTTTATCGCCCCATCTGTCTATTGCTGCAATGTGGCTCCTGTACTCCTTCAATTTAAATATATCGGATATGTGTTTCAGGTAGCCTAATTCGCTGAGCTGCTCTATAACACGCTCGCCTAATCCGTCAATATTCATTGCATTGCGCGATACGAAATGCTCTATTCGCCGGCGTGCCTGCTCCGGGCAATCGGCATGGTCGCAATAGTAATGCGCTTCCCCTTCCGGACGAATCAGCTTCCCATTCAATGGGCAAGAGCAATATTCCGGAAATTCGAATGGCACTGAGTTTTCAAGCCGCTTTTCGGGAATTACAGCAGATACTTTGGGGATTACATCACCCGCTTTCTGCACAATTACAGTATCGCCAACGCGAATATCAAGGGATGTGATATAGTCGATGTTATGAAGCGTAGCGCGGCTTATGGTCGAGCCGGCAAGGAAGACAGGCTCAAGCTCTGCAACGGGTGTTACAATGCCTGTCCTGCCAACTTGAAGGGTAATTGAATTCAATTTTGTTTCGGCTTTTTCCGCTTCGTATTTATAGGCAATTGCCCAACGGGGCGAGCGTGCAACCGAGCCTAAAATATCCTGCTGGCGAAGCGAATCAACCTTGAGTACAATACCGTCTATTTGAAACGGTAGTTCGGAGCGGCGCTTTTCCCACTTTTCAATGAATTTGAAAACCTGTTCGATATTATCGCAAATCCGCACTCCCTCATAAGTTTCAAAGCCGAGCCTGCGCAATAATTGTATATTCTCGTAATGGGATGTAAGTTTGACGCTTTCGGTATAAAGCCAATAGCAAATCATATTGAGCGGACGCTGCGCAACCTGGGATGAATCCAATAATTTCAGCGTTCCGGCTGTTAGATTCCGGGGATTGGCAAATGTCTTTTCAACATTTTCGAGCCGCAATTGATTTATCCGCAGGAAATCCTTCTCTAACATATATGCTTCACCGCGTACCTCGAAGTCCGAAAGCGGCTGCCCGCCTACTTCGACAGGCTCTACGGATAACGGTACGCTTCGCAAGGTTTTCACATTCTGGGTTATATCATCGCCGGAGATACCGTCACCGCGGGTTGTAGCCAATGCAAGCTTGCCGTTTTGGTATTTCAGGCTGAGAGCAACGCCATCGAATTTTAATTCCGCAACGTAGCGATACTCTTCCCCGCCAAGCAATTCGCGAACGCGGCGGTCGAAATCCTCTACTTCCTCGCGGCTGTAAGTATTGGCAAGCGACAGCATCGGCACGGTATGGCGCACGGTTACAAACTCGCGAAGCAGACCGCCGCCTACTCTTTGGGTTGGGGAATCTCCGGCAGCTAATTCGGGGTATTGCTTTTCGATGTCCTGCAATTCGCGGAAGAGAGCGTCGTATTCGAAGTCCGGAATCAGCGGTTCGGCGGTAGTGTAATAGGCATAATCATATTGTTTAATCAGCTCGCGTAGCTCTTTGGCACGTGCTGTGGTTCCGGCATTGTCGTCTTTAAAATCGAAAAGTTCTTGCATTCGTAAATTCGTTTAAATAATTGCACATTAATTCTTCAAAATTACACAATGCAATTTAATGAATTGGAGGGTTAGAATTGGGAGAAAAATTGATTCTTAAAATTACCTTTAATTTAGCAGGAAAAAATTATTAATTTATAAATTGTACATATTGAAATTGAAAAGATATTTATTTAAACCTTATTTGAAAATTTAATTTAATAAACTGCCCATCGATTTCATCAACTTCATCAGAAGTTAAAATACGTCCATAATCACATCTATTAGGGCTACTATCAGGGAAATCTATTTTTGTATGCGTTATTAAATATTCTTGAAACTCATTTTTATTGTATATATGATAACATAATAATTCACCATCCTTTTTTACTGCTATATAACCACCCGTAACATTAAAAGTACCATTCCAAATTTTACCGGCTTGCATCCCCAATGCCATATCAACAAGCATATCCTTAATTTTTCGAGAATAATAGTTTGGATTTAATTCGATATTAAAATTGCAAGGATTTGTTCTTGTTAAATAATTGGTCAATTCTACTAAGGTGTTTGTACAGCTTAAATAACGATTTAATAACCAATAAGATAAAATTTCAGGTAACTTACTATCAATCATCTCAAGATTTGTTTTAAAAATTTCACTTTGCAATTTGATAAATACAAGATGATAGCCATTATCAGAAAGCGATTTTATTCTTTTTGAATAAGTATCAAAAGAATTTAATTTAATAAACATCTCTTGGTTCAATTCAGGTAATACCCTATATATCAGATTTGTGTTTTTACTGGCATTGAAAAGTAAAGAATCCTCGAAAAAATCATTATTTAATTCAATAATTTCCTTCTTAATAAATTGAAGGTCAGAATTTTCTGATTTTAATAAATCATTAAAATCATAAACAAAGTTTATTGTTTTTTCCATGATTCAAATATATTTTCATTGTGATATAGAATAAATTCTAAATTAGGAGCAAACCTTTCAGGCATATTTATTTTTAAATTTTCATATTGTTTGAACCAATGTGTTGAATTATCTTCAAAATTATCATAGATATAATTTGATACTTTAATTTTGTAATCTGTAGTTATTGTAATAAAACCTTTATCAAATGCTTTATCATGAAATACATTTAAACATATCCCATTTTTAGGATTTACTCTTGTTTCTTTATTATCTTTCCATGGGATGATATGACTTGCAACTAACAATTCTGGGATATTTAAACCAGTAATCGCGCAAGAAAAATTATATGAGGATAAAACTGTTTGTCTGAAAAATTTTTGATTAACCCTGGTTTTTACACTTCTTATTTTATCATCGCCCCTCTTATCATCAAAATCAAATTCTTCATAAATATTTGCTAAATCCTTTCCTTCAAATTTAGTAATTAACAGTTCACTTTCATAAGCTAGTCGCTCCCAATCATTACTAAATTCATCCCATATATCTTCGTCTAATTTACTTGTATTTTGTAGACCTACAATACCTCGTCTTTTTAGTTCTGGGTCAAAACTTCCAAAATTTCCAATTTTCATTTTTAGTGAATTAGGACTTCTACCTATTAATGATGAATATTTTAATATATCAGAATGTGTAGAACTTACTTTATTGAAAGGTATTTTACAATAAAGATTTAATGCTACAATTGTTTGTTCTCTTGTCCATTTATCATTTTTCATAGAATTAATCCATGTTTAATATTTCGCTCTATTTTATGAAACCAAAACTCGGTATTCGTTTTATGTTCAAATTTCTTATTCTCCCAGTCCTTACCATGCCAAAATTCACTATCTACAAAAATAGCAATTTTTAACTTTTTAAAAGTAAAATCAGGTTTGCCGAATACCGTTTTATCATTTTTTCTATATCTATATCCTTTTGCCCATAGTGCTTTTCCCAAAGCAAGTTCAATTTGTGAATTTTTATTCTTCACTGCCTGCATATTTTTTCTTCGTTGCTCCTTTGTTAATTTATCCATTTTGCTCATCCATCCTCAATTCTCATACTTTCTTCAAGTAACAATTCCTTCAAAGTTTCTTTTAATATTTATTACGAAAATCCTTGCAAATTATTATTTGTCAATATTTTTTGAAGGTTTATTTCTTTGATATGATGGTTCTATACGTCTATTGCCTCTAAAGGATTTTTTTAATCTTTTTTTATCAGCAATTTGTACATCTACTTTATTTTTTGATTTCATTTTCGATAATTATTTTTTTGGAATTAAATTGTCGAAATTACCAAGATAAGGAACGGCGCCGTATTTTCCTCTAATATAATTATCTTCAAATGCTTCATTTTTTCTAACTTCATCAGTTTTAAAGTCAGATAGGGAATAAAGAATTGCTTCACCATATTTGTTTTTTTCAGTAAACCAAATCTGATCTCGTCTAAACAAATCTGAACTCAATAAATTCGTTTCGTGGGTATTAAAAATGAGTTGAGCATTTTTTGGATTATATTCTCTTGAATTAAAAAGTGAGATAATTTTTTCAACTAAGTTTGGATGTAATTTTGAATCTAACTCATCAACTACTAGCGTAAATCCATTTTCGAGAGAATCAAGGACAGGTCCAGTTAAAGCAAAAAAAGCTTTGGTACCAGATGATTCATCATTAAACATTGAAAAACTAATATTTTCAACAATTTTTTTATTTTTATTATATTTTTTATGTAAAGTAAGAATATCTGATACGAATTTTGTATAATTCTCTTTAGATACTTTTAGAATCATATCTTTTAATTCATTAGGCATATCCTTTGGAAGGTTATCAATATCAAGTAATTGGGGTTGAATATCCATTATTCCTAAATCAGCTATTTTAAGTAGTTCCAGGATTTTTCTTCTTTGAGTTTGGTCATTAGTTAGTCCTATTGTAAAACTTTGATAACTCTCATTTTTCAAACCAGATATTGTTCCTAATTTTTTAAAACCTTCAATGACATTAACAGCAATTGAATCATTAAATTGGGCTGCAACAGAAATCATTAAAGCATTATCTCTTATAAGACCTTCTTTAATTAAAGTGATACCTTTTTGAAAATTTTTCGGATGAGTTTCAAATTTTTGATTAAACCGATAGAATAATTCTATTTCTTTTGTTTTAGTCTTATAATAAAGCCATTCAGAAACAACAACTTTCTTATTTACCTTAAAACCATATCGATAAATAACATCCAAATATAAGAATATAATCTCAAATTCGCTTGGTTCATTATCGGTTTCAACACTTAATTTAAAAGGTTCAATTGGAATTTCATCTCCCGTTTGGCTATCTTTGGATGAATTTACTGCAAAATTTCTCATAAACTTTATAGCTTCTATGAATCTGCTTTTACCACTTGCATTTGCACCATAAATCACGGCACTTTTAAGAATCCTGAGTTTATGTTTTGAATCTTCAATAATATTATCAGTTTCTCTTGTATTTGTATCGTAGTTTGATGCTATTAAACTTAAAGTTGCCTTCTCTTTGAAGGTTTTAAAGTTCCGTATTGAGAATTGAATCAGCATAATTATTCTAATTTCTGCAAAATAAATGCAAATATAACCTTTATTTTGTTAAAAACAAATTTATTTTATTGCAATTTTAAATTGAATTTTTAAAGGCTAATTTGGTTGTTTTAAATAAACAGATATTACATTAGTATTTCTTATAATGTCACTCTATCCATTGAATAAAGTCGGGATTTTGCTCGTAAACACGTCTTAGAGCATGTCCAACCACGCTGTCTTTATTTTTTATAGTAATAATTATAGTGTCAATAGCCCGAGTTAAAGGAATTAATGACCAAAGGTAAACAAAATTGTCCCTTTGTTCTTGGAAGGTTTCTAATCTTAACTCGTCCTTCTCAGGTTCTGTGAATGTATCCATTTTGTATTTAATAAATTCATCTAATTCTAAACAAACAACCGTCCAGCCTTCAAGTCCCCTGCAAGACTCGTATTGCAATAACCTATGTTGAGAAAGGTCAACTACATATTGAGTTCTTAAATCTTTGGATGTACTATCCCAAATCTTGATTCCCATCTGTTCAAACTCATTTATTAATTTAAAACTACGTTCTTCACCATTTGGTGTTTTTGCAACATTGACAAGTTTTGGGGGAACTAAAAACATCATTTCATATTCAGCATTTCCAAATTCCTTACATCTTGATAATTCCTTTTGATGTAATTCTCTAGAATATTCTTTGGTTGAAATAATGATTTTCCCTCCAATCAATTCTTGTTTTGGCTCTATCTCCCAGTAAATCCCTATTTCTTTGGCATAAGAATTAACAAATGATACTAAATTTACTTCTTGGCGAAGCCCCTTTTTTTCATGTGTTATTCTGAAATCAATATCCTTTTTTAAACCACTAATCCAATTACATTTTTTTTGAGACCTGATTAATTGGTCAATGCCATCAGCGATAATTATTTTTTCCATTCCGAATATTCTAAAAATAATTAACTTTTCAGAATCGCTCCAGTCCTGGGATTCATCAATCAAAACATAATCCCAAGCAACTTTGTCGTGTCTGTTATGCATTAATTCTTGTATTTCTTTTTCCTGAATTAAACCTGTATCAATATAGTCATAAAGCTCTTTTAAATAATCCTTATATCTTTTTAAATAGTCTGCGATATATTTTACATCTTCCTCTGGATTCTCAAGATTTTTTACAATCCCAAATCCTATTAAAAGTTCATAAAAAAATTTATGAAGCGTTGTAATTTGTACCGTGTGGTTATCAATTCCATCCGGTATACCGGCTAAAGCAAGGGTTCTTTTGATGTCACTAACTAATGCGTGATTATAAGTAAGTATTAAACATCTTCCACCCTTGGATATAGCCAAATCGCAAGCGATCCTAAGTAACTTTATTGTTTTACCAGTACCTGCACGTCCTGAAATAATTACAAATTTTTCTCCTACAGCTTGTGCATATTTCTGTTCGTCAAGTAACTTTTTGGTTATTTGTTCTATTTTCTTTCTTGTTAACTGACCAACACCTTCTTTGACTTTCTCAAATAAATCAAATATTGAGTGCATTTCATTTAAATTAAAACTCTCTTTATATTTTAAACATTTGAAAATAGAGTATCCTTTTAAGGTGTTGGTATTTTTATCAATGGGAGTGTATGGAGTTCCTTGTACACATGCTAGCTGGAATAAAAACTGAGTAGAAAATGTATTCGGTAAATAATTATGCTTATTCAAGACATTTTCGTTATCACCTAAGAGTTGTTTTATACTATTCCAACTGATATTTCGAAACCAAATGAAATTAAAAATGTAGGGTGTAAAATTTAATCGGTCTTTAAAATAACACGATAAAGAATATTTTTGCTTTTCACTTTGAGTTGTAGCATCATGTAGGTTATCATTATATCGGACTAAAAGATGAACACCGTTTAATTGAATATCCTCTGCTCTATGCCCTTTTGTTTCAATTACAAAGCAAAAGCTGTTGATAAAAACTAATCTTTCTTCTAAAGGCAATTCTTGTTTATTATTATATGTACCTGTTTCGGCTTTAGATTTTATTTTGCAACTATATTTTTCAAAATTCCCTAAAACAATTAAATCAACATCTTTTACTTCCTGTCCAAATAGGATTGCATTACTTATTATTAAAATTTCACCTTTTGTGTCCTTATTAGCAAATTCATTTTCAAAGATTTGTTTAAGTACTAAAGCATCTTTATATTCGTTTGTATCTTTATTTCCTTTGATTCTTATGTTTACAGCCATTTTGGTTTTATTTCAGATTAACTTAGAAATCTCAATTTCATTACATAATAATCAATAAATTTACTATATATATTTCTTTAACTTACGAAATTTTTATAATATTAAAAAGTTAAAACTTCGTTTATTACTTTTTATTTGTACTTACCTGATTTCATTCCACATTCCCAATCGGATACACAAACCCTGTCTTTTTTCAGCGGACTTGATAGGACGCACTTCGGTTCTGGCGGTAGCGCTAAATTCAAATTCTTACAATATTAAAGTCACTACCTTTTGATAATATTCGGCAGTCTAAAAAACCGGGCTACCGAATTAATTGCATTAATGAACTTCCTGCCCCTTCTACGCCTGGCTTTTTCGGATTCACTCCGTAACTCGTCCGGGTCCTGAAAACTGGCTTGCCCGGTCATCTCTGCATGAGGTTTTTCCCTGTTCCGTTTCTCAATCACTAATACACTATCATAATAATGCAGTGAATCGACACTTTCGGTAAACTTCGTTACTTTTAAAGCCCTTTGCTCCGAATGATGTGCATTTAATAAGTCAATAAATTTTTTGCTGTATTCAATAAATGTGCCTCGTCTTTTGTAACCCCCGCCATATTTCACCCAATATGAAGTATGTATGTCCTCACATAAATAAACACCATTTTCTTTCACATGCGGGAATAATTCCTCGAAAGTAACAATTTGCTGACGCATGGTATGCCCGCCATCATCAATTAATATATCAATCGGTGGGATAGTATTTTTGATATCCCTTAAAAACTTTCTGTCAGACTGGGAACCAATAAATATTTTTATATTATCTTCTTCCAATGCCTTACATTCAGGATTAATATCGATACCATAGATTTTAGCCTTCGGACCGAAATAATTCTTCCACATCTGCAAACTTCCACCCTGAAAAATTCCAATCTCAAGAATAGTTACATCAGTATCCCTGAATCTTGCAAAATGCCTGTCGTAAATATCGAAATAATGCATCCATTTACCAATAAGCCTGCCGGTGTTTTGGCTGAAATACTTTTCCAAATCGTTCATTTTCTTCTTTAATTTTGTTGCTAACTTTAGTGTTTAAATATATTTACAAAAATATAAAAAATATTTGTAATAATAATAGTTAAAACATGGTGATTAAATAGGAAGAAGATTATATTTAAGTAGTTTCTTGAACTGACTTTCCACGGGTATCCGGAATCCCCAGAATCGCTAATAAAGGGGGAGACTGTTTCAAAAGTCAACAAGAAAGTCATTCAGAGCGGAGCGAAGAATCCAGAAGAAGCATTGGGACTGGATTCTTCGCTTTACTCAGAATGACAATTTTATATATTATTTTACCCTCTTAATTTTATTCTTCAATTAATCCGAAGTGATTTAATACTCTTAAGGCTCTTAAGGTATTCCATCTGCTGGGTTTGCCGGTAGGCTCCATTTCAAAGTGGATTTGACCGGGATGCTTGGCTTGAATAGCCCATTTATTATCCGAACGTCTTTTCTTTATTAAAACATCGAGTGCATCCTGCATTCGTTCATCATATTCCACTCCGGCAAATTGAAAATAGTCCAAAGCCCTTAATATATCATATTTCCAGCGTGAAGGATAGGAAAGCATTAACATTTTTCTATCGATAATTTCACCGGTTCTGTGCGAACGGAACAGCTTATGCTGCAAAATAAATTCCCGTGACTCTGCTTCTGCCTTCATTAATTCATTTAATCTGTATGTGTATCCATTCTGCCTGTATTCCAAAATCCCTTCAATAACCGATAAAGTCGTATGCAATGAACTGTGCGATGCTCCGCTCCTGTTCGACCGACAATTATATCCTCGGTCCGGCATTTGATTCACTATTAAAAAGTCAACTATGAATTTTAAATCATTTTCATTAATTGCAAAATATGTGGCATAATTCAAAAACATTCCATTTATACAAACATCACTATTCGATAATAATCTTGAAGGATTTATACCCCCATCCCTCCCTCTTTCTTCACGTAATATTTTATTTATTGTTGATTTAATTTCTTTAATATCATTTGAAATTGAGAGATTTTTCAGGTCTAATAATGTATAGTGTGAAGATATCCATTTGGGTTGATAGAATCCTTTTCCCCAATGCTCATTATTTTTCCGTAACGAAAGAAATTTTACACCCCAGCCTTCCTCTGAAATTCTTTCTTTCAAATCAGGCTTATCTTCTTTCAATAAATCGCGCCAAACCTGATATTGAATAGCAACATCGCCTTCAAGTAACCATTCTATTAAGGAGTTATCAATCATTCCGGTATAACAAGTTATTTCTCAGCTATAACCAACATTTCAAAATCCTCGGTTGTAAGTTTATCATTTCTGCTGAATGCGCCTAACTTAGCGCCATAAATATCGATTTTCTTAAAATTCAGCGACTTCAGCAGCCATGTTATTTCCGACGGGACATAGTATCTTTCATTGCAATCCAAATCTTTTTTATTACCCGAATCATCTTCAATCGTCGTAATACTCGTATCCCTGAATGTCATTAAATCAAATGAATTCTGATGATATTCGGCATTTCCTTCTTCTTTGTGAGATTCAAGAAAATCCTTAACCGAGTGGAATAGCGGGAACAATCCGTTTAAAGTTGTGAAAATCAATTTCCCATTTTCTTTAAGTGACTTAGCCGCATTTTGCATTATCAGGTAATTCATTTCATCGGTTTCCATTAAGGGAAAAGCGCCTTCGCAAATCATAATCGCCAGGTCAAATTCACTTGAGAAAGGTAAATTTCTTGCGTCATATTGAATGAATTCGACCTGCACATCAAATTCTTCAGCTTTCTGCTTCGCCCGAATTAATAATGACTCCGATAAATCGATACCGGTTATTTTATAACCTCTTTTTGCAAGTTCAATAGAATGGCGACCTGTTCCGCAACCGATATCGAGAATTCGGGCTTGTTTATTATAATCAATTTCGGCTTCTATAAAGTCACATTCTCCAATTGTACCTTGAGTGAAAATTTCATTATCATATTTCAAGCCGTAATTCTCGAATAATGTTTCGTACCATTGTTTCATTTTCTAATAAGAGATCAGTTTTATTCAACTTTCTTAGCTTTTTTCCTTGTAAATATTGCTACAATCAATGTAGTTACAAGTCCCATAACAGGTGTACCGATTAATCCCTGCACAATGTAATTGTTTAAATTAAAATAATCCTCAGCAGCTTGCTGGGTCATTTTGCCGGTTTCAACGGTATATTTAATTGCATTAGGAAAATATTCGGGAGTTATTATTGTGGAAGTAATATATTGGACCAGTGGACTAAAAACAGTTACAATTAAGGTAATAATCGAACCTGTAATGACACCTTGTTTATAGGACATCTCACCATTGTAATAATTTTTTCTTTTGTCCCGAAAAGCAAATACATAAATCATTATAGCAGGAATGGCAATGAAGTTAGTAAAAATGGGATGTTTGTCAATATTCGTACTGTGAAGACCGAATATTTTTTCTAAAAGCATCCAAAAAAGCATCATAACAAAAAAATAGATTGCCCATTTGATTTCGAAAGCAATATTTTTCATATATATTTATTCCTATATAATTATCAAATCATTTATTTATTAAGTCCATACTAAATTACAAATATTATCTAAAAATAAAAAAATATCTTTTTGCAATCACTGAAAAACATTGAAAATAAAAAAAATGTCATTCTGAACGAAGTGAAGAATCCAGTTCCCATGCGGATTATGGATTCTGAAACAAGTTACCAATGACAGATTTTTCTGGATTCACAAAATAGCAACAATTTCTAAGTTGAGAAATCCCCCCTACCCCCCTTTTTCAAAGGGGGATAAGAAAAATATTCTTCAATCCCCCTTTGAAAAAGGGGGGTAGGGGGGATTTCTCTTGAATTTGTCATTTCAATTTTATAAAACACAGCCATCCAATATTCATCAAATATCGAATGGCTGTGTTTTTATTCTAATACAAAATTATTTATATACCGTGATTGCAGGAAGATTCTGCAACCGGACATGCGGTATGTCGCTACCGTAGTTCGTATTAATAAATTTAATCAATTCATTTGCTATAACGCCATATCCGCGAGGGGTTGGATGTATGCCGTCCGTACTGAATAATTCTCCGGCAATATAACTCGCATTTAAAGTAGTTGAACCGGGAACAGGATAACCTGAACTTAGTAATTTTACGAAAACATCATCCAAATCAAATATTTTAATGTTTTGAGATATGCTCGTTAATGTTCTAATCTTTTCATTATAATCAGACACAGCTTTTTTTACAGTATCAATTTCATCTCCAAATAGAACATATTGTTTAGGTATTGGATACTTCGAACCCATATAAAATTTCGCTAATGAATCCTGTGGCACTTGAAGTAAAACCGCATCACCTGCCTTTAGTTGCCTCATTTTATATTGTGAATATGGGTCTGCTGCAATAAATCCGTTTGCTCCAAGATTGAATTTGAAGAGTCCACTGTAGGCTGCATTCAGACCCTTAACTTGTAGCGTGTCAGTAAGAACTAATGCATTCCAGGGCACTGTTTTGAAGAATGGTACATTTGTAACTTCCGGTACTGTAAATAATAATATTTTAGTATTTGGTAGGGCTTGTGTTAATTTAGTCAGCGCTGCCTGATACAATCCAAGTAAAGCAGTTGCAGGAGTAGGTACATATTTCCCACCTACCTGAGTTGTTGACATTGTCCCACCGGTTGTAGCATAAAGCAGCACATCATTAGCGCCCATTTCCAAAGTAATCAATGATGGTTTTAGTTTGATTGCCTGGTCAATGATTGATTTACCGTATTTATCTCCAAACCTTAGAACAGCAAAATAAAAGGGATTTTTTAATGCATAAGTCTTTTGCGCAAATTCCACAGTATCGATTAAATCATAAACAATAGCCGCTGGTACACCCAGATTATTGAATGGTTTAGGATATGAAGCATTGCTTACATTTATTTCAGGTAATATTAATTTATCGAGAATAGGCGAGCCTGTTGAAGTAAATCCTTTGAACTTAAATCTCATGCCTAAACCCTCTCCTTCAATACCCGGTTGTATGAAATTGGTAATTCCCAACTGTGTAGCCAGAAGATTAGGGAAGCTATATTTCTGACCTTCGGAGTATACGGCGCCATCCATATAACCGGCAGTAATGCTATTCCCAATGGCAACATATACCAAAGAGTCTTTATTCGTCGACAGGGAGCCAAGACTGCCCGTACCGATTGGATTGTCGATTGTTGGTTCGCATGAAGTGATAAACAGAATACTTACTGCGATAAGAATTAATAAATTTATTTTTTTCATAATTGAACTCCTCAAAATTTCACGTTGATTGACAACGAAATAATATTAGCCCATGAATTATAAATTCCTGAGAATTTACTTAGATTTGTATCATCCTTGGATTCGGTCTGCATTGCAACAATCCCCATATATCCCAAATCGAGCGAAAGAGTTTTATTTATTGAATAACCAAATCCTAAACTTCCGCCAAGTCTGTTTCCTTCGGGCAGCATTGGTTCTACGTATTTAGCCTCGACCGGCATAGGGTCGTAAAATCCGCCGCATCTTAGAGTGCAGTACTCGTCGAATTTATATTCTGCTCCCAGACGGTACGTTATGACGTCTTTATATAATCTTGCGTTTTTTGATTCATAAGTACTTGCAGGCGCACCGGGTCCTTTATCAAATTTAATAGCCAAGGTATCGTAAGAAGACCACCCTACATAATTTATCCCCAATTCGACCCATAAATCATTCCTTACCTGATAGGCAATGCCAAAACGAAAATCATTCGGGAGATTAATTTTCGTTTTCCCTGTTCCTTCCTGAAATTTCGATTCGAGTCCGGTGATATTATCATAAGATACATCACCCTCAAATTCTATTTCAATATTATGCCTGTACGAAGCTCCGAATTTAAACATTTCGCAAGGCTGGACAGATAATCCGGCATTAAATGTCGTACCGTTACCATCACCTTTAAGCTGAAGTATAGGTTCAGGATTAAATGTTGAAAGATTGCGCTTCAATTCCACATTTCCAATAACATATCCAAAACCGGCAGCAATTGAAATTGGAATATCCCCAATTTTGAAATTATAAGCCAAATTGGGATTAATTTCAACCGTCTGTAAATAGGTTTCAACTGCGGTAAAGCGTCCTACCCAATCGGAGGGCCAACGTGTGCCTAATCCAAACGGAACAAATACTCCAACTCCAAATGATAATCCTTCAATAGGTGTCCGCCAAGTACCAAAGAAATTCGGAATAAGGAAATTCCATGTTTCCAAGGAAGTTGTCTTCTGTTCATTTAAGGTAGTGATTCCGGTGAATTTCCCTCCGGGCATAATATAACTCGAGCCTAACAAGAAGCTCAATTCGGCAGCATCGAAGGCGATACATGCGGGATTATAATAAATAGCCGACGGGTCGCTGATATTGGCAACCGTCGAGAATCCCATAGCAACTGACCTTGCACTATGGTCATTCAACTGAAATCCTCCTGCGAATAGGTTCCCGTTAAGAATGATTAAAGTTGAAAAAGTGAGAATTAAAATCTTCATACAATCCTTTTTCTTATTATTAAAGAATTATCATTAATATTAAGGAAATTAATAAATTAAGTTGATAAAAACAAATTATTTTTAGGAATTATCCGGTATTCATTTTGCACCTGAATTCTTTGGGTTCAATTCGCTGCTCATATTTACAACGGCTTCACAGGCGCGAATATACTAACAATATGTTTGCCATCAGGATGTGTTTTCGGATCGTTATGATACATTTCAAAACAAAGTCTATCGTCCGGCACGTAACCGCTTTCGGGTAACCAGCCGCTATAAACCGCTTCCCACGCATCTCCGTATTGAGTCGGCAAAATTTCAAAATCAGCTACGGCATACTTGCCTTCAGGTATGTTCATGATACCTATTTCACCGTCGGCTTTGGCGCTATCAGGCACGGTAATGCAAACACTGATACGCAGCTTGTCATCTTCAACCAACTCTGGATTATCGTGATAAATCGTTAGCATTTTCGTTTCGGGGAATCGAATCATTCCGCGCGGTCCTGCCCAGCCAAACAGTTTTCCAAACAAGCCTTCGAATAATTTTTCATCTCCCTTGTAGGGACCGATATGGCGCACATAAGCTACTTTCATGGCTTCGACATAGCGAACTTCCACTTTTACTGCAAGAGAATTGTTTTCCATTTTTAAACTCCAAATTTGTTTTGTTGAAACAGCATTAATTACTCTTGCAATATTATAGCTTTTTTGTGCGGAACATTCGTCATTCTTGCTATTCTCTTTGCCATTCTTGCTAAATATTGGATTTTCACGCCATTCGCTCGGCGAAACTCCAAAAAAGGATTTAAACGCTTTAGAAAAAGCCGACGGAGAAGTATAGCCGTAATCGAAACCAATTTCCATCACGCTTTGTTCCTGTCTTTTGCACAGAGCTAAAGCGGAGCGTTCCATGCGGAGTCTCAAAACATACTGGTAGAGCGATTCTCCGATAAACGCTTTGAACAATCGGGCAAAGTGAAATTCCGAGAAATTGGCTGTAGAGGCAATTTCAGCGAGAGTCAGCGGTTCTGCCAAACGGGTTTCGATATAATCCAGAGCACGGTTGATACGTGCGATATATTCGCGGCGTTGGGGGCTTACATTTTTTTCATTTAGGTTGAACATTGAGTTGATTTTCCGATAATATTTATTTCAAATATTGATTCATTGTTACAAGGCAAAATTATGAAATGTTTGGTCAAATCTATCAAAAAAATGGTCAATGGAGGAATTAGAATATAATTGATTTAATGAAAATTTCGAGAGTTTTTAGAACCTCCCAATAATAAATTACTAAATATAGCATAGAGCGTTGATGCTCAATTCCTTTATGTCGTAAATTTTAGAGATGAAGACAAATGAAATTTTGAAATTTTTAGTAATTCGTTAAGGAGGTTTATTTTCTCAAGTGTTTACTTTGTTACGGATGGGTAATCTACCCCATAATTGAAAGGAATTAATTTACCTTTTGATTTTGCATGTTGAACTATAGCGGAATTTGGGCTGTCTTCGAATTTCTTTTCACCAAATACGACAGGCTCTATTTTGTATCCCTGCCCATTAGCTGCTTTCCAGATTGTGCAGAGGCAATTTTGGCGCTCGGAATCAAACAGCGGTGAAATCAGCAGCAAATCAATAATGTGGGTGTGAATATCGCCGTTCATAAATGCAGAGCCGGTATAGATAGCCTTCGATAATGTAATCCCCTGAACCCGAAGTTCTTCGAGATACCCTTGGATTTTTTCTAATATTTGCGCTTCCGACACCGTTTCACCTCTATGATTTCAGAATTTTCAACCTTTCGTTCACTTGCAAAAAAGTATCTTTTTTCTTTTTTGTCACCTCCACATATATAAAGACACAAAAAATGCAAAAACGTCACAAGAAAAATCAATTTTTTTTCAACTTTTTTTGATTTTTTTTAGTTGTGAAATAAGATAACTTTATAAATCAATTAGTTATAAAATTTATTTTTATTGATTATTTTTATATTTCTTTCTCTGTGATGTCAATACAGATAGATAAAATGTCATTCATGCTTCCGAGTCTGTGTGAAAAGTCAAATGAATGTCCTTCTGAGCGGAGCGAAGAATCTTCTTGAACAATAGATTAATTTAATTTTGAGTTAAAGAAATAATGATTATCATTCGAAAACGGTATCATTACTATATTCTTTCAAATAGAATTCAAGAGTTTTGGGAAGTCATTAAAAAATAACCTTATCAGATTTTGCAAGAAGATTCTTCACTTCGTTCAGAATGACATTGCATCTAAAACCTTGTTTGTCTTAAATTGTCCAAAACGATTTTATTGCATATAGAATCTTCAGAATCCCGGTGATAAATATAGGTGGGAACATCGATTTGAGCGATGTGCAGCTTTTTCTTCTTAGCCATTTTGAAAAATATGGCATCATCGCCGAACTTCACTTCCGGAAAGCCTCCGATTTTATACAAGACGCTGCGCCGGATAAAGAATGTCCCGCCAATAACGCAATTATCCAAATGAATCGTCCTTTTCGGATTGCGAATATCCGGAACATAAGGCGAGCCGATGATTTCAGCGCCACCATGCAATAAATCTATTTCAGGATGCTCACTCAAAAATTGCTTTCGGATTGCAAGATGTTCCGGTTTGTATTCATCGTCGGAATCGAGAAATGTGATATATTCTCCCCCGGCTGTCAAAAGTCCCGTATTCCGCGCTGCCGCTACTCCGCTGTGCGAACAATGCACGAATTTGAAATTATTATGTAATGCGCAGTACTTCTCTGCCAACTTACGAGTCTCATCCTCACTACCGTCGTCAATTATTATAGGTTCATAAGATGATTCAGTTTGTGATAATAAGGAATTCAAAGCGCGGGGTAATAGCGCTGCCCTGTTATATGCACATATTATAACTGAGAAGAATGGCTGTTCTGCAGATGAATTCTCTACCATAAAAAATCTTTTCTAATACAAATCGTTTAACCTTATTTTGAAAATAACTAAAATATTTCAATACGCAAATGGAGATTTTAAAAATCAATAGCTCAAAATTTGAAGTTTCACAGTAACTTTCAAAATGACAATTTTCAATTTGCGAATTTTCAATTTTCAATAAATGTTTAATGTTTAGTTTTCAATGAATAATATTTCCAGATTGTCAAATATTATTTATTAATTTATCATATTTGAAATTTAACATTGAATGAAAATTGCAAAATTGTAAATTGAAAATTTTATAAAAACAAGAAGTATCATTATATATAAACCGATTTTAAGGATTTAATGGAAGCTACGGAATTTTTAACGCTCTGCCTTGCAAACGGTATAATTATCGGGCAGGAGCAGTTCCTTCAACTAAAGCGCTATGCCAAGGAGCTTGCTTACTGGAACGGGCAAGTCAACCTAATATCGCGTAAAGATATAGATAACATCTGGGATAAGCACATTCTGCACAGCCTTGCTGCAGTGAAATATATAAAATTTCCAAACCGGGCAAAATGCCTTGACGTTGGCACAGGCGGCGGGCTGCCGGGTATTCCGATTGCAATTGCCGTGCCAGACTGCCGTATGCTGCTAATCGACTCAATCGGTAAAAAAATAAAGATAGCGGATATGTTAGCCAAGCACACCGAACTTAAGCATATCACAGCAAAGCAAGCACGGGCAGAGGAAATATCTGCCGTTCGGGAATATCGCAAATCATTCGATTTGATTTTCTCCCGCTCGGTAGCCCGCATCAAACCTGTAGTTAGATGGATAACTGATTTATTGAAGCCTGGCGGAAGACTAATATTCTACAAAGGCGGTGATTTGCGTGAAGAGTTCGATGAGGCTCGGGAGGCATTCCCCAAGTTGCAGTTCGAAGAAATAAAAATCTCGATGTTCGGCTGTGAATGGTTCGAGCAGGAGGAGAAGAAGCTGGTAGTCTGCAGGATTTGAATGCTTTTTACTATATAATTGTTAATTGTCAATGGTTAATTGTTAATGAAATTTGTCTGAACTTAAGATTTTTAGGATTAAAAGATTTTAGGATAAAAAAAAGTAATTTGGCATTAAAGAAAAATCATGTTTTAATCCTTTAATCAGGTAAATCCGAGTTCTGACATTTTTTACTACTTTTTACTACGGATTTCGCATTTTTTGATAAACAGAACAGACAAGGATGTCTATTCTACCATTAATGACTCATTTTCAAATTACCACAATTTTCTACGATTTTCTACGATTTTTTATGTTTTTTTACATTTTTCAAATTTTCAAATTGACTCATTTTCAAATTTTCAAATTGGTTTATTTTCAAATTGATTCCCAGCTATCAAAGTACAAAACATTGCAAAGATAACGATAGCAATATGATTACCAAGAAAACGGTTTGGAAATGAATTCCGATTGATTTTTATTTCTGTAAAATTTTTCATAAGTTGCCATGCGTTAGTTATATCATTACTTCAATATAATTATGAATCAATTAATCTTAGGCGATAACCTCGAAATAATGCGGAAGATGGATGCCGAAACCATAGATTTAATCTATCTCGACCCGCCTTTCTTCAGCAATCGCAACTACGAAGTTATTTGGGGAGACAAAGGAGAAGTCCGCTCTTTCGAAGATAGATGGAGCGGAGGTATTGACCATTATATTGCATGGCTCAAAGAACGTGTTGCTGAAATGCACCGACTGCTAAAGCCCACCGGCTCTATTTATCTACATTGCGACTGGCACGCTAATTCTTATATTAGAGTCTATATTTTAGATAAAATTTTTGGAGAAGATAAATTCAGAAATGAAATATTTTGGAGACGAACCAATCCAAAAGGATTAGCATTTACTAAATTTGCTAGGAATATTGATACAATTTATCTCTTTTCAAAAGAAAGTAATAATTTTAAATGGCATCCACAATATAAGAAGTATGAGGAAGATAAAGTAAATAATCAATATTCTCTAATTGATGAAAATGGGCGACGATATCAATTAACTTCTTTATTGAATCCAAATAAAAACCGACCAAATTTAACATATGAATTTAAAGGGGTAATCAAGGTATGGCGCTGGACTGAAGAACGAATGAAAGAGGCTGATTTAAATGGAATGATAGTTGTACCCAGAAATGGTAAAGGAATACCAAGATTTAAAAGATATTTAGATGAACAAGAAGGAATTCCAGTTGATAATTTATGGGAGGATATTCCAAATATTCAAGGAGGGTCTCAAGAGAAAATCGGCTACCCAACCCAAAAACCCGAAAAATTATTAAATAGAATAATACTTGCAAGTTCCAACGAAGGAGATTTGGTTTTCGACCCATTCGTTGGCGGTGGGACTACGGTAGTTGTGGCTGAAAAATTGAAAAGGAAATGGCTTGGTATTGACCAATCGGTACAGGCTGTCAAGGTATCGGAAATGAGATTGAACAATGCCCAGAATTTATTTTCCGCTCCATTTTCTGTTACCTTGCATAAATATGATTACGACACGCTTCGTTATAAGGATGCTTTTGAATTTGAAAAATGGATTGTAGAGCAATTTGGCGGCATTGCAAACGTGCATCAGCGTGGCGACATGGGAATGGATGGTAAAACCCGCGAAGGCGTTCCTATACAGGTAAAGCGTTCGGATAATATCGGCAGGAATGTTATTGATAATTTTGGTTCTGCCTGCAAAAGATTTGATAATAATTTATTTGAGAAAAATAAAGTTGGCGGCAATCCTGTTGGTTATATTATCGCATTTAGTTTTGCAAAGGGAACAATACAAGAGGCAGCCAGGTTGAGAAACGAAGAAAATATAATAATCAAATTAGTATCTGTAGAGGAAATTGTTCCTATTGCAAAGAAGCCGAAATTGCTTGTAAAGATTAATGATTTGGGAGTAGTGTCTAAACCTGTAGAAAACCCCCTAACCCCCTTGGAGCAAGGGGGGACAGGAGAGGTTATCCCCCTTTCTCAAAGGGGGACAAAGGGGGTTTCTCTTCGTGAAATCGAATTCATTGCCGTTGGTGAGAGCGAAGCAGGGATTGAGTTCTATTCATGGGATTTTGAATATAGCGAAGAAGCAACAAGGGAGCATGCTCCCTTGTTCAGAGCCAGCATAATGCTTGACAAAGAAGGCAAGCAAACTCACAAATTCAAACCCGGCACCCACAACATAGCCGTAAAAGCCGTTGACAATGAAGGTTTGGAAGCAATTGAGGTTGTGAAGGTGAAGGTTAATGGGGAGGTGGAGACTGTCTGAACCGCTGATTAAACTGATTAAATGATTAATTTTTATATGATATATTCAATCAATGAAATCAAAAAAATCAGCTTAATCAACGGTTCAGACATTTGAAGTTGTGAAGGTTAATGGAGAAACTGCGAGGAGTTAAATTGTAATTATTATGAATCTTATAAATAGAATTTGTAGCCCAGGTAGTATTATTTTGGATAGAATAGAAACATATCCAAATGAGATTATGATGATTGTTGAAAGTAATTATGAAATATTGAATAATTATATAAAAAAAGAGGAAATAATTGATAAAAAAGCAATAACTAATGTTATTTTAAGAATTCGAAGGACTTTTAATGAATTTTCTATAGAATGGAATGATATCCTAAATAGTATTAAAGATATATTAATAAATAAAAAATTTATAGGATTTCATTGTACAAGATTAATTAATTATGAAATAAATTATATAATTGAAAATGGTTTAATGCCATTAGATCCTAACTTTACCAAGCAAAGATTAGATTATCTTGTTAAAAATAAACTTATTTCAATAAATAATTATAAACACTTATTAACGAATAATGCTTCAAATTTAACTTATCGAAAAGGAAGAATTTTTTTCTTCCATTGTATTTCAACTTTTCGTGATATGAACGGATTATATAGACTTTTTAGATCATGGGGTGGGGAAGCAATTTATTTTAATAATGAAAATGATATAAATATTTTTAATGAGATTAAATTAATAGGAAAGCCATATATAATAATTGCTGAACTTGATTACAATGATTTAATAAATTATCATGATTTATCAGAGAAGTTAATTATTAAAATTATAAATAATAGAAAAAGGAAAAGAAGTTCAATTGATTTTGATTCTTCTATTTGTCATAATGTAAGTATTTATAAATATATTAGCATAGATAATCCAGATTTTGATAAATTAACAAAATATAAGAATTGGCGATATCAAATAGATTAATACTAAATTAAATTATATTAATTTATTATTTAATCACAGATTTTTTAATAGAATCAATCACTTCCACCTACAGTCAGAAGTTCCTTCTGACTGCTATTGTACGAATAATTATTTACAAGGGCGGGATGTAGGATATGCCCAGAGCCCCAAGTCAGAAGGAACTTCTGACTTTAGGGGAAATATAAAAAAAGAAAAAAAATTTTGAAAAAAGAAAATTTTAATTTATATTGCATCTCCTACCAATCTCTCCTCGAGATGAAGTGGAAAATTGAAAAGTGAAAAATGAGCCTTGGGATTACGGTCTCAAGGCTTTTTATTTACTTTCCTTACGTCAGAAGGAACTTCTTAATGAATTATACCAATAATTATTTTATTACTGGATAGATACAGGATAAGCCCTGAATCCCAAGTCAGAAGGTACTTCTGACTTTAGGGAAAGTGAAAGATAGATGTCCAACATCTGCCAGATGTTGGACATCTTATATCTCTACGCTACCGTAATTTCCTTACTCAAATAAACATCCTGGATGATGTTGAGCAGCTTTGCGCCTTCTGCCATCGGACGCTGGAATGCCTTGCGACCTGAAATCAAGCCCATACCGCCAGCACGCTTGTTAATTACAGCAGTTGCAGCAGCTTCGGCAAAGTCGTTATCGCCCGATGCGCCTCCGCTGTTAATCAGTCCGATTCTACCCATATAACAATTCGCAACCTGATAGCGGCATAAATCGATTGGATGGTCGGAGCAAAGCTCGGTATATACACGCTTATCGATTTTGCCATAGCTCGAATTGCCCATGTTTAATGCCAAATAACCACCATTGTTTTCCGGTAGCTTCTGCTTGATAATATCAGCCTGAATGGTAACGCCAAGATGATTCGCCTGTCCGGTCAAATCAGCCGATACATGGTAATCCTTGTCCTTCTTGAATTCGGGATTGCGCAGATAGCACCACAGCACAGTTGCCATACCCAATTCATGCGCGAAAGCAAAGGCTTCGGCAACTTCTATGATTTGGCGGGTTGCTCCGTCCGAACCGAAGTAAATCGTTGCACCTACTGCGGCAGCGCCCATATCATAAGCCTGTTGAATAGTTCCGAACATAATTTGCTCAAATTTATTCGGCATAGTCATAAGTTCGTTATGATTGATTTTCACGAGGAAGGGGATTTTATGCGCATATTTCCTGGCAACTAATCCCAGCACACCAAAAGTTGATGCAACGGCATTGCATCCGCCTTCTATGGCTAATTTCACGATATTTTCCGGATTGAAATAAATCGGGTTCCTTGCAAAGCTGGCGCCGGCGGAATGTTCGATTCCCTGGTCAACCGGCAGAATTGACAGATAACCCGTTCCGGCAAGTCTGCCGTGCATATAGAGCCACTGCAGATTACCGAGCGTCCGGTTGCTGCGGTCGGAACCGGCGAATACATCATCTACAAACGAAGGCGAAGGCAATTGAAGCATATCCTTCGAAATTCTCGGCGAGTTGAATCCGAGCAGGTCGTCGGCTTTATTGCCTAACAGTTCGCGAATTTTTTCGTACATCTTTTTTCCTTTAAATTAATTTTTACAAAAAAATGATTTAATTCCTATATCATAGAAAATTATATTATTATCAATAAAGAGAAACCCCCTAACCCCCTTTGAAAAAGGGGGAATAATTATTCCCCCTTTTTCAAAGGGGGTTAGG
>JAERMQ010000108.1 GCA_016844745.1 Ignavibacteria bacterium | reverse complement strand
TTATATAAGGGCAGGTATAACTAACTGTAATTTCGATGGAAATACAATTTACAATGTCGTATTTACCAGCACAGGTGGATATGGTGGCAAAGGTTACGAAATATCTACCGGCTTGACTTCTGCAAATATTCAGATTGCCAATAACGTTATTTATGGTATTCTCGGAGATGGTTGGTCTCAAAGTTCAACTGATGCAATTGTAGGAATCAGAGTTTCGGGAACAAACGGCGGAATAAAAATCTATAACAATACCATCAGCTTAACCGGTAATGCCAACGAACCAAGCTCCGGCTGGGCAAGCGCTTGCGTTTACTTTTCTTCAGGTTCGTCCAGCATTGATTTCAGGAACAATATCCTAATGAATTCTATCGTTAATCAGGTTGCTTCACAGACAGCATATGCAGTTTATAGCGATGCTGCTGCATCAGCATTTTCATACATAAATAATAATGATTATTATGGATATGGTTCTCAAGGTGTTCTCGGATATTTTGGTGGAACAGACAGAACATCACTATCCGCATGGCGTACTGCAACCGGCAGCGATGCCAATTCCTGCAATCTGAATGTTAACTTCAAAAGTGCAACCGATTATCATATTAACGGCAGTTCCCTGGGAGAAAATAACTTGTTAGGAGCAAGTATATCTACGGTTACAACCGACTTTGAAGGCGAAACCCGACGTACAACAAGACCGAATATGGGAGTTGATGAAGTTCGTCCAATGTTTACTATAAACCCGGATATTAATAATTATGCAGGGATTAGCTGCAGTGGCGGGAATTTTACATACACCTTCGGCTACAGCTATGTATGGGGCGACGGGATAGCAAGAACATTAGGCGCATATTCACCCGTACGTTCCTGGTACAAGGATGGAGGAGTTCTTGCCGGACAGACCGGTGTTACCTTGAATTTGAATCCGGCAACAATGGCAGATGCCGGTATTTATTTTGCTATGGTTACATTTGGCGGGGAATCAGCCCAGACTGCCTCCACCACTTTAACTGTCGAAGACCCGATGGTACTCAATACTGCGCCGGTTAGCAATACATTCTGTGCAACTGCAGGCGACCAGACATTAACAGCGATTGCTAACGGAACAATCTTAACGCAGCAATGGCAAATTGAAAGCCCTGTCGGTTCAGGTAATTTCGTTGATATCCCAGGAGCAACCGGTTCGGATTATACACCGGCAGTAGCAAGTCTGTCAGCAATTAGTTCGACAGCATCCCCGCTCGTATATAATGCAGACAACTTCCGGTTCCAGATTATCGGACCCGGAAATTGCGGACCGGCAGTTATCAATTCAAATCCCGTAACCTTGGAAGCTTATACCCCGATTTCGAGCAATACTATTTCCTGCATACCTACTACCAAACAACCATGCATAAGCTTGTCATTCCAATTGTCATGCGATGCTCAAGGCTCTATATTCGCTTATCAATGGCAAAAATATGAAGGCGGTACCTGGAGGAATTTACAGCCTGTCGAAGTTGTAAATAATTCCAATACTGCACAAACACTTATAATCAATAACGTCGTTATGACGCACACAGGCGACTATCGTTGCAGGGTTACAGGCAGCGCGGTTTGCGGAAACTCGGTTGAAAATACATTACCCATTCATATTACTGTTATTTCAGGAAACTCATTCTATCAGCAGCCTCAATCAATTCAGGCATGCCGCGGAGCTAATGTACAATTCAGTGTTATCGTCATCGGTGATGTCTTCCAATACCGCTGGCAGAAGGACGGTATCGATATTGCTGGCAATCCATCAGCAAGCACTCCTACTTTATTCATTAACAATTCGGATAATAAACATACCGGTATTTATTCATGTATAGTAACAATGAATGATTGTGCCGGAGTTTATGATACTACTTCCGCAGAAGCCGTTCTTTACCTTCATCGCAAAACTACGATTACAAGCAAACCCGATACAATATCGACCCAGGTTAACGGCGAATCCATGTTCCAGGTATTCGCCCATACAATCGGAGCCCCGCCTGATTACAGGGAAAAAGTACAATGGTACAAAGGTACAACAGAGCTAACCGATAATGATTTCATTGAAGGCGCCCAATCCTCTATCCTGACGATTAAGCATATCAAACCCGACGATTTAGGTTCGGATTATTGGGTTATCGTTTCAGGCTTGTGTTCTGCAGATACATTGCGAGGATTCACGTTGATGATTTCGGGTGTCGATATTACTTCCCAACCGGGTGACGTTACTGCCTGCGAAGGCACTTCGGCATCCTTTACAATGACAGCAAATCCGACAGGCGGAGGCACAAGCGTTAGTTATCAATGGAAATTCAATAATGCCGATGTTATGGATGGTGGGAATATTTCCGGTGCAACAACATCCGTTCTAATGTTTAATCCGGTTACACCGGCTAATGCAGGTTCTTATACATGCGTAGCAACAGTAGTACCCGGCACAGCCAATCAAACGAGCATGCCTGCAGTTTTAACGGTAAATACCAAACCTGCATTTACGGTTGATTTACCAACGGCAATATCAATCAAATCAGGTGACCCGATTGAACTTATTGTTGCTGCTACAGGCACTTCGCCATTGGCATATCAATGGTATCTGAATAATAATGCAATAACAACTGCAACAAGCGCAACGCTATCCGTAGCATCAGCTACGACAAATGATGGAGGCGCTTACTTCTGCAGGGTTACAAATACTTGCGGCTCAAGTGATTCGAAAACAGCAAACATAACGATAACGCTAATTGATGTAACCTCGGTCGGTGATGTTGATAATGATGGAATCGGATTGTACGCCAACACACCGAATCCGTTCGGGGAAATAACTACGATTAAATTCCGGATACCGGTGGCAGCGCAAGCCAAATTAGCATTACTCGATGTATTGGGAAGAGAAATCCTGACTATTGCCGACGGCAATTTCGAAAAAGGACTTAACGAAGTTACATTCGATGCAACGAAAATGAATCTCACTTCCGGAGTTTACTACTATTGCCTGGTAACAAACGGAACAACGAAAACAAAGAAGATGGTTGTCGTCAGATAATCAAAAATTAACTCATACTAAAAAGCCGGATTTTAAGTCCGGCTTTTTTTTATCATCTATCTTTAAGAAAATAGTAAATATAATTATAATAGAAACGTCATGCTGAACTTCAAAAGAATGGAATAAAAAAAAATGACAATAGAGGAAAAACCCCCTAACCCCCTTTGAAAAAGGGAGAATAATTATTCCCCCTTTTTCAAAGGGGGTTAGGGGGTTTTTCTTATTATTTCTTCAAAACAATTGGATTTTAAATGAAATTTATCGATACTGCACAAATAGAAGTGAAAGCCGGTCATGGCGGTCCGGGTCACATTAGTTTCAGGAGGGAAAAATACGTACCAAAGGGCGGTCCAGACGGCGGTAACGGCGGCGCCGGCGGCAGCATTATTTTAAGAGCAGATGCGAGTCTTAATACATTATCCGACTTTCGGTATAAATTGCATTATCAGGCTAAAGACGGTCAGCCGGGCGGAAAGAATCGCTGCTCAGGGAAAATGGGTAGTAATTTAATAATTCGTGTACCTTGTGGCGTAGTTGTTTATGAATCAGGCACAAACCAAATGCTTATCGATATTACTGAAAATGGCGAAGAAATAGTCATGGTTAAGGGCGGTAAGGGAGGGCGCGGCAATGCCGAATTCGCAACTTCCACAAATCAGACCCCACGTTATGCAGAGTCAGGATTGCCGGGAGAAGAGTTATCAATAACATTGGAGTTAAAATTATTAGCTGATATAGGATTGATAGGACTGCCGAATGTGGGAAAATCTACTTTGATTTCAGTTATTTCGGAAGCTAAACCTAAGATAGCCGATTATCCTTTCACAACATTGATTCCCAATCTTGGAATCGTTAAAATTGCCGATGGTAAGAGTTTTACATGTGCCGATATTCCCGGTTTAATTGAAGGCGCTCATCAAGGCAAAGGCTTAGGAATTGAATTTCTCAGGCATATCGAGCGTACACGCTGCCTGGTTTATCTTATAGATGCAATGAGCGAAACACCGAAAGAAGATTATATAACCTTGAAAAACGAATTGAAAAGCTTCAATCCTGCACTTGTGAAAAAGAGTAAAATAGTTTGCTTCAGCAGGGTCGATGCAATTCCGGAAGAAAAGATAAGGGAATTGAAGAAAACCCGTTTCGAAAAGGGTTTAGCCGCTTCGTTTTACATTTCTTCTGTTACCGGGCAATCGATTAAAGAATTGAAAATGGCAATGTGGGAGCAATTATCGGAAACCTGATAGGAAAAAAAGTAACTATTAATTGAGTCCTATCTAAAAACCAAGAATTTAATTCCAAAGTACAAATTTGGAATTAGTATGTCCTTGATATTTCTCATTCCAAAATTCCGATTTTGGAATGTAATTTTCACTAAAAATGTTTTTAGAGCGAACTCCTTAATTAATAAGTCTAAAATTCACTTATACTTCGAACTCTTTTTAATATAGGTAGATGAACAATAAAGGTTGCACCACTCCCCAATGTACTTTCACATTCAATTTGTCCTTTCATAACATCGACAAGCATTTTCACAATAGATAACCCTAAACCGCTCGTATCCTCACCTGCGGTTGGTTTAGCGCTTAACTGAACATATTTCTCGAACATTTTTTCACGGTCTTCCTGGCTAAATCCCGGACCTTCATCACGAACTAAAATTTGTAAAGTGCTGTCAGTACCTGAAATAATAAACCATACATTTTTCTCTGGAGGCGAAAATTTTATTGCATTAGAAAGAAGATTATCCAAAATCTGGCCAATGGCTTGTCTATCGAGATAAACCAGCATTTCTTCGTTTTTACATTCAAAATTCAGGTTAATTGATTTAGACGAAGCTTGTTGTTCATATTCATCAAATATTTCGTGTGAGAATTCACCAATTAAAAATTCTTCAGGCTTCATCTCATACTTACCTGATTCCATTTTATTAATATCAATAAGTAAATTGACAATCTCGAGCATTCGGTTTACTTCCCATTGAATCTTCTGGGTATATTCCGAAATCTCATCCATACTGAGCCTCTCTCCGTAAAGTTCGACCATTTGGGCGTTTAGAAGAGTAGCTGCCAATGGATTTTTCAAATCATGGGCAACAATTCCCATTAACTCGGTCTTGAATTTATTTGCTTGCTGTAGCTCTTTATTACTTTGTGTTACCAAACTACGTTGTGAAAAATCTTTCCTATCTAAAAATTCCATAGTATGACATGCAAAAAAACCAATCAGATTGGAAGCAAGAAAGAAGGCAGTATTAACTATTGTCGTTTCTGATGTAAATTTTTCTGAAATAATTGAGTTTATTAAAAAAAGTATTACTATGGCTGCAGAGGATACTGCTGCATAAGGCAGACGTAATCTGGAAAAAGTATATGCAAAAAATATTATCAGTAAAAGTCCTGTGTGATGATACCCCCCTTTTGGATAAGTAATCAATGCCATTTGAATAGTTGCGGCGCCTGCTAAAATAATGGTTGAGGAATAGAGAATCTGTCCGTAATATTTAAAGTTCTTAGAATAAGAAGCTATAAATATTAAAATCATATAAGGACATACTATTCCATAACGAATAATATTTAAAGCACGGTTGTTTTCACCAAGCAGAAAAGCATCCAATATTCCAAATAAAGCAAATAATGATAAACCGAGAATCATTGCAATTCTCATCGGTTTTAAAGAATTGACAAAATGGTCAGCTAAATAAGCCCGCTCAAGCTCTTTCGATTTGAAGGTCAATAAAATTGGTTGTATCTCTAATCCAGCCATTTAAAGTTATTCAGAAATAATAAAAATTACAAGTAATAATATTAATAAATTTTTATTTAAAAAACAAGAAAAATATTATAAATCATTAAAATTCTCTAACTAATAACCATTAATTTGTCTGAATTAGGATTATTAGGATTAAAGGATTATAGGATTATAGGATTTTGACCATTGACCATTGACCATTGACCATTGACCATTGACCATTGACCATTGACCATTGACCATTGACCATTGACCATTATTTAAAACATTTTTTTTGGAAGAATTTTTTCAACTTTGACCAATGCAGTTTCGAAATCGCGCATCAGTTCTATTCTCGTATAAGATTTTAATGATTCGCTTTTGGGAATGGGTTTTCCACCTGACATTGGAACAGCAAAACCACGAATGAGTGGTGATAAAGGGTAGAGCAACCTGCATTGTGATTCCATAGATTGAAGATGTTGATGCATACCGGTCAGGCTATGAGTGACAATTCTGTTTAATGTCATCTCTAAATCATCGAACTTTTGTTCATGTATTCTGATTTTATCTAATAGTCTCCGCTCTGCAACCTTATTGCCTGCGGAATCAAGAATATTGCGGAAATCCTTTAATTTACCAAGAATGGAACGTTCAGCAGATTCACTCTGATAATCGATATAACCAAGCAAATCCTGCAGGGTTCTTGGTGTAGCAAGTTCGGCAGCAGCCGTTGGTGTAGCAGCTCGAATATCTGCGACGAAGTCCGAAATTGTAAAATCAGTTTCATGTCCGACGGCAGAAATGATAGGTTTCGAAGAATGGAAAATAGCATCGGCTACAGGTTCGGTATTGAATGCCCAAAGGTCTTCGAGTGAGCCTCCTCCCCTGCCAATAATCAATATTGAAGCCGGAGTTCGATTTAATTCCTCAATTGCAGCGACAATATCCTCCGATGCTCCATCACCCTGCACAAGAGTTGGTCTGAAATAAACCGTAACATTCGGGAAGCGTCTTTCAATAGTGCTTAAAATATCCCGCACGGCAGCACCGGTCGGAGATGTAGCAACACCTATTGAAAGTGGTAATTCAGGAAGTTCACGTTTTCTATCTGAATCGAAATAACCTTTCTGCTCGAGTTTTTGCTTTAATGCTTCAAACGCAAGGAATAAATCCCCTGTTCCGAGCGGCGACAGAGATATGCAATCCAATTGATATTGCCCGCGAGGTGGATAGACGCTTAGAGTTCCCTTAACTACAACCTTCATTCCGTCTGTCGGTTGAAAATTTAAGGTTCTGCCTCGCCAAAGTACGCATGAAATCTGCGCATTCTCGTCCTTCAGTGAAAAATATCTATGTCCTGAGGAATGAAGCTTATAATTCGAAATCTCCCCTTGAACGGAGGCTATACCAATACCTTCTTCAAGTAAAAGTGCTATTGTATCGGTTAGTTGGCTTACTGTAACAACTTGTTGTTCTACACTCATTCAAATTTTGTTCCTGTTAGTTCTACGAAATTGATTAAATTCCGGGATAAAAAAAAATTATCAATTTTAACGGTAGTTTTAATAAATGTCATTCCTTCATTCGAGACTGTGTTAAAATTCGAGTAGAAAGTCATTCAGAGCGAAGCGAAGAATCCAGTCCAAATGTGGTTTCTGGATTCTTCACTTCGCTCTGAATGACTTTCTACTCGAATTTTCAAACAAACTAGAGTGCAGAATGATGTTTTGATATTTTATAGAACCCATATAAACATTAAGTTTACTGTCGAATGTTATATATAAATCATATTTATTAATTTTGTAATGTGATATCATTGGTAATTTGATTAATCAATTTAGAAAGTAAGTATTGGAAACGATTCCGAAAAAAAATTATGATGTAGCTGTTGCTTACCGGATTTATCCCAAAACATCCATTTTCACCCCTGTATTCATTGAAGATAAATTAAAAATGTCGGAACTATGTTTGAAATCATTTCGCAGAGCATTAGGAACCGTCAAGGCTAAGTTATTTATAATTTTGGATGCCTGCCCTCCCGAATACGAAGAACTATTCAGGAAATATTTCGATGATGATGATTTGGAATTCATAAGATTGGACAAACCGACAGGTAATGCGGCTACTTTCGGGCTTCAAATGGAATTACTGCTTAATCAGAATCATTCCGAATTAATTTATTTTGCAGAAGACGATTATTTCTATTTACCCGATACTTTTTCTGAAATGCTTGAGTTCATGCAAAATAATAAAGATGTGGATTTCATTTCGCCATTTGACCATCCCGATTATTATACTCTCGAATTGCATAACTACTCCAGCAGAATAAAATTTTCCGGAAAGCGCCACTGGCGAACTGCAAGCACTGCCTGCATGACATTTCTGACAACTAAAGATACACTTCGAAAAACACATCATTCTTTTAAAAGCTATATGAAGAATAATTATGATTCGAGCTTGTTTATGAGTATGACAAAATATAAATTATTCAATCCGTTATATTACTATAAAAGCATCCTGGAGGATATTTATTATTTTAAAATATTAATCAAAGCGTGGGTTTTCACACCATTCGATGTGATTTTTGGTCGAAAAAGAAAACTCTGGGTTCCAATACCGTCGATAGCAACCCATTTGGATAAACGTAGTTTTGCCTATGGATTTGATTGGTACGAATTATTTAAAGAAAATGAACCGTAATTTTTTGTTTTAAGCATTTTTCTTTTTAATTTTGTTATTACGTTTTTTGATAATAAATTATTTTTTTTGTTATGGAGGTTTTTTAAATGGCATTATATATTAACGAAGAATGCATCAACTGTGGTGCATGTGAACCTGAATGCCCCACAGAGGCAATTACCGAGGGCAGCGATATTTATGTTATCGACCCTGATAAATGCGTCGAATGTGTAGGACATTACGATGAACCACAATGCATCGCCGTATGCCCAGTTGAGTGTATCTTCCCAGTAGCATCATAATTTTATTTTTTTTGTTAAAGAAAAGCCGGTTAATCAACCGGCTTTTTTTTATTTTTGTTAATGAATACTTTTACAATATCAGGTAATATTGTCGATATAATCGGCAAAAAAATCACTCCCGGAACAATCAGTATCGTTAATGGTTTTATTGAATCGGTCATTTATGATAACACTTCTAATAAACAATTCATAATGCCCGGTTTTATAGATTCACATATACATATCGAAAGCTCAATGCTTGCTCCATCCGAATTTGCTAAAATAGCAGTAACTCACGGAACAATTGCTGCTGTTGCCGACCCTCATGAAATTGCCAATGTTATGGGGATGCAAGGTATAGAATTTATGATTGAAAATGGCGAAACTACTCCTTTTCAATTTTTTTTCGGAGCGCCATCCTGCGTACCTGCAACTCCTTTTGAAACAGCCGGTGCAACTATTACAGTCGATAATATCAAAGAACTACTCGAAAATCCTAAAATAAAATTCCTCAGCGAAATGATGAATTTCCCGGGAGTAATTTATGATAATTCAGATGTAATCGCAAAACTCAACATTGCAAAAGCAGCAAGGAAACCAATCGATGGGCATGCTCCGGGACTTCGTGGTGATGCTCTAAGAAAATATATTTCCGCAGGTATTTCAACCGACCATGAGTCAATGACACTGGATAAAGCATTAGAAAAAATTTCGCTTGGAATGAAAGTACTCATTCGTGAAGGCAGTGCAGCAAAGAACTTTTCCTCTCTAAATAGTTTAATTGATACTCATAACGATATGGTTATGCTTTGCAGCGATGATAAGCATCCTGACGACCTTTCTGTAGGACATATCAATCTTCTGATTAAGCAGGCTTTGCTTGTTGGACACGACTTGTTCAACATTCTTCGATGTGCTATTTTTAATCCGATAAAGCATTATAATCTTAATATTGGAATGGTGCAATCCGGCGACCGGGCTGACTTTGTGGTTGTCGATGACTTACAAAATTTCAATATTAAAGAAACATTCATCAAAGGAGAAAAGGTCGCAGAAAATGGGAAATCTTTGATCGAGAGCACTAATATTAGGTTAATTAATAATTTCAATACAAAAGAAAAAACTATTGAAGATTTTCGCATCGAATCTAAATCATCAAAAATTCGAGTTATTGGCGCTATTGACGGACAATTGATTACTGAATCAATAATTGCTGATTGTACAATTGAAAACGGAAATTTAATCTCAAATACAGAAACGGACATCCTGAAAATTGCTGTCGTGAATCGTTATTCAATCGCGCCCCCATCAATCGGATTTATAAAAAATTTCGGATTGAAGAGTGGCGCTATAGCTTCGAGTGTTGCACATGATAGTCATAATATAATAGCTGTCGGAACGAGTGATAGAGAAATCTGCATTGCTATTAATGCGATTATCAGGACCAAAGGCGGAATGGCAATTTACTCGGATAGTGTGCAAAAAATCCTTCCTCTTCCTATAGCCGGGCTGATGTCGAATGAAGACTGTGCAACGGTGGGAAAGAAATATTCAGAGCTGACGCAAGCTGCAAAATCTCTTGGATGCACTCTCCATGCGCCTTTTATGACATTATCTTTTATGGCATTGCCGGTAATACCGCACCTCAAACTCACCGACAAAGGATTGTTCGATGTCGGCAAGTTTGAGTTTACGAGTTTGTTTGTATAAGTTGTCTGAACTAGGATTTGTAGGATTAAAGGATTTTAGGATTTTTTCTTAATTTTATATCTTTCCTCGACGCTTCTCGCCTGCATAATAGAAATACAAGCCCTAAGACAGATGGGCGATGTTTGGATTACATAATATCCTATTTCGGATTATATCTGTTTTGGTCAAGTAGTTATTTAGAATAATTTTCAATGAATAATCGCCAACATTCGACTAAATACAGATGAAGGGGTTCTAAATAATGATCGATGGTAAAATATTGTTGTTTAAAATTACTTTTTATTGAATAAAAATCCATTGAAGATAGGAGTAATCCTTGCAAATTATAAATCATTAATGAATAATTACCTTCCTCAGCATTAACAATATTAACAATCATATTATCAGATGCCGGATTGGGATATAATGCTATTGATAAAATTTTTCTTAATTCGACTCTTCTTAATGAATCAGAACAATTTTGAATAACTAAGTTACCGTCCTGAGTTTCAATATTAATGCCAGGGTCTGAGCAAAGAAATTTATCAATATGAATAATATTAGTACCAATATTCGGGATACAGATTGTACCGTAAATTGTTGTGACAATACTATCGGGATTTTCTTGGAACTGCCCTTCAATTGTCAAAATTCGTTTATCATTAATAATTGTATCCTCAGTAAAATTATTGGAGGCAGAGGGCAAAAATATTGACGCATCAAATGAAATATTTGTCTTATAAAACTTATTAGTTAAATTCATTTGGGCTGGCTTTGAATATTTTATTTGTAACGGAAAATTTTCAGAACCCGCAATGGCAGTAGTATTTGGGATATTTATTGTTAAAGGGATAATTGGTGCAATACCTCTAATCGTTACAACTTGCCAAAAATTACCTTCATTAAAATCCACTATATTACTCCATGGAGCGGCAGCTAAAAATAATTCATCACCTTTTTTATAAGACATGATTAAATTAAATGTATCCTGCGGGTCATTACTTATCCAAATTGGTAAATTATAACTATCAGAATTTTTATAGATTGAAAAATGAACCTGTCCTTTTAAAGGACGTACCATATAAACAGAACCTTTAAGATACAATGAATCATATTGTCCATCTAATACAATCCTTACAATAGCAATTCTTACTTCAGGCTTATCAGCTTGTTTTGCTGCAGGATGCATAAAAATAGTAAAAGGGTCGTCTTGGTTTATACCAACTATTGGTAATTTTAATGAATTATCAGGTTTTTCAAAAAAATAATCCCCAGTATTCTCTAAATTGTGATATAGACCGTCTAAGGTACGATATTGTGCAAAAATTCCTTTTTCGCCATTAATATTTTTAGGGAAAAATGAAGTAATTAATATTGCAGAGTCTGTGACAATAACAGCAAAAAGGGGGATTTGAGATAAAAAAATAACAAAAAATAACAACACTTTTTTCATAAATCCTCCTAAATAATTTTTTACAATTTACATAAATTTTAATGAATAATCGCCAACATCCGACTGAATACTGATGAAGGTGATAATGATCGATGGTAAAATATTGTTGTTTAAAATTACTTTTTATTGAATAAAAATCCATTGAAGATAGGAGTAATCCTTGCAAATTATAAATCATTAACGAATAATTACCTTCCTCGACATTGTCAATATTAATGACCATATTATTTGATGCCGGATTGGGAAATAAAGCAACTGACTGTATTTTTCTTAATTCGACTCTTCTCAAAGGACCGGAACAATTCAAAATAATTAAATTGCCATCTTGAGTTCCAATATTGATTCCAGGGTTTGAACAAAGAAATTGCTTAATATGAATAATATTAGTATCAATATTGGGGATACAAATTGTTCCATAAATTGTTGTAACAATACTATCGGGATTTTCTTGAAATTTCCCTTCAACTGTCAAAATTCTTTGGTTATTAATAATGGTATCTTTTGTAATATTATCGGATGGTGTGGGTAAAAATATTGACGCATCATAAGAAATATTAAATAAGTAATTTTTATTGGTAATATTTATGTTAGGCGATTTTGAATATTTAATTTGTAACGGAAAGTTTTCAGAACCCGCAATAGCTGTGGTATTTGGGAAAATATATATAACCGATGATATATTATTTTGAAAAATTAATGAATCTGACAAAAATAATGATTTTCCATACGGGATTCCATTCCATTTTGTATTTCCTTGAAGGTTTTCATAATTATCCTCAAATTTATAATAAGCTAATAATCCGAATTGGTTTTTTGGATTGGGTAAATCTCCCATATTTTCTTGTATTTCTTGTTGTGTCCTTGCAATATTCCAAATTCTTACTTCATCAATATAACCAGTAAATTGTTCGTTTGTACTCATATCTGATTTATTCCCAATGGCAGTTAAATAATTATTTTGAACCAAATCCCCAGAAGCACTTATTTGCCCGGATAAACAACCATTCACATAATATTTACAAGTTTCTCCATCATAAGTAGCAGCAACATGATAACATATATTATTTTCTATTAAAACTTCATTTTCTACGTGAAAAAAACCAGAAATTGTTGTAATGGCAAACGCTCCTGGTCGAAGTAAATAATTACAATTAGTTAAATCTGTATGTTTGGATACTAAATTACGAGCGCCAGTAGTAGTAGTTTGTTTGAATATTGCCTCAACAGTAATTTTTTTTCCAGATACATCCAAATCACCAATATTGACCCAATTAAATGTACCTTGCAAATAAATAGATTTTTGGCATAAAATACCTAACGTTTGAGATAAAAAAATTAAAAAAAACAGAAATAATTTTTTCATAAATCTCCTCTTATATAATTTTTTGCAATTTACAAAAATTATCATTTCATTATTATTTTTCAATTATAAAGCCTATCCTATTCTTAGGCTTTGCTTCCTGAATTAATATACTTTTTACAAGGTCTTTCAGGGATTCAAAGCCGGTCTCCAAATTTTCAATTCTTTCAAATATTTCCTTATGCAGATTGGCAATCTTACGCAAATGAAGAAAAGTTTTAATAATTGCAATGTTTATTTCTATTGCTCTTTCACTCTTGAGTACAGATGATAACATTGCGACCCCATGTTCGGTAAAAGCATAAGGCAATGCACCACCTAAAATTTGCTATGAAGGTATCACAGATTGTGATACCAGATTCATAACTTCTTGCTTTGTAAGAACAAACATAAATTCAGGTGGAAATCTTTTAATATTTCGCCGTACAGTTTGTTTCAATATTCTAGTTTCTGTTTCATACAGCATAGCCAAATCAAAGTCCAGCATGACCTTTTCACCACGGATAAGATAAATCCGGTTAATCAGATTATCCTCGGAAAAATGTCTGAACCATGATTTTCCTGATTAAAGGATTAAATTGATTTTTTTTCATTAACCATTGACCATTGACCATTAACCATTAACCATTGACCATTAACCATTGACCATTAAC
>JAERMQ010000075.1 GCA_016844745.1 Ignavibacteria bacterium | reverse complement strand
CTTTTAGGCTTTTAGGCTTTTAGGCTTTTAGGCTTTTAGGCTTTTAGGCTTTTAGGCTTTTAGGCTTTTAGGCTTTTAGGTATTTAGGCTTTTAGGTATTTAGGTATTTAGGGGGAGTAGGACAATAATATGGAAAAATGTCATTCAGAGCGAAGCGAAGAATCCATTCCCATTGATGCTTCTGGATTCTTCACTTCGCTTACGAATGACATTCTTCTTGAGTTTTGAGAAAACCTTAGCAGATGAGAATGTCGAATGTCGAATGTCGAATGTCGAATGTCGAATGTCGAATGTCGAATGTCGAATGTCGAATGTCGAATGTCCAATGTCGAATGTCCAATGTTTTATAATTAACAATTAACAATTGACAATTAATTTGTGACGTTTTCGCACTTTTTGTGTCAATATAGTAATTAATTGTGCAAAATTGAAAAAAGTGTTTGAAAAAAATGAAAACAATTCTTGCTCTTGCTGCTACTGCTCTACTTCTTCTCTGCAATGCACGCGTGGAGTTACCCGATACTGTTTGGACGAACTCAAATTGGCCTAACTTAACCTATAAAGTTAAATTCACAAACGATTCCCGTTACATTCTTACAACAGGATCATATATGTCACTGCATAAATGGGAAGCAGCAACAGGAAAGCTTTTAAAGACATTAACCGGTTCATCTCTGGGTTATTCAATGGATTTATCAAATGATAATCGATTTATTGCGTTTACCGACAGCCAAAATATTAAGGTATTAGATTTCGTCACATGGGATACTATCAGAGTTTTGAGAAACAATGACCTATTCAAAGGTTTATCTGTTAATTGTTCAATTGTTTTTACAGGGGACAATAAGTATTTATTAGCATCATATGTAATTAATCAATATCCTTACAATGAAGGTGTTATTATGATGTGGGATACTAAAACATGGGATTTAGTTAAAAACCATAAAGTGAGTGATACATATTATAATGACTTGGAGACTTCTAATGATGGAAAATATTTTGCAAAAATAACACAAGATTCGTATGAGAAAAAAGTGAATGTATCTGTTTTACTAACTGAAAATTGGCAGTTAATAGGTAATTATAAGATTGACTCAGGTATTAATGTTAAACGTATGACTTTCTCACCGGATAACTCTATACTAGCTTTTAGCGCTAACCGGATGGTATATCTCATTAAATTACCGGATTTGAAATTGATTAAAACATTTCAAAATTCAGAATCTGTTTTATCAATTAAGTTCTCTAATGATTCAAAATTTCTTGTCATTGGAGGTAATGATTATAACAATTGGTCTGTCAAAACATATGATTATATTGAAGATTATATTATCCATACATATTATCCTCATTATACTGCCATATCAATAGATATTTCACAAGACAATAAATATATAGCAGTAGCAGCAAGTTCTCAAGGAATTGTGGTTTATAACGCAAAATGGGCACCTTCATCTGTAACTGACAATCCTAATATCATATCAAACAGTACCATTTACCCCAATCCAACCACAACACCAGCCAACATTGAATTTGAATTATTAAATGCTTGTGAGACTATAATAAATATTTATGACAATGTAGGCACCCTTGTTCAACCTGTATTCATGGGCTTTTTAGAATCAGGTCAGCATAGAATGTCTATCGAAATTGAATGTTTGGCAAGCGGCGCATATTTCTGCCGGATTGATTGCTGTGGGAAGTGCGAAACTATTAAGATTGTGAAGGAATGATAGGAATAACCCTCTCCGAAAAAGGAGAGGGAATTTAAAAAATTAATCCCTCTCCCTCTGTGAGAGGAAGGGTGAGGGTATCTCTAATAAAATAATGATGAATAAATATGCACGAAAATATCAATTACGTTGAAGTAACACCAGAAAACATTTCCGAATACGGCTGCTATTGCATTAAAGATAAGAATGCAGCGGGCGCTAAGGCAAAAACCGAATGGTTCAAAAGTAAATTCAATAATGGAATAAAAATTATTATCGCTTGTGATTCGGATAAGCGCCAACTCGGTTTCATTGAATATATCCCATCTGAACAAGCATGGAGACCAGTTTCTGCCGAAAATTATTTATTCATTCATTGTATAGCCATATTTGTCAAAGGAGCTAAAAGAAAAGAACTCGGCTCTGCTCTTTTGAAGTTGTGCGAGGAAGATGCAAAGGCAAATACCAAATCCGGCATTTGCACTATAGCAAGTTCGGGTGCTTGGATGGCTGATAAATCATTGTTTGAGAAAAACGGATATGAACAATGTGATGAATTAGATAAATTCGAGCTTATGGTCAAAAAATTCAATTCAGATTCCGCACACCCCAAATTAATCAATTGGAAGGAAAACCAAAAGCAATATCAGGGCTGGAACCTTGTGTATTCAGACCAATGCCCATGGCATACAAAATCGGTTAATGATTTGAAAGCCGCAGCTCTGGATTTTGGAATTGATTTAAAGATAACCGGATTTGAGAATCCGGCTGATGCACAAAATTCTCCCTCCGGCTTCGGTACTTATAGTTTAATTCGGGATGGCAGATTATTAGAGGCACACTATATAAGTAAGACAAGGTTCCTGAATATATTGAAGAAAGAAATAGCTTGAAATTAATCTACATTAAGAATTAAGATTATCAAATATTGTCAATCCTTCCTTCTAAAATTTAATACCTCTTTATCCAATCATTTTGGTTTATTCAATTTATTTATTTAATTTAAAAAATTAATTTCTTTCTTAGGAATGAGATGATTACTTTAAAAAGGAATATTAAAATTCCAAGTGACAGAATTGTTAAGTTAAAAATCCCGGAAACTGTTCCAATAAACGAACGTGTAGAGGTAATAATGAATTTTAATTCCAAAAAAAATTCATATAAATCGAGAATTAAAGCTCTTGATGATATGAAATGTGATAAAATATTTTTAGAAGATATTAAGCATATCGCTGAAGATTTTAAACATATTGATTCTGAAGGATGGGATTAATTGTAGCATACAGATGGAGAATTTTCCTTGCAAACTTAGATCCCGTCGTAGGTTCCGAACAGGGTAAAACAAGACCGGTATTGGTTATTAGTGATGAGCAAATTAATCAAATATTACCTGTTGTAAATGTTATTCCTATCACTTCCCGAAAACCAAATAGAAATATCTATCCCAATGAAATCCTCATTCCTGTAAATTCTTTTGGTATTAAAAACGAGTCAATTATTCTATGTTATCAAGTAAGGACTCTCGATAAAGCAAGATTAACAAAACTTATTGGTTCCATTGATGACACTGCATTTCAAGACGAAATTATTTCGGCACTTAAATTTCAATTAGGATTATAACAAACGAAAGTTTCTTAAATATATAATATGTTAACATAATGGAAATACTAAAAATACAGAGTATAACAAAAAAATTCGGAACGCATTTCGCTGTAAACGGAGTTTCCTTCTCAGTCGAAAAAGGTTCCATATTCGGTTTACTGGGACCCAACGGCGCCGGTAAAACGACAACCCTTAGAATGATGACTAATGTACTCATGCCCGATAGCGGAACAATTGAAATCTTCGGCGTGCCTGCCGGATACGCAACGCAGGACAGAATCGGCTATTTGCCTGAAGAGCGTGGTTTATATAAAAAAATTAAAGTCATAGACCAGTTGATTTATTTCGGTCAGCTTAAGGGAATGAGCCGCGGGGATGCCACGATTAAAGCTAAATATTGGCTGAAAAGACTCGATGCCGGAGATTGGGAGAAAAAGAAAATTCAGGAGCTATCAAAGGGGATGGCGCAGAAAGTGCAATTCATCAGCACAATCCTCCATTCACCTGATTTGTTGATTTTGGATGAGCCATTTTCAGGTTTCGACCCGGTAAATGCTGAATTACTCAAGAAAATCATTATCGATATGAAAGAAGAAGGCAAGACAATTATTCTTTCAACACACGTTATGGAGCAGGTGGAGCAGCTTTGTGATAATATCTGCCTGATTGATACCGGACGCGTAATATTATCGGGAAATGTGCGAACAATCAAATCCGGATATGGTCGCGATACCGTGCTGCTAGAGTTCGAAGGTGATGATTCATTTTTGGATGGCTTTTCTAATCTTAGCTTTATTAATCGAACGAAAAACAGGGTCGAGTTCAGATTGCTGGACTCTACTATCAAATCGAATGATATATTGGCAGAAGCATTGAAGTATGTAAAAATATTCAGGTATGATGTAGTAGAGCCGAGTTTGAACGAAATATTCATCGATACCGTCACTCATAATATTAATAATATTAAAAATGAAAATAATAATGGAGTATCAAATATAAATGCTGAAGCAAATAAAGAAGGAGGTGCAAAATGAAAACCGAATTTCCGAAAATAGGCACAATAATAAAACATGAATATTTAATTAAGGTCCGGTCGAAAGGATTTATTATAAGTACTCTTCTGGGACCGCTTATTATGGTTGCATTTCTTGGGATTGTTGCGTTTATCGGCTACATATCGCAGGACAGTACCGAAAAGAAAATAGCTATCCTCGACTATACCGGGAAAATCGGCAATCAGCTTATTGCAATCGATTCAGTCAAATATACTCTTACATCTGAAAAAGAAAAATTATTAGAAAATCAGGTAAAAGATAATAAAATTGACGGGTTTCTTGTTATCTGGGAAAATTTTCTTGAAACGGGCAGGGCTGACCTAACAACATCCGGTGGTGGCAGTTTGGGATTGATTGGGAATCTCGATAGCGATTTAAGCAAAATACTACGCCATCAACGGTTATTGGATGCCGGTATAACAGAAGGAGTAATAAAATTAGTAAATAAAGGGGCAGATATACAAACCCGGAAATTGACGAAAGAAGGCGCCCAGAAAGATTATGCGGAAGTATTTGCAATCCTGGGATATGTCCTCGGATTTGGTATTTATATTCTTATGTTTATGTACGGCAGCTTTGTTATGCGCAGCGTAATCGAAGAAAAAGCTAACAGGATTGTGGAAATTATTGCATCATCAGCCAGACCATTTGAAATAATGTTTGGTAAAGTAGTTGGGGTGGGTGCAGTCGGGCTTACACAAGTCCTGTTTTGGGTTTTAATCTCACCCCTTTTCTTTATGGGAGCCGAAAAAGTCATAAATATTATAATGAAGCCGGAAGATTTAATGCAAGGAATGCAGATGGCACAAGCTCAGGGTAGTATGCAGATGGCTCAGGCTCAGGCTATGCTCCCGAAGGGATTTGAAATGCCGCATATATCCCCCTGGCTTGGAGTAGGATTTATATTTTATTTCTTATCGGGATACTTCATTTTTTCATCCTTATTTGCTGCTGTTGGCTCTGCTGTTGACCAGGAGTCCGATGCACAGCAGTTAATGACGCCGGTATCGCTGTTAATCGTAATACCGATGTTATTTATTCCATACCTTATGACGAATCCCGACAATACATTATCGATTGTGCTGTCGCTTTTTCCGTATTTCTCACCTATGCTGATGATGGTACGGATTTCCGCTACCAATGTGCCTTTCTGGCAGGTAGCGCTATCGGTAGTATTATTAGTTGCATGCTTCTTCTTTACGCTGTGGATTGCGGCTAAGGTTTACCGTGTCGGGATATTAATGTACGGCAAGAAGCCAAGTTTCAAGGATATAATCAAGTGGCTTAGGGTGGCGTAAAATTTCTGAACCACTGATTGACACTGATTAAATGATTACACGGATAAGATTCCTCCTTCCCAAATTCCGGTTTGGGAAGGGGAAAAAGTCTGAACCACTGATTAATCTGATTACACAGATTTGCGTTCTCCTTCCCAAATTCCGGTTTGGGAAGGTAGTTTCTCCCAAAAACACCCTTTTACATAGAAATTATTTTTTTCACAGCAATTATAAGATTATTAGATATTAGTTAATTTTGTAATCGTTGCTTTTGCATTTACAGATTAACTTCATTGTTATTATGTAGAAATGCTTAGAAACGGCAACTAAAAACTGGAATACCCTGTGTCAAGAGTTCCTCTTGACACAGGGAAAGTAAATCCCCTTGCGTCAAGAGTTCCTCTTGACGCAAAGGCAATAAAAACAATTAATTGGAGAAATTATGGCTTCGGAATCTTTTAATCCGTTCAAAATGGCTCAGCAGCAATTCGATGCTGTAGCCGAAAAATTAGGCTTAGACCAGGCAACACGGGATTTCCTGCGTACTCCCTGCAGAGAGTATCATTTCAATATACCGATACGCATGGATGACGGCTCGTACAAAGTATATCGCGGATTTCGCGTTCAGCACAGCGATGCACGCGGTCCTGCAAAAGGCGGCATTCGCTTCCACCCGCAGGAAACTATCGACACAGTGAAAGCCCTTGCAATGTGGATGACATGGAAAACTGCCGTTGTGGATATTCCATTAGGAGGCGGCAAAGGTGGAGTTATCTGCGACCCGCACAATTTGTCGATGCGCGAGCAGGAAGCAATCTGCCGCGGATGGGTGCGTCAGATAGCACGCAACGTTGGTCCGCTTCAGGATGTACCAGCACCCGACGTTATGACAACCGGGCAACACATGCTCTGGATGTTAGATGAATACGAAACAATCACAGGATTCAAATCTCCCGGCTTTATCACCGGTAAACCAATTGGTATGGGCGGCTCTCTTGCACGTCCGGAAGCTACCGGATATGGAGCAATCTTTACCCTGAGGGAAGCATTGAAGGAAAAGGGTATCGACATTGGAAAGACAACTGCATCATTCCAGGGTTTCGGTAATGTCAGCCAGTTTGCCATTGACCTTTATACACAATATGGCGGCAAGGCTATTGCAGTTTCGTCATGGGACCAGAAAGAGCAAAAATCATTTACATTCCGAAGAAAATCCGGAATCGATATGAAGGAATTACTTGGTATAACAAACCGCTTTGGCGAAATTGACCGCATCAAGGCAGTCGAATTGGGCTTCGAAGTCCTGCCCGGCGAAGATTGGATTGACCAGGAAGTCGATATTTTAGTACCTGCCGCTCTTGAGAATCAGGTAAATGCTCAAACAGCACCCCAGATTCATTCATCCGTGAAATTTATCGTTGAAGGCGCCAATGGTCCTACAACTCCGGAAGCAGATGAAATTATAAAGAAGAAAAATATCTGGATGATTCCGGATTTCTTAGCAAATGCAGGCGGAGTCACTTGCTCTTACTTCGAGCAGGTGCAATGCAACATGAATTTCTTCTGGACTAAGGAAGAAGTTTTAACCCGGTTAGATAATAAAATGACTGAAGCATATCATGCTACATCTGAATTAGCCCAGAAACGCAATGTTTATATGCGCGATGCTGCTTATATGATTTCCATATCGAGAGTAGCCGAAGCAGTAAAAATGCGCGGCTGGGTATAAACCAGAAATTAATTACTAATTACTAATTAATAATTATAATAAATCCACCCCTTTTTCATATATAAATTGGAAAAGGGGTGGTTGGTTTTTATTATGGAAGCTCACTAATAATTTAATAATATTATAAATTGAAAAAACGTAAATTTGTAAAGGATAGGAATTGCAAATTAAGGCTTATAATAATAATGAAATTAAAAGAAGATTAATTTTTTAATCAACATTCTGAAAAATTATTTTTTTCTACAGAGAAATTGAGCAACTTTATGCTTTTTGATGATAAAACTTTTTTTCAATATAAATTCCCCGAACCACAGTATTTGGGAGCTAAATTTATTTGGCTTTCATGGATAAACAAGTTCATTCCGAAGGATATTGAAGTAGCACTCGATGCTTTTTCCGGCTCTCAATCTGTTGCATATCTTTTTAAACAATTGGGATTTACTACATTAACAAATGATTTTTTAAATTTTAATCACCAAATTGGACTTTCTCTCATTGAGAATTCAAATACTTTATTATCCAATGAAGATTACAACTTTCTAATATCAAACAATCAATATGAATTGGAAAAATATAAACTAATTAAACAGAATTTTTCAAATGTCTTTTTTAATGAGGAACAAGCTGATTTTTTAGATAAACTTCGTGCAAACATTGAACTTTTAGATAATAATTATAAAAAAGCTATTGCAATTACATTAGTTAATAGAAGTTTAACTAGAAAAGTTACAATGGGGCATTTTGCTCATACCCAAGCTATAAACTATGCAAACGATCCGGAAAGAGTTAAACGAAATCCAAACCTGGCAAGACATTTAAAAGATATAATAAAGGATATTTTACCCTTGTATAATCAGTCTATATTTGATAATGGAAAAGATAATAAAAGCTATAATGAGAATATTCTTGATTTATTACCAAAGTTAAATCGTCTGGATTTGGTATATTTCGACCCTCCATATTGTGATAGTCATGCTGATTATCAAAGTTTTTACCATTTATTAGAAACATATACTGAGTATTGGAAAGAAAAGAAATTTATTAATAGTATCAAAAGGTATGAACCTAAGAAGTATAGTGGTTTTGATAAAAAACAGGAAGTTATTGAGTCTCTGAATCAATTATTTTCAAGTGCTACTGAAATACCAAATTGGATTATCAGTTGGAATGATAGAAGCTATCCAAATGTAAAAGAACTCGAAACAATTTTAAAACAATATAAGGATGTTCAAATTGAATCACAAGCCTATTTAAATGGCAGGGGTGGAAAGGGTAGTGTAGCAGGCAGTAAAGAGATATTATTCATTTGTAAAAATCATTTATCAATTAACTTAGGAAGTAAATGAAAAATTTAATCAATGATTGGAATTATTGGAAAGAACTTTATGATTCTGATAAACTTGACGAGTTTAATTTCAATTCATCAGCTTTATTATGGTTAATGATTAAGTCAATTACAAGAAAAGAACTAATTGATAAGTTTATCCTTGAAAATAAAATTAGAATAATTTCAAGAACACTAAATGAACAATTCCGAGAAATATATAATTTATTTTGTAAAGATATTAAAAACTCAAAGAATATTTTAGAAACCTTTATAAGACAAAAAAACCAGGAGGAATTGTCCACCTTGAATCAAGATGAATTAGTTTCTGAGCTTTATAAATTAAAGTCTTTTGATTGGGGTGGTGATTATAAAAATGCTCTTGACAAATACTTAGTTGATAGGTATGTTAAGGTTTATAATAAATTTGATGAATTAATATCCAAATTTGACAACGAAATCAATAGAGCAGTTCTGGGATACATTCTTTGTAGTTGGTATAATCATTGGTCTTCTATTTTAATTGAATACATCTTCAAATCGCATCCAAAAGTACTTCCAACAGTCGGACAAATTAAAAAAGTAGATTTTTTTATTAATGATATTCCTTTTGATTTGAAAGTAACATATCTACCGGCAAATTTCATAGAAGCAAAAAGAAAAGAAAAAGGGTTCAAACCAGAATTAACTGAATTAAAAAGTAAGGCAAAGCAAGCATTGATTACTTTCGCAAATCATTCAAAAGCTGATGATATATATTATGAAATCGTAGAAAAAATGAAAGATAGAAATGATGAGTTTTGTTTAAATGCTTTAAATGTTATAAAGAAAGTCAGATTAGAAATATTATCCGAAGTAATTAAAAATCCAAAGCAATTAATTCAGAATCTATATGAAGAGCAAGGGGAAATGCGATTTGACTCAGCAAACAGATTATTTCTTGTTTTAGTTGATACTGAAGATTTTGACAACTCATGGAAACTGAAAAGAAATCTTGATTTATTAACTCCAACTATTATGAAATATATAGATAATTTTTCTAGTAAAAATATCAACGATTTGAAAATAAACTTCAAATATAAAAATCGTGACATTAATTATTCCGCAATTAGTGATGTAATTTTTGTTATTAAATAATGGAAATAAATTTTTTAAAACCTTTATGCAACAAAAAACAGGATACGCAGCAATAATCGGGAAACCGAACTCCGGCAAATCAACACTGATGAATGTCATTATGGGAGTCAAGCTTTCTATTGTGACTCCCAAACCACAAACTACTCGCAAAAGGATTCTGGGCATTCATTCTACCGAATCAACCCAGATTATTTTTTTAGATACACCTGGAATGATAAAACCACGTTACAAGCTGCAAAGTAAGATGATGGCTCATGTTGCATCATCGCTCGACCAGGCGGATGTTATTGTCTTACTGCTCGATGCAGCTGAATATTTGTCGGAAGAAAGAGGATTTCATTCCAGTATCATCGATTCAATAAAACGAACAGGTAAGCCCGCTATTCTTGTTCTTAATAAAACAGATTTACTTCACGATAAGAAAGCGCTGCTGCCGGTAATTGATGAAATGAGTAAGACCGGAACTTTTACAGATATTATTCCCATATCGGCTTTGCGTGCGGATAATATTGATTCCTTGTTAATCCTAATCGAGAAGTATTTGCCTGAAATGCCTTTCCTGTTCGACCCTGAAATGCTTGCTACCCAGCCTGAGCGTTTCTTCGTTGCGGAGATTATTCGTGAACAGGTATTTCTCGAATTTGAGCAGGAAATTCCATATTCCGTTGAAATCGTAATTGTGGAATTCAAAGAGCGCGAGGAAGGCAAGTGGTTTATTTCGGCTGAAATCGTTGTCGATAAGAAATCCCAAAAGGGAATGATGATTGGCGAGAAAGGCAGGAAAATCAAGCTAATTGGGGAGAAATCCCGCAGCGAAATCGAAAGACATTTGGAGCGCGAAGTATTTCTGGAATTATTCGTTAAGGTGCGCGAGAACTGGCGTAATGACGAGCGTATGTTAGGCAGTTTCGGTTACAACCTTTAAAAATTAAAAATTAAGAATTATGAATTAAAAATTATGAATTATGAAAATCGAAAATTAATAAATTCAAATTATATCAATTTAGTATAAGAGACCTCTGAAAAATGTCATTCTGAACCATAAAATAATGGAATTAATAAAAATATGCAATGACAAATTTAAGAGAAACCCCCTAACCCCCTTTGAAAAAGGGGAACAATTAATTCCCCCTTTTTCAAAGGGGGTTAGGGGGTTTCTCTTTGTTGAAATAGTTGCCATTATTTTGAATTAAGAAAAATCTGTCATTGGTAACTTGTTTCAGAATCCATAAACCGCACTGGGAATGGATTCTGAATCAAGTTTGGAATGACATTTTCATATTTTTCTAAATATTCACACAGATTCATCTGTTTGTAACCAACTTAGTACGAGAACCACCTTTAAGTATAATTTTTTGCGGCTCGGATTTTGCTAACAATTATAAATGAATCAGTCGTCTGAAATAGGCAGCAATCAGGGCATACAGCCCACCACAGGGAGAGCTTCTCCTACTGTAACCTATTCGGTTCAAACAACTAAACCCAGTAAAGCACAAGCGAATCTGCGTGCCGGGGAAATAATACAGGGAAGTATCGTAGAGGTATTTTCAGATAAAGAAGTCAGCATTCGCCTTCCTAATGGTACATTCAAAGCTATGCTGTCGAATAAATTAAAAGCAGGTGATTCCTTATTTTTCAAAGTAATTGAGACAGCACCGTCACTGGTTTTGAAGATACATTCCGTATCGGTATCGTCCGGAGGCAAAGAGTTCTCCTCTTCGGAATTGCTCAGAATGTTGGATTTGCCGGATACTTCGGTATATAAGGATATACTCGACTTTTTGAAATCCCGGATTTCGGTTATTAGTCGCGACGATGTTCTGATGATATACAAAGGCTTGATTTCAATAAAGGATAGCGATAGAAAATTGTTAAATATCAAAGATGCTTTGATGGTTCTTTTTGAAATGAAACATGCAGGATTACCTTTAACACCTGAGACCATATCGCGAATATTGCCCTTATTCGACGGTAATAGAAAATTATCACAAGCACTTAATAAAATGAAAAGCTTGTTGGATTCATTACCGAAAGAAATATCGGATAAGTTAAAGGTTCATTTCAAGGGATTAATGAGTTCAAATCCATCACCATCCTATATGATAGATTTCTTTTCATTCATGGAAAAAGCCACCGGTTCATTTATTTCGGATTTGATTGAACTGCAAGAAAATAAAAATAACGAAAAATATGAAGAATTTAATAAGCAGTTAATGCTCACTCTTAGAACAATTGAAGCAGCATTGCTATGGAATGCTTATGCCGCAATCCATAATCAGCCACAACAAATATTTATACCGGTATGGCTCAAGGGAACTCTTCAGGTTGCTCAAATGGCAATAAAGCAAAGCGATGAAAAGAAACAGAAAAAAAAGGGACAGATTTATTTTTCATTCGATATTCCAACAATTAATCTTGGCACTGTGCATATCGAAGGTGCATTGCTGGATAACATATTAACTACAACTATATCGGCTCCAAAGGATAATTCCGTTAAGCTGCTTTCCAAACATTCACCTAAACTCAATCAGGGATTATTGAAACACAACATACATCTGCAATCAATTTCATTTGTTCTTACTCAAACCGGTCAAAGCGATCATCCTCATGATAAATCGAGTTCACAACCTAAGGGTTTTCAGATAGTAGTTTGAGATAATAGAGAGTAATAGAACTATTACTTTGAAAGTTTGGTTTAAATTTTTAAAGATTCAATCAACAAATCCATTTTGGAATAAATTTTCTGCCAGGAATGGGAATTTACTATATACCGGCGGCAATTAAGGGATATTTTTTCAGCCAATACAATATTCTGAAGAGCTTCAATTGTTCGTTGAGCTAATTCTGCCGACATTTCGCCCAATAATACTTCTTCTCCGTCTTTTGCCGAAATACCCTGCAATCCGGTAGGTGTCGTAACAACCGGACATCCGCATGCCATTGCCTCCAACAGTTTATTTTGAATTCCGGAGCCGCCCCAGTGGGGATGCAGGAAAACCCGTGCCGATTGTAAATAGGGGAGCATATCGGGTACATTTGAGATTACTTCTATTCCGGCAACAGGATTGTGCATATTCCGAACAATGCGAACCGGTTTTGCCCCGATAATTGAAAGCCTGGCATCAGGAACTTCTTTGCGAACCAAAGGAAGGATTTCATTAACAATACGCTGAGCGGCTAACACATTCGAATAAACATCCATCTTACCGGCGAAAATAATATCCTTTCTTGATTCAAAATCCGACGATGGATGAAATTTCTCAATATCGACTCCGTTGGAAAGAAGCTCGAATCTTCCTTCAGGACTGATTTTTTGCATTTCTTCAACATCCTGCTCCGATACATAAGTGCTTATATCAAATTTCTTAATAATACTCGGTTCATATTTTGATAGTTTCTTCCAGTCAATGAAGCGTATCAATCGTTGCAGGATACTTTTACTTGCTAAGTAGGACCGTTTTTGGTATAAGGTACGGCAATCCTCAGCAACAAGAATCTTCTTGATGTGATGGCATTTGATATACTCTGCAGTACGGATATAAAAAGCAACTGCAAGGTCGTAATTTTCTTTTTCAATGAGTTGATTAACCGTATTCCTGTACTCCTTTTGAGTATAGTAAGAAACCTCGATTGGCAATTTTCCGAATATGCGCCCCAATATACTTATGCCTGCATTTATCGGGTCAAGTTCAATTATTTTAACATCTAAACCAAGATTTTGAATTTCACGAAGGTAGCTTTTCGGAAGTTCTCCACCCTGATAGAAAGTTACCAAAGTGACTTTATGTTTCTTTGCAAGGTGAGATAAGAGATAATAAGGCTTAAGCCTATCGCCGCCGATTAGGGGATACGGAAATCTCGGCGTAAGGAATAGAATGTTCAGCCTTTTATTTTCCGGCATAATATATTAAATGATTTTATTCATATTAATTAATTCATAATTCTGAATGCTGAATTCTGAATTAAGAATGAAACATTCAGCATTTTTCAGTCTTTCATTTTTCTATTTGTTTAATTATTCAAGAATACCTATTAATTTCTTGCATTTTATATTAACTCTAATTCCATGGTCTTACGCATTCCTGGAATCTTTTCACTTTGTATGTCGGAATAAATATCTTTTAGATTATCGATGATTTCATCGAGATTCATGCCTTGAGTGACATATTCGGGATACTCATTGATAAATCCAAGATTAAACTTGCCATCCTGCCAGTAAGTAATTTTAGTTTTATTCATTTTTATCCCCAAATTTTTATTATTGACAAACCAAACTTAATCTAATTGTTAATTTTACTTACTCAAAATTACTATTTATAATATATACTTTAATTTTCAATTTTACAATTTTCAATTTTCAATGAATATATAATTTCAAATTTATAAATTAATAATTAAATATTGATTGAAAATTGCAAAATTGAAAATTGAAAATTCCTCAGAATCTCAACGCCATACCAATTCCCTTTCCGCTAAATCCTACATCGAGCCTGATATTGGAATTCCCTGAATGGCTTTTAATACCGGCATTATAAATTTCTACAGCTTTTTCCAAATGATTACTCTGCAAAATTGCAAATGGTATTGCAACAGCAACCAGACCAATTCCAATATAAGCAAGATTCCAATCAGCTTTTCCTCCGGAAATGGCTGCACCGCAGGGCCAGCCAATGAACGCTCCTCCTGCTCCTGAAAATATTTTTGCGATTGTTTCATAAGTATTTGCTTTGGATAACTCGGCAGAAGCAAGTTGATTTTGCTTCATTACACTTTCCAACTGAGGTATCAGACAATCCTTGCCCTGATACTGAAGAGTATTGCCATACCAATGTTCAATAATTGCTATGGTGTCTTTTGGAGTCTGGCAAAAAGCCTTATATGAAATTGAAATTAATAATAAAAATAGTAGAAAAGTTTGTTTCATCGATAAATTCCTTAAAAATTGAAAAAATTGGTTTTCAAAAAGATTATTTTTGTAAACCTTTTCATAATCCATTAACCTCAGTAGAAAATTCCCCAACCAGACATTCAACCTTTTTAAATCATTTCAATAATTAATAAGGTTAAAGGTTCATAGAGTTGTCCTTTTCTACTAAGGTTAATTGTAGAATATAAGGTTTTAATTAATCTCAAAATTTACCTTAATTAGTCTGAACCCTGATTCACCTGATTTTTAATTAGTAATTAGTAATTGGTAATTCGTAATTTTTTCATTAACAATTGACCATTAACCATTGAGATTACGTTCCTGCATTATAATCGCTGATGTAAGCAATCTGCTCCGGCGTTAGCTTATCCATACCAATTCCCATAGAAGCAAGCTTGGTTTCTGCAATGAATTCATCCTGCTCAACCGGCAAATCAATTACTTCGTTCGGCAATTTCGTCCCTGATTTATGCGCTTCGACTAATCTAAGATGCGACATGAACTGGTTTGCAAACGACATATCCATTACTTCCGAGGGATGTCCTTCAGCAGCGGCTAAATTCACCAAACGACCCTGTGCCAACAAGAATATTTTATTGCCGTTCTTCAAAGTGTATTCCTCACAATTCGGACGAACTTGTCTCTTTGAAACGGAAACCGATTCCAATTCGGGTATATTTATTTCCGCATCGTAGTGACCTGTGTTGCATACAATAGCGCCATCCTTCATCGACTCGAAATGATTTTTGCGAATTATATCTTTCACACCTGTTGCAGTTATGAAAATATCACCGACTTTGGCAGCCTGGTCCATTGTCATTATTTCATTTCCGTCAAGGATTGCTTTAATTGCTGCGGTTGCTTTAATTTCAGTGCAAATCGTATTGGCGCCCATTCCTTTAGCGCGCTTTGCAACGCCGCTGCCGCAATGACCATGACCTGCCACGACAATATTCTTCCCGGCTAAAAGCACGGAAGTTGCACGTAATATGCCGTCCAATGTTGATTGACCAGTTCCGAAGACGTTATCGAAATCCCATTTGGTTTCGGCATCGTTCACTGCATAGACAGGATAATAGAGCTTGCCGGCTTCTGCACGTGCGCGAAGGCGTTGAATACCTGTCGTTGTTTCTTCGGTTCCGCCTACGACGAAGTTCTGAGCCAGAGCGATATATTTTTCATGGACTGTATTGATTAAATCGCAGCCGTCGTCTAATGTTAAGTGAGGTGGATTGTCGATTGAGCGCTCTATGCACCAGTAGAAATCTTCCATGTTGCCGTACCATGCGTAGATGGAAAGACCGTCTGCAGCAAGAGCGGCGGCAACTGCGTCGTTAGTTGAAAGCGGATTGCAGCCCGACCAGGAGACTTCTGCTCCTGCAGCCTGGAATGTGCGGATTAGCACTGCGGTTTCTTTTGTAACGTGCAGGCAGCCTGCGATTTTGTAACCTTTGAATGGTTTGGTTTCGCTGTATTTCTTTTTGAGCGACATTAGCACGGGCATGCGGGATTCAGCCCAATCTATTAATAATCTGCCTTCTTCTGCGAGCGCAATATCCCGGACGCAGTATTTACCTTCGACTTCATCGAACTTGCCTTGAGCGGCTTTTGGAGGTGTGTTACCCATTATTTTCCTTTTTTTTAATATATAGTTTTTTATTTTCTGCTATTATTATCGTTACAAAAAAAATTAAGACGAAAGAAGAGGGAAAAAATTATTATATTTTTTTTGTTTTCAATTGTTAATTGCTGATATTTGTGATTAAATTAAAACAAAATTTTGAATTGGATTAAAAAATTTTATTAATATTGAAGTGTCTTATTTATATATTATAAACATAAAAATTGCAAAATGATCGAAAATCAGAGTATAGAAAAAAAATCAATAAAATTGATAATTGGTAATAATGCTGATTGGGATAAATTAGCTAAAGAGTGTATTGGTTTTGCAAATGCTAATGGCGGAAATCTTCTAATAGGTATTGAAGATAACTCAGATGAAGCACCTGCTAGTCAGGTAATTGATAATAAAATGTTATCAACTATTAGAAAGAAAGTAATGGAAAGAACGGTTAATGTTAATTTAGTTCCGATAATTAAGAAGTCCATAAATGGCGGCGAGTACATTGAATTGAAAATTACAAGAAATATTCAGACAATTGCTTCAACATCAGATGGTAAATATTATATCAGAATTGCAGATTCTTGTCAACCGGTTTTACCGGACGAATTACAACGATTATTTGCAGATAAAAATGCTTTTGTTTGGGAAGAACAAACTTCAAAAAAGATATTAAAAGATAATTTTGATAACAAAAAATTAAATCAATTTATAAGCAATGTTAGGGAATCGAATCGAGTTAACAAATTCATAAAGGAAAAATCAGTAGACGAAATTCTTGAATATTATTTATTACCTTAATCAGTGAAAATAAATGAAATTGCAATTATAAACGTCATAACAAATTATAAGTTAAACAATTTTAACCACTTCACCGAACAAAAATGA
>JAERMQ010000026.1 GCA_016844745.1 Ignavibacteria bacterium | reverse complement strand
TAAGCATATTGAAGATAAAGGAGTGTTCATTAAAACGAATGTTTCGGTAAATGAAATTGTTGCAGTAAATGAAGATAAACTTAAAATTACATTTAATGAAGAGACATTATATACCGATTATATTTTTCTTTGTATCGGCTCCATTCCCGAAACAAAATTAGCTAAGAAAACAGGTATCAGGCTCGGTAAATCCGGTGGAATTATTGTAAATAAATATTTTGAAACAAATATCAATAATATTTATGCATGTGGCGATTGTACGGAAATTATGAACCAGGTTACCTGCAAGCCGGAATGGTTCTCTAATGGGTCATTTGCAAATCGTCAGGCGCGGATTGTTGCTAATAATATTTCAGTTGATGGTTATAACAATGATTTTGAGAAACAAAGTTATTTCGGAACAGTAAACCCGGTTTCATTTAAGATTTTTGGGTTGAACATTGCTTCGGTTGGCTTGACAGCGGATTCGGCTATAAAATATGGTTTGAACTTAGCATCACATTGCGCAACATTTCATGATAGACCCCATTATCATCCTGATTCAAAATTATTATTTGCCAAAATTATCTATAAGAAGAACAATTTAAAAATCGTTGGTCTTCAGCTTATTGGCGAGGGTGAGGTTACACGTTATATAGATATTTTCTCGGTATTATTAAGCCGGTATTCAAATATTAATGATTTACTTGATTTGGAACACTGCTATACACCTGCACACTCATCACCTCTTTCACCCTTGAACGAACTTGCTGCAATGGTGATTAATAAAGAATTTGAAAATATCGATTCTATTGCACCTTTCGATATTAATACATTCCATGGTGAAATCATTGATTTAAGAGAAGAAAATGAGGTTAAAAAAAATCCGTTTAAACTTTCAAGTAAAAATATACCGGTAAACAAATTACGTGAAAACATTCCTTTACTTGATAAGGAAAAAGAGTATCTGATGGTTTGCCAGATTGGGCAGCGTTCTTATGAAGCAACAAGAATTATGACAAATACCCGATTTAGCAAAGTAAAATATCTGGAAGGCGGGATTTCTTTCCTGAATTTATAAATTTAAGAAATTTTTATTATATTAAGTGAAAAAAAATCAAGATGAAGTTTGAAGATAAAATTGAAGGAAATCAAATTTTAGTACTATGCGGTATTAATTATAAAACCTCAAATGTTGAAACAAGAGAGTTATTTCAAATTCCAAAAAATGACTTGATTCGCGCTTTGAATATTTTAAAAAATATCGAAGGAGTTGATGAATCCCTGATATTAACCACTTGCGGCAGAATCGAATTTTATCTTGTATTGAATAAATCATTCAATCCGGAAGATATAATTAATACATTTTATTTAGAATTCAATGGTTTGGATTTAAATTCCCATTTAAATAATTTTTATTTCCGGCATGGCACCAGCGTTGCAAGACATTTATTCAGGGTTATATGCGGACTCGATTCTTTGGTTTTAGGTGAATACCAGATACAAGGTCAGGTTAAGGATGCTTATAGTGCTGCTTGCAGTGCATCAAATCCAGGGAAAATCCTGCACCGGTTATTCCACTTTGCTTTCAGGACCGGTAAATATATACGAACGGAAACATCGATTGGCAAAACTAATCTTTCGATTGCCGCCCTGACTAACGATATTCTTAAAGAAAATGTAGTTATATCCGATAGGGTTGCTTTTATCGGCGCCAATGAAAATATAAAAATTATCGCCCATGAATTATCTAAATCCGGATTCAAAAATCTAATTTTCTTTAACAGAACTGTAACTAAGGCACAACAATTAACTGACAATTTCGGCGGCTGCGCATGTAGTTTGGAGAACTTACCGGAATTAATCGGAAGTGCGAATGCAATTGTCTCTTGCACAGGTGCGCCCGGATTTATTCTTAAATCCGAAGATATTGCAAAAATATACGATTCATCGGATTTAAAAGTAATAATTGACCTGGGTATGCCGAGGAATATCGAAATCCCAGATAACATTAAGACCAAAATTAAAATTCTTAATATGGAAAATATTAACATAATATTAAAAATACAAGATAAAAATATTGAACTTGAAACGGAGTTTATTAATAATTATATCGAAGAACAAATCCTGACTTTCATAGCCTGGTTTAATGGGCGAAATAACCTGCTTTCAATATTTTGTTCGGAGCAGATTGAACAAATCCGCTTGCAAACAATCAGGGAATTCGGAAGGGAAATTCCCGAACAATCGAAGGAATTATTCGATGTTTTTTCAAAAACACTTTCTCTCAGGATTCTAACTATTGTAAATAAAATAAATAAGAAAAAATTACAGGAGAAATTACAGTAATATTAACTTTACCTTCATTTTTATTAAATTTATGAAAATGAGTTCACTTAAAAAAGCATTTTTAGTGAAAATTACATTCCTAAATCGGAATTTTGGAATGAGATATATCAGGGGCTTACTAATTCCAAAGTTGTACTTTGGAATTCAATTTTCGGTTTTTAGAGGGATTCAATAATTGAAATTTTAAATGTTTGAATTATATAATTAATTTTGTAACGATGAATAATAAAAATAAATATTTCCCATTACTAATTGACTTGTCAAAGTATAAAATCCTGCTTATTGGTGGTGGTTCGGTTGCAGCAAGAAAGGTAAAATCCCTGCTTCTTTTTAATGGTAATATTACGGTTTTGGCTATAAATGTTTGTGAAAAAATTAACAAGTTAGGTGAAGAGAATTTAATAAAGATAATTATTAAAAATTTTGAAAAGGATGATATAAATGATTATGATATTATTTTCTCAACAATTGATGATATTGATACAAGCCGGATAATATCAGAATCGGCATCAGAAAAAAAGAAACTTCTTAATTCCGCAGATATTCCCGAATTATGCGATTTCATTCTTCCCGCAAATATAATACGGGGACCGCTCACTTTTTCTATTGCATCACAAGGAACAGCTCCGTTTTATGTGAAATTTTTGAAAGATAAATTTAGTGAACAGATTCCGGCAAAATTTGAAAAAATTGCAAATCTTGCTGCCGGTTTCAGGCAGAAGGTCTTAGAGTTATCAAATATTAGCGAGCAGGATAAGAAAGCATATTATGATAAATTTCTAAAGGTAAAATGGGAAGATATTCCCGATGAGACTTTTGATTTGGAAAGTGAAAGAATCATTAACAGCATTATAAAGGGAACTGATGGATAAAGGAAAAGTATATATTGTAGGCGCCGGACCGGGAGACCCCGATTTGATAACAGTCAAAGGATTAAAGCTGCTTCAGGAAGCAGAAGTTGTTGTTTATGACAGGTTGATTAGTCCTGAATTAATATCAAAAATCAATGAGAAAGCCGAATTGATTTATGTCGGTAAAAAACCGGATTTCCACCCGATACCACAGAGCGAAATAAACGCAATCTTAATAGATTTGGTAAAAAGAAATTTAAAAATTGTCCGGTTGAAAGGAGGCGACCCCTTTATTTTCGGTCGAGGCGCTGAGGAATGTCTCGCATTAAGCCAGAAAAATATCAATTTTGAAGTTGTCCCCGGAGTAACTGCCGCAATAGGCGCTTCGGCTTACTCGGGGATACCATTGACTCACAGAAACAGCGTAGTTCAATGTATTTTCATTACAGCACATGAGTCGCAGGATAAAAACATTCCACAAGTGGATTGGGAGAATGTTGCTAAACTCAAAAATACTACCATAGTCCTTTATATGGGAGTTTCGCGTCTTGAATATACGGTGGAATTATTATTAAAACACGGTCGTTCGGCTGATGATAGGTTATCAATTATCGAAAATGCAACTTTACCTTCCCAGAGAGTATTTGTCACAACAATTTCGGAAGCAGTAAAAGTCGCAAAAGAAAATAATATAATCCCGCCTTCATTAATAATAATATCCCCGACAGTCGAATTTCATAAAAATTTAAATTGGTTTTCAAAAAACGGTTATTTTAAATTATTGCAGAAAAAAATTCAGGAGTCATTATGAAAAAAAAATTAGTAAGACTATTGCTAATGCTTTTATTTATATTCTGTTTAAGCATTTTTATTAATCCTCAAGATGTTATTTCCGGTGGTGGTGGAGGTAAAGAACCCGAAATAATAATTAAAATATCTACCGCAGGGTTAAGTGAATTTAACAAATGGTGGGTTGATCTGTACAACGACCATCGCCTTTTATATGCTCTTGCTGTCACCGGTACAATGTTAAGTCTTGGAGTAATCATTGGTTTTGGTACTGATTTGATATTAAGTTTATTTGGATTTAAAACAACAAGAATCGCTCATCACGAATAGGAGAAAATCATGGATATATTTAATATATATTTACCAATTGCAGGTATTCAATTTAATGCACTATTACTCGTATGTATTGGTTTTTGTGTTGGAGTTTTAGGCGGATTTTTCGGAGTAGGCGGCGCATGGATTGTTACACCGGCGCTTAATATATTCGGATTTCCTATGGCTTATGCCATTGGAACAGACTTAGCGCATATATTCGGGAAATCTATTATTGCAACCAAGAAACATTCCCGAATGGGTAATGTTGATTGGAAGCTTGGATTGATTGCTTGTATGGGCTCCGTTATCGGGGTCGAGCTAGGAAAGCAGCTTGTCATGGCTCTCGAGAAAGTTGGCAACGTTGATACGGTTGTACGCTGGGTCTATATTATCCTCCTGTTTGGTTTAGGTGCTTTTATGTTCTATGATTTTTTAATTCTTCAGCCAAAAGTTAAAAGAGAAAAAGAAAAAGCCACAGCATCCGGAGTTGAACCTACTATTCGGAGAGTATCATTATCTCATAAATTTCAAAAGCTTAATTTACCCCCAATGATTTCCCTGCCTACATCGGGAATCCAAAGTATTTCTATTTGGATTATCATTGGAATTTTCATTGTTACAGGTTTTTTAGCAGGCTTTCTTGGTGTAGGTGGCGGATTTATCAGGATGCCAAGCATGATATATCTTATTGGCTGCCCGACGGCAGTTGCAGTTGGCACCGACCTTTTCGAAGTTATGATAAGCGCTGCGTATGGATGTTTCACTTATGGGATCTCCGGACGTGTTGAAATAATCGCCGCTTTGGTAATGCTAATGGGCGCTGCAATCGGAGCTCAAATTGGTGTCGAAGCAGTCAAGTATATACGTGGATATGGCATTCGAATTCTGTTTGCATCAATGATAATCCTTGCTGCAATTTCCGTAGCAATGAAACAAGCCGAAACTATTTTCCATGTACCGATTTTGGGCACTTTATCCGGTTGGTTTGTGATGCTTGCTGCCGGAAGTGTTACTATGATAATTTTTATAAGGATGTTGATAAAAAGAAGGGAAGAAAAAATGAATCAAAAGTTGTTCAATACTTAAAAATTATTATTGCAATTAATTTGGTACTTATTTAAGAGACTGTTGAAAAACTAATTAAATGGAGAAAAGTCATTCTGAACGAAGTGAAGAATCCAGTCCCAATGGGTCTTATGGATTCTTCACTTCGTTCAGAATGACATTCATCTTACTTTTTCAACAGTCTCTTAATATACTATCAATACTCAATTAACAATACCAAAATAATTAATTTTATCGTAAAAACAAATGAGGTGTTTATGAAAAGCAAGAAAGTCAAAGACATTATGATTCCAATCGAGAAGTATGCTATTGTTGGTGAAGACACTTCAATGCTTGATGCAATCAAGGCTTTGAAGAAATCACAAGAGAAAGTTCCTGAAGGTTCCGAACCTTACAGGGCGGTTTTAGTAAAAAATAAAGCCGGTAAAATTATCGGAAAAGTAGGACAGTTAGGTTTCCTTAAAGGTTTAGAGCCAAAATACAAAACAGTATTTGATATGGAAAAGCTCACACGTGCTAATTTGAGTTCGGAGTTCGTACAATCGTTAATGGAACATTTCAGCTTATGGGATGATGATGCTAATGACCTGTGCAAACTTGCATCATCAATCAAAGTAAAGGACATTATGCAATCATCCGTTGAAAATATTGATGAAAATGAATCATTGTCTGTTGCCATACACAAAATCATTATGTGGGGTTCGCTTTCAATTCTTGTTTCAAGTGGGAAGGAAGTGGTTGGTATCTTAAGGTTATCAGACATTTTCAAAGAACTGGAAGATAATATTATTAATTGTAAGGGATAGGGGGATATATGCCAAAATTATTAATAATTGACGATGAGAACGATTTCAGGGAAACAATAACCAAGCGTTTTGAAATGCGCGGGTATGATGTTATTTCTTACGAAAGCGGAAAAGAAATAGAAAAAATTCTTTCCAAGAACAAAGACATTGATGTTTGTATATTAGACTTAAAAATGCCTGAAGTTAGCGGGGAAGAAGTTTTGCAAAGAATAAAAGCAGTAAGGCCGGTAACACAGGTAATCATTTTAACAGGTCATGGTTCAACTGAAAGCGCTGTTGAACTCTCAAGAAAGGATGCATTTACTTATCTGCAAAAACCCGTTGATATTGATAAACTTGTTAAAATAGTTGAAGAAGCAAGAACAAAGCATGGTTTATTGATAGCAGATCATGAAGGTAATGGCAGAGAAAGACATTGGAAGAAGAATCTGCTTTATGCATCAATTGCAATTTTATCAGGGATAATTATTGCTATTATACCGTTACAAGGCATTGAACCGAGAGCTCATCATTTTCTGGCTTTACTGGTAACAGTTATATTGTTGTGGGTTACAGAAGCTATCCCTATAGGAGTTACAGCATTTCTTACCGGTGGTGGATTAATCTTATTGGGAATACAGACTCCTGCCCATGCATGGGAGCCATACGCTAATCCGGCTGTAATGTTTGTTCTGATGATTATTATGTTTGGAGTTATATTAAATGAAGTTGGAATTGCCCAAAGAATATTACATTATGCAATTAAAATTGCCGGGACAAATGTATTAAAGTTCAGCATAGTAATTGCATTTGCTTCATCAATAACATCATCAATATTCCATGATGCTACTATTACGATTATCTTTTTGTTTGCAGTTATACCTGTATTTATTAAGATGGGAATTACTATTGATAAAAGTAATAATTTTTCAAAGTTTTTTACGATAATGATACCATTAACTGCTTCTGCGGGAGGTTTCGGAACAATTCTCGGTGGCGGAAGAAACCCTGTTGCTTTGGATTATATTGAAAAATATATTGGTGTTCATGTTGGCTTTGTTGACTGGATAATTATCCAAATGCCAATGGTTTTAGTGTCTTCGTTAGCTACTTGGGCTGTCTGTTGGCTTATTATGCCTCCAAAAGTAAAAGAATTTCCGGCAGAAATAAGAACTGAGAAAATGCATCCTATGTCAAAAAATGAAAAGGGAGTCGGAATAATTTTCATAATAGCATTTATTTTATGGGGAATTTCGGATTTTACCAAACTACATGTAAGCGTTGTAGCTGCTTTGGCATTAACAGCAATTTACAGCCTTAAGTTCGTAAGTATAAAGACAGTGATACAAAAATTCTCATGGGAAGCTTGGCTTGTTTTTGGTGCAGGTGTATCTTTAGGCGTGGCTATGTTAGAAACCGGAGCAGGTAAATGGCTTGCAGACCAATTTTTCCCATTAATCAAGGGACAAAGCCATTTTGTAGTTTATTATGGCATTGCTCTTTTCGGTTCCATAATTACCAGTTTTATGAGTAATTCAGCGGCAACAGCATTGTGTCTGCCTGTTCTGGACCCGATTGCTATTGACATGGGTATGAGCAGGTTATTTACTGCATTAAGTTTACCTGTAACCACATCATTTATCATGCTGGTTATCGGATGTCCTCCATCTATCATTTCGTACAGTACAGGATATTTCAGCCAGTGGGATTTTATAAAAGTTGCCGTACCAAAGACACTTATTTTGTGTGCTATAATGGTTATTGTGATGTCCATATATTGGCCCATTATTTTACCTGCTTTGGGTTACGGAGGGAAATAGAAGTAAGTTAATAAATCATTTAAGGTTATAATTGTTTTCAAGAAATTTAAATCAATTATTGAATTATTTTTTCCTAAAAAAACAATATTAACTATAGGGAACGCAAATGGAGAAAAAAGTCAAGCTTCTGATTGTAGATGATGAAATTGATTTTCTCGATACAATAGCACTCAGAATGGAAATGAGGGGCTTTGAAGTAACCAAAGCCCCTGATGGCTTTTCTGCATTGGAATCGGCAGAGAAAAATAAATACGATATTGTACTTTTAGACCTCAAAATGCCCGGTATTAATGGTCAGGAGGTTCTTGAAAAAATAAAGAATAAGAATGAAGGTATTGAAGTAATAATTCTAACAGCTCATGGCTCAGAGGAAGTTTCTAAGGAAACTACTGAATTAGGAGCATTTTGCTTTATTACCAAACCGATAGATATAGATAGATTGGTAACGGTTATTCGCTTGGCTTTGGAGTCGAGGCAAAAAAATGAAATTATAATTTTATAATACATTAAGTTATGAATATGAACGAAACTCAAATACATATTAATAATATTCCCATTTGGGCATTACTCCCCTTTATTTTAATGTTAGGTTCTATTGCAGTTATGCCGATTGCAGCAAATTGGTACTGGGAGAAAAATCTAAATAAACTGTTCATAGCATTGGTTTTAGGGATACCTACCGCACTATGGCTTATTTTAACAGGACTTTCGCAAGAATTGACTCATACTATGATTTTTGACTATATACCTTTTATAATATTACTCGGTTCATTATTCGTTATAACCGGTGGTATATATGTAGATGGAGATATAGAAGCCAAGCCGTCGAATAACTCAGTAATAATCGGAATCGGAGCAGTGCTTGCGTCGTTTATGGGAACGACAGGAGCGGCGATGCTTTTAATTCGTCCTTTAATGAAAACAATACATTTAAGAAAATACAAAGTACATTCGATTTTATTTTTCATAGCAATTGTTGCAAATTGCGGTGGATTATTAACTCCTTTAGGAGACCCACCATTGTTTATGATGTATCTCCGCGGAGCGGATTTCTTCTGGTTTTTCAATCTGTTTCCCGAATGGTTCCTCACTAATGGATTATTATTAATTATATATTATTTTGTTGATAGCTATTATTGGAAAAAAGAAGACCCTGCTGTAAAAATTCGTGAAAAGACAGAACAGAAGCCAATAAAACTACTTGGAAAGGTAAATTTTATTTTTCTGATTGGTGTTGTATTATCGGTAGCTTTTCTTAATCCGGGTTTTATTTCGTGGATAGTACCATTTACTTTTACTTCATACACCCGTGAAGTTGTGATAATTACTATGGCAGTACTTTCTCTGATATTGACAAAGAAACAAGTGAGATATTATAACAGGTTCAACTGGGGTCCAATCGAAGAAGTTGCATATCTTTTCCTTGGAATTTTTATAACGATGGTTCCCTGCTTGATTTACCTGGAAAATAATGCGTCAACTCTCGGAATAATCAGCCCCGTACAATTTTATTATTCATCAGGTTCTTTGAGCAGTTTCCTTGATAATACTCCTACGGCAGTAACATTTCATTCACTTGCCAAAGGACTTGTAATATTAGGAGAGAAAGGATTGGTAGCCGGAATAAACGAGTCAATTTTATATGCAATTTCTTTAGGTTCGGTATTTTTCGGAGCGATGACATACATTGGCAACGGACCAAACTTTATGGTTAAAGCGATTGCAGAGCATAATCATATAAAAATGCCACATTTTTTTGAATATATGTATAAGTTTTCGCTGATTGTCTTATTACCAATCTATATATTAATACAGTTGATTTTCATGTAGTTGTTTTAATCTTACAAATTTTAAATAATTATTTTGAATATTTTTCGTTTTTAATTAAAAATGAATTGATTTTATTAACTTAAAAGAAATTAATTCAATGAAAAATGAACAATTTGCAAGTGATGAGCTAATTTTTGAAAGTACCATTTCAAAAAAAATGTATAGCTCATTAAGAAGAAATTATTTCATTAGGTTGATAATATTATATCTTCTACCATTTGCATTTATCATTATATATTTTCACTATCAATACAATGATTTGATGACAAAAAGCCGGGAGATGCATCTTATGTCTGTAGCTGAGAACCAATCAAGAATCATTGATATTTTTCTCTATGAGAGAATTAACAACATTTTAAGCATCATTCAAAGTCCGGATTATAAGTATCCTATTGATAAAAAGAATTTAAATGATATGTTACAAAGATTGAAAAGAAATAGTGATGCATTTATTGATATGGGCTATTTCGATACAACATCAATTCAATTAGAGTATTCCGGACCTTTATCTTTTTTAGAAAAAAAAGAGTATGGCAATGAATCCTGGTTCAAAGATTTGGTATTATCTTCTAACAACTTTGTAATCACAAATATATATCAGGGACTAAGAAAAACACCCCACTTTACCATCGGTGTTAAATTAACTAAAAATAATAAAAGAATAATATTTAAAGTCTCATTAGACCCGCAAAAAATATACAAATACATGACGTCGTTTGAAAAATCTAATGATGTATATATTCTTATTGTGAACAAGGAGAGCATATACCAATTAGTCCCAAATGAAATAAGCAGCCCTATGAGTAGGTCTCCATTTATAACTTCAAAACTAAGCGGAATAGGGATTGATGAATTCAAATTAAATAAAGAAAAAAGAACTTTCGCTTTTTCCTGGATATCAGGTGTTGATTGGGCAGTTATCGTAATAGAAAAGGAATTTTCTATTAAATCATATTACAATCTTAAAATTGAATTGATATTGTCCTCAATTACAATATTGCTTTTGTTGTTTCTAATAATTATTATCCGGTCTAAAAATATTGTTAAAACGGAAAAAGAAAAACAAATAGCAAAACACCAACTCGAGCAAGCATCCAAGTTAGCTACTGTAGGCGAACTTGCCTCCGGTATTGCCCATGAAATTGGGAACCCATTAAATATCATTGCAAATGAAGTTGGGATAATGCAAGACTATGCAAATCCGAAATTCAACAGTAGCAAAACTCTTAATGATTTGGAACTGAATTTTAAAAAGATAATCAATGCTGTTTATAGAATAAAGGATATTAATAATAAGCTGCTGACATTTGTAAGGAAGAATGAAAACGAATTATCCGAATGTAATTTTAACGAAATTATCGAGGACTTAGTAAGTGGATTTTTAGAACGGGAAATGAAGGTTGATAATATTGAAATAATAAGAAAATATTCAAAAAATTTTCCAACAGTACTATCAGATAACAATCAAATGAAACAAGTTCTTATAAATTTGTTGAATAATGCCCACGACGCTATTGAAGGCTCCGGTCAGATTATATTTGTTACATCTTTTGATTCGGAAAAAATATATATTTCGGTTAGTGATACCGGAGTAGGAATACCGGAGGATAAAATTAATAAAATCTTTCTTCCTTTCTATACTACTAAACCGGTTGGTAAGGGGACTGGGCTTGGACTATCCGTAAGTTTCAGTATCATAAAAAATCTGGGTGGCTCGATAAAAGTTGAAAGCAAATTAGGAAAAGGAACAACATTTACAATAGAATTTCCCTTAAATTCTAAAATTTAGCTTGCAGAAATTTAGATGGCAAATAGAAAAAAAAATTGGAATCAAAAAACAATTAGTTTTCCGGAGAAGTACAAACATTTTCAGGAACTTCTAAATTATAACGAGGATGCTCATAATGCAATGAGTAATCTTTCTGAAGTTTTAGCGTCGGGGAAACCTTTTTCATCTGAATTTGCCTTAAACCAACTCGATTTATTATTTGATAAAACTTTAAATATGACAAGAAGACTAATAAATCAAGTTGGTGAAGTATTTTCTCCCCTGATAGATAAGCTAAATGAATTAAAAATCGCTTCAGAATTAGCGCTGATTCCCACAATAAAATGCCCTGATGATTTAACTTGCCCAAATACCATTTGTGAGGATTGTGAAAAAGTCAAATACCTTCTCAATAAGACGCCATTTTTTTTTAATTTAAATGAGGTAACAGATTGCAACACTATTCAGGTCGGGAACAAAATGGCACACCTTGGTGAAGTTAAAAATATACTTGGTATACCTGTTCCTGATGGTTTTTGCCTATCGGTTAGACTACTTGAAGATATATTGAGAAAAGCAAATGCCCGGAATAAAAAAAAATATTTATTCAAAAAAGTAGATTTCAGTGATACAAGGCGTGTGCTATACGTTAGCCGTCAGGTTCAGGCTTTGATAATTGCCACTCAAATACCTGAATACATTGAAAATGCAATTTTAAAAGGATTTGATAATATATTCGGTAACAGAAATGTTCATTTAGCAGTACGTTCAAGCGCACTTGGTGAGGATAGTGAAAAGTATTCTTTTGCAGGGTTATATAGCTCAATTTTAAATATTACTAAGGAATACCTGATTGATGCTGTTCTTGAAGTTTTAATTTCATTATATTCACCACAATCAGTAACATACAGATTCTTATCAGGAATGAGAGATGAAGATATACCTATGTGTGTTGGTTGTCTTGAAATGGTTGATGCCAAATCCGGAGGGGTCATATATACAAAAGACCCTAATCAATTGATAGATGGAATGCTCATACAATCTGTTTGGGGTTTAGGTGTACCTGTAGTTGAAGGAACCGTTAAACCCCAGCAATATATTGTCACTAATATTAACGAACATATTAAAATACTTTATACTTTGGAAAATGGGGAGTTTATAGAAATCTCAGATAAGATTAGCATTGATAAAACTAATGATAAATTTACCGGTTTGTATGATAAGCCAAATTTATTAACGGATGAAATAAATATCTTATATAATTATGCTAAAAAAATTGAAGAACATTACCATAAACCACAAGATATTGAATGGGCTGTTGGGAAGAATGGTATTGTTTATATACTTCAAACTAGGCCCTTGAAAATCACAAAACCATTTGAAATCAAAGATGAAAATAAAATTTTTATTGAAGAATTGGACAGGAAGTATAATATCCTTATCAAAAAGGGAGATTGCTGCAGTTCAGGTGTAGGTTTCGGCAAAGTTATCCAAATCAAGACAATACGAGATATTGCAAAAATAAAAGAAGGTTCTGTTGTAGTTGCAAGAAAAAATTTAATAGAATTAACATCAGCTATGCAAAAAATGTCAGCTTTAGTTACTGATGTTGGCAGTACAACCGGGCATCTTTCAATTATTGCACGGGAAATGAATGTACCATTATTAACTAATGTTATGAATGCAAGTTCAGTATTAACTGATGGAACCGATGTTACCGTAATAGCCCATGAATCAAGGGTATATGAAGGTACGGTCCGGGAAATTAATTTAGAAGAAAAATTTGATATAAATAAACGAAGTCAGTTTATGATTAGCCCGCTTTATACAATTTGGTCGAATTTAACTAAATATTTGTTTAATTTAAATTTAGTTGATTCTGAATCGTCGAATTTTAATTTGGATAATTGCCATACAATTCATGATATTATCCGATATGTGCATGAAATGTCAATCAGGGCAATGTTTAAATTTAATCCTGATGAAAACTTGGAACAATTGAAAACATATAAACTAAAATTTGATGTTCCAATAGATTTATATATAATTGATTTGGGAAAAGGAATTAAAGAGATTGGTTCAAACATTTTAATGATAAATGATATTTTATCCAAGCCGTTGTTATCCTTAATTACTGGTATGACAACGCCCGGAATCACTTGGTCGGGTTTTGTTTCTTTGGATGGTAAAGGCTTTGCAGATATGATTCTCGGTAATATTGGAGACCCCAATGTTCAAAATGTTTCATTGAATCAGAAAAGTTATGCCTTAATATCTGATAAATACCTTAATTTCTTTTCCCAGTTAGGCTATCATTTTTCAAGATTGGATTCATTTGCTTCTGACCAGATAAATACAAATTATATTAATTTCAATTTTAAAGGTGGAGCTGCAAATATGTTACGAAAGTCCAGAAGGATTGAAGTTATTTCTAAGATTTTGGAAGCATTGGATTTTGATACTTACTGTAAGGAGGATAGTATGACAGCTAAAATAAGGAATATTCCAAAGGAGAGGGTATATAATTTGATTTCCGAACTCGGAAAGTTAATGGGTGCTGTACGAAATACTGATGTAATTATGCTATCAGATGAACATGTTTCTTTATTTGTAGAAGCATTTTTAAATGGTGAATCATCGCCAGCTCAAAGAATAATTCAAAACTGAAGATTAAAGCCGTATGTTTTAGAATAATTATTAACTGTAAGAAACACAAATGGAAATACTAAATTTGCATTTTCCAATCGCCGGGATAGAATTTAATGTATTGTTACTAATTGTAATAGGTTTTTTTGTTGGTGTTTTAGGAGGTTTTTTCGGAATTGGTGGCGGTTGGATAGTTAATTTGATTTTAAGTATTTTCGGTTTCAATATATCAGTAGCCAATGGTACTGCCCTTTCCAATGGTTTTGCCATTTCTATCGTAGGTACAAGAAAGCATTTCCAACTTGGTAATGTCGATTGGAAATTAGCATTCCTATCGGTCGTTGGTTCTTTTATCGGTGTCGAAATAGGAGCGCAGTTTGTATTGTGGCTTGAGAAATATAATGCTGCTGAAATAGTCGTGCATATCGTATATATTATTTCCCTATCAGGAGTAGGTTTATATATGTTATACGATTATTTTATCATTAGAAAACGAATACTAAGCGATACAACCAAGACAGAAAATAAAACCAGGAATGAAATTGATTCGGAAGAAACTTCCAACCTTGCAAAAAAGGTTCAATCATTAAAAATTCCTCCGATGCTTTCTTTTGAAATTTCCGGAATTTATTCTATTTCTTTATGGGTAGTTATTTCAGTATTCTTTTTTTCAGGTCTTATTGCCGGATTGATGGGTTTCGGAGGAGGATTCATAATATTACCCTGCCTGATTTATGTGATTGGTTGCCCGACTATAATAGCAGTAGGAACTTCATTAATGAGTGTCGGATTGACAGCAGCTTATGGTACATTTTCTTACGCATTGAAAGGTAAAGTTGATATCATTGCATCATTATATATGATGATTGGCGCCGGTATTGGTACCCAATTAGGTGTAGCTTCTGTTAAATATATCAGGGGTTATGGTATAAGAATATTATTTGCGCTGCTGATATTACTTGCAGCTTTATCAGTCTTATTAAAACTTATGGACATAACTTTTCATGTATGGATATTTAAATTCTTATCTTCGTTAATTATTATGTTATCCGCAAGTTTTGTCAGTTTTGTAATTTTAATAAAATGGTTTTTAGAAGCAAGAAAAAGGAGATTCTAAACAACTTTTATTTATATTTGCAATACAGGTTGTTAGCCTAAAGACTTTTAGACTGTAGGTGTTTAAGCTGTGTGTTTAGATTAAAAATAGAAAGATATGCCGGACATTCTTTTTTAACTATTAGTCTACAACCTATTAAACTCCGGTAAAATAGCCTAAAGGTGGGTTCAAAAAATTCAATTTAGACTGTCATTCTGAGCGAAGCGAAGAATCAGACTGTCATTCTGAGCGAAGCGAAGAATCTATCTTGTTGATTTTAAAGAAGACTGGATTCTTCGCTTCGCTCAGAATGACAATTTTTAGAAGCCCCCTAAAGACTAAATTCATATAGGCTAAATGTCTAAACACTTAATTAGTTGAAAATAATTTATAAGAAAACTGAATTATGTTAAAATTTTTTCAAAAGTTAGGGAAACATTTCAAAAAGTCAGAAGAAGAAATTTCTGCCGATTCCGTCTTCCTGAAGGAGAAGTTTAAAAATTTTCAGGCGCTTCTCGACTTTAATGATGAAGTATTAAAATTAATGAGCGAATTCAGTGAAAAACTAACTGCCGAAGGACCTATTACTATTGGTTACGGGGAAAGAATCAGCAATGACATTATCGATAAAACACGTGGAATAGTTAACCAATTAAAATTAATGCGGAATGGGCATTTTGCTCCATTATTGAAAAAAATCGATATTATTGAAGAACAACTTATTGATATTCTATCACCTGCATTTTACTGTCCTGAAAGATGGGACTGCCCTGAACAGTCATGCAATACCTGCGAAAAGAAACATTATATTAGTCAGAATATACCATATACATTGGATATTAATGAAATTACCAACTCCGACATAATCGGTGTCGGTAAAAAAATGAGCAGATTAGGCGAATTAAAACATAAGCTTAATATTAATATACCCGAAGCATTCGTTTTAACTTCACGTTGTTTCGATGATATTTTTAACTATGCCGATGTTCGCAGCCAGATTAGTACGATTATTAAGGCAATAGATTTTCAGGATATTTCAGTAGTACAAAAAGCCAGCCAGGAATTACAGGCATTATTGATAAATACAAATATACCGGAGGAAATCGAATTAGAAATATTCGCGGCTTATGATAATTTTATTGCACGTAATCCCCACATTAAATTTCTTGCAATCCGCTCGAGCGCTATGGGTGAGGATAGCATGCTCCATTCTTTTGCAGGACTTCATCATACGGCTCTTAATGTGGGAAAGGAGAATTTCATCAATGCTTGTTGGGAAGTGCTGCTCTCCAAATATGACCCTCAATCATTGGTGTACCGGTTTATTAACGGATTCAGGGATAAAGATATGCCAATGAGTATCGGATGCATGGAAATGCTTAATCCATCCGTTAGTGGAGTGATTTTCACAAATGACCCGTTAAGGAAAAATGAGGGTATTATTATTCAAGCTGCCCGCGGAGTCGGAGCTCTTATCGTTGATGGGAGAATCTCTCCTCAGCAATTCATAGTTAATCGCGATGAACTACACAATATTTTGTCATTTAAACAGGGAAATCAGTCAATTGCACTCCAAACCAGGCTAAATGACGGTCTTGCAGAAGTAGCAATTCCACCTGAAATTTCCCAGACACCATGCTTAACACCAGAACAAATAGTTGAACTTGCTAAGATTGCCATGTCAATTGAAAATTATTTCGGTTCGACACAGGATATCGAATGGGCTATTGATAATAATGGGAAAATTTTCATTCTTCAGGCAAGACCTTTGTTTGTTTTTAATAATAAAACGACATCCGAAGACTTTAAGTTCATTCGGGATGATTTTAAATTAATTGCCGAAGGAGGCGATGCAGCTTGTTCCGGTATTATATCCGGCGAGGTTTTTGTTGCTAACCGGCTTCAGGACCTTGTTAATTTTCCTGAAGGTGGTATATTAGTAACTTCTCATGTTACAGCTTCATATACCCGTATTTTACATAAAGCATCCGCTGTTGTAGCAAATATAGGCAGTACAACCGGTCATTTTGCTTTAATAGCACGTGAGTTTAGAATCCCAACTATTTTAAATATGACCAAAGCTACTTCTAATCTATCAACCGGAATGAAAATCATTGTCGATGCTGTAAACTGTAAAATATATGAAGGCGAATCCGATGAATTAAAAACAATAAATTTTATTAATACCAAGGATAATCATTTTAAAATTAGCCCTGTTTATAAAGTTCTTGAAAGACTTGGGAAGTTGATTTTCCCTTTAAATCTGACTGACCCTACCGAATCATCATTTCGTCCTGAAGGTTGCATAACTTTACACGATATTACCAGATATACACATGAAATTGCCATCAAAGAGATGTTCAATTTCTTTGAAGTAGATAAATTAAACCAGAAAATGGTTAAAAGATTGATTTTCACCGTACCATTGAACCTGTATATTGTTGATTTAGGCGGAGGTATAAAACATGCGGTTAATTCACCTGCGATTAAACCAACCGACATTATTTCAATCCCATTCAGGGCGCTAATCGAAGGTATGACTTCTCCCGGAGTGAAGTGGTCAGGACCAATGCCTGTCGATTTTAAAGGGTTAACTCATCTTTTAATGGCAAGCGTTGTTGATTCAACACGTTCCGAAGGTGAAATCGGCAGCAGCAGCTATGCTTTTATATCTGAAGTTTATGTTAATTTCTCATCCCGCCTTGGCTACCATTTTACAAGACTCGACGCCTATTCCTCTGATGAAATTAACAATAACTATATTACTTTTAACTTCAAAGGAGGTGCAGCCGATACCTTAAGGCGTACACGCAGGGCTAAATTCATTGCTATAGTATTGGATAAATTAGGTTTCAATGTTTTACAAAAAGAAGACCTAGTCCATGCATCAATAAGGAAGTTAAATTCCGAATTAATAAACGAACGATTAATCGTAATGGGAAGATTAATGGGAGCAGTACGCAATATTGACGTAACGATGGTCAGCGATTATACGATAGAAAAATTTGCGAAGGCTTTCCTGAACGGAAATAATACACCGGCTATAGACCAAAATATAAATTAATGTTTTCCGTAATATCTTTAGGAATTTGCTTTAATTTTTCGGAAATTTAGAATATAAATATCACATGGCAGCCTATCAATCTATCAGCTCATAAGCCTTTGATTCAATTTTCAAAATTTCTTACTTTTACCAAATAAAAAGGTTTGGATAGTACGATTCATTCAATTAAATTGTAGAAATTGTTGGACATCTTGATATTGGTTTATTTTGAATAAAATTAGATTCATTTAAATGGGAGCAACTATGAGTAGATTTTATAAAATAGGCTACCTAATAACAGGTTTGTTTATTCCGGCAAAAGGATACCAGTTGTTTCGCCCAAAAGTTCCCATAACCTTCCCAGCTAAATTCTGATTTTAGTGGATAGTTGAGAATGGAGAGGGGAAAGTGGAGAATTTTTTGTAATTATGTTTATGGAAAAAAGTACAGTTAAAGATAAAAGTTTTAAGTTTGCTGTCGAGGTTATTAAACTTTATAAGCAGCTTACAGAACAAAAGGAGTTTGTTCTTTCCAAACAGATTCTTAGAAGTGGGACAAGCATTGGAGCTAATGTGCAGGAGGCTCAGCAAGCTCAATCAAAGCCGGATTTCATTTCAAAAATGTCAATAGCTTTAAAAGAAGCTCAGGAAACGGAGTATTGGCTTTTACTTTTTAAAGAATCAAAGCTGGCTCAATTTGATTATGAGCATTACCTAAACTTAATTGAAGAACTAAAAAGAATGTTAATATCAATCATAAAAACTTCAAAATCCAATCTAACCAAAAAATAACTCTCAACTCTACACTCTCAACTTTCCACTCTCAACTTTTTCTCTTCTTCCAATAACCTGGCTTCCTTTTGAAATGAGCTATTGCCAATATTAAAATAAATTCATCATATTCCTGGAAAATAATATGAAACGGGAATTTATTCATTTTGCATTTCCGTATATTTTTCCTTGTTTTTTGGAATATTTTAGGGGATTGAGATATTACATGTAGTCTTATTTCAAATTCTGCTTTAAATCTGCCTAATAAATCCTGGCTAATGTCTTTATAATATTCAAGCGTATTTTTTAAATCATCAATTGCACCGGAATGAAAACTAATGGTTTCCATTAATAATTTTCTTTCATCATTTTCAAAACAGCTTCGCTGCCCGTAAGATTTGCAATTCCTTTTTCATATTCCTGCAACCGTGCTTCTGCCAAATCGTTCCATTCATCTTCAAAATCAATATCGCTAATTTTTTCAATATGTGAAAAAAGGGAATTGGCAAGGTAAAGCTGATTCTCCAAATCAAGACTTAAAATTTCTTTTTCTATTTCAAGAACATTCATAGTTCACTCGACTTAATTTTACTTATTACTTTTAATGTCAAAACAAAAAGGATTATTTTATCTTTTTTCCTTCAGGATTAAGCATCTGAGTTGCCCTTTGAGATGCCGCTTTACCTTCTTCCACACTCTTTTGAGAAGATTCTTCATTCTTCTTAACTACTTCTTCATTCTTCTTAACTACTTCCATATTCGTCATCCTTTCTTTTTTGATTGCTCAATCTTTGCTCGGCCTTGAGCATTTCTCAAGCCCATATACGAAAAAGACGCATTTTTATTGTTTGGATTATCTTTGCTTTTTTCCTTTAATTGTTCCCGGGTGAGCAGCAGTATTTCCACTCTCCACCCTCCACTCTCCACTCTCCACTCTCCACTTTCAACTCTCCACTCTCCACTTTCAACTCTCCACTCTCCACTAACTACAGTTGATAGTTGATAATTGATAGTTGATAGTGAAATTTTAGATTAGAATTGGATTATATCTAACTCTCCACTCTCCACTTTCAACTCTCCACTTTCAACTTTCCACTCACCACTCACCACTCTCCACTCTCCACTCTCCACTCTCCACTCTCAACTTTCCACTCTCAACTCTCAACTTTCCACTCTCAACTCTCCACTTTCCACTCTCAACTCTCCACTCTTCAAGTTCTGCCCTTAGCTCAAGTATTTTCTCGTCATGACGTGCTTATGCATCATGGGAAAAGTAATAGGCATCTTTAGTCATAACTTAACAGACTGTTAGTTTCTAAATAGTGTTGATAAATATTTCAGAAGTAGTTAAAGTTGTAATATTAAAATCTCCCAAAATTCTTTTTATATTCTCACTATCAGAATCATCATATTCTAAGTATCCTTTAATAATAAATTTATCAAGATATCTTGCAAAAAAATCTAAATCTTGTACCATAATTGAAAAATCTGAAATATCAAGATTTTCAAAATTCAATAGTTTATCTGTCAAATTATCGATAAAGATATGGACAGATTCATTATTTCTTATTGTTTGAATTCCAATTTTTCTATAATTTTTTTCCAAAATAGAATATATATAGATACAATTTGCTTCAGATATTATCTTTCGAATTTCATTGATACTAACATTAAAATTTTTTGTTAATAAAGTAAATTCCAATATTGATTTTTCTTGGTTATTATGGTAAATTTTGGATGATGGATAACTTATAATAATATTTTCAATTTCAGAACCATCTAAATCTGTAATTTTCGAGAATTCATTCATCAATTTTTTATCAATAATATCTCCTGAAATCTTAATTTTATACTTTGAAAAATCTGTTGAAAGTTTTTTGGGGTAAGAAAGTAAAGGTATTGTACTTTTTAATAGAATTTGATCTACTTCATTTTCACATTGTTTGATATTAGAAATTTCCCCTACTAATGAAAATTCGGCTTTTGAAGGTAATTTTTTATCTTTAAAATAAGAAACATTGTCATATGTAATCTTAATATTTTCTAAGTCGACTTCATTATTTAAAACGACATTTAAAAAATCATTCATAATTGAATTATCCAAAATGTGAGATGTTAATTCTTTTTTAACAATCGAAGGATCTCCTCTTACACAATAAGTCAATTTAAGTCCCTTTTTCTTAAAATATTCTACGATTTGATCTTTTCTATTAGATGAAGTATCATCATTAGAACATTCTAAAATAAATCTAAGCCTAGAAAAACCTCTTTTATATCTGGAGGCGATAGAAGATTGGAAAGTAATCATTATATTTTTTATTATAAAATCTCTAGAAAGGTTCTCCCTAAAGTCACCCCAACTATTATTAAGAACATATTCATCAAGAATATGCCCATAAAATGAAATATAAAATTGAGTCATAATAATTCTCCAATAAATTATTGATAATTTTTGTAATTAAATTAATTTCTCATTTTTGTCAACCATATTCGAATCATTTTTATATTGCTTTGAATTTATTATCTCTAAATAAATTCTTTTAAATTCAAAATGGAATTCTTCTAAATTATAATAAAATTCTTTATCAATTCTAAAAAGTTCTTTCAATGGCCCTCTAATTGTATACAAAAGGATTCTTTCCAATTCTTTAAAAGAATCATTTATTTCCTTTTCAGAATTTGATTTTTTTAATAGATTATATGTTTCTAAACCTAAAGAATAAATCCATGGCATCTCTTCTTTAAAAAATGAAATCATTATTAAAAAAACTGTTTCAGGATTAATTTCTTTTGAAGATTGAATTAAATCATGCAAATATTTCGGGTGAAATTTCATTTTTCTACTTCTATATTCAGGTTCTAATCTATCCTGAATTTTAAAAGTCAAATCCTGATTCATCATTTTCAATTCTTCAAATAACTTAATTATAACTGATTCTTCTTTTTCATCTTCTTTTTTTACTATAGGTCTATTTTTTAGAAAATCATTCTTCTTAGTAATAAATTCTTTAACAAGAATTGTTGCTATTTCTTTATCTGGATTTAATCCAGAAATTTGTTTACAAAGATGAAAAATTACTTTTAATAAATCATCCTCATCATCACTTGAATTTTGAAATTGTGCAAATGGTCCTGATGTTGTAACTTTATTTAAAGATATACCTAATGCTATACCAAATATTGTAGTTTTATTTTTATTACCTTTTGCTATCCCAGTTTCAAATAGAATCCATGGTCTATCGATGCTATTACTAGTTAGTAAAGCAACTATATCAGTTGCTTCATTGAGTTTTTTTATTATTGTGGGATACCATTCTTGGCCAAATTCAATGCCTTGTTCACCTTTCTTATCAGAGGATATAAAACAAGTTAACATACCAGAGCTTACTTTTCGAATAAGTTCACTAAAGATTTCTGCTAATTTTGCATCTCTTGTATCGTGACTAATAAATACAAATGGTATTCTAGATTGAGAGTTTAAATTATTTTCATCAGAATTATTATCGTTTTGAGAAATATCTTTTTTTTTCATTTTTGTTATGCAAATAAGTTATACTTAGATAAAATTATCGTTATTATTTTGTTATTCTTAAACAACAACCCAGAGAATTACTACAATCAATTGTCATTCCCTTAAAAGGATGGTTTGAATTAATCATATATGGAGCTAAATATAAATATTTATTATTGGAATTCAAAAAATTGAATCTTAGATAATTTCTTCCAGTAACCATTGGAATTTTAAAAGTATTTAATTTTGATATATCTATTGTTAGATTTTTATTGCTAGGCTGATTATAAACTTCAATTTTTTTTAAAAAACCATCAGTAAGAGAAACATTTTTTAAAATAAATATAACATAATCATTTTTTATTTCTGCAATAATTTCAGACCCTGGAATTATAGCAAATAAGTTATCGGGCAGACCTTCAATAATATAATGTTCAGATTGATAGTTGATGATTGAATCACGGGATTCTTTCAAATTAAATCCAATATTAGCCAGCATTTTTGAATACTCCCTTAAATCTTTAGAACATTGAATTTTAGTATCTTGATCTATATTACTATCATGTATAATAACAAATGTATTGCACATTGCAGCTGTTATAGCAGTCCATTTCTGATAAAATTCTTGTGTCACCTCCACCTTACTGTCTTCTTTTTTCCGTTCATTATTAAATTTATTCATTTCAATTTCAGAGGAAAGATTAGCATTTGCTTTAATCTTTTGTTGTAATGAATCTGCATCACCTTTTGCAGCGATTGATAGTGTCAATGCAAAATTGTAACCAGTACTATCAATTTTTGTTTGCGAAACCGACATCCATTCCTTTTGTTCAAATGGACAAGGACAACCAATATTAAAAATTGTGCAACATGATTGAAATAAAAGAGGGACAACTACAATAATACTCAAATAAAAATTTTTCATAAAATCTCCAACAAAATAAATAAAAAACAAGAAATAAAAAAAAATACACCCCCGGCATGTATTGCAACGCCACTACCCCTCATTCACCACAGCCACATTACTTGGTGGACTTTGGATTTCGCCTCGCTGTGCTTTCACTCGGTACATAATAACGACGCCGGCGGGATTGCCGGTATGCTCGTATTTTGTTTTCGTAGTAGTAAAAACAGGAAGCCAATCGGCAGTGGCGCCGATTTTCGCCTCGATGACAAATAAAGTGTTCAGACTGTTGGCGGCTCTGTCCCAGGTAAGCAAATATGCTCCCGTCCCGGCAATATTCGCAACAAGATTTATAGGCGGTACAGGTATTTCAGGCGGTGGTGGAGTCGCTCCCGGCACGGTGATTTGCAATTGTGCTTTCAGTGCATTGGGAACGTCCGCTTTTGCCTGAATCCTCTTGACTAATGCACGGGCTTTGGCTTCGGCAGACTTGCGGATAGTATCCTTTGCCTGAGTTGCGGCTTTGGAAGCGGCTTTTTTAGCTTCGGCATCAGTCAAATTCGTATCGAAAGTAGTCTTGTCGGTAGTTAGCGGAGTTAAATCGCCGGTAATTAAACCAAGAGTGGCAAGATTCGCATTGGCAATCGAAATGAAATTGCCCAGCCAGTCTTGGAAAACCGTATCTTTTGCAGGTATATAATCACGAGGCATATATTTTTCTCATAAAATAATTTGCAAATAACACTCCGATAATAAGCAATATACAAAATAATTTTAAAATGCAAGCAAAAAATAAAAATTATTTTTCAGCGATAGATTTTGGGAAGGTTTTTTATTGTATTTTGCAGTGAGGAATTAGTATTTTTTCCTCACGGGAAGATATTGGGGAGTAAAATTATAATAAAGGGTGTGCAGGAAAATTTAATTTATGTTCAGGAAAGATTGGATTGAGTGTTAAAAAACTTATTCTCGGCATTAACATTAAAATGCTTATTTGAACCCAATGATAATGCACGTTCCTTAATCATCTTTAAGTCGTTTTCATCATTTGCGCCTGTATTAACAAAAGCCGTATATACTTCATATCCTTTCTCAATCAGGTATAAAATGCAATAAGTTGTATCGAGCCCACCGGAATATGCTAAGATTACTCTTTTATTCATGATTCCGCTCCAAGAAGAAAATTTAAAATTGCTTTTTGAACATGCAGCCGGTTCTCAGCTTCATCATAAATTAATGAATTATTCGAATCCAAAACATCGTCGGCGATTACAATATTTCTTCTCACCGGCAGACAGTGGCTAACAAAAGCATTGTTAGTTAACGCCATTTTATCCGTTGTTACGAGCCAGTCTTTATATTTTAATTGTTCTTCGGGATTAAAAGCGCCGTATTGTTTAAGTGAACCCCAGCTTTTTACATAAACAAAATCAGCACCTTCGAAAGCCTCCTTCTGATTATTCGAAATTTTTACAGTTCCTCCATTCTTGCTAACAAAGTCTTTTCCCAAATTCAAATACTTATTATCCAGATTATAATCCGGTGGATTTACGACAGTAACGTCCATTCCAGCCATAGCTGCAGCAATTAATGCCGAATTCCCTACTGCCGTATTCAATCCTTTGGGATGATAACTCCAGGAAAGTACAAACTTTTTCTTTTTCAAATCCCTGAATTTCTCTTTCATAGTTAATAGCATAGCCAATGCCTGACAAGGGTGAGAAATGGTTTCCAAATTCACTACCGGCACCGATGACCATTTAAGAATATTATTTAATACAATATCCTTTTTATCATAATCCCAATCCACAAATTTCGGGAAACATCTTACACCAATACAATCCGTATATCTTGACAATACATTTACGGCATCTTTTAAATGTTCTTCGTTTTCTCCGTTCATTACGATATTTTCTTCAATATCAATACCCCAGGACTTCCCGCCCGGCTCTAATGATATAAAATGTCCGCCTTGTTGCTGCATAGCAAAGTCAAAACTTGTTCTTGTTCGTGTGGATGGATTAAAAAATAATCCAACCATGGTTTTATTTTTCAAATTATCGTTATATTTATTCTTTTTTAAAAATGAAGCCTTTTCCATAAGTGTTTCAAGAAAGTTATAAGAAAAGTCTTCAATGTTTGCATAATTATGCATTAAAGTCTCCTGTAAAAATTATAATAAATTAGTTGTTGGCAAATTAGTTGTTTCTGGTAAGCCGAATCGTATGTTAAAATTCTGGATAGCAGCTCCGGCAGCACCCTTCATTAAATTATCTATGCAGGAAAAGACCTGTAAATGATTTCCATTCAGAGAAAATGATATATTACAATTATTTGTGGCAATTACTTCTTTAAGCTGCAATTTTTCTAATGGAACTATATTTATAAAGGGCTTATTGGAATAAATATCATTGAATAATTGATTTATTTGGTCAAAAGTTGTACTTTCTTCAAAAATAATAGTGCAAGATGAATAAATTCCCCTGTTTACCGGTATCAAATATGGATTAAAACTTATACTTACTTTGTTATTATACTTACCTATTTTTTCTTGAATTTCACAATGATGTCTGTGACTGTTTCCTGGCGAATAAACATTTACATTATCTGCTCTTTCTGAAAAAAGTAAATCAACATTGGCTTTCTTCCCTGCTCCGGATAATCCTGATATAGCATTGATAATGATATTAGATACGGATTTGAATTCCCTGACAACAGGTAAAATTGCAAGCAAACTTACAGTCGGATAGCAGCCCGGATTGGCAATTAAATTGGATTTTGATATATCTTCGAAATTTATTTCGGTTAAGCCATATACTGATTTTCCGATATATTTCTGCGATGCAGGAAGCCTGCCATATACTTCCTCGAAAACATTCCTGTCGTTTAAACGTAAATCTGCTGCAAGGTCAATGATTATTTTATCATCAATTAAACCGACATAATATTCTGATGATGATAAATGAGGCAATGCTGAAAATACTACTTCAAAATCATAATCATCCATATTCTCATACGGCAAGTATTTTCCATATTTAATCTTTTCCGAACTTATTCCAACTTCATTACCGGCAGAAGTAGTTGAGAATACATATACTTCTTCGATGTTTGGGTGCGATAAAATTAGTTTTAATAATAATGAACCTGTGTAACCCGTCGCTCCGAATAATGCTACTTTCATATTCTATCCTTTAGTTCCGGAAACTTATCAAGGAAAACTTTTCGAAACATTTCCTGAGTAACATTCTCATCAATTACTATTATAATTGTATCATCTCCTGCAACCGTACCTATACATTCAGGAATTAATGCTCTATCAATATTTACACAAATATGGGTAGCAAATCCCGGGAGGGTATGAACGATCGCAATATTCAGGCTAAATTTAATTGACAATACTCCCAACATATTATCGGGTAATGGATATGAAATGGAATCTATCTTCTTTAAATCATGGGGTAGTAAATAAATAAAGCCTTTATTCGGAATAAATACTTTGCTAACTTTAAGATATGCAAGGTCTCGTGAAAGGGTTGCCTGGGTAATATTTATACCTGATTCATTCAACTTGGATAATAATATCTCCTGACTACCAATGTTTTCTTGAGATAATATCCCCTGAATCTCTTTAAATCTTTGTTTTCTCATAATTCACACTTAATTTCCATTGAAAATAATTACAAAGATACCAAAAGAAGTTGTAAATTAATTAGAAAAATGTAAAAATATACAAATTTATTGTATAATTATGCAATATATTCATATTATATATATTTGAAATTTATTGATAATTAACGGTCGATTTTAATCTTGGTTTTATATGTTTAGAAAATCAATGTTGAGTCCTCTCTAAAAAGCATTTTTAGTGAAAATTACATTCCAAAATCGGAATTTTGGAATGAGATATATCAAGGATTTACTAATTCCAAAGTTGTACTTTGGAATTCAATTTTTGGTTTTTTGATAGAATTCAATGTAATAAAAAATCTATTTTTCCGTAATAATATTTCGAAGAAATTCCAATTTACAGTTGTATTTATTTTAATAATTTATTAATTTACACATTGATGATTTGTCTCGGATTTTTTTCTTAATTGTGTTTTATAGTTAGTCCAATTATTTCGGAGTATGCAAATGAAAAAGTATTTTCTTATCCCAGTACTGTTCTTATTGTTATTTGATTTAATCTCACTAGTGTCATGTCAAGTATACTTTTCCTAATTCAATCAAGATGATTGAACTACTATTTTCTTGATGTTCATAGTAGGACAATCATCCCTGATTGTCAATTAATTCTTGACATTACACAAGGCGCAAAAGAGATTTTGCAAAAGTCATTTAACAAATGCCAATCATTTACCAATGAAAATTGAGCAGGAAAGTTTATTATGAGAGTTTGGGTATTATTTTTAATTTTCTCAATTGGAAAAATTTTTTCACAATCTGCGTTAATTCAACCTCAGGCTGATTCACTATCATCACAATTACCTCCTAAATATAAGTTAGGGATTTATGCCGGAGGCAATTATAATAGTCATAATGCGTTATTCCAGAAACTTCCCGGAATACCTAATTGCTGCCCAAGGTTTGAAGCCGGCTCCGGCATTGGAAATAATTTCGGATTACTTTTCGAGTACAAATTATCATCAGATTTCTGGCTTGGCTCAAGGTTCGGAGCGATGACATTTAATGGTGAATTGAAGAAGGATGAAGCGACTACTATTAAGCTGAATAATCAAATTACCACTGGAACATTTGAGCATAAACTCGAAAGTAAATATATGAATATTGGATTCGAGCCGGCATTGATTTATATGCCAATCGACAAACTCCTTTTGTCGGTAGGATTAAGACTTGGCAAGAATATTACTTCAACCTATAAACAAATCGAAACTATAACACAACCGCCAGGAATAGGAACTTTCTTAGACTCGTTGGGAAATGACTCCCACAGCCGCTCGCGTAATGCTTATTCAGGGAATTTACCAAAAGCAATTCCTTACCAGTTCGGAATTTTTGCCGGAGTTAGTTATGAACTACCCCTGAACAAACGCGGCAGTCTGAGGCTCGCTCCGGAGGTAATGTATTATTTGCCCCTGACTGAATTGGTCGAAAATACGGATTGGAAAGTGAGCAGCATCAGAGCTGGAATTGCTCTGAAGTATTATCCACTACCAAAGCCGCCGAAAATACCTGTCTTCCAGAAAAAATACAGGATAGATACCGTTGTGCAGCAATCGGATATCTTTACGGAAGATAGAATAATTACCGGTAAGGAAAGAACTGCATCTAACATTGAAGAAACGGAAGATGAAATCATTACAACTCAGACTATTTCTCGAACTGATACCCTTTTCAAAGAGAAAAGGTATTTCTTAGATGGCAGTATTTCGGCTGTAGGTATAGATTCATTGGGCAATGAGGTCCCGAACACAGTATTCAAGATTGATGAATATATTTCAAACCGTCTCGACCCATTACTTAATTATATTTTCTTCGATAATAATGCAGCAGCACTCCCTGAGAGGTATTTGAAGATTGCACAAAATCAAACTTCAGAATTTGAAATTGATAGCTTATACCGCGATAATACTCTTGAAATATATTACCATATTCTCAATATTGTCGGGAAAAGGCTTAATCAGAATCCCACAGCCAATCTTGTATTAACTGGTTGTAATTCCGATTATGGCGATGAAAAAGGAAATTCCGGATTGTCGCAGAAACGGGCAGAGACTGTGCGGGATTATCTTACTGGTATCTGGAAAATATCATCGGACAGAGTAAAGCTCGAAACAAGAAACCTGCCTCAGAAAGCCTCCACACCGAAAGATGAGCCTGATAAAATTGCCGAAAACCGCAGAGTTGAGATGTATTCCGCTCATGAGAAAATTCTTGAACCGGTATTTATACGGAAATTCGACAGGAAATCAAACCCTCCGAGCATCCGCATCAAACCTAAAGTAAAATCAGAAACCGGTCTGAAAAGCTGGACCATCAGTGGTTTTCAGAGAGCAGACACTAATAATAAATTCAAAGCGTCGGGAAAAGAAAAATTGGATGATTATGTTGACTGGGAGCTTGAAAAATTTCAGAAGATTTTCCCGAAAGCGCCGGAACCTGTTATTGTTTCCCTCTTACTCGAAGATGTAAAAGGTAATAAAAAAGAAATCGAAAATCAAACGTTGCCAATTGAAGTAGTAACTATATGGAAAAAGAAAGCTGAACGCATCGGTGATTATGAAATTGAAAGATTCAGCCTGATACTATTCGATTTTTCGCAGGCAACAATCGAAGGCAGGAATTCGAATATTATAGATTTTATTAATGACAGGATTAAGCCGGAATCGCTAATTGAAATAAAAGGATTTGCTGATAGAACCGGTAATGCTGACTTCAACAGGAAATTAGCTGATAAGCGGGCTCAGGCTGCAAAATCGGAATTGAAAAGAAAGGATGCTTCGGCAGGAGTACCCGAAAATATGCAACTATTGTTTGACAATGAATATCCCGAAGGCAGGTTCTATTGCAGAACTGTTCTAATTAATGTAAAAACACCAATAAAGTTTAGGTGAGATATGAAAATAGAAGTTTTATCAGGTTTTAATAAAAGAATATCATTACTTTGAGTATTAATGTTTATACAAAAATAATGCTTCAAATCCCTATAAAGAGAAACCCCCTAACCCCCTTTGAAAAAGGGGGAATTACTTTTTTTCTACTTCTATATTCTACTTCTACGTTCTACTTCTATAACCGGGGGTTAGGGGGTTTCTCTTGAAATTGTCATTTATTATTAGTAAGTTTCAAATTTTGGAGTTCAAATGACATTCCTCAATACTTATAACAAAACCACATTCGCAGGAATGACAATTTTTAGAACAATAATTTTAATAATTGCTCTATTAACTGCTTCCAATCTCTTTTCCCAGAGCTTATCGGTGTTCGATATTGACACAACAAACTTCCCAACCATGAAAGCTAAATTCTATGCAACCGATAAAGACAATAATCAAATCCTTAATTTTTCACCATCGGATTTTGAAATTAAGGAAAATGGAATACCCAGAACTGTGGTTCGTGATATCACCGAGCGTAAACAGGCGGAAGAGGCATTAAAAAAATATACTGAAGAACTGGAAATAGCTAATACTGATTTGAAGAGGTTCAATAGCGCTTCGGTCGGGCGGGAAATCAGGATGATAGAACTTAAAAAGCAAATTAATGGTTTGCTTGAAGAATTAGGAAGACCTGAGAAATATGAAGTTGTTGAATAGTTGTAATATTCTTCCGATGACTGGGAGTCATCGGATGAATACAAGAAAGGAAACTCATTATGAATAACATCGAAAAATCAAGGGAAGAACTCCTGCAGGAATTGCTGGAATTGAAGCAAGAGAACGAATCCCTGAAAATCATCTTTCAAAAATGTATTGCTAAACTGAATCCGACAGAAATGTCGTTGCGTGTCAGCGAGAATTATGAATTTATTGAAGGAATATAATTATGTATCATAAAAAAATCTTTATCGCAGGCGTCCTCTTCTGGACTGTTATCATTGTAGTTTTGTTCTGGCTGAATCTCAGAGAATCCTTCAATTCAATTAAACAAACTGCTTTAGAAGTTATCCGGGAAGACTATCAAAAAGACCTTCTTTACCGAAGATACGCTGCTAACCTTGGAGGAATATATGTTCCTGTTTCAAAGGGAACTACTCCCAATCCTAAACTTTCGGACTCTCCCGAGAGAGTTCTTTCAACCACGTCCCGAAAGGAACTCACTTTTCTCAATCATGAGGATATGATAAAACAGCTAAATGAATTGGAGATTAAAACACTTGATTTGAAGGAAAATTTTACCAGCTATGAACTTATCAATCTTCAATCAAACGCTGATGATTGGGAGAAGAAAGCTTTTGTGTCCATAATGAAGGGAAATAAGGAATATTTTTCTTTTGACACAATAGCAAAGAACGAATATATAAGATTTATGGGCATTCTTACACAAGAAAAAAACTGCATTAAATGCCATGCCTCGCAAGGAGAACAAGATGGAAAAATTCGTGGCGGCATCAGCATTTCATTACCCTGGCAGCCGTATAAGCAAATTTATGAAAAGGAAATGTTAACTGGCATCTTAAGATTTGGTTTGACTTGGCTTATTGGCATAATAGCATTGTGGTTTGGAATGTATATGATAAACCTTAACCTGAAAAGGCGCTTTAAATTGGAAGAAGCATTGAAAGAGAGTGAGGAGCGTTTCAGGTTAATATCCCAATCAGCAAACGACGCAATTATAACAATTGACGAAAATGATATAATCATTGGCTGGAACAAATCAGCAGAAAATATATTCGGTTTTACTGAAGAAGAAATCTTAGGTAAACCATTGTTATTGATTCAACCGAAAAAATTCCTGGAACTTCATAGCGCCGGGTTCAAACGGCTAAAAAAAGGTGGCGAGCCGCATGTTATAGGAAAAACTGTAGAACTACTTGGATTACATAAAAATGGGTTATCTTTCCCTATCGAGTTATCTTTGTCGGAATGGAAAACATCTCAGGGGAAATTCTTTACCGGTATCATACGCGATATCACCGAACGCAAGCAGGCAGAGGAGAAACTAAAACAGAGCGAAACGAAATACCGCGTGCTGTTCGAATCGTCCTGCGACGCACTCATGACCCTATTCCCCCCGGACTGGAAGTTCAAAAGCGCGAACTCCGCAACCGTCGAACTCTTCGGTGCTAAAGATGAACAGGAATACACTTCCTTAGGACCGTGGAATGTTTCGCCGGAGCTGCAGCCGGATGGGCAGGATTCCTCAATCCAAGCCCAGAAAATGATAGGGATGGCAATGGAGCAGGGGTCGAATTTATTCGAATGGACACATCAAAAGATTAGCGGAGAAACCTTCCCCGCAACAGTGTTGTTGACCCGAATTGAATTGGAAGGACAGACCGGAGTGCAGGCGACTGTGCGCGACATTACATACCAAAAGATGGCTGAAGATGAAATTAATAGAAAAAACGATGAGCTTATTTTACTTAATTCTAAGAAAGATTTGTTCTTCTCAATTATTGCGCATGATATAAAAAATCCTTTACATGGCTTGTTGGGTTTGAGTGAGCTAATGGCAGATGAAAGCTCTTCTTTTTCTTTAAATGAGTTTATTTCTATAAGTAAGAAATTGCACGAATCTGCTTCCAATCTTTATAAATTAATCGAAAACCTATTGGAATGGGGAAGAATGCAAAGAGGAATGATTACATTTTCACCTGAATTTTTTGATTTATTCAGTATTGTCAAAACTAATCTGGATATCATAAATGAAAGGGCAAACCAAAAGGGTATTGCAATCAGGAATGAAGTCCGGGATTCACTAATAGCTTATGCAGATTTGAATACTACAAATACTATTATCCGAAATCTCATAAGCAATGCTGTCAAATTTACCCGAAAAGGCGGAAATATTGAGATTGGTGTTATTAAGACATCCAATGTCTTGGAGACATTGGATGTCTGTATATACATCAAAGACAGTGGAATTGGTATGGATGAAGAAACTATCGGGAATTTATTTAAAATCGGTGAAAAGGTAAAGTCACAAGGAACCGATGGGGAACTTAGTACAGGATTAGGTTTAATACTTTGCAAAGATTTTGTGGAAATGAACGGGGGTAAAATTTGGGTTGAAAGTGAGGAAGGCAAAGGAAGTACATTTTATTTTAGTTTGCCGAGGTTTGAAAAGACATCCAATGTTTTTAAAACATTGGATGTCTAAGTATGGAGCGGATTGTGATTTAAATTAATAAAATCATAATTTCTTGTATTAAAAAAGGAATATTTTACTTAAATTATAAAATAATTCGGTTAATATTAAAATAATATAGGAGAAATTTAACGATGGAAGAATTAAAACGGAATTATACAATGTCAAATCCCGCTCTTTGTGTCTTAGTAACGAATTTGGTGAGTTTTATGACTCGTGATAATGTGGAATTTACAACGCGCGGTGTTACAGTAGCAATGAGAACGGCGCTCCAAACTCTGGGAAATGCTTTCGAAATTTTCCCGAGCGATGAGGAATACAAGGGTTTGGTAAAAATTGAAGTTGACACAAAGACTGTCTTGCGTGATACAATTACATTGAAGGTGCAGAGGATTTCTGGTTATTTGGAGCAGAATTGGGGAAATACTTCGGGTCAGTATAAAAGGCTTGGAATTGCTGGCTTGCAAAAATTGAAGGAGAATGATTTTCTTTTCCGGGCGAGAGAAGTTGTTCGGGTTGCAACGGAATATCTTGCGGATTTGACTCCGATAGGTTTAACACAGGCACAACTTGATGCCCTGACGGCTGATGCTACTTCGTTTGAGGGTAAAATACAATCGGTAAGCGATGCTAAAGCGACGAGGGATGCAAAAACGCATGAGCGGATTGAAAAGGGCAATGAGTTGTACGGATATGCCGTTACGTATTCAAAAGTGGGCAAGCTGATTTGGGAAAATGTGAACGAGGCGAAATATAATGACTATATTATTTATGAAACTTCGCATCCGGGGCTGCCAAAACCACAGAATTTGACGGCAATTCTGAATCCTGTTGATTCGGATATTACTTTGTCATGGGATTTGGTTCCTGAGGCAACGGAATATGATGTATTTTATTCGATTGTGGACTTGGGAGCGCCTTCGGGGGTGTATAATCTTCTGAATACATTTACTTTGCCGCCACAGGATATTCCGTCGGTGAGTAATAAAAGAAATTATTTTAAGCTAAAAGCAAAAAACGAAACTCAAACGAGTGATTATTCGGACGAAGCATGGGTGGATTGTGTATAAGTAAGACATCCAATGTTTTTAGCAAGACATCCAATATTTTAAAAATATTGGATGTCTAAATTTGTATTTTTGGCTGAGTAGTTACATAAAAATTACAAAGTGAAAACAATAACAGAACAATAAGGAATAACCAAATGAATATGAAGAAAATAAATGATGATACTTATGATTTGAATAATGTCGATAAAAGATTAATTCAAATCGCAAAGGTCTGTGGGACCCTCATTTCAATAATTGGAGCTATGGTTCTTGCAGGGTATGGTTTTGGTGAAATATATATATTCAGTTTAGGGAAAAATTTCATTCCAATGGCAGATGAAACTGCGTTATTGTTCCTGTTATTGGGAATTACTATTTCTGTTCAAAATTGGAAAAACAATCCTAAATTTAAAGGTTATTTTGTTCCCGGTTCAGCTTTTTTCATTATCATATTTTCATTGTTAAGTGTAATTGATGTATTCACAAATAGTTCATTGAAATTAGGAAATTTATTTGGACAACATGAAAAATTTTTGGGATCCATTCAGGTAGGTCATATATCCTTTATTACAGCGTTCTGTTTTATTATAATTGGTATAGCTTTGCTTTTATTAAGAAAAAATAAATCAAATCTTTCAGCTTACTTTAGTTTTTTTATACTGTTTTCCGGATTTGTTATTATATACGGCTATTTATACGGTTCACCAATTCTTTATGGTGGGACTATGATACCAGTGGCGTTTCCAACTGCTATAGCCCTATTAATTTCCGCAATTGCACTGTTGGTTTCTGCAGGGAAAGGAGTTTTTCCTTTAAAATATTTTATGGGTGAAACTACTCAAGCCCGATTAATGAGGAACTTACTGCCTGTAATATTTATTTTTGAAATTGCACAGGCATGGGCTTCAAGATTATTTTCGTCCGGATACAGCAGCATTTATGCTCTAAGAGATAGTGTGGTTGCTATTCTTGAATTATTTATTATTGGTTTTATTATTACTTTGTTATCGAGGTCAATCGGAAAATCGATTGATAAAAATATCGCAGAACGCAAACGAGTTGAAGAGGAGATGCGCGAATCGAGGGACCAATTGTCGGTTAAGACAGATGAATTGATTAAAACTTACGATGAATTGGAAGAATCCCGGATAGCTGCTCTGAATATGATGGAAGATGCAATCGAAGCAAAGAATAATCTTATCGCTTCGGAAACCCGTTATCGCCGGCTTTTTGAGGCTGCTAAAGATGGAATTCTGATTCTTGATGCCGAAACCGGGATGATTATTGATGTGAATCCGTTTTTGATTGAGTTGTTGGGCTATTCAAAAGAAGAATTTATTGAAAAAGAAATCTGGGAAATTGGATTCTTCAAAGATATAGTCGAAAATCATGATAAATTTTTAGAATTACAGCAAATGGAATTTGTTCGTTATGAAGATTTGCCTCTTGAAACTGCAAAGGGACGACAAATCAATGTTGAATTCGTCAGCAATGTCTATCTTGTTAACCATAAGAAAGTTATACAATGCATTATTCGAGACATCACTGAACGCAAGAAGGCGGAGAAGGAACTGCTTGAAACAAAAGAAAAGTATCAGGCAATTTTTGAATCTACCGGTACAGTAACATTGATTGTTGAAGAAGATACCACTATCCTTATGGCTAACAATGAGTGTTATTCCATAACGGGATTTACTCCTGATGAACTTATTGGACAGAAGTGGATTCAATATGTTGCTCCTGAAAGTTAGCAGGAAATGCTGAAGAATCACCAGTTAAGACGTAAAGATATAACTCTTGCACCAAAAAAATATGAAGTAAAACTTGTTAATAAAAAGGGAGAAATACGGGATGCCATTTTGGACATCGGTATGATTCCCGGTACCAAACAAAGTATAGTTTCTATTTTAGACATCACCGAGCGAAAACGGGCTGAAGATGCGCTAAAAGAGAGCGAAGAAAAATACCGGAATCTTGTAGATGATGCTTTAGTAGGGGTTTATCAGATTACATTGGAAGGTGATATAATTTATGGTAATGAAGCTATGAAAAAAATTATGGAATTCGAAGGCGACGACCCTGAGTTTTTCAATGCGAAGAATTTTTATAAGAATCCCGGACAAAGGGATTACCTTGTTCGAACCTTACAGGAGTTCGGAATAATAAAGAATTTTGAAGCCGAACTGATTTCATTTAAGGGTAATTCAAAGTATGTTATAATAAACAGCAGGCTCGATGGTAACTTAATTAACGGTATGATGCTGGATATAACCGAAGAAACAAAAGCCCTTTCGGAGTTAAGGAAAGCAGAAGAAAAATATAGGAATATTTTCGAGAATGCTTTGGAGGGAATATTCCAATCTACCCCTGACGGAAGATTTCTCGATGTTAATCCGGCTATGGCAACTATGTTCGGATATTCTTCGCAAGATGAAATGCTTTCAATAATTACAAATATATCCGAGCAGATGTATGTAAATCAGGGTGATAGAGAGTCATGGATACAGGTTGTCAATGAAAAGGGATGGGTTTACGGTCAATCTTTTCCCATATATACAAAAAACAGAGAAATAATTTGGGTAACTGAAAGTATCCATTCCGTAAAGGATGAGAATGATGATATTGTTTATTATGAAGGGATTGTCGAGGATATTACAGAGCGTAAGAAATACGAGGAAGGATTAAAAGCAGCCAAGGAGCAAGCAGAAGAGTTAAGCCGCTTGAAATCAAGCTTCCTTGCAAATATGAGCCATGAATTACGCACACCAATGAATGGCATAATTGGCTTTTCGGAATTATTAATCTCAGAAAATGATATCAGCATTGTATCCGATTATGCAAAGCTAATCCATGACAGTGGTAAAAGATTAATGACTACACTTAATTCAATCCTGGATTTATCGAGAATCGAAGCCGGAGAGAGAAAGCTGAATCTGCAGTTACTCGATGCTTATGAAATATTATATCAATTAGTAGAATTATATCAGGTAACCGCTAAAAATAAGGGATTGATTTTATCCCTAAACACCCCAATCCAATCTATCCAAATGACATCTGACGAACAGGCAATTACGACAATTTTCAGCAATATTATCAACAATGCAATAAAATTTACCAATAAGGGAAGTGTTGATATTTCTATTGAAAGAATAATTATAGACGGGCAGGAATGGCTTGTTGCAGTTGTATCGGATACCGGAATCGGAATTTCTGAAGCATATATTAATGTAATCTTCAAGGAATTTCGCCAAGTCAGCGAAGGAATCTCCAGGATCTTCGAAGGCTCCGGTTTGGGCTTGACAATTACAAAAAAATTCGTAGATTTATTGGACGGAATTATTACTGTTGAAAGTAAAATCGGGCGGGGAACTACCTTTACAATCAAAATACCAATGATAAATTCATCCGATGACTGGGAGTCATCGGATGAATCACAGATGATAAATTCATCCGATGACTGGGAGTCATCGGATGAATCACAGATTAACAAAGTCGCCAATATAGATTCTGCCCCAAGGAGTAAGGACAAAAGTGCTAAAATGCTATATGTCGAAGATGATGCCATTTCGGCTTTATTAGTGAAGAATATCTTTAAAGATTTATTTGATATCGAAATAGCGACAAATGCAACGATAGCCGTAGAAAAAGCACAGAATGAGACATTCGATATTATTTTAATGGATATTAACCTTGGCAAAGGAAAGGATGGGCTTTTTGCCGCCAAGGAAATAAGGAAATTAGAAGGTTATTCCGGAATCCCGATTGTTGCCGTAACAGCATTTGCAATGGTGGGAGACCGTGAAGAATTTCTCCGGGAAGGCTGCGATTATTATATTTCCAAGCCGTTTGATAGAGAAAATTTGATTAGTATAGTGAATCAGGCTTTGGTAAAATAATTTAAAAATGAGATAATTTGAAAATATAATGATTTATGAATGAATAAAAACGGAAAAATATCTGATTTTTGAAAAAAATATGCCTTTAGACATAAAATATTTATAGAAAAAAGATGATTAGCATGAACCGGCGTACCTTTAGGTACGAAATATATTTTAGGGAATAATTAAAATAATTATATGGCAAATACCTATACGCAAATTTACATTCAGGCGGTTTTTACCGTTCAAAATAGAATTTCTTTAATTGGTTTGGAATGGCAAGAAGAATTATACAAATATATTACAGGAATTGTTCAAAATAACGGACATAAGCTGCTTGCAATAAATGGAATACCAGATCATATACATTTGTTTATTGAGATGAAACCTAATCAATCATTATCAGATCTAATGCAAGATGTAAAAGGTGATTCATCTAAATGGATTCATGAAAAGGGATTTGTAAAAGGTCGATTTGAATGGCAAGCCGGATTTGGTGCGTTTTCTTATTCAATCTCCCAGATTGATGCTGTTGCAAAATACATTCATAACCAAGTAAATCATCATAAAACAAAATCATTTATCGAAGAATATGTGGATTTTTTGGATAAATTTAAAGTTCCATACAATGAAAGGTATATATTTAAACCTGTAGAAGATTGAAATTTTGTCCCTAAAGGGACAACTTTTATGATTTGGGATTGTTTCTATAAACATTTCATCCCTAAAGGGATATAGAAAAAAAATAATTTGAATATTTTGATAATTTGAATGTGTACCAATTTGAAAATATAAAAAAATGATGGAAGAAAAAGCAAAAATCTTAATAGCTGATGATAATGAAGTAAATTTATATTTGCTTAACTCGGTAATTAAAAAAAATAACTTTCTTGTCTATTCTGCTAAAAATGGTCGGGAAACCCTGGATAAATTGAAGGAATTCCCCGATATTGATTTGGTTATTTTAGATATTCAAATGCCGTTCCTTACCGGTTTCGAAGTGGCGAGGGAAATGAAAGCCAATCCTATAACCTCCGATATACCAATAATTTTCATTACGGGTTTATTCGTATCCGAAGAATTTGTACAGGAGGGGTATGAAATCGGGGCATTCGAATATATGGAGAAACCTGTAGACACGAAAACCTTAATAAATAAAATCAATGTCATCCTGAAAATTGAGAAACAAAAAAAGGAACTCAGACAGCAAGCAGAAGAAATCAAAAAGAAAAATGAATTTATTAATCTATTAATTCAAAATATTCCATCCTTAATAATAACTTTGGATTACGATGTTCAGGTCATTCAACAAAATACTTTAGTCGAACTTTATGAACAGCAATATCAGGGATTCAACTTTCAAAAAATTGAAAAAATGTTACCCAATATTAAAAGATGTATCGATGAACTATCCATTATCGAATTTGAATCAACATATCAAAATGAAGATACAAGGCTGGTATTCAAAATTTCTATCATTCCGTTAAATATCCGGGAGAATACTTGCCAAATTTTAATATCTTTGCAGGATATAACCGAACGCAAGCAGACTGAAGAAGAATTGAAAAAGCATAGAGACCATCTTGAAGACCTGGTAAAACAAAGAACCCGGGAATTGGAAAAATCAATTGAAGAATTAAAAACCACAAACTTAAAATTAGACAATATCTTAAATGAATTACAGAAGACTCAATCTCAATTGGTTCAGTCTGAAAAAATGGTAGCTTTAGGCAATTTGATTGCAGGGGTGGCACATGAAATAAATTCTCCATTAGGAGCAATCAAAAGCCAGAATGATTCTGTCGAAAGGGATTTGGAAAATCTTTTTCCTGAATTACTATTATTAATGAAATCCCAACCTCAAAATATAGTAGAACTAATGATTAAACTTGTAACTCTTTCAGCAGACCCCGGTCAGTTATTAACTGTTAAGGAAGAAAGAACTCTTAAATTGGATTTAATTGTGAAATTGAAGCAAAAAAATATACCTTTTCCTGAAACAATAGCTGCATTATTTGCTAATTTTGGTTCGAATGTTGATATTAATGAATTTGAACCGCTGCTGAAAAATAATTTGATTGAGGATATACTATCAATCCTTAATAAACTGATTAACCTGAAGAAAAGTAACAGAATTATCAGTGAAGCAAATGAAAGGATTATTAAAATCATAAAGGCATTGAAATTATATTCCCATGGAGACCCCAGCCAGCAATATATTTTATTCGATATAACAGAAGGTATTAATGCTGTGCTAACGCTATACCATTATAAGATAAAACAAGGTATAGAACTGAATGTTGAATATTTATTTAAGGAACCTATAAAGTGTTACCCTGATGAATTGAATCAGATCTGGACTAATTTATTGAATAACTCAATGTATGCAATGGATTTCAAAGGGAAAATCAACATAAAAGTTGAAAAGGAAGGTAATTATGTTGTTACAACCTTCGCCGATACCGGCAAGGGTATTCCGGATGAAATCAAAGAAAAGATTTTCGAACCGTTTTTTACAAGTAAACCAATTGGAGAAGGCACCGGGTTAGGTTTGGATATTGTAAAAAATATCATAACAAAACATAATGGATTAATAGAACTTGAAAGTAAAGTAGGTGTCGGCACAACCTTCAAAATAAAATTGCCGGTTAATCGTAATTAATTAATAGGAGTTTAGGCTATAGACTGTTTATCTTCCTTAACAGGCTATCAAAATTATAGGGATAACTAAGATTATAATTATAAAGAAAGGTACAAATCATGGCACTTAATGCTATTATTTGCGTTGATGACGAAAGAAGTATCCTCGATAGCCTTAAAAAAGAGCTTGAGGAGGGTTTGGGACGGGAATATTTAATAGAAGTTGCTGAAAATGGCAATGATGCTATCGAACTTTATGATGAACTAACAGGTATAGGATACAGAATCCTGGTTTTCATTGCCGATTATATTATGCCCGGTATGAAAGGCGACGAACTATTGAAAATCATTCATAAAAAGAATAACCGAAGTTACAAAATTATGTTGACCGGACAGGCTGAAACCAAAGGAATTACTAATGCAGTCAATACGGCTAATTTATACAGGATGCTCACTAAGCCATGGAATTATGATGATTTAATTTTTACAATCCGTGAGGCATGCAATAATTATCTGAAAAATGAATTAATCGAAAAGCAATATAATGAATTATTGAAAAACAAAGAACTTTTTGAATCTTTTCAGGCAAGCAAGTTTGTTGATGAAGAAATAAAAAAGGATAAATTATTAGTTCATGACGATAAAAACGAGATTTTCAATTATGTTTTACCATCTATTATTGATTTAACAACCGTATTTGAAAGAGGCTTTTATCTTAGTCCGGTAAAGCATATTATAAGATTAGCAACCCATATAGCCGATAAGCTTCAACTTAATTACGAAAAAAGGGCTTCTTTGGTTATTACTGCACTATTGTATCATAAGGTAATGCAAAATTTGCCTGAAAATTTCGTAGGTATTGACCCAAATACACTTGAAGAAAAAGAAGCAAAATTATATTTCAATAAATATAATGAAGTTCTGGATAAATTATCAAAAGATATTTACCTTAATAAATATATTCTGATTCTTTCAGAAATATGGGAACATTACAATGGTACGGGATTACCGCATAAACTAAACCATCAAAAATTAACATTAATCTCACAGATATTAAATTTAGCGATTATTTATCACTCCGGAGTTTATAAGTTTACAGATGAAGATATTAAAAATTTGAATTCAAATTTTGAGGTTGTCCTGAGACCTGAAATTACTGCACTAAGGCATTCAGAAACAATGAAGTATCTAATTAAAAACTCATCATGGTTTGATGGTGAAATCATTGAAATTATGAAAGATATGATGAACTCCAATGCTAAAAGGGATATATTTGTTGAAAGAGATTTAATAAAAATTTATATTCGGGGAGATGATATAAAAACAGCCAAATTTAAGGTTGGTGAATATAAAATTGAAAACGACCTGATTATTATTCCGTATGAAAAGATTATTCAGGAACTTAAATTAAAAGAGGAAGCACAATCCAAAGCAAATCAAAAGAAGTCATTGGAGACTTTAGTCGAACTAAAAGATTTACATCCCGGGATGATAACGGGTACTGATATTTTTACTAAATTCGGCAGGCTAATAATTACTCAGGATACTTTATTAACTAAAGATGATATTGATGAGATAAAAAAAGTCCAAAGGCAAGGTGTATTAAAGGAAAATATGGAATTCCGTGTTTTCGTACCAAGGGAGGTATAATGATTTTCCTTATAAAGGTGGGTTCTATAAATTCAATTTTGACTGTCATTCTGAGCGAAGCGAAGAATCTATCCTGTCGATTTTCAAGAAGTCTGGATTCTTCGCTTCGCTCAGAATGACAATTTTTAGAACTCCTCTAAAAATAATATAAAAAACAACAAAAAAATAAAGGAAAAATAACTATGATTACATCAAGTATAACAAGATTACAATATCTCATTGAAATAATTCCAATAAAACTGAAAACAATTTCTAATGAGGATTTTAATTATAAACCTTCACCTACAAAATGGAGTAAAAAAGAAATTTTAGGTCATTTAATTGACAGCGCAACAAATAATCATCATAGATTCATCAGGGCTCAATATGAAAATATCCCAAAAATTTGTTATGACCAGGACCAGTGGAATAGTTTAAGTAATTACAATCAATTAGATGATGAACATGTTATTAACTTTTGGACAATTTATAATAAACATTTGATTGAAATATTAAAAAGTATTAAAGAAGAAAATCTCTCGAAGGAATGTAATACAGGAGGCGATACAAATTTTACTTTGGAATGGCTCATTGAAGATTATATCGTTCATCTGGAACATCATTTGAAACAAATAACCGAATATTAATCGGTGACGAATGAGTCTATTTAAAATATAAAAAATTTAATTCCAAAGTACAACTTTGGAATTAGTTATTCCTTGATATCTCTCATTCCAAAATTCCGATTTTGGAATGAGAGATATCACTAAAAATGTTTTTTAGAGAGGATTCTATATTTAAAAAGTTATATCCCTTTGAGGTATTGCTAATACTTTTGCCTTTCGGATAAATTTAGGGAGCATCTCAACAAATGAAACTCCTTCACTAGTAAGTATCCATTGAGCCCTGCCAATATTTTCAATAAAACCATTATTGGTTTTGATATTCTGGAAGGTATTTGTAATATATTTTGGTATATCCTTGATTTCGAGGGCTGAATATGCGAATTCAATATTGGCTGGAGAAAAGTAAGCTGCTCCTCTAAATTTGGTTATATAATAACCAACAACAGTAATAAATCGTACGGAATTGCTCAGTGCGTTCTTACTATTAAGAAACTCCTGAAGAGAAGGAATATTCTCTTCGGCTTGAATTGAGAATTTATTATTCGGCTCTGGTTTTAACTTCTTAACCTTGGGAGTTTTCGGCTTTTTTGCTTTATTTTTGAAGGTAATCGTAAAGTTATCATCCTTTTCTTTGGAAGAAGAAGCAGTATCAGTAACTTCGGGATGTACTACGGTTTTTCTACCCTTTTTTTGATGAACCTCTTTAACTTTTTTCAAACCAATTTCGAGTTCGGGTATAGGAGATTTACTCGTTTCCTTCTGAACACTAATCAGGGAATCCTTAAATTTATCGAGATATTGGGATATAAAATTTTCGGAACCGGAAAGTTCAACAGTTCCTTCTTTAAAGTTGAGTAAAGCCTTGGCTTCCATTATGTCTCCTATTTTATTAATGATAATATATTTTAATTTTAATAATAAATTTCAATTTTAATTTTCAAAATACTTTAAAAATAATTTTTATTATTTTCTAAATTAACATATTTACATCTCATTTCCAAATTATTCAATCTAAGTTAGATATTTTGGTGATAGTTTCAGTTAATTATTCGTTTATATAATTAAAAAAAAAGTTTATTAATGAAGAAATTTGTTTTAATGATTTAGACTTCTTAAATTTGTAATTCTAAACTTGTTTACTAAACTATTCATTTTAAATTAACTTAAAAACTCATCCGTAACCACAGAACAAACTTTATTCACAATTCTACCCTGAACTAAATTAATTTTTAAATTACCATATCCGGAGGCAACAGGGCTGTGTGTAACCATTACAATAGTAATTTTATTTTCAACATTTATTTGTTTGAGTACTTCTAATATTTCTATTGATAAAGCGGGGTCGAGATTGCCAGTAGGTTCATCTGCTAATATCAATTTAGGTTTGTTTACTAAAGCTCTTGCAATTGCTACTCTTTGCTGCTGACCTGCTGATAATTCCTTAGGTAAATGATTCATTCTGTCTTTCAACCCGACTTTATCGAGAAGCCGGACGGCGTAATCGTTGCGGGAGCTATCGGCATGTTTGTGCAACGATAAAGGTAGCAGCACATTGTATAACACGGATAAATACGGAATTAAACTAAAATTTTGCATTACAAAGCCTATATGCTGGCTTCTAATACCTGCTAACTTATTATCGGAAGAAGAATTGAGTTCGTGTCCTTGAAAATTAATAGAGCCTGACGTTGGTCTTATTAATCCTGCAAGTAACAGCAACAAAGTTGTTTTGCCCGAGCCTGAGGGACCGGTAATTGTAATAAAATCGCCCTGGTCAAATGATAAGTCAATATATTTGATCGCTTCGACTAAGCCGTCTTTATGTTGATAATATTTCGATAATCCTTTTGTTTCTATTAACATATTAAGCCTCCTGCATAATTTTATATGGTTCAATTTTACCGGCTAAGTATGCAGGAATCAATGAACCGAGTAGGGAAATACATAAAGATATTAAAACTGACCAAAGCAAGTAAATTGGAATTGGTTCAATATTTAATCCTGCTAATTGAGGACCAAGAAGCACCCCTGACAATGTACCGATGATATATCCTAAAAACCCGCCGAGGATTCCGAGAATAGCGGCTTTTAGCAACAGCATTTGATAAATTTTTAATTTGGTGAATCCAATCATTCTCAAAGTACCTAATTCTTTCTTGCGTTCATTTACATTAGCCCAGATAGAATTTCCAATAGAAATACCACCGACAAATAATATTATGATTAGGAAAATAATCGAAATTTTATTCATCAATTGATTGGTTTTGATTTGAGTGGAAACGATTTGATTGATAGTTGTAATCTTGGTATCCGGCAAAATGTTTCTTAATTTGCCTAACAAGCCTTCGCTAATAGCATTACAGCATCCCATGATTTCAATAACGCTGATTTGGTTTTCAATTCCTGTTAATTTCTGAATGGTATGCAGATGAGCGAAAATCCTGTCGTCATCAACTGTTCCGGTTTCGCTTAACACATTAAATACATTAAAGCTGCTTCCAAGAATATTGACTTTATCTCCTTGCTTTAAATTTAAGGTTTTTGCTATATTTGCTCCAACAATACAGTCATTTTGTTGGAGTGATTCAATAGGTTTTCTTTGTAAGCGTTCATCTTCATATCCATGGGATTTATTTGATGCGCTGGTATCGCATGTAGCTTTTAATTCCAAACCGGATAGACCAGAAGTCTGCCATATTGGTTTAGAAATGATTTCGCTGGATGGCAGAATTCCCGTCAGAACAACGCTTTGGTTTTGTATTTTTATTCTGCGAGTCAGCTTTGGAGAAATATTATCAACACCTGCCAATGTTGAAGTTCTAATCCTTTCGACATAATCTTCGGGGAATGTCGGAGCATCTATATCGGCAGAGTAATAATTATCTATACTTGTACCCTGCGGTAATACAAGAATATTAGCTCCGAGATTGTCAAGATTAACAGCTACAGCTTTTTCTGAAACAACAGCAACCGAGCGAATACCGACAATTACGCCAATCCCCAACGTTATAGCCAATAATGATGTAATTAACTGGGATTTGCGGTGCCATAACTCTATTAGTACCAATTTGTAAATTTTCATTGTATTATTTTTTTAATTTATAAATCAAGAGAAACCCCCTAACCCCCTTTGAAAAAGGGGGAATTGGTTGTCCCCACTTTTTCAAAGGGGGTTAGGGGGTTTCTCTTGATTTAGTTATAAAATATTTCTTTATGTCTTGCTTTTTGGAGTTCAGAATGACGTTTTCAAATATTTCAATAATAAGAACTAAACCTTATATCCAATATCCAATATCCAATACCCAATACCCAATACCCAAAACCCAAAACCCTATACCCAAACTACTTTTTTGTCGGTTCGCAAGTTTTGCCGCTTCCGGGAGGGCAGCAACCGCTGCTGACTTTCTTTTTCGCAGCCTCCACTAAACTTTTTGATTCCACAATACCGGTAAACATTGAAGCAACCTGACCCTGAGCATTGACAACATAAGTAATCGGAAATGTTCCTTTCATATCTACATTGAATTTAGTTATAAATGATTTTTCCTTTTGGTCATCTATATCAACATTAATAGTACTGGCTTTGTTGTCCATATTTTTACATGCGGATTGACAGGCATCCAATTGTTTTTTATTCTTTGAGTCCGACTTTTTTGAAAAGACAACAAACGCTGTATTTCCATCGTAAATTGCCTTTAAAACTTCTTCTTCCCTTGGAGATGGAACCATCATGATTAACTGTTCAACTTTAGCATTATAAGAAGGCGCACCACCGGCTACACATCCATTTGATGCAATAACCAATATTAAAGGTATAGGAACGCTTGTAAGACGATATTTTTTGATTAATTCTGTATTGGATAAATTACCACGGTCTAATTCGAATACTTCGGATTCGGGATAAAGTTTTTGTGCATTTTGGGCTAATTTCAAAGCTTCTTGGGTTTGAGCATTACCCTTTTCGGTAACAACAAGGAAAACAATTTGCCCTTTCTTGTTTGCTTTTTCGATTTCCTGCTTTGTATCAGCTTTGGATACTGAGAGATTTACTAAAACTAAAGTTGCGATTAAAACGAAATTCGTTAGATTTTTCATAAGTTTCTCCAAGATTTTCTTAAAAATGAGTCTACTCTAAAAAGCATTTTTTGTGAAAATTTCATTCCAAAATCGGATTTTTGGAATGAGAATTATCAAGTACTTACTAATTCCAAAGTTGCACTTTGGAATTCAATTTTTCGTTTTTAGAGAGGACTCAAACATAATTATTTTCAAACTATTCATTATTTCTTATTTGCCGGTGGAAAAGTTCCCCAAACTGTGATTTCTGCAGTTTCCATCTCTTTATAATCAGTAATTAATGTAATTTTACCCGATATATTTATAATATTTCTGGGAGTAAATTTTACTTCCAGAATATATTCCTTGTTTGCTCCTATTTCAGTATTATTTTTGATATTAACTTCCAATTCTTTTGGCTCAAATATTATATCCTTGATTATAATTGTACTATTAGTATTATTCAAGATTGAAATTTTCGAAACTGCTTCTTTATTGATTTCTAAATTACCAAAGTTTATAAATCTTTGAGATAAACCTATTGGACGAACAATATCTGCTTTCAGCATAAGATATTTGAAAGGTGTATTCGGGTCGTTCGATGAAATTCTAATAGGTTTCTGAATATGACCATCATTGTTTACGTGCAACGTGATTGAAAGAGTAGCGTAACCTTTGGGTTCGATAGTGTTTTTATCAAGAGGAGCTGTAGTGCAACTGCAACCCGGCTGTACCCCGATAATTTTTAACGTATCATTTCCTTTATTAAATATTTTAACTTTTGCAGTTAATGGTTGCCCCTTAGGATCTATTTTACCCCAATCATATACGTCATTTCCTTCAATTTGTAATTGAGGCTGCGAAAATGCAACCGAATAAATTAAAAAATTTAAAATGATTGATAAAGTCTTCATGTTATTTCCTCTTATAAGAGTTTAATTTATAATGTAAGATATATAAAATAAATGCCACCAAAAATAACAAAAATACCACATATTTTTTTGATAATTTTGGTAACTCTTGAATTTTCTGTCCAGTTTAAATACTGTTGTACTTTTTTTGTTAAAGTACCTGCTAATACTATAACTGATATATGACCAATTGAAAAAGCAATAAGTAATGTGATTGCTAATACAATATTTGTTGAAGAAACCTGGAACACTACACCAAGTATTGGAGCCATGAAAGCAAAAGTACAAGGACCAAGTCCGATACCAAAAATGAGTCCCAGAACAAGAGCAGCAGGCAAGCCTTTATATCTAGTACCGCGCATTGCCACACCTTCCCAGGGTAGTCTTATTACATCGAGAAGATAGAGTCCAACCGTGAAAAATACAATTGCTACAATTATATTCCCGATTGAGCCGACATCACCCATTAGGCGTCCCATCGTCAATGTAATACTACCGATAATCGCAATTGTAACTAAAATTCCAAGAGCAAAAACAAAAGATAATTGAAATGTTCTTTTAAGATTGATTTCTCCCTGCGAACTAAGGAAACCCACAATCAATGGTATGCTCGAAAGATGGCATGGGCTAAGGATAATACTAAGAATACCCCATAGGAATGCAGAGAAATTTGCAAACCAGAAATTGCCGTATAATAATTCGCTTAAGTAGTTAAATATAGATTCTATCATTATAGGTTCTAACTTTTCCCCTTCACCTTCAATCCTTTTGATTCAAGGAATTTTTCTATTTCTTTCTCCGGATAATAACCCTCATGGCGATGGATTTCTTTACCGTTTTCGTCCTGAAATATTTGAGTTGGAATTAATTTTATACCATATTTCTCGGATTTGTCTTTATGTTCTTTTGTCCAGACATCATAGAAAATCACTTTGAGCTGCTCACCATATTTCTTTTCCAATGACTTCATTATTGGCTGCATCTTTTTACAAGGAATGCATTTGTCGGAACCAAGTTCTATAAAAGTGATTTTAGGCTTTGTAATCTGGGCTTTCGTCGTTAATGTTATAGTAAAAATAATTGAAACTATAATACTGAAAATTATAAACTTTTTCATTTTACATTGCCTCCTTAATCCACTGAAGAATTTGATTGTCTTTTGGTACTGACCCGTAGCTGACTACCCTTTCGTTAATAACAAGACCGGGTGTCATCATTATACCATATTTCATAATATTCTGCAACTCGGACACCTTTTGCACTTCGGCTTCGATATTATGTTGTGTAACTAAGTCTCTTACTTTTTTTTCGAGTGTAATACACTTGGAACAACCTGTTCCCAAAATTTTAATATTCATAATTATACCTCCATTAGTTTTAAATATCGAATATCGAATGTCAAACGTCGAATGTCGTTCAACATTCATTATTCGACATTCATTTAAAAAATCAAATTAAACAGGAAACCAACTATCATGATTCCTATTGCAACTATACCAACAAAAGTAAAAATCAACGGATATTTCAGCACTTTTTTAAGTATAATTGTTTCGGGTAAAGATAATCCGATTACAGCCATCATAAATGCAAGTGATGTTCCCAATGAGGCTCCCTTTTCGAGAAGAACCTGCACAATCGGAATAATTCCTGCTGCATTAGAATACATCGGTACTCCTAATAATACTGCTAAAGGAACTGCATACCAAATATCTTTCCCCATGAAAGAAGCCATGAAGTCTGCTGGAACATAACCATGAATGCCGGCTCCGACAGCAATTCCAATAACAATATAAATCCAGACTTTTGATACAATTTCCTTAACGGCAGTATATCCTGCTTCAATTCTGTAATTTAAAGTGAATTTCTCTTCTTCAATTAATAGCTTGCCCGCTTTAACTTCATAAACCCATTCTTCTATCCATTTTTCCAATTTTAATTTACCTATGAGCCAACCGGAAAATATTGATATTAACAAACCTGTAGAAACATAAAGCAACGCTGTTTTCCATCCAAACAAACCAAATAATAACACCAAAGCAACTTCATTTATCATCGGTGCGGCAATTAAAAAGGAGAAAGTTACGCCTAAAGGAATGCCCGATTCTAAAAATCCAAGAAATAATGGTATCGCAGAACAGGAGCAAAATGGGGTCACTATGCCTAATGAGCTTGCCATTATATTACCGAGGAATAATGGTTTGCCTTCGAGAGCTTTTCTGGTCTTTTCGGGGGAAAAATAACTCCTGATAATTCCAACGACGAAAACAATCAGAGTCAATAATAGCAGTACTTTTGGAACTTCATATATAAAAAATCTGATTGCTTCTGTTAATTGAGAAGTTTTGTTCAATCGAAAAATATCAAAAACAAGACTGTTAACGACTAGTTCAATGTTAAGATATAATATGACCCATATTGGAAATAAAATAATTGGGACAATGACTTTTTTTCGAATTAAATTTGTAGCATTATTTGCAATAAATCCTAACATACATTCCGATTAGTTTTTTAAAATTTATTCTGATATTTTTAATTTAAACAAGTTACAATTCCATCCCAAAACGTTAAAAAACTTTTAGATCTGTTTTTCAATGGTTGCATATTTTGGGAGATGTTGTCGGCTACTTCAACTTTTCTTAATCCTGAAAGAAAATAGCCGGCATTTTGAAGAATTCTTTCCAAGGTTTCCCATGCGCCTGATATTGTGTCAGGATTTCGGTACTTTTCTTTTCGTTCATAATATGATACCCTTGGATATGCAGTTCTGATAGCTTCTGCATCGCCTAAGAACCAAGCTTCAATTTCCTCAATGGCAATTCTATTCATAACTTGAAAATGGCTTTGAGATGAATTTTGACTTTTAGTACTCAAGTTGGCTTTAATTGCATTATCTTCAAGTCTTTGTTTTAACTCAATACAATTATCGTTATCTAAATCTATAAGAATTATTATTCTCATGTCATTGCTAATCCAGTTAGAATAACCTCTCAAAGTACCAGGAAGTTTTTTCAGCATATCAGGTTTTCCTTGGTAAGTAATTATTCGATAAGTATGCTCATTAATAATTAATCTTGGTAGTAAATTATCTAATACTTTTCGAGCAGATAGCTCTTCAACTAATATTTCCAAATGCATACTATCTCTTTCTTTGCTTAAATTTATAACTACCTTCGTTAACCAGAGGGTCTCCAACATCAAAATGACCTTCTACCCATAAGTTGCCTAATAATGCACCTTCATCCATAAATTCTTTAACTCCATCCATATCTTTTGCACACTTTGCATTTGTATATCCTTGTTCATCCCTGAATAAAACCCAAAGTTCTTGAGGTTTTATTCCGTTAACAAAAAATGGACTATGAGATGTTACCATTAATTGAGATAATTCGGATGCAGCTCTACATTCTTCAGCTAGTGCTGGCAGTAAATTCGGATGCAATTGATTCTCTGGTTCTTCGATACCAATTAATTGAGGTGGTTCAGGGTCATATAAAACTGTTAAATATGCTAACATTTTTAAAGTTCCATCAGATGCAAATTTTGAAAGTATTGGTTTTTCAAAAGGTGCATCTTTAATCTGTAAAAGCAGCCTTCCATCTTGCATGATCTCTGCTTCAACCTTTTCAAGTTTTGGTACTCTTTCTGACAAAACCCTCAATATCTTTTCAAGCAAAGGATTATATTGTTCTTTTAAATATTGCATAACATTTGGAAGGTTATCTCCTGTAGCAGATAATCTTTCCTGGGCACCGGCTTCAGGTATTCCGCGTGTATGGTCTGCAGTAAGATAAGATAAATACCACCCGGTTATAAATCTTCGAAGAGCTATTACCCTTGGATTCTTTGATAATTGACCTAATGTGTTAACAGCTAACATATCCGGGCTATCTAAAGACTCATCTACTTTTTGGTCATCTTTATCAGGTTTTTCACCAGTAATAACTTTACCCTTTCCTTGTTCAAATTCAAGGAACGCAAAGGGTCTTCCTTGACTCGTTCTTTTCCATAACAGCTTCTCCTCTGCTACAAAGGGTCCTTTTAAATTTTCATCAATTTTTAATTCATAAGTAATGAGAGGAGAATTTTTCTTTTCTCTGTACTTTATTTCAAATTCTATTGCTCCTTCACATCCTTTTGTTCTTAATTCTTTAAAGCGACCTCTTTTATCCCATGCCTTTCTAAGTCCAATAGTAAAGCATTCACTTAAAAAAGCAAAGACATCAAAAACTGTTGACTTTCCGCTTCCGTTTGGTCCTAAAAATACAGTTAATGGAGTAATTGCTTTAAGTTCGAGATCTTTTAAAGCACGATAGTTCTGAACCCTTAAGTATTCAATTCGAGGAACATTTTTTGCTTTTTTGAAATTATTTTTCATAAGATATATTGTTAAATCTGTAAAATTTTTAAAATCAAATATAAGTCGAAATATAATTTACAAAATTTCTTACTTATTAATAGGTTATAATAAAATAATATTTTAAGAAAATCTTAATAAAATGAAAATTTACTTCAAGTAATATTCTCACTCATATTTGAAAAATTAAAGTACCTCATCTTAAACCATAAAGCAACATTAACAAGGGCAATCAGAGCCGGTACCTCGACAAGGGGACCAATGACGGCGGCAAAGGCTTCACCGGAATTAATCCCGAATACAGCAACGGCAACTGCTATTGCAAGCTCGAAATTATTACTCGCCGCAGTAAATGACAGGGTTGCAGTTTTGGAATAATCTGCACCGATTTTCCTGCCCATATAGAATGAAACTAAAAACATGATGATAAAATACAGGAGCAGGGGAATAGCAATCCTAACTACATCGAGTGGAATCTTTACGATATATTCACCCTTCAGTGAAAACATTACAAATATTGTGAACAACAGGGCTATTAACGTAACCGGACTGATTTTAGGAATAAATTTCTTATGATACCAATCTTTATTTTTTATTTTTATCAGGGTAAACCTGGTTATTATTCCTGTAATAAAAGGAATACCGAGATAAATAAAAACGCTTTCTGCAATCTGACTAATTGTTATATTAACTTTGAAAGTCTGCAAACCGAGCCATTCAGGCAAAACGGTTAAGAATATATACGCATAAACAGAAAAGAATAATACCTGGAAAATTGAATTGAATGCTACCAGACCTGCTGCATATTCCGTATCTCCTTTGGCAAGTTCATTCCAAACAATTACCATTGCTATGCATCGGGCAAGACCAATCATTATCAATCCAGCCATATAATGAGGATGGTCTGGTAAAAATAAAATTGCCAGTACAAACATTAAAACCGGACCAACTACCCAATTTTGAAAAAGGGACAGACCAAGGATTTTAAAATTTTTGAATACATCGGATAATTCTTCATAACGTACTTTTGCAAGTGGTGGGTACATCATTAAAATTAATCCGATAGCAATTGGGATATTCGTAGTTCCGGATTGGAAATGATTCCAGAATCCTACAATATTGGGAAAAAGATAACCGGATAATACACCGATAAACATTGCAAGAAATATCCACAGTGTCAAATATCTATCGAGGAAGTTAAGTTTTTTTGTAATTTTTTCCATATTGTTATTTTTTTTTATAAAACTAATCACAGTTGGACAAATGACGAAATATTATCTTAGGAATACTTAAATTTTACATAAATTTTTTCTGTTGACTGATTGAACTTTTATTAAGTCTGATTTTATTAATTCATCATCATTTAAATAAAAAGGTAAAATCAGGATTACCTGATTAAGAATCATATCTTTCGAGGTAGTATTTAGTCTATAATTGACCCACTTCCCATCCTTTTCATCGAGTATGAATCCTGCATCCCTCAAAATTGAAAGATGTTTCGAAACAGTAGAAACAGTAATGCTTAATATGTCTTGAATTTCACAAACACAGAGTTTTTTCTTTGTTAACATCAGCAGTATTCTCAGTCTGTTTTTATCTGATAATGCTTTAAATATTTTGATTGCTTTATTCATAATCTTTCTTAATATCATTTCGTTTAATAGCGAAATTACTATGATTCTTTAAGAAAAACAAATTAATCAAAAATTAAAAATAAATTAATTGTTGTTAATATGAATAAATTCATAATTTAGTTAAGACTAAAATTATGTTTTTAACGTATCTATTTTATTTATTTTTAATAATTTAAGGTTCCTTTGGTGAAGAAAAAAAATACCTTGAATATTCATTTTCAGTAGTTCTACGTATTTTTTATTATAATGTTATCTTATAATTTTGTAATAGTAATAGTGTTTAATTGTTATATATATGATTTAAAAATAAAAAAAATGGAATTTCAAATTAAAAACCAGCACAAAGAGAAAGAAACCCAGGATGGGAAATTTATAAATTATTTTTATAATTCTCTTTTCAACTCAAACAAATTGCAAATTAAAACTTCAAATAAAATCCCTGGTGATATTATGAAAACAATTTACCAATTAATTGTAGCCTTCATCGCATTGTTAATACTCAATGTCAATGCAAATGCTTCTCCTGAAGCTCAAAAAATACTGGATAAAGCTAATAAAAGTTACTTTATCGAGAATAAAGGACAATGGGCTCCTGAAGTTAAATTCCAGGCAAGAATAGGTGGAATGAATGCCTGGATTACGAATACCGGCATCGTTTACGATTATTACAAAATAATCAAATCCAATCCCAATCATTCGGGTAATGATGAATCAAGGGATTTGAATAATGTCAATCCCAAAGATGCAGACAATTTATCTATTAAAGGTCATGTTGTAAAAATCACCAATAATGATAATTCTTCTTTATTGCCAAAAGGTGATTTTCCAGTTACTAAATTTAATGGCATAAATAAATCCGAAGGACGTTACAATTATTTTCTGGGGAACGATAAAACTAAATGGGCATCTAATGTTTCTTTATACAATGAAGTTCAGATTGCAAATGTTTATGATGGAATCGATGTACGTTACTATTATGATGAAGGACAAATACGATATGATTATGTAGTGAAGCCAGGTGCTGATTTATCTCAAATCAGGTTGAAAGTAGATATTGGAGATGATGATAATTACTACAAATTTATAAATAGTAATGGCGAACTTGTTATCAGAACAAGTATAGGTGAAGTTACTCAGGGGAAATTATTTGCATATCAATTTGAAACAAACGACGAAAATATTGCTGATAATAAACTGTCCACTGAAAATAAAAATTCGGAAAAAATCCAAATATCTGCCAATTTCATTATGTATCCGGATGGCTCTATTGGTTTCGAAACAGGTAATTATAACAGGGACCTTGCATTAATTATTGACCCACTTGTTTATTCGACTTTTATAGGTGGTGTGAATAATGATTTCAGTACCGGTTTAATGATGGACCCATCGAGGAACTCAATTGTTATAGGTTATACAAACTCAAATGCTTCCTCTTTTCCTGTAACTTCCGGAGCGTATGATGTTACTTTAAACGGGGGAAATGATTTATTCGTAACAAAATTTAACTTTTATGGTACAAGCCTTGATTTTACAACATATATCGGTGGTAGTGGTGCAGATTTCGGACAAAGTCTGTACCTTGACGGTTCAAATAATATATATGTAACCGGTTATACACTTTCGACTAATTATCCTTCAACATCCGGTGCATTCGATGCCAGTTCGAATGGAACTTATGATATTATTGTTTCTAAAATTAACTCTACCGGTTCATCCTTGCTTTACTCTACTTATGTTGGAGCAAGCGAAGCAGATTACTCAACTTCTATTGCCGTTGATGGTTCTGGTAATGCTTATGTTGTTGGATATACTGCTTCAACTACATTCCCTACAACATCAGGCGCTTATGATGTTTCGCACAATGGCGGCAATGATATTATAGTCTTTAAACTGAATTCTGGTGGTACTGCTCTTTCATATTCGACCTTCATCGGTGGCACCGGGGATGATCTTGGTAATTCAATTGCTGTTGACGGGTCAGGTTATGCTTATATCGGTGGTAATTCCCTTTCAGGTAACTATCCGACTACTTCCGGTTCTTATCAAACAACAATTGGCGGCGCTACTGATGTAATCGTTACAAAACTAAATACTACAGGAACAGCCCTTGTATATTCTACTTTTGTCGGAAATACAAGCCACGAATTTGGTAATGCCCTGGTTATTGATGATGATGGAAATGCATATATTACGGGTGAAACCCGCTCAAATAATTTTCCTACAACCAGCGGTGCTTATGACCAATCATTTAATCTTGGACTTAATGATGTATATGTTACAAAGTTAAATTCTTCAGGAACCGGTTTGGTATATTCAACATTCATCGGTGGGACTAGTACTGATATAGCCTATTCTATGGCTATCGACAAATGGAATGATATTTTTATTACGGGTAATACCGGTTCTACAAATTACCCAACTACTTCTGGCGCTTATGGTACTTCTGCCAGCGGTTTAGGTGATATATTTATTTCAAAACTTAACCCGAGTGGTAATATTCTTATGTATTCAACTTATATCGGCGGTACTGCTGCCGATAATGGTAAGTCTATTGCATGGGATGGTTCATTAAGAAATGTATTTATTGCAGGTAATACTCAATCTACAAATTACCCTGTTTCTTATGGCGCTTTTGACGAATCAAGTAATGGAAATAGTGATGCTTTTGTAACTAAAATACAAGATGTCGGATTAACAACCCCTTACATTACAACCGGAACCCTTAGCAGTGCAACGATTTGCAGTGGAACAGAATTCAGTGTTTCCTTTACCGTTGGCGGAGGTTTTTTTGATGATATCAATATTTTCAACGCTGAAATTTCCGATTCAGCCGGTAATTTCAATTATGCCACAAATATTGGAGATGCTTCGGGCACTACTTCGGGTACTATTACATGCAATTTACCAGGTAATATTCCAATTGGAACTCATTACAGAATTCGTATAAATGGCTCTGACCCATTCGTTTTCGGTTCCGATAATGGAACTGACCTAATAATACCTATCCCTGTTGCCTTAGCTAAAAATAACTCAATATCCTTAAACGCAAACGGCAGCGCTACATTGACACCCTCTGAAGTTGACAACGGAAGTTATGCTTATTGTGGTTTGAAATCAATGAGTGTTAACCCAAGTGTTTTTTCCTGCTCAAACATGGGTGCTAACAGTGTTACTCTTACTATCACAGACAATAATGATAATATTTCCTGGGCTACTTCAATTGTAACTGTTATAAATGTAGCACCGGTAGTTATTACGAAGAATATAACATTATATTTAAATTCAAATGGTAGTGCATCAATTACTCCTGCCAGCGTTGATAATGGAAGTTATGATGATTGCGGTATTCAATCTATGGTCGTAACTCCAAATACATTTTCCTGTTCAAACGTTGGTATTAATGTTGTCAATTTAACAGTTACGGATACTTATAATTCTTATTCTTCCGGTTCTGCTACTGTAACAGTTCTGGATACTGTACCCCCGTCATTAATTACTCAAAATTATTCCATAAACCTTAATTCTTCCGGAAGCGTTACCCTGCAACCCGAAAATGTAATATATAGTCACAATGATGCTTGTGGACTGCAATCATTTTCAGTTAATCCCATTACATTTACTTGTTCGGACAATGGAAATAATTCCGTTACTATAACAACTACAGATAATAATAATAATAGTACAACAGGAACGGCAATCGTAACTGTTAATGATGGAGTACCTCCGGTAGTTTTAACACAAAATATAACAATTCAATTAGATGCTCAAAGTAGTGCTTCATTAACTGCTGCTCAGGTTGATAACGGAAGTTATGACCCATGCGGATTACAATCACTCACCGTAAACCCAAGTATATTTAATTGCACAAACCTTGGTGTAAATAGCGTTACTCTGACTGCAACGGATATTAGTAATAATTCATCCTATGCCGTTGCTAATGTTACGGTTCAGGATTTAATACCTCCTACCGTAATAACACAAAACATCACAGTTCAGCTTAATTATGCAGGATTATATACCCTGAATCCATCCGGGATAAATAATGGCAGTACGGATAATTGCGGTATTCAATCTTTAAGTGTTTCTCCATCGACATTTACCTGCTCTAATATTGGCAATAATTCCGTCACATTAACCGTCACTGATGGTTCAGGAAATGTAGCACATTCAACCTCTCTTGTAACTGTTGAAGATTTAACACCTCCGGATATTTATAAGAAAAATTTAACTGTTCAACTTAATTCTTCAGGATTTGTTTCCATTTCTGCATCAGATGTTGATAATGGTAGCTGGGATGCCTGTGGAATTTATAGTATGACATTATCATCTAATACTTATGGTTGTTCAAATGTTGGTAATAACTCTATTATCTTTACCGTTACTGATAATTATGGCAATTCATCGACTGCTACTTCTATTGTGACAGTCCAGGATATAACTGCACCCACAGCTCTTACAAAAAATATAACTGTTCAATTAGATTCTACCGGTTTTGCCTCAATTACAGCTTCCGATGTAGATAGCAGCAGTAATGATGCCTGTGGTATTCAATACTTAACATTATCATCAAATACATTTAATTGTTCTGATATTGGGAACAATTCTGTTACTCTAACTGTTACCGATAACAATGATAATGTGAGTAGCGCTACTGCTGTAGTTACCATACAGGGGAATGCCTCTGCTACTGCAATCGCAAAAAATATTACCAAAGTATTAAATTCAAACGGAACTGTAACGATAACTGCATCTGAAATTGATAACGGAAGTTATAGTTGTTCCGGTATCCAATCGATGTCCGTTTACCCCAATACTTTCACATGCTCGAATATAGGAAATAACTCAGTTACATTAACCGTAACCGATAATAATAATAATGTTGCCACAGCCACATCCATTGTTTATATTCAGGACGCAACCGCTCCTACAGCCATTGCAAAGAATATAACAGTTCAATTAAATGCAGCGGGAACAGTAAGCATTGCAGCATCGGATGTAAATAACAATAGTTCTGACGCTTGCGGAATAGCATCGTTAGCCGTATCACCAAGCTCATTCAACTGCACCAATGTCGGTGCCAATAATGTAACATTAACAGTAACCGACAATAACGGCAATGTCTCGACAGCGATATCGGTAGTGACTGTGCAGGACGTAACAGTACCTTCGGCAAGGGTAAAAAATATATCACCACAATTATATAATAATGACCAAGTTTACACAGATTATAACGACGGCGAATTCGGTAATTTTAGAGACCTTTATTCTGCTTATAAATTGGGTCAAAGTTTTAGACCATCAGTTAATCATCAAATAACGAAAATTAGATTAAGATTGGGAGTATATGGTACAATGACCAGTGGTCAAATATGGCTTACCATTCAAACTGATAGTGGAGGAAGTCCGTCCGGAACAGTCATAGGAACATCAGAAAATGTAAATGTAAATGTAGTAACTGGAAATGGTTGGATTGATTTTATTTTTTCTACACCAACTAGCGAATTAACCGCAGAAACAACCTATTGGATTGTTTTACAGGGTAATCAAACAAGAAGTGATAATAATTACCTTAAATGGATTTGTAATACTTTAAATGGTTACACAAGAGGAGTTGGTAAAACTAATGAAACTTCATGGGCTAATTTTTATGATTTCTGTTTCACTGAGTATTATACTCCTGCTACTTCAAATAATAGTGGAACATTTCAATTAGATGCATCAGGTAATGCAAGCATAGCAGTTTCCGATATAAACGATAACAGCACTGATGCTTGCGGTATCGCATCGATAACCGTATCACCAAGCTCTTTCAACTGCACCAACGTCGGCAATAACTCGGTAACATTGACTGTCACAGATAATAACGGCAATATCTCTACAGCAACGACTGTTGTTACCGTGCAGGATGTAACCGCACCGACAGCCATCCCAAAGAATATATGCAACAATCGCAGCCGTAGATGTTGACAATAACAGCTATGATGCTTGCGGTATAGCTTCTTTATCAGTTTCACCAAGCTCGTTCAACTGCACTAACGTTGGCGCCAACTCAGTAACATTAACCGTAACGGATAATAACGGCAATGTCTCGACCGCCACTTCGGTAGTGACAGTGCAGGATTTAACGCTTCCAACAGCCACAGCAAAGAATGTAACAGTTCAATTAAATGCAGCCGGTGCAGCCACAATAGCCGCCGTAGATGTTAACAATAACAGCACTGACGCTTGCGGAATCGTATCGATAGCAGTATCGCCAAACTCATTCAACTGCACCAACGTCGGTAATAACACAGCTACACTAACAGTAACAGATAATAACGGTAATGTCTCGACAGCGACATCGGTAGTGACAGTGCAGGATTTGACGCTTCCAACAGCCGCAGCAAAGAATATAACAATACAATTAAATGCATCGGGTAATGCAACCATAGCCGCATCGGATGTAGATAATAACAGCACTGACGCTTGCGGTATTGCAACATTAGCAGTATCGCCAAGCTCGTTCAACTGCACTAACGTTGGCGCCAACTCAGTAACATTAACCGTAACGGATAATAACGGCAATGTCTCGACAGCCACATCGGTAGTGACAGTGCAGGATTTGACGCTTCCAACAGCCATTGCAAAGAATGTAACTGTGCAGTTAAATGCATCGGGTAATGCAACCATAGCCGCATCGGATGTAGATAATAACAGTTCGGATGCTTGCGGCATAGCATCGATAGCAGTATCGCCAAACTCCTTCAACTGCACTAACGTTGGAACAAATAATGTAACCTTAACGGTAACCGATAACAACGGCAACGTCTCGACAGCCACATCGG
>JAERMQ010000006.1 GCA_016844745.1 Ignavibacteria bacterium | reverse complement strand
ATACATATCATAGAGCTTGGTTTTCTGTGCAGTACTGTTTTTTATGTAAGTTTCTTTTATTCTTCTGTCAATTATTGGATATTCGCGGTTTTTATTATTCTCATTTTCATTCATCTGATTTGCGTTATAGGGCGGATTTCCAATAATAATTGAAATTTTGCGTTCATTCTGGCGTTTTATTCTTGCTTTGTTCTCAAGCGAAATGCCGGAGAACGCATCTATTTGCTGCCCTTTGAAAGCGAATGCCACATTATCCAAAGTATCGACAAAACAAATATTTTTAAACTCCTTATATTCTCCGGTGCGTTGTTTATAGGTGAATTCGATGTTCAGATTGGCAATATAATACGGCAAAATGGCAACCTCATTGGCATGAATCTCGTGTTCGTATTTATATTTGAGCGCGGCGGCAGGCAGGAATTCAATAAGCTCGGTGATATAAGTTCCGGTGCCGGCTGCGGGGTCAAGAATCTCAACATTTTTGTCGGAAAGCAGCTTGCCAAAATGCCGGTGACAAAGTTCATTTGCCGATTCGAGCATAAATTTGACAATCTCATTGGGCGTATATACCACACCGAGACGGTCAGCCTTCTTAGGGGAGTATGCCTTGTAGAAATTTTCATAAATGATTTTGAGGAATTTTTGTTTTTCGCTATGATTTGCAATGCCGGAAGCCGCAGCCTTGATTATTAAATAATAATGGCGGACATTATCGTTGAATTTATGTTTAAGAACGCCGTGAAAGAAGGTAGAAAGCACCTTTTCGAGCTCGCGTGCGATATTATTCTCGCGATGGAACTGGGTTTCATCGAATATGGAATTGAAAATATCTTCCGTTAGGATGTGCTGGATTAGCATTTCGCGAATATCTTCCGGCGCAATGTCGGGATTAATAGTTTCACGGCAGATATTGAAGAAATTATCGCGAGCGGAAATATATTCTTCGTTTTCCTTTTGATTATTGATTAGCTCGCGCAGGGAATCTGAGAGCTGGGGAATATCCTGCTTGAACTTGTCTATTGCATCGCGGAATGATTTTACTTCTAGGCGCTCGAAATCTATGAATGCTGTGATTACTCTATCTAAAGCATCCGCATCTTTCATCGGAACACGTGCTACTTCGCGACCCACCTGATAAAGAACGGCATACTTGGAATCCTCAAATAGAATATTATCTTTGGGATACCCTTTCTCGAATTTTTTTATTATTTCCATATCCAAATCATCGAACTGGTCTTTGCTTTCCCAGTAGCCCCAATCTAAGCGAAGTGAATCTTTAATAGTGCCGTCGGGGAAGATGATTTTACCTGTGGAGGTTTTATAATCCAATTCCGGTACGAGAATGAAATCTTTTTTCTTGCAATATTCTTCCAACAGTCTCTGGAAGGCAGTACGTATCGAAGTTTCTTTCTTAGAGCCGCCGAAAGAGATTAAATTTTCAACTTCTTTGTGGTAGTTCTCAACTAATAATCTTGACATGCTGTTTCGGATTAATTATTTTGAATTAAATCTTTATCATAATTAAGCAAAATAACTAATATTCCAAATAAATCAAAATATTGGATTAAATTGATCCCTTTACAACAAGAGGTACTCTTGATTAAAATTACAAACATTTAATTATGGGGATTCCTGCATTCGCAGGAAGGACAATTCCATTATTTTTAGAAATCCCCTATAATATTTATCTCAACTACTCATCAGTCCTTTTAGCTTAGTAATTACGGGTATTGGAGTAGGGTCAACCCCATTTAGTAAAGCTAACCAATAACTCGTCCAATCGGCAAGGTAAACCAAATCGAAAATGCGCGTAAGTAAATGCTGCGCCTGACTTTCAATTGTCAAAACTTCTGCAGAAGATGATAGAATAGAACCCAAAGCATCGAACCTTTTCTGAACTCTTGGATGGTCGTTTTTATCCCTTAACAAAACAATAATAAGATTCTCCAGAATTGATTTTGGCATGTTCCATGAATTAATTTCATTATGGTTCATTTCCGGCAGGAAGCTTCCGAAAGCAAAATTCTTGGCATTCTCATTTATTTGTCCGCGCCATCGCAAATTTACAGTATCTAATATTTCGCAGGAAGAATAGAACACAGGCGCCTTGCCATGAAGCTTTTCAGCCATTAAGTACGAAGGATTGGCATGGGATGGAACGCCGTAAGTTTTGGAATTCTCATCCAAAAGAGTAATTAATTCCTTCTCTGCCTGTTCTGATTCAATTGCGGCATTCTCATTAAAAGCGCCGCTCCTTATCAACAAATGCAGCAATGGAAAGAAAGAATAACCCAATGCACAACGTGGCTGCAAACCTCCGGGTATCTCGATTAAAGGAATATTTTCATTTCTGGCAATTGCAGAAAGTTCCCCACCTGAACTGATACACAATAACTTGTCGGTTCTTTGGCGAGCTTGGGAGAAGCCTTCAATTGTTTCTTCCGTTCCGCCCGAATAAGAACTGCCGATAACGAAAGTATTCTCATCGATTGATTTGGGTATATTATATGTCCGGTTTATTTGTATGGATAAATGGTCTGCACCCGCCGTAGCAGCAGAATACGAGCGAAGTATATCCCCGCCGATTGCAGAGCCGCCCATACCGAGAATCGCTATTTTCTTAGGATTTTCTTTTGGTGAAAAGAGTGGTGCATTCTTACCGATTTCAATGGCTTGCCGGACTTGTTGGGGGAAAGTACTCAATACAGCATGCATTTCGCGGGTATCAATTGTCTTTATTTGTTCTTGACTTATCATGTTCTTTCTTGTCTGAATTAGGATTAAAGGATTTAAGGATTAAAGGATTTTTTCATAATTCGTAATTTACATTAACCATTAACCATTAACCATTAAAAATTTCCGGTTGTACCTGATTGCGGAGTAAATCCTCCATAGTCTCGCGCTTGGTGATGAGATAATCTTTGCCTTCATGAATCAGGACTTCTGCCGGACGGTAACGGGAATTATAATTAGATGACATAGTGTAACAGTAAGCTCCTGCATTGAAGAAGCAAAGTATATCATCCCTGTGGATTTCGTTGATTTTCCTGTTCCAGCCAAATGTATCGGTTTCGCATATATAACCGACAACCGTATAAATCTTAGGCATTCCCTTAGGATTGGAAATATTGATTATCCTGTGATATGAATTATAAAACATCGGGCGGATAATATGATTGAAACCCGTATCAAGGCAAGCAAATATAGTTGATGTTGTCTGCTTAATCTGGTTTGTTTTTGCGAAAAAGTAACCGGATTCGCTAACGAGGTACTTACCGGGTTCGAACATCAAAGTAGGCTGTTTGCCGGTTTCTGCGCAGAATTCATTGAATTGTGCCGACATTTCTTTTCCGAATAATGCAATATCAGTTTCATAATCGTTGTCCTTGTATCGGACTTTGAATCCGCTGCCGAAGTCGATATATTGCAGGTTTTCGAATTTCCGTGCAGTATTGAATAAAATTTCTGCGGCATACATAAACACATCCACATCCAATATATCAGAGCCTGTATGCATATGTATGCCGACGATATTAAGTTTGAGGGCTTCGACAAGTCGCTCGACGAGCGGCATTTGATGAATTGAAATACCGAATTTGGAATCTATATGCCCAACCGAAATGTTTCTGTTCCCTCCAGCCATAACATGAGGATTTATGCGGATGCAAAGCGGCAGATTTGTATATTTATGTCCTAAATATTCCAGAAATTCAATATTGTCGATGTTAATTTTTACATTATAATCTATTGCCTTTTCAATTTCCTGGATTGAAACCGAATTTGCTGTAAATAAAATATCTTCCGGTTTAAATCCGGCACGCAAGCCAAGCTCAACCTCCTGAATAGAGACGGCATCGAGTCCGGCGCCAAGATTCTTCATCAGTTTTAATATTGAAATATTCGTCAAAGCTTTGCAGGCAAAATTTATTTTCAGATTCTCTATTGAGAAGGCATCTTTAAGTGCATTATATTGCGAAGTAATTTTAGCAGAATCGTAAACAAATAGCGGAAGCTCGTATTTGTCACATAATTCAAGTGGGTCGAGCCCGCCAATCGTATATCCGTTTTCAGTCTGAGTCATATTTCCTTACTCTAAATAAAATAATCAATCAACATTATTTCAAAAATAGGAAAATTTATTGACGTTAAATTTTATGTTTTAGTATTTTGAATACGATCTGTATTGGTCAATGGATTTGAGGTCATATTCCGGTGTTATTATTCTAAATGTTACAACGAGTATAATATTCAATTCACTTTCAGTATATCGAATAAATTATTATAATTTAGAACATCAATATTATGGAATTCAAGAAATTTACATAATTCAAAATCGTCTGTTAAAACAAGATAGGATTTATTTTTTGACAAGTGAAATATTATAGAGTCTGTTAATCCAAATTTTCTTGATTTTTCGTTTTCAAAAACCTCTTTGGAAGGGATAAAAACTTCATCAAATATTGTGATTTCTTGAAAAAATGTATGGTAAAATTCTATTTTTTCTTTATCAGGAATTTTATTTGAAAGATTGCTAATTTCAGTCAGAATATTAGGTGTTGTAATTTTATATTCGAATAAATTCAATATATCTCTTATTATCTTATATCCATCAATTCCATATTTTTTAGTTACTTTAAAATTTTTTACTAAATTTTGATGATAACTTCCAATAAAATAATATATTAGTAAATTACTATCAATAATAATACCTTTGTTTTTGTATTTAATTAATAAAGTATCGATATGAGACAAGAATTTATCAGGCATATTCGACTTCTCTTATTTTCATGGCTCTAAAATTTCCATTTGGGTCAATAACAATTGTTCTATATTTCCTTTTTGGGGTTGCTAATCCTTGAAGAATTTTTAATGGACTTTTAGTTACTTCAGAATCGTCTTTTATATCTTCATTAAATCCAAATGTAAGATACCAACAATCAGGAGTATCCTGATATTTTTTTATAAAAACTTCTTCTAACATAACATTTTTTAGATTGACTTGAACTGAATTCGTCTCATTTACATTTTCAAAATACTCTTTTGCAATCTTTACAGCTTTTTTTAGTTCAATCATTTTTAACCTTTCTAATTGATAATTATATCAATAATTATGACGAAATATTTGAAAATTTAATTTATTATCATTTCAAGTTCAAATATTTTTCTTCATTAGTAAGACTGAAAACTTTTTTCGAGTATTCATCAGATTCAATCTTTTTTTCAATTTAAAGAATCATATAATAATTTGGATTATGCCGATGATTTTAGTAAATTTCGTATTCGGTGTTTTGCATAAAACGAATATAAATTAAGTTATGAATAGCCCGGATTTTTTATCAAAGGAAGAATTAAGCTCATTGCTGGGCAGGACAGTAAATCCGTTCGATTTCCATAAAATATTATCTGCCTATGAATTTGCAGAGAATGCATTCCACGATGACGTTTTCCATAATACAAACCCCCTCTGGTTCCATGTTACAAGAGTGACGCGTATCCTAATCGAAGAGCTTAATATACAGGATGCAGATTTGTTATGTTGTTCCCTGTTATTCAAGATATCTCAATCAAAGGAAGGATTCAGCAGGGAAATCATCGAACTGAATTTTGGCTCTTACTCGGCTCTGATGCTCGATTATTTAAGCAATGAAAGTTTCTCACCGAAGGAATTTTTTGCAAATGCATTATCATTGGAACAATTTAATGCTTTGCCTGTGAATGATATTTTAATTATTCACTTAGCAGACTGTTTGGATAATCTGAGGAATTTCTCCTCAGATTTAGCTAACGTAAAGCATGATGTATTCCGCAAAACAGCATCATTAATAAAGCTTCCCGTCCATATCAAAAATGAAAATATTAATCGTCTTTTAGATGAAATAAAATTCGAGAGAAATAAAATTTTCGGATGAACTAAAATGGCTTTTTATAAGCCACCAAACTTGTATTTCTAAGATGTAGCAGGGGAATTTCCTTGCTTAACTCATTCAAATAAAAATACACGTCTTTAGTTTCATGGCGGGGTCCGCGATAGTCATGCCAAAGAGCTATTCCACCAGGTTTCAGCATACGGATTGCTTTTTCGGTATCGCTTTTCACGTAAGAATATGCATGGGAGCCGTCAATAAAGATTAAGTCACATTTTTCAAGGAAGGGGCTTTCATCGAATTGCTTACTGTCGCCATAAATCTGTGTGATTTTTTTCTCTACTCCGGTTCCGGTATAATAATGCTTCGTGAATAAAGACTCCTTTTTTGCAATCAAGGCAGCATCGGATGAATCGGTTTTGCCCTCCGAATAATCCGTTAGTTTTTCGGGAGGAAGTGTAATGGTAATAATTTGAGCATTATCATGAGAATTTCTCGCCCAAAGATAAGTAGTTTTCCCTGTAGCTGTACCGAATTCGAACATAAAAGCAGATTTCTTTGCCAGGACAGAAAGAATCCATGCTTCCAGGTCGCTGGTTCCGCCGATAGTCGTGTTATCTCCGTTGAGTAAGATATTTACCTCTGCGTCTATTTTGGTACCGAAATCTCCTGATAAAAAAACGTTGCTGATTTCGGACAGAGGTACTTCGGCAATAATTCTCTTTGATTCATATTTTGTAATTATTTTATATTTTTCTTTCCTGTAACGAACAACATGCTTGAAAAGCAGTATGGCAGCCGCAAAGCAAATTATATTGGTTATAATAAGAATAATATTAATCGAGAATTCCATTTTCTGTTTCCAATAATTAATTTTTCACATCCTGTAAAATTAGTTCTTTAATTCTACATTTACTGACTCTGCTTTCAGAATGACATTCTCATATTTTTCTAAATATTAACACAGACTCGATTGCAAGGAACCTAAGGCCAACTTCGGAAGAATATTCCTACATTCGGTGGAATAACAATCTATCTATTAATCGAAATAACAAATAAATATTCACAAAATAAATAAGGAATTTAATCCGAAAATTTTATATTTTTGCTATGATATAATCGGGTATGATTTCGGTTATTTGTTCATTTTAATAAAAATTGGTTCTATAAATTGTTAAAATGTCATTCCTGCGAATGCAGGAATCCACTCCCAGAGCGTATCAGGAGATTTCTGAATTCGCAGGAATAACATTTTTAGAACTTACCATAGATAAATAATTGTATTGAGTGGATCTTAAATAATTCAGGAGATTTTATGTCAGAAGAAAAAAAGTTTATCCCTTTTGTTTCCGCAAGTTCTAATATGGCTGAATTTACAATTAAAGCCTTAATCATTGGTTTAGTGATGTCGGTAGTATTGGGCGCTGCCAATGCTTATCTCGGATTAAAAGCCGGTATGACTATTGCAGCCACATATCCGGCAGCAGTGATTGGTATGGCAATACTGAAAGCATTGAAAGGCACTATTCTCGAAGAGAACTTCGCAAGAACAGTCGGTTCGATAGGCGAATCGGTCGCTGCAGGAGCCATCTTTACTCTGCCGGCATTTTTCATTTCGGGATTATGGCCGCAGTTCTTTACACCGAGTAATTATGTCACCGCTACTCTAATATTGATTTCCGGTGGTATTCTCGGTATAATGTTCGTTGCTTTGCTTCGAAGAGTTATGGTCGAAGATAAAGATTTACCATTCCCGGAATCGGTTGCAGCAGCCGAAATTCACAAAACAGGACGTTCCGGCGGAACCGGCTCAAAATTCTTATTCGGCGCTATGTTCGGTGGTGCATTAATTAAGCTATTAGCAGAATTTAAATTATTTGCCGAAACATGGGAACATTTCGTAACCTTTTCTAAACAAGTGATAACCGGTACAAAATTTACTGCACAAGGAGGAATACTACTCAGCTCTCCCGGTATAAGTCCGGCGTATATGGGTGTTGGTTATATTATTGGACCAAAACTCGGCGCACTTAATTTTAGTGGTGGTCTGCTTGCATGGGGCTTGCTTACTCCAATTATCATGTATTTTATCGGTCCCTTATTAACAGGTGATTTCCTGCATTCATGGGCACAATATTTAATGACACAAAATAAAGGACTTTCAGTTGACCAGGCAGTAGCAAAAGCATCAGACCCGTCTTTCCAGATGGCTGCCATTTGGCGATATATTGTAAAACCTATTGCAATAGGCGGAATGTTGATGGGCGCTTGCTTTACTCTATTCAAAATGAGAAAAAGTTTATTTGCAGGCATAAAACGCTCAATAGGCGATGTTAAAAAAGCAGCATCAGGTTCAGAAGTTGTAACCGAAAGAACCGAAAAAGATTTAAAATTCTCATGGATTATGATTGGTATTGGAGCAGTAGCAATAGCCACTTTTTGCATAACATATTTCATTTTCCAAACCGCCCTTATTCCGGCAATAGCGGCTGCTACGGTACTAATCGTTCTTGCATTTTTCTTTGCGGCAATTTCCGGTTATCTTGTTGGAATCATGGGGTCGAGCAATAATCCTATAAGTGGATTAACTTTGACGACGTTGGTCATAACTGCCCTTATAATGGTTCTTCTCGGAGTTGATTCTACGCATGGTGGTGTTGCTGCCGTATTAGGAGTCGCAGCAATCGTATGCGTTGCAGCAGCAGTTGCAGGTGAAATGCTACAGGATTTAAAAGCAGGACATATTCTTGGCGGTACGCCTTGGAAAATGCAGATAGGCGATATCATTGGAGTTGTAATAGCAGGTTTGGTAATGTTTCTCGTATTAAACTTCCTAAACCAGGCAGACATAGCGGAAGGTGTAGCCAAGGGCTACGAGGGTGGTTTCGGAAGTCCTAAGCTATCGGCTCCTCAAGCCGGATTAATGGCTATGCTTTCAAAGGGCATCGTAGGAGGTGATATGGCATGGCCCCTTATTATAGTTGGTTTATTAATGGGATTAGCTTTTATCTTAATGCAGGTACGCTCTCCTATGCTCGTTAGCGTTGGGATGTATTTACCTTTGGAGACAACATTCGCCATATTCCTTGGCGGTTGCGTTAAAGGGTTATTGGATATTATGTCAGAACGAAAGGGATACAATACCAATCAGAAATCGAGGGTTGAAAACATCGGAATACTTCTCGCTTCAGGCTTTATAGCCGGCGAGGCTCTAATGGGATTAGGATTTGCTCCATTCAAAATAGCAGAAGTGAAATTCTTCGAATTCTTTGCTCATCCTTCGTTTTTACTCAGTCTGGCTGTATTGGCTCTTATTGCCATTATTATGATTTGGGTGCCTCTGCGAAATGCCGGCGACCCTGATGAGAAGGCAACACCAATGAATATGTAGAAATATTAAAATATAAATAATTATTCTCTCCTGCCGGATATTAGATTCCGGCAGGAGAAGTATAATTTGGTACAATAATTTACCATAAATGTTTTCTTTATTAATTTAAAGTTTATATGATAGTAACTTTTAAAAATATTGGGGCAATTAAGGAAGCAAAGATTGACTTATCAAAGAAGCTTACTATTTTTTGTGGTCCGAATAATACCGGTAAAACTTATCTGGCTTATTGTATTTATGCACTTAATAAAATAATTTTCAGTCATATTTATTCGGATTTCATTATTAAAGATTTGCAAGAATTATACTCTAAAAGTAAAACTTCGGTTAATATCTTCGAAATTTATAAAGAATATAAAAATGAAATTAAAGAAATCATTAAAAAATATTTTGTTAATGAATTACCGAGAACATTCGGATTAGATAAAATCTTAATTGAAAAAATATTTCCGAACTCATCTATTGATTTAGAATTTGATGATGATATTACTGTTGAGGATTTAATTGTCAATAGTTTGATAAATGGAAAAATAGGATATGGAAATGATATAACAGTTGATTTTAACAAGAGTAATCAATCTCAAAATGTAGATATTATTATCACTAGCAAAGATTCTCAATTTGATAATGATTTCAAAATATTCTTAAATTCTGTGATTTCATCATATATAATTGAAATCATAATAAAATCTTTTTTGCACTCTTCATATATAGCCCCGGTTGAAAGGAATTCAATATTTACATTTAGCCGGGAATTATCCCTTAAACGAAATATTCTTGTTGATGAGATGCTTGAAATGAAATCCGAAAAGCTAAAAGACCCTTATGATTTGTTAGAGCGACGTGCTACAAGATATCCTATGCCAGTTAGGGATGGATTGGAAATATCGGAAGATTTGGTAAATTATAAGAAAAGAGATTCGGAATATGCATTCTTTGCAAATACTATTGAAGAAACGGTTCTCGACGGAAAGGTTCAAATATCAAAGGACGGGGAAGTAGTTTTTCTACCTAACAAAGCAAAAAATGCAAAATTACCAATTCACTTATCCGGCTCAATTGTAAAATCATTATCTAGTTTAATCATTTACTTCAGACATCTTGCCCAAAAGGGGGACTTGATAATATTCGATGAGCCTGAGCTTAATCTGCATCCTGATGCTCAAATTATTGTTACCAGGATAATTGCAAAAATAATGAATCATGGTTTTAAGGTCTTGGTAAACACTCATAGTGACTATATAATTAGGGAACTCAATAACTTAATCATGTTATCAAAATTGGAAAATGAATTAGAATCTTTAACCCAGGAATATGGCTATACTAAAGACAATATGATTAATCATAAAGATGTAGGGGCATATCTTTTTAACTTTAATAATAAAACTAAGGTCTCGGTTAAGAATTTGCCCGTATCTGAAGATGGTTTTGAAGTCGAATCAATAGATAAGGTTATTAATGATTTGAACTCAAGGTCACAGAATTTATACTTCCGGCTTAAAGGAATGTAGAATGGGTTTGGAAAATATCGATAAAATTATTAATGATAAGTTTAAAGTTCGAAGGGACAATACCGGAAAATTAATACTTGAAGAAAAAAAAGAAAAAAAATTCCCAAAAACAAAAATTACAACTTCGGGTCAACTTATACTCTATAAATTTGAAAATGGCAATATCTTACCTTTTTTAAAAGATAGCTCCAATATTAAATCTCTTTCTGATTATGTACTGTTTATTGAACACAATGACAAGTTATTCATATTCATTATTGAATTGTCTATGAAAAGGAAGAAAGAATATCAAAATGAAAGCACTCAATTATTAATGGATTATATTATCCGAACTTCTGATAGAATTAACAAAACAAAAGAAAATGTAATATATAAGTATATTTTGTTGACAAGTAAAGTTATTAAAGGAAATACAAAAGTTAAGTTACAGGATAAATATAATATCAAAGCAGGAAATGAACTAAATTTAAAAGATTATTGTATGACATCTTAATAATTTGAATTGCATTACAAAAGTCTTTGTTCAAATGAATATATAATGGGTTTCTTTGAAATCAATATATCTGACAAATCAATTGATTTTTTCAAAAGTGAATTTCAGAACTTTTTTTCTTTTGAAGAAGCTAACTCAATAATCCAAATCAAAACCGGTATTTTCAATTTTTTTAACAATCAGGCAGAATTTGAAGAAATTAAATCAAAAGTTTTATATTCATCAGATATTATTAATGAACCGGACAGAGCAGAATACGGAGATTTCCAGACAAATACTGAATTAGCTGAACGGACAGTAAATTATTTATCAACAAAAGGATTGTTACCGGATATTATTATCGAACCGACCTGCGGCAAAGGTAATTTTATTATGGCTGCATTACAGAATTTTCAGACTATAAAGAAAATAATCGGTATTGAAATTTATATGCCTTATATCTGGGAAAGTAAATTTGCAATTCTTGATTATTTTATCATCACTAATAAGGCTGCAACAGTCGAAATAGAATTATATGGTTCAAACGTATTTGAGTATGATTTTAAACGAATTGCCGATAATAATTCGGAACAGGAAATCTTAATAATTGGAAATCCTCCCTGGGTAACTAATTCCAAATTAGGTAGTATCAACTCCAAAAATCTTCCGGATAAATCAAACTTCAAAAACCATAATGGGCTTGATGCCATGACGGGAAAAGGTAATTTTGATATTGGTGAATCCATAACCTTAAAAATGCTTAAAGCATTTCATAATTATAAGGGTGCGATAGCTTTTCTAATTAAAAATTCTGTAATAAAAAATATCATTTATGACCAAAAATTACACCCCTTAAGAATATCGAATATTGAAAAACTAAGCTTCGAGAGTAAAAAAGAATTTAATGCATCCGTCGAAGCGTCCATGTTCTTCTGCCGGTTCAATTCCCAACCGGATTATATTTGCAACGAATTTGATTTATATAATAATGCAATTACTTTTAATTCTTTTGGTTGGATTACCAACAAATTTGTTGCAAATATTTCAAAATATGAACAAGCCAAGGTAATCGATGCTACCTGTCCTTTTGAATGGAGACAGGGAGTCAAGCACGATTGTTCATCAATTATGGAATTCGAAAGGTTAAACGAACATTTTATCAATGGTAGAAATGAAGAAATTTTTCTTGAGAACGACCTTGTTTACGGATTACTGAAAAGCTCCGATTTAAAATCAAAATACATCAACAAATCAAGAAAACATACTATTATAACACAAATGAAAATAGGTCAGGATACAAGATATTTAAAAGAACAATTTCCGTTAACATATAAGTATTTATCTGCCAATCAGGAACATTTCATAAGGCGAAAATCATCAATATATATTGACAAGCCTGCTTTCTCGATATTCGGTATTGGAGATTACTCTTTTAAACCTTATAAAGTAGCAATATCAGGACTTTATAAGAATTATTCATTTAACTTGATATTACCTCAGGATGGAAAACCTTTAATGCTTGACGATACTTGTTATTTCATAAGCTTTGACCGATTGAAATTTGCAGTTTATTCTTATATTTTACTGAATTCAACTTTATCTACCGAATTTATCAAATCAATCACGTTTACCGATGCAAAAAGAACCTTTACTAAAGAAATTTTAATGCGAATAGATTTATTTAAACTTGCAACCTTGATTAGTCATACTTCATTAAATGATGAATTGGTCAAGATTAATGAAGAACTTTCTTTATCTTTAACATTCGATTTTTGGGATGAATTTTTATCATCCATGCAACCTGTAAAATCCAGGCAGGAAAGTTTTTTTTAGATTATTGAGTCCTCTCAAAAAAGCATTTTTGGTGAAAATTACATTCCAAAATCTGAATTTTGGAATGAGATATATCAAGAACTTACTAATTCCAAAGTTGTACTTTGGAATTAAACTTTTGGTTTTTAGATACGAATCAATTAGATTCAAGAATAGTAATTAAATACAAGCTAACAATTGAAAAGGATTTGTATTTTAGAAGATTCATTAAAAATATTGCTGATAAATCCGGAATCAAAACAAACGGTAAACTATTTCCCAACCGGATTGTGCTATTTAAGTTCCTATATTAAGAAATTTTCCGTTCGAAAAACCGATATAAAAATTCACAATTCTGATGAATTTGAAGCAAAAAGTTTAATAGAATTTATACCTGATATAATTGGGATTAGTTCGTTTACTCATAATTTCCATACTTCCGTAAATTTAAGCAGGTATTTTAGAACTGCTTTACCGGATAGCCTGATACTTTTGGGAGGCTGCCATATATCAGTATTACCAGAGTCATTGGATGGAGAATTTGATTATGCAGTTATAGGCGAAGGAGAACATACCTTCCTCGACATAATTAATAATTATTCCAAAAATTCAAAATCAACTCTCGAAAACATTCCCGGAATCTCACCTCGGAACAATAGTAATGTCATTCAAATGAAAAACGATGTTGGTTCTCTAACTATCGGAGATGTCCAACATCTGACAGATGTTGGAAATCTAATTAACAGGAGGGGATTGATAAAAGATTTGGATACAATCCCATTCCCCGATAGAGAATCTATTGAAGACGTAGAACATATCATTAAAGCAGAGCATCCCGGATGGTTCGGCAAGACCGGGCTTCGCTCTATGCAATTGACTACTTCACGCGGCTGCCCTTATAAATGTATATTCTGTCAGCCATCGGTGATGTGGGAAAAATACAGAATGAACTCACCTGCTTATATTGCCGATGAAATCGAATATATCCACAAAAAGTTTGCTATTAATGCCATACTCATCGAAGATGATTTATTCACCGGCAGCAAAAAAAGGGTAATTGAATTAGTGGAACTTTTGGGCAAAAAAGACCTTCTGGGAAAAATTATTTATTATATTGCAGGCAGGACTTCCCAGATTGATGAACAGTGGGCGGAAATTCTGAAATCATTGGGTGTTTTTAAAGTGGAATTTGGCATTGAGTCGGGTTCCGACAAGGTAGCCCAATATCTAAAGACCGGTAAAACTTCGACTGATGTAAATAAAAGGGCTATTTCCATTCTCAACGCTTATGGAATCGGTGTGTTTGCATCGTTTATAGCTGGTGCGCCGATAGAAACGAAGGAAGATTTGAACGAAACTCGAAATATGATAAAATGGATTAAAAAGAATCATAGTGCCAATACATGCGGTTTAGGGATTGCCACTCCCCTTCCCGCAACCGGGCTGTGGGATTATGCCGTATCCGAAGGATTGATTGACTTAAAGAATATCCAATGGTCAAAACTCTCAGTACTGAAGAATTTTCCGAAAAGACCGGATGAATTTATTCATTTAAATAAAAATATGCCCGCAGATTATTTATTAAACGAGATTAAGAAAATTAACTTCTATCTGAAACTCGGCACTCCTTCGGAGTTCATTAAAGCAATTCCAAGGAGGGTGAATAAGTTGCTGAAAAGGATATTGAAGAGAATAATTTCATTTTTCTAATATTTTAATTTTAAGGGGGATTCAAAAATTACAAATTTAGGTTGTCTCAAAAGTCTAATAATAGGAAGAATGTCATTCAGAGCGAAGCGAAGAATCCATTCCCAATACCGTTTCTGGATTCTTCGCTTCGCTCTGAATGACATTCTTCCATTTTTGATAGTTATCACAAAGCCTCATTCGCAGGAATGTTAATTCATAGAACTCCCTTTAAATGAATTTTGAATAGTTGATAATTTTCATAAGAACTTTAGTATTACTAAAAATATCGTAATTTTGTAGTTCAAAATATGAGATTGTAATACACATGAAATCTATAAACTAAATGCCGTATATCGGGGAAATTGCCGCTCTTTCGACCGCTTTGTTCTGGTCATTTTCATCTTATGCTTTCACATCGGCTTCCATTCGTGTCGGAGCCATTAATCTTAATATCTATCGTCTGATTATTGCATGTATCCTGATATGGGCTACGATTTTTTGCTTTGGATTAATGACATCCATTTCGAGCGAACAAATTATTTATCTCACCATCAGCGGTATTATCGGACTGGCAATCGGCGATTCCTTCCTATTTAAGTCGTATCAAATGGTAGGACCGAGAATAAGTATTATAGTTATGTCTGCGAGTCCTGCTCTTACAGCCATACTTGCATATATGTTTTTTGGGGAAGGATTAGAGAAATATGCAATCATTGGCATCTGCGTTACATTAGCAGGAATCCTGATTGTTGTTACCGAAAAGAAAATCAGCGAACAGAAGAATTTTAAAATCACTCCACGAGGTATGCTCTATTCAGCATTAGGTATGCTCGGTCAGACAATAGGACTATTGTTTGCTAAAAATGCATTTTCAACTGGGAATTTAAATGGATTCCTTGCCGGGAATATTAGAATCACATCTACAATTATATTCATGCTGCCTGCTCTTATTTTTATGAAAAGAATCGACCCTCCGGTCAAATTATTTTCATCAAATAAAAAAGGACTTTTCTTCGTATTTGCAGGCGCAGTCCTCGGACCTTATGCCGGTATAACCCTAAGTATGGAAGCCATTGAACATACACAAATCGGTATAGCATCAACTCTTATGTCCACAATGCCGATATTCATGCTTCCTTTGTCAAAATTCTTTTACGGTGAAGCATTCACCTTAAGACGTGCAGTAGGCGCATTGTTAGCGGTTGCGGGTGTATTGATATTATTTTTAAGATGAAATAGAAAAAAACACCGATTAAAGATCTCTGAAAATTATCATTTTTCTTTACATTTTCAACAGTCTCAAATTTTTTTTTGTTTAAATAATTTATTAAATTAAAAAAAAATGGAGGTAAATATGAAAACTTTCATCTTTTTAATTTGGTTAGCAGTTTTGCCTTCATGTTCATTATTTAAACTAAACAAAATTCCTGAAGAAAGATATTTTATTACTTCTCCAAAAAGAATAATGTATAAAAATTATAAAGAAACATTTGATTTGACTTTATATTGGATGAAATCGGCAGGTTTTATGATTATAAAAGCGGATACGGTAAACGGGTATATTAGGGGTGAAACCCACATGAATGAATATATCGGAGATTTGGTATATCAGGATAGAGCTGAAGCGACTTCCCGTTATTCACAATCAACATGTTCATTTTTGATTAAGAAACAAACTGATAGCACGACAATTATAATGAGCGATAAATTTGATGCTAAATATAGCTGGTATTTAAGTAATATAAAAGGATATGGTACGCAAAACTTAAAAACATCAATATCATTCAGGGAATTTTTAGACAAAGTGGAGTCCGGTGAAATTATTATCGAAGAAAAGAAAGATTGAGAGAATTAAACGAATCCTCAAATAAGTAAACTCATAAGCGGGACACATCAAATCAATTACAGCAAGGGATTCCTTCATTCGAGGTGGCGTGAAAACTATGAAAAACTATGAAAAATTGTGAACTGTCATTCTGAACTTGTTTCAGAATCCACTCCCAGTGCGGACTTATGGATTCTGAATCAAGTTCAGAATGACATTTTTCAGAGATCTCCATTAGAGGAAAATTTACATTTTATTACGAATTAACTCATTTATTTTGGCTGTTACTATCTGAAATGTTTCTTCGTCTAATCTGCTGAACTTTTTGATAATTTTTGTTTGATGTATTGAAAAAAGTTTGTGAACTTTAATGCAGGAATCTTCAGGTAGAATACCGAATTCAAGGTTTTCATTTTTAAGTAAAATCGAATATTCGTCTTGAAATATTTTACTTGTAATTACACAAACCACTATGTCTTCGAATTTACTGTTATAATGGTTGTTCGATATTATAAGAACCGGACGCTTCTTTGTAATAGATAAATCAGAATATGGGAAGGGAACTAAAACGATTTCTCTTTGCTCATACTTTGTCCCATGGACTTGGCTCATCATTCCACCCGGATTTTATTGAATATTCGGTCAAATCATCGCTGTAATCATTCATAAACAATCCGTATTTTGTCTCATACATAACATCTATAAGATTATCTATTTTTTTTAATAGAACATTATCCTTCAGAATCTGAATGGTTTGGAGCATTTTATTATATTCCTCTAAAGGAAGCTGAAAAGTATTCATAAATTCCTCAAAATTAATATTATAATTTACGAAAATATCTATTAATTATTTTACAAAATGTTCTCTTATCTCATTCTACTTATTCATCAACAAATGCAGCCTATTATGCAAATTTACTTCGCTGACGCCGGAATCAATATCCAAAAAGAGCAGATTCAATGCCGGATAGCGCTCCTTCAAGCTCTTTTCAATTCCACGTGCCACTATATGATTTGCTATACATCCGAAAGGCTGCATGCAAAGTACATTATTGATACCTTCTTCGGCAAATACTGCAATATCGCCGGCAATCATCCAGCCCTCGCCAAAATAATGGGTTATTAAACTTGAGAATGGCTCTGCCTTTTCAGCTAATTCACGAATGTTGGTGAATGGTCTGTAGAACCGGAAATTGCTCATTTCGTGGTCGAATCGATTATAAATATGATTATAATATTTCTCCAAAAATCTTGTCCAAAGACTTGCTATTAACTTTTTATCTACGAATTGTTTTTGCTTAACATGAACATTTACGAACCATTGAATAAAAATATTGATGAGTGGCGGCATCACTACTTCGATTCCATCTTCAAGTAACCGTTCAACCAAATGCGCATTTCCCATAGAATTGTATTTCACATATACTTCCCCGACTATACCTACTTTTGGAATTTCCAATTTATTTATTGGAATGCTGTTGAATTCACTAACAGCTCTTTTCAATAAATCCGTTAAAAGCGAAACATCTTTATTCCTCACACCTATGGCAGCTTCAAGCAAGTATTTATCTGCAACCCGCGAGGATTCCCCCTTATTTGCTTCTCTCGGTGCAGTTGAATAATACATCGATGCAAGAAAATCTCCGAAGAGCATTCCGAGAATCCCCATCAATGTAATATCCTTTTTATTTATTTTGAATCCGGGCTGTTCATTTAAGAACTTCTTTGCAAGACTTATTGAAACCACAGGGACATCACGAAAACCGGCTTTCACCATAGCTTTCTTGAGAAGTGACAAATAATTCGAAGCACGGCATTGTCCGGCAGTCTGCGATATTGCAATAAATGTATCGGATAAATCATAATTCCCGGTTTGAAGCGCTTTTAATATATCGCCAATTAAAAGAGTAGCAGGATAGCAAATCTCGTTATTGACGTATTGAAGACCCAATTTTACTGATTCTTCGTCCGGTGGTGGAAGAACCTGTACATTATAGCCTCCCGATACGAATGGAGCTGAGGAATATGAAGAATGGAATTTTGAAAAATGAGGAAATATTATTGTTTTACGGTTATGATTTTTCTCTAAGAAAGCAACCGTCTGTCTTTGTTTGTGCTCTTTTTTGAACTTAGATTCATTTAATTTTACTGATTCAATTAAACTTCTAATGCGCAGCCTGAGCGAACCGGGAGCAGTATGCTCGTCTATCCTGATTAAAGTATGCAATCTTCCTTTACTTTCGAGAATCTCCTTTACTTCATCGACAATGATTGTGTCGGGACCGCATCCGAATGAGTTTAGATGTACAAATTCGCAATTCTCTAATCCCGCAGAGAATTTAGCAGCTTTGATAAGCCTGTTGGGATATGCCCATTGGGTCAGCACCTGGACATCCGAGAGGGATTCATTATTGCAGGGCAGGCAATCATCTGTCAGCACATCGATTCCGAAGGAGGTTATCATATCGGGAATCCCTCTGTTGACTATATTGTCGATATGATAAGGTCTGCCCGCCAGAATGATTATTTTTCTTTTTTCCAATTTGGCTTTTTGAATAATTTCACTACCCTTTTCTATCAAAGCCAATCTATAATTTCTCTGCTCGGTTATTGCTTTTGAAAAAGCCCGATTGAATGTTTTCCTCGTTACGTCAAATTGCTTTAAATAAGTATAGCAGGCTTTTTTCGTTAATCCGGGAATTTTAAATGAAATGAAAGGTGAATCAAGAATGGCTTTCTTGCTCACATTTGGATTATTGTTTTGTGAATGAATTTCTTTTAAATCAATTTCGAGTTTTAATGAATTAATTGCGTTTGCTTTACGTGGTTCCATTTTCCCCGAAAAAGCGCTCCGCAGTACATCCGGATATCCAGTGATAACCGGACAATTGAATGAATTGGAAGCAGAACAATTTTCATATTCTTCGAATGTTACCATAGGATAGAAAATTCTATCTGCTCCATTTTCCAATAATTCGGAAAAATGACTGTGTGCTAATTTTGCAGGATAGCAAATATTATCCGACATCACGGTTCCCGAACCGCCATCCAAATCAAGTTTTGAAGAGGGGGATGATAATTTTACTTCAATTCCACATTCTACGAACAGACTTGCCCAGAATGGGAAATTCTCATATATATTCAAAACACGCGGTATATAAACGGTAGCAATGGGGCCATTATCAGGCTTGGTTTTTCTTTCGAATAATAACTTCATTTTGAAAGCAGGAAAATTGAAACCGGGATGTGTATTCATGCTGTGATTTGCAAAATTCTTATCGCAACGGTTGCCGGTGAAATAATTATTTCCATTCAGAAACGATAATTTTTTAATTTGACAATTATTTTCGCATCCCTTGCATTGTATTTGTCTTGCCTGGTATTCGCATTGCTTCTCTGAGGTTAATAATTCCAAATTAGTTGAAGTGGATTTATCCCCTCCGGTTGTTTTTTTTCTAAAGGTATCCAAAGCATAAAGAGCAGCGCCATAAGCGCCCATCATACCGGATATATCCGGGCGGGTAATTTTTTTATCTGTTATTATTTCTAATGCACGTAATACAGCATCATTACTGAATGTACCACCCTGTGCTACGATATTTTCACCAAGCAATTCTTTATCATGTATTCTCAGCACCTTATGAATACAGTTTTCAATGACCGAATATGCTAATCCTGCAGCTATATCATCAGGCTGACTACCATCGCGAAATGACTGCTTAACTTTCGAATTCATAAATACCGTACAGCGTGAGCCAAGCTCGGATGGATTACCTGCTAAACATGCAGATTGCCCGAATTGCGAAGTTGAAAAATTTAATGAATGTGCAAAAGCATCTATGAAAGTCCCGCAGCCGGATGAGCAGGCTTCATTAATTTCTATATTATTAATAATTCCATCCTTAACAAATATAGCTTTCATATCCTGTCCACCGATGTCCAGGATGAATGATACATCCGGCGAAAAATGGCTTGCAGAGCGCCAATGAGCAAGTGTTTCAATTATTCCATCCGACAAATTGAAGGCAGTACGAATCAAATCTTCACCATAACCGGTTGCAGTGCTGTGACGGATTAACAAATCAATTCCCCCGATATTCGAAAGTTGCCGCAATTCATCAAAACCGGCAGCTACTGCAGCGATTGGATTCCCTTTATTATAGGCATAATAATCAAAAGCAATTTTTCCGTTCTCATCGATTAGGACTAATTTAGTCGTAGTAGAGCCTGAATCGATGCCTAAGAAAGAAGGTTTATTATGCAATTCGGATAAATCAATTCGACTAACTATTGCATTTTTCTTTTCTTCGAGCCACTGTTTGTATTCATCATCAGTTGTAAAGAGCGGTTTATTTATTTTTTTTGCTTTTGAACTATTTCTTTCCTGAATCAACTTTCGTAAAATCAAATCAGGCTTGTAAAGTTCCTTGCCTTTGAAACCGGTTATGGCAGCGCCGAATGACGCAATAAGCTCCGGGTGATTGACATTAACAACTTGTTCCGGTTCCAAACCGAAAGACTTGAGCACGGCTTTTTTCAGGTAACTCAAAAATGTAAGAGGACCACCGGAAAAAAGAATTTTCGGTACAGCCTGACTTCCCCTAAGCAATGTATTTTTAACCTGAAGTGCAAGGGATTGGAAAATTGAAGCAGCAATTTCGTTTTTTGGAATTTCGCGGCTGATTAGATTTTGTACATCGGTCTTAGCAAAGACTCCACAGCGGGAAGCGATAGGATGTATTAACTCTGCAGAGAATGCCATTTCGTTTAGTTTGTCGAGAGAAATATCTAATAAATTGGAAAGCTGGTCGATAAACGAACCAGTACCACCGGCACAGCTTGTATTCATGCGAATATCCGGCAACCGGTTTTCGCCAAAAAATATCATTTTGGAGTCCTCTCCTCCGATATCGAGTAGGGTATTTACTTCGGGATTGCAATTGTCTATATATTCTTTCGATGCAATTAACTCCTGGACAAAGGGTAGTCCGTAGCTTTCGCAAATACCGAGTCCTGCGCTTCCCGTTATTGCCAATTGAAATGAAATGTTACCGAATTCTTTTTTAACATCATCAATGATATTGAAGGTAGTTTCTTTTATTTTCCCGTTGTGACGGAGGTATCGTGTAAATACCGGTTCGAAGCCGGAATTTATAATTGCGGCTTTTGCAGTTGTCGAGCCTATATCGACCCCCAGAGAGAGACAATTATTCACAGGAGTGTGTTTTTTAATTAATCGTCTTCCGCTCTTTGTTCAGGCGGTTTATTTCATCTTTCTAAACTATTCTTTATTTTTACTCTTACTTCGTTTCGTTCTTATACCAAGCTATAAATTCATTTAATTACTAAAATATAATAATTTATATCGTATTTAAAAATTAAATTTTTGTAATTATTTATTATTATTACAAATACTCATATAACGCTCTTTTGAAAATGTACAAATGAGGAGTATGTCATTCTGCAAATGAGACTGTGTGAAAATTATGAATAATTGTGAAATGTCATTCTGAACTCGAAAATAAAGGAATTAATAAAAATATGCAATGACAGAGAAATCCCCCCTACCCCCCTTTTTCTAATGGGGAATTTACTCCTACTTCTTCTTCTATGTTCTACTTCTCAAACCGGGGTAGGGGGGATTTCTTCCTTCGCAGGAATGACAACCTCTCTTATTTTTCAGAAGTTTCATAAGATATTATTTCATAAATTTGTAATTCAATAAATGTTCATAAAAGAAAGAAGAAATGGCAAGAATTCTAATTACGGGCGGTGCAGGATTCCTTGGGTCGCATTTATGCGACAGGTTTATAGCAGAAGGTGATGATGTAATTTGCATGGATAATTTTATTACGGGTTCGCCTGATAATATCTCACATTTGTTCGGTAATCCGAAATTTACATTTATCCATCATGATGTTACAAACTACGTATATGTTGACGGCAAGTTAGATTATATCCTGCATTTCGCTTCACCCGCTTCCCCGATAGATTATTTGAAACTACCAATCCAGACTTTAAAAGTAGGTTCGCTCGGAACTCATAAAACACTTGGATTGGCAAAAGCTAAAAATGCAAGATTTCTATTAGCGAGTACATCCGAAGTTTACGGCGACCCGATGATACATCCGCAACAGGAGGAATATTGGGGAAATGTTAATTGTGTCGGTTTTCGTGGAGTTTACGACGAAGCAAAAAGGTTCGCCGAAGCAATGACTATGGCTTATCACCGGTATCATGGTGTTGATACACGGATTGTCAGGATATTTAATACATTCGGACCACGTATGAGATTGAACGATGGCAGGGCAATTCCGGCATTTGTTTCCCAGGCTATTGCAGGCGAACCGATGACTGTTTTCGGTGATGGAAAGCAGACACGCTCGGTTTGCTATGTCGATGATTTAATTGAAGGTATCAGGCGGCTTTTGCTTTCGGATATAAATGAACCGATTAATATAGGTAATCCCAATGAACTTTCAATGTTAGAACTTGCATTGGAAATAAAAGTTCTACTCGGTTCGAATAGTGAAATTGTTTTCAGGGAATTGCCCGAAGACGACCCTAAAGTACGTCAACCGGATATAACCAAAGCGCAAAAATTCTTAGGATGGGAACCCATAATAGAACGACGAGAAGGATTAATGAAAACTATTGAATATTTTAAAGCCAAAATAGCGCAATAGGGTCTGGGGTCTGGGAACTGGGGTCTGGGAACTGGTCTGGGAACTGGGGTCTGGGAACTGGGGTCTGGGAACTGGGGTCTGGGAACTGGGGTCTGGGAACTGGGGTCTGGGGTCTGGGGTCTGGGGTACTTAATTCCCTAAACTCTACCCAATACCCAATACCCAATACCCAATACCCAATACCCAATACCCAATACCCAAAATCCTAAACCCTATGAATAAATTGTTTTATAATGTCCTTTAAAGTTTATAAATTTGCAATCTTGAATAATAAGCGGGATCAAATGCCGTTAAGAAAAAAAATATGGATTTTATATTTACTCGCTTTATGTGCTCGCATTAGCGTTGAAGCTCAGGATGAGCAAAAAACCAAACCAATCGAGTTACCGAACTTTATTATTGAAGGTGTTGAAAACTTAAACATAGGTTCAGGCGTTAAGCAGTTACCTAAGAAACCTGCTCAACTTACTAAGGCAGAACTGGATTCAATAAATCCTTTGGAAAAACAACAATCTCTTTTGCTGCCACTCGATTCGCTGCCTTCGGGTGTAACACGAAGTGAGATAAATACAGGTCACTTTAAAGGTGAATTGGGAAGATATTTAACACCTAAGCTTGAAGGCGGTTGGAGCTATTATTACAAAGAATATTTGTTTTATGCAGGAGGAGGTCTGGAATCCTCGGATGGGCATATAATAGGTTCGGATTTTAACAAATTGAATCTGAGTTTATTTAGTGATTATCTTGCACCGGAAAAATTCTGGATTTTCGGAGGCAGTAAAACACGCTCAGGGCTAAATTTTTCAAATAACAATTTTGCACAATTTGCAAATCCTGGATTTCCGAGAAGAAATAATGTATTTCTTTCAGCCTTTATAGAATCTGAGGGCAATTTCGAAGGAGCTTCTTTTCAAACCGGCTCTTCATTTCGGACAACACAAATAAACGGAGCATTAAGTAGTGGTCACGAAAATTATTTCAATGGTTGGCTAAATATAGATAATTTAGTGACATATTCTTTTGAAAGAAATCGAATTAATCAAAGTATTATTATAGGTTCGGATTGCTTCCTGAAGGTTGGCGCATTAAATAGCAACTCAATATATTTTGCCCAGGTTGCTGCAAAAGGGAAATACTCTGCAGGTGATATTATATATAAATTTAAATTAGGAATTCAATCATCCCAGGGTTCTAGCAAATCCAATTTTGGAGTAATAATAGATGCTTCCTCCCTAATACCGATTGATAAGAATTTTACGATGCGAACCAATTTCAGGAGCGGACTAGAAAATTCAAGTTTAGAGAACTTCATCCGATACAATCCTTATTTAAAAGGAGATGCCATAATAGATTTCGCCTACCAAAAAGTAGATTTAAAAGGTACTATTGATTATCATCCCAATGAAACATCGCAATACTCGGGAGCCGTTAGGTTGCGTGTTGTAAGCGATTATCCGATTATTGCCTTATCAGATTCATTATCGTTTACTATTTTCAATAAAAATGCACTATTGTTCGATGTGTTATTAGAAGGGTACAAATATATAACAAATGAAGATATTATATCTTTTTCGGCTGATTTCATTTATTGGGACCAAAGTACAGGTGATGCAAAATTATTGCCATCAATTTCACCTGTAAATTTAACTATTGATTACAAACATAAATGGGATTACAATATTGGCACAAATATTGGGTTAAAGTTTACAGGAAACAGATATGCAGATATGGAAAATAAAATAGTAATTGGTGGGTTTCTCAATGTTTCAGCCGGCATTGAGTATGGATTTCGTAAAGATTTAACGGCATATTTAAAATTTGACAATTTAACAAATTCAGATATAGTAATTTGGAACGGATATAAAGAGCGGAACCTGTTTATGACGCTCGGAGCTATCTGGCAATTTTAAAAAGGATTTATGCCTCTTTTAGACAGTAATATTTTACGTGATGAGGAAAATACCGGTTTTCAACCCGGTACTCAGGACGACGATTCATTTGAAATCGAGAATATGCCCGAATACCCTGGTATGCTGGCTGATTTCGGAATTGAATTCAATGAAGAAGAACCTAAGCAAATTATTAATATTCCGGAACAGGTAAAAAAAGTTGATAAAATTGAAGAAAAAGAGCCAACTGTACAAAATGAGCCAGATGAAGATTTCTTTGATGAGGATGAAGAGAATATTCCTGAATATGGAGCCGATGATGAAGAAGATATTCCTCTAATTGACCAACCTCCTACTCCAAAACCCGTTGCAAAGCCAAAACCTAAAAAAGAAGAAAAGCCTGAACCTACCAAAGAAGAGACAGCTTCAATTTGGGATTTATTTGAACAAAAGGAAAATATACCTATTGAGGATGAATTCTCTGAAGAAGATTTCTTTGAGGAGGATGTTCCCCTTATTGGCGAAGAACCCGTTGTATTGGCAACTCCCGTATCACTACCTTTAGATAATGCTTTGAAGGAACTTCTTGAAGAAGAAATTACAAGGTCGAAAAAATATAAAGAAGAAATAGATAAAACTCAACCAAAACAACAGGTTTATGACGAAACAGAAGAAGAAATGCCCGAAGACATTTCCGATGATGGTGAAATTATCAATTTTTCCGATATCGATGCCGAGAGACCTTCTACATACGGACTTCAACCATTAGATGATTCCAAAACAGAGAAAAAATCAGCGAAGAAAAAAGAACCAAAGATAAAGCCTATCAAAGAACCTCGTGAAAAGAACAGGTTTCCATTCAAGGTCATTGGATACTGGATGGCAAGAATTGCCGCATCATTAGTATTACTTTCATTTTTGGGATTTTGTGCCTTTAATATTGTAAATAATTATAACAAGTTAACTGGTCTGTTAGCGTTTACTTATATCAATGTATCTAATGCTATGAGTGGGCTTAAGAAGGTACCGGAAAATTTCGATGACATATTAGGTAAACATCAAAATACTGACATAATCGAGCATAAACCTTTAGATATTGGCTCTCATGATAGTATTACTAAAACCGAACCTCTACTAACTAAAGATACATCGGCAGTTGGAGTGCCTCAGTCAATAGCCTTCGACCATTCTCCGGAGTTTTATAGAAATCCTGTTGAAAACCGAAAATATAGAAACCCTTTAAAATCAGAAAGAAATTATAAAGAAAATAAAAGCAATAAGCTATCGTCCCTTGACGAGGGGGAAGGTGTTTATGCCGTACAGATTTATTCTTCACCATCCAAAAAAGATGCCGAAGAATGGCTTGGAAAGCTAAATGCGAAGAATGTTGCGAGTGGATTTATTACCTCGCAAACCATACGTGATAAGATTTGGTACAGAGTTCGTTTCGGTTCATTTAAGTCCAGAGACGAAGCCAGACTTGCAGCACTTAAATTCGGGTTCCCCCAAAGTTGGATTGACAGAGTTAAATAATGGTCAATTGTTAATGGTCAATTGTTAATGGTTAATGGTTAATGGTTAATGGTTAATGGAAAAAAATTACTAATTACTAATTATTAATTAAAGGGTATAAATCTTATAATCCTTTAATCCTATAAATCATGGTTCAGACAATTTTTCATTGACCATTGACCATTGACTTGACCATTGACCATTGACCATTGACCATTGACCATTGACCATTGACCATTGACCATTGACCATTGACCATTGACCATTGACCATTAAATTAAGGGGGTAAAATTATGTTTGTGTCTTCCAGACACGAGACTCCGTCTTCTTTACAAATAAAAGTTCCCTGGGACCCTAATACAGCCCGTGGATTTTTTTTCGCTTTAATCATAACATCACTTTTATTGCTGATATCATCGGTCATTTACTTTGAACCCCTTCAGGAGCATGTTCAAATAGTCAATACAATACCCGTAATTAATTTATCATTTGGAGACGGCGATGGAACAGGCGTTAGCAGGGGCAACCTCTCCTCCGAAGGCCATCTATTGCAAGGTAAAAATCCTCAGACTGATTTATCCAATGCCGAAGTGTCAGCCCGAACCAAATATCAAAAGGATGCATCAGTCAATGATATAGACCAGGCTTCGGCATTTATCCCCAAAGACAGGCTTTTATCCGATTCGAAAATTGAACAAAATTCCGGGACATCCAATAGAAATATTGGTTCACCTTCGGGAGATAATAGCGGTTTTGGATTAGGCTCTAAAGGCACAGGCGCCGGAAAAGGTTTGGGGCTTGGAGACATCGAATGGGGCGGCGGCGGTAACAGGACCGTATTGCAAAAAAAACTTCCTCAATTCCCTCCTGGTGTAGATAAATCAGCACAAATTAAAATCAGGTTTACAGTTTTTTCAGATGGGACTGTCGGCAAAATGCTTCCAATTCAACGAGGCGACCCTTCATTGGAAAGGGCAGCCATGGAAGCGCTTAGGCAATGGCGATTCAATCCGTTAAAAGATAATATTGAGATGGTGGGAATTATTACTTTTACTTTTAAATTGAGTTAACCTGAATAATTGTTGCAAAACATTTTCGAATATATCAAATCCCTACCAATCCCTTATATTATAATCGGAATAATTATTATTATTATTTTTATTATTTCAATTTTGAAAAAAATCTTTAAATTTACCTTTGTATTATTGTTGTTTTTTATTTTATTTCTTTTATTTATTTTAATAAAATTTAATATTTAATTTTTCCTGTAATTAAAAAAAAGATAATATATTAATTATTTAGGAGCCTGTTGAAAAAGTAAAGAAGAATGTCATTCTGAACGAAGTGAAGAATCCAGAAGCGGCATTGGGACTGGATTCTTCACTTCGTTCAGAATGACATTCATCCATATAATTAGTTTTTCCACAGACTCTTAGTATGCATAATAATAAGAAACAAGAATATATTTTTTCATTTTGTTTGCTTCTTAATTAAAAATTTTCTTATTTTATGCTAAACGGATTTATCATTTTATGAAAATTGAATATTTTTAATTGAAAGGTTCAAGCCAGTGCAATAATGCAGAAGTATAAAATTCCACAATATTCAGGTACCGCTTTTTTCATCCTTTTGTTAATGATTTTATCAACAAATACTAATCATTTATTAAGTTTTCAGGAATTACAGCAGCAAAATATAAAAGTTAATGATGGAAAAACCGATTCAATTATCTATCAACAAATTGAAAACTTACTTAAAAAATCCGATGAATATCTGGAAATGGAAATATCGGTAGAAAAATCCGAAATGTATGCCCGGAGAGCTTTAGAAATCTCTAAGAAATATCATTTAAAAAAGTACGAAGGTTTATCCCTTCTGAGGTATGGTAATATTCATAGATTTACGGGAAATATTAAAGAAGCAAAAGAATTTATTAATATGGGTATCAGATTATTAAATGAATTTGGAGATAAGGAGGGATTAGCCGATGGAAGTTTTTATTATGCATTGATTTATGCCCATGAAGGAGAATTTTATAAACTATATAAATTGTTATTTACAGTTTTGAAAAATTATGAAAAAATCAATAACGAAAAGGGAATCGCAGAAGTATATAAATATTTTAGCAGGATATATTATTATTGGGGGGAATACCAAAAGGCTTTGGATTTTCTGGAAAAAACAGAAAAAATTAATATAAAATTAAAACAATATAATAAATTAGCTAATAATTGGTACTGGTATGGAAGAATTTTCTTATTATTAAATGAACCTAAACATGTTGATGAATATCTTTTAAAAGGATTTGATTTGGCTAATAAATGTAATAGTAATGCTATGAAATCATGGTTTCTAATTATTAAAGGCGATCTATTTTTAAAATCACCAAATCCTGATATGAAACTTGTATTGGAAACATATACACAAGCTGCCAAATTGACCGAGAATGACTCAATAAATACATTAAAAGGTGATGTTTATTCTAAATTAGCAAATGTCTTTTATATTCAAAAAGATTTACAAAATTCTCTTAAATATAATCTATTAGCCTATCAGTATAGAGTAGAACTGGGTTTTAAAGACCTTATAATTAGTTCTATGCTTAATATTGGAACATCATATCTTCGTTTAAAGGATTTACCCAATGCAATAAGCTATTTCAAAAAAGGAATTTCCGAAGCCCTACTTGTGAATAATTATGAACTGATATCCAGGGGATACTATCTTCTTGCTGAACTATATAAGGAAATGAATGATTACAAAAATTCTTATGAATACATTAGGTTATACTCCTTATATAAAGAATCCCTTGATGCCGATAGTAAGAAATCTGAAATTTCTAAAATGAAAGTAGAGTTTGAAGAGGAGCTTGCTAAAAGTGATTTAAAAATTCAAAACCAGCAAATAATTATATCATCATTAGCTATTATACTTTTAATAGTAACAATACTAATTTCAATAATTTACTTTAACTTCAGGACAAAACTAAAATACAACCGGCTTCTTAAAATCAATGAGGAAAAGTATCGTTTATTGGTCGAAAATCAATCCGATATAATTATTAAATTAGATAATACCGGCAGAATACTTTATGCAAGCCCTTCATTTTTTAAATTCTTCCATATTGAAATAGCAAATCAGTCCAATCTTAATTTATTGGATTATACACTTCACGATGAACAAGCTTTAATCCGAACCGCTTTAAATCACCTTACTATTCAACAGAATCACAAATACCTGGAACAGAGAATAATATTCGATAATCAAATTAATTGGATTGCATGGACCTTATCACCATCGATTAATCTTCCTGAAAATTCATTAACAATTATTGGAATAGGTAAAAATATTACAGAATTAAAAATTGCCGATGACAAGCTAAAAGCTCTCAATGAAACACTTGAAATAAAAGTAACACAGAGAACTGCTCAACTCGAAGAAAGTGAACGCAACCTTCAAATACTTCTTGATACAATTCCCGATATTATATTACTTATTCAGAATGGAAATATCGTCTATTCCAATTCAACATTAACAGATATTTTGGGATATGATATTCCTGAATTGAACTCTAACCAAACCATTCAAGATTTAATTGAAAATATGGTATCTTTTTTTGATTTATCTCTAAGTATAGCAAATTCCAAATTTGAAAATGAATTTAGCTTAAAATTTGAAAATGAAGTAGAACTTTACGATTTTGCCAATAATAAAAAATATATATTTGCAAGAGCCGTTCAATTTTATTATAATTCCATCCCATCTTACCTTTTAGTTCTGATTGATATAACCGATAGGAAAATTGCAGAAGAAGCATTAAAAGAATCAAGGATTCAAATACAGGAAGATGCATTACAACTGGCTATATTAAATGATAAATTAACAGACTCAAATATCCAGCTTACAAATTCCCATGAAAGATTACTAACAGTATTAGATGGATTAACCTCTCTTGTTTTAGTCTCTAAAAGGGATACATTGGATATAATCTTTTGTAATGAAGCTTATTTAAATACTTTTCCAGGTTCTTCCGAAAAGAAATGCTGGGAAACACTTTTTCCAAGCTCGTCAGGCGAATGTACTTACTGCCTGAAATTTACTGATGAAAAATATATCAGTTTTGGGGAAATCAGCAAGTGGGATTATTTCAATAATAATAACGGAAGATGGTATCAAATCAATGAGAGATATATTAAATGGATTGATTCATCAATCGTCGTACTTCATATTGCAACAGATATAACAGAAATGAAAATAATTGAAGAAGAAGTAACTCGTGCTTATCAAAGGGAAAAAGAGTTAGGTGAGTTGAAATCACGCTTTATCTCGGTCGTGTCACACGAATACAGGACTCCGTTATCTGTAATTTACTCGTCATCCGAACTCCTTTCTTCTCTCTTTAGCAAGGTACTTGCAACAAGTAATGAACAATCATCAATTGTTCATGAGCAAAAATCAAATGTTGATGAGCAAAAATCAAATGTTGATGAGCAAAAATCAAATGTTGATGAGCAAAAATCAAATGTTGATGAGCAACCGTCAATTAACACTGTTTATAATTCATTAACCGTTAACCATTTACCTGAATGGAATTCAGGGTTACGTAACCCTGAATTCCATTCAGGAACATTTACCGGTGAACATTTACCGGTGAACATTGAAGAAAGATTCCGGAATCATATTTATAAAATCCAGGTTTCAATTGAAACTCTGGTTAGTCTTATCGATGATGTTCTTGCTATTGGCAGATTGGAAGAGCGCCAAATACCTTTAGAGCAGACTAAAATTGATGTTTCGGCAATTTGTAACAATATAACAAACGAACATAAATCTACCGATAAAAACAATCACATCATTAAGGTACATGCTCCTTCACAACTTATGATTAAGACTGATATTAAATTATTTCATCATATTTTTAGCAATTTATTATCAAATGCAATCAAATATTCTCCTGCTTATTCCGACATTACAATAATTGTAAATAGTGAAAAAGAAAATGTCTTGATTGATGTAATTGATAATGGTATGGGAATACCCGACGAAGAGATTTCCAATATTCTTCAACCTTTCTTCAGGTGTAAGAATGTTGGTACAATTTCCGGAACCGGACTGGGGTTATCAATTGTTAAATCAGCTATCGATCAGCTTGGCGGAGAATTAAACATAGAGACGATATTGAACAAAGGAAGTAAATTTTCAGTAAAAATTCCGAAGTCAATTGTCAATGGTAAATGGTAAATGAAAATTGTCAGAATTAAGATTTTTAGGATTAAAGGATTATTGGATTAAATCTCATAATTCATAATTTTTTTCATTGACCATTGACCATTAACCATTAACCATTGACCATTAACCATTGACCATTGACCATTATCAATTAAATTGAGGTGTTTAATGTATAAAATTTTAGTAATCGAAGACGATATTTTAGTTTTGGAAAATCTTATCGAAATGCTCGAGGATAGCGGTTATTATGTAGTTTCTGCCAATAACGGCAGAATAGGTATTGAGCGAGCTTTACAGAATAAACCCGATTTAATTATTTGTGATATTCTTATGCCTGAATATAGCGGATATGACGTTCTGAAAAGCATCCGGCAAAATCCTGACCTTTTTGATACACCGTTTATTTTCCTGACAGCCATTTCCGACAAAAACGGTCATCGTTATGGCATGGATTCCGGTGCAGACGATTATATTGTAAAACCATATAAAAATTCTGAAATATTGAATGCCGTTAAGTCCAGAATCAGCAAATCTTTGATGCTTAAACAGATTTATACCGCAAAAATAGATGAGTTGACAAAATCAATTTCCAACTCCTTACCATTTGAAGTTCGTTCTCCCCTTTTTAGTATTCTCGGTTTTTCGCAAATCATGCTGGAAAAAACAAACGATTTATCCAAAAGTGATCTTGTTATGATGAGTGAATATATTAATTTCTCTGGTAAGAAATTATTAAGAGTGATAAACAATTATATCTATTTTATTAAATTTAATAACTATAGTATCTGCCCTGAGAAAGAATACATCAGCATTGTCGATAACGTTGCTTTTGTTATTCAGGAAGCTGCTTTTTCCATTGCAATGGAGTACGGCAGATTGCAGGATATTAAAATAAATATAACCGATTGTCCAATCCAAATACCATCGGAACTTCTAACTAAAATAATTGAAGAGCTTATCGATAATGCCTTCAAATATTCAGATAGTAACACCGAAGTACTTATTTTTAATAATATCGACAGAGGCTTTACTAAAATTTCGGTGACAAGTAAAGGAAAAGCTATTTCTTCAAGCCATATCAAATCAATTTTATCATTTGATTCGGACTTGCCTAAAACTTTTGAACAGCAAGGAATCGGACTCGGATTAGCAATCGTTTTTAAAATTATTGAGTGTTTTAAAGGTAATTTAGCTATTACTGCACCGGATGATAAGACTACGGTATTTACAGTTAGTTTACCTGTTGATACAAAAAAATCAAATTTTACTTTTTAATAATATTTGAACCTAAAAACAAAGGAGCGTCATGTCTTATAACATTGCAGTTATCGGTACGGGCTATGTTGGTCTGGTCACCGGTACATGCTTTGCAGCAACTGGAAATAATGTAATTTGTGTCGATATTGATACTGACAAAATTAGTAAATTAAACAACGGCATCTGTCCGATTTTTGAACCGGGACTGGATTATCTAATTAAGCAAAATGTAAATGAAGAAAGATTGCATTTCACCACTGACCTCGAAAAAAGTGTAATTCCATCAAACCTTATATTCCTTTGCCTTCCGACACCCCCAAACGAGGATGGTTCCGCTGATTTAAGCCACGTTCTGGAAGTTTCGGAAAAAATAGCCGGTATCTACAAAACCAATAACTTAACTGACAATAAAATAATTGTCAATAAAAGTACTGTTCCCGTTGGTACTGCTGAAAAAGTACTTTCAATATTTAAGAAAATACTACCGGATGCTCCGATTGAAGTTGCAAGTAATCCTGAATTTTTGAGGGAGGGATTTGCTGTTGACGATTCGATGAAACCGGAAAGAGTAGTTATCGGGACTACAAGTAAATATGTCGAAGAAGTGATGCGGGAACTTTATCTTCCTTTTGTACGTAGTGGTAATCCTATCCATGTTATGGATATTAAAAGTGCCGAAGTAACCAAATACGCTTCGAATTCGTTCTTAGCAACAAAAATTTCTTTCATGAATGATTTATCGGGATATTGTAGTGCTGTCGGTGCTGATATTGAAAGTGTCAGAATCGGAATGGGTTCCGACAGTCGTATCGGAAAACGTTTCTTATTCGCCGGAATTGGTTTCGGTGGTTCATGTTTTCCTAAAGATGTCCGCGCTCTTATTTATTCGGGAGAAGAGCAGGGCATTAACCTGAGGATTATAAAAACTGCTTACGAAACAAATAAATTGCAAATCAATTCATTTATGGAAAAAATATTCAAACGGTTCAACGGAAATATTCAAAATCTTCGCTTTGCTATTTGGGGATTAGCGTTCAAACCGAATACGGACGATATCCGCGAAGCCCCGGCATTCACCGTTATTGACAGATTACTCGAGAAAGGAGCATCGGTTGCCGCTTACGACCCTGAAGCTGCGGCAAATACCCGTTTACATTATAGTAATAAAATATCTTATTCAAAAAATATGTATGATTGTCTTGCTAATGCAAGTGCATTAATAATAGTTACGGAATGGAACGTATTCAGGACTCCCGATTTCAAAAAGTTAAAATCTCTTATGACACAACCTTTGCTTTTCGACGGAAGAAATTTATATGCCCTCGACGAAATGGAAAAGCATGGAATCGAATATCATTGCGTTGGCAGGAGGACTGTTTTAGCAAAGTAACTTTTTATTATGTGAAGCATTTTATTATAATATTATTATTTTTCCTTGGTTGTCTGCCTGTTTTCGCAGAAGAACACCCAATGCCGGCTAAAAATATTGCCTTCAATGGCTCCGCAATATTCAAACCTACCCTGTTTAAAAATGAATTTTCTACTATGTTTGGCGCTCGATTTAATGCTATATATCGTAAGAATTTTTCATTCGGCTTAGGATTGTATAACCTTACCGGTTCTGATTTATCGACGGAATATATTGATGAAGCTACGAACAAAAAACCTCATTTGGAATTCAATTATTATTCGCTCGAATTTGAATATATTTTTAATCCTCAGGATATACTCTATTATTCAATATCGGGAATAATCGGTTATGGTAATCTAAAATTTGCCCTTACTACCCGAAAGCCCGACGGTTCTTTTTATGAACCCGACTTTGGAAGTAAAAACAACCTTGTTATTGAACCTATATTATCAGCAGGATTGAATATTAATTCGTGGTTTCGTATTTCCTTTGGTGGTGGCTACCGTATCATGCCTGGGATTGTATATAAATTAGGTCCTACTACGTTTGACGAATCAATTTTTAATGGTATCGTTGCTCTGTTTTCAATGCAATTAGGCAGCTTTTAATAATTGGAATACACTGAATTAATAGTCAAAATATAACTAAGAGCCTGTTGAAAAAGACCTATCTAAAATCAAAAATTGAATTCCAAAGTACAACTTTGGAATTAGAAAGTCCTTGTTATCGCTCATTCCAAAATTCCGATTTTGGAATGTAATTTTCACCAAAAATGCTCTTTAGAGAGAACTTATAATTTATTATTATTTCAATCTTTGATAAAATCTGGAATGTTTAAATTTTGTAAATTTGGAGTTTATAAATAAATTAAAAAAGGAGAAAATTATGTATAAGATATTAATCACAATAGTTTCAATTTCTATATTTTTTATTTTCTTTTCACCAAGCCTTAAGGGTGATGAAACTAATAAACAAGACCAGACATTATTTAATATAGATGAAATTAAGAGTGGTGGCTATGGCGGACCTGAAATCCAGATTTCAAATATTAAAAATGAATTAGGCTTGATGGTTGGCGGAAGGGGTGGCTGGATAATAAATAGCTCCTTCTCTATTGGCGGCGGTGGCTGGGGATTAGTCACAAACCATGAAATAAAGGATTATTGGAAAGAATCCAAAAATAGGCAACAACTTTATAATTTAGCGGATACCAACAAGACTGTTTACCTACGCGCCGGATGGGGAGGTTTAATACTTGAATACATCAATTCATCAGAAAAATTGGTACATTTCACAGTAAATCTATTGGTTGGCGCTGGTGGAGCTACCTATACAATTTCCAACAGGAACAATAATGATTTTATGGCTGACAGGTCATTGGAATCATCTGCCTTTGCAATACTTCAACCTGGTATTGGAGTTGATTTGAATATCACAAAAGCTTTCAGGTTGGAATTTGGAATAAATTACAGGTTGATTTACGGAGTGGAACTATGGAAATTGGGAAACTCTGATTTAAGCGGCTTATCAGGCGGTTTGGTTTTCAAATTCGGAAAATTCTGACATGTAGTAATAATTATTACAGAAGAAAAATCACAAATACTACAAGTTTTTAGTTGTTATTTCTATAAATTGATTTTATACTATTACTATTTTTGTAATAGTATAATGTTATAGAGGGATATATTTTAAATAATAATAAGGTGCTAACATGAAATCCAAATTAGTTAAATATGGGATAATATTTTCAGTATTGTTTTTCACTAATATCTTATATATAGGAGCAACAGTTTATTCAATTGGAGGTCCATATTTTTATTCTTTCGATTATTCATCGTACAGAACCATCAAAGTCAACTACCTTGCCAAGGAAGTATCCGGAACAATGGATAATTATATATTGACTCCTGCCGATTTTGAAATTTCCGAAAATGATGTCCCAATGAAAGAGGTATTCGTTGATTGTTCCGAAAAAGCAGATACTCCCGGAGTATCCGTGCTTATTTTAATTGATAATAGTAAATCGCTTGACATAATAGCTGACCCTGACGATTGGCGGAAAGAGACTAAGATGAAATGGGTTCGCGATGGAATTTGTGCCTTCATCGACTCACTCTTTTATCTAAATGGCACAAAAATCGCAATGGTCGAATTTGTCAACAATAATAAACTCTGGCTGAATTTTACCGATGATACGGCAGCGCTTAAACATGCTACATTATCATCCAGCACAAGGGTTGGAAGCACGATATTCGATAAAGCATTTATTTCAAATGTTAATGTATTCGATTTAATAAAGAATCAACCCAAAAGCCTTGCAAGGTATTTATTATTTGTTACCGATGGTCCTCCGGAACAAAGCTTTTATGACGCTCAATCCTTAGCTATTGCAGATGCGGCAAGGGATGCCCAAACTATAATTATAGCTGTTTCCTGCGTTGACTTCCATGACCCTAATATAATACAATCAAGCAATCTATCAGGAGGAATTGCTTATACAGGACAAACAAAAGAAGAATTTATTTCTTATATGCAATTAGTTGCAGGTAAAATGCAGGATAGAAAAGTATGCCAGGTCACATGGAAGGCTCCCCTAAGCTGCGATGAGAATCAACGTACCCGAAATTTCAGGGTCTCCTGCAAAAAAAATCCGGCAACGTTTTTTACCGGTCAATATACTGCGCCTGCATCGAGCCTGACTACTTTCTCTATGACTCCCTCGAAATTCTACTTCGGTGAAAAACCAATAGGCGAACAACGCCCGCTTTCATTGGAAGTAGTTGGTGCAAACTATGTGGTTAATGATGTAAAATTCGAACCCCCAAATACAATTATACTTAGAAATTGGGGTGGACAACCGGCTCCATTTACATTAAACGCAGGAGAAAAAAGGACATTTACAATGGAATTAGCCTCATCGGATACGAAATCCCAAAAAGTCACCTTCTCGATTGTTGACGATGGCAAAAGCCCTTGCCCAATTGCACCAGTTACTTTCGTTACAAATTGCGGAGGCACTGCACTTGCAGAACATAAACAAGCAGATTCTGTTGAAATAAATAAAAAGAAGAGCCAAACTGTAAAAAATGCTTTTACTAACACAACTGCTGATACCATCATTGTTCAAATTTCAGTTGAGGGAACAAATGCTTCGAACTTCAGAATTACAAGCGGAACAACAAAATCACTACCACCACAAGGAACTCTTGATGTAACTTTTGAATTTGCTCCCTCAGATGTTGGTACAAAAACTGCTAATATAAAATATACTTTACCACAAGGTTGCAAACAACCCATCACAACTGCAATTTCTGGTATTGGATTTATTCAAACCGGGGTTGAAGAAAGACCTGCCGGAGAGACAATCGGGCTTAGTCTGTCTGCAGAACCAAATCCCAGTTCAGATGTATTCAATATAACTTTCTCAGTGAAAAATTCAGCGTATGCAAACCTCGAACTTTATAATTCGATGGGCTGCAGAATTGACCGTTTAATCGGGAAAGACCTTCCGGCAGGCAGTTATACAGCCGAATACGTAGTGTCAACTTTACCTGCAGGAGCATATTTCTTTAAATTAGAATCGAACGGTGAATATAAAGTTATTAAAGTAATTGTTAAATGATATGAAGTTACCCTCCAGTCAAGAGTTCCTCTTGACTGGAGGGTAAGTATTCCGGGGTAAATCGAAGAATCCGGTTACTGCAATGTGACGGGATTCTTTTTTTTTATCTAATTTGTCTGAACCTTGATTTACATGATTTAAGGATTTAAGGATTTAAGGATAAATAAACACTTATACCCGTACTTTATCTCTTTTCCCTTAATCCTTGACCATTAAAAATTATTTTTAATCCTGTAATCCTTAAATCCTAAAAATCCTAGTTCAGACAATAATTAAAAATATATTCCCTTCTTTATCGTGAAAGCAGTGTACTTATTACAAAATCTAAAAAAGGAAAAAAATGCAATTTATCGATTTGAAGCGTCAGTATGAATTAATCAAAACATCCGTGGATAGCGGTATAGCAGCCGTTCTGGAACATGGCAAATACATAATGGGACCTGAGATAGCTGCTCTTGAGAAGAAATTAGCTGATTTCGCCGGCACCAAGCACTGTATTGTCTGCTCTTCAGGAACAGATGCACTTCTTATGCCGTTAATGGCTTGGGGTATCGGACCCGGCGATGCTGTTTTCACAACACCATTTACATTTTTTGCTACTGCCGAAGTAATATCTTTGGTGGGAGCCACACCAGTTTTTGTCGATATTGATGAAAGAACTTATAATATCGATTTCGCTAAGCTGGAAGAAGCAATTATTGCCACTAAAAACGAAGGCAAGTTAAATCCTGCAGCTATTATACCTGTAAATCTATTCGGACTCTGCGCCGATTGGAATTCGCTCGATGATATAGCCCACAAATACGATTTACGTTTATTAGAAGATGCAGCACAAAGCTTTGGTGCATCGCTTAATGGGCGTCGTTCCGGCAGCTTTGGGGATTGCGGCGCAACATCATTCTTCCCGGCAAAGCCGCTTGGCTGCTATGGCGATGGCGGAGCAGTTTTTACCAATGATGATGCACTTTACGAAAAACTTGTCTCCATCCGCATTCATGGGCAGGGTACGGATAAATATGAAAATGTACGCATAGGTATCAACGGCAGGCTCGATTCCATTCAAGCGGCAGTATTGCTTGCTAAGATGACGATTTTCGAAGAAGAAATTACAAAAAGAAATAGAGTAGCTGCGAAATATTCGGAATTATTGAGAGATAAAGTCGTTGTACCTTTCATACCGGAGAAATATATTTCTGCTTGGGCGCAATATTCCGTTTTGGAGAAAAGCGCCGAAGCACGCAACGCTACTATTGCCAAATTAAGTGCGAGTGGCATACCGACTGCAATTTATTATCCAAAGCCTTTGCATTTGCAGACAGCATTTAAAGAACTCGGCTATAAAAAAGGTGATTTCCCAATTTCAGAAAATATTGGTGGGCGAATTTTCAGTCTTCCGATGCATCCTTACCTGACGGATGATGAAATTGAATTGATTTGTTCAGCTATATAGACTTTGTCAAATTCAATCAGGGATGATTGAACTACTAATAATTGAAATTAGTAGAACAATCATCCCTGATTGTTTCTTTACAGAGTCTGAATTAAAATGGAATTGAAAAAGATGTCCAACATCTGGCAGATGTTGGACATCTAAAATCTCATAGTATTACTGCCAGTCATCGGATGAGTTGATTCATTTCCAGCACCTCATAATTTCTTCAAACATTTAGTTTATCCTAACTTACATTTTATACTATTCAAATAAATTAAAAGGTTATAAATAATAATTATTTTAATAAAGCAAAATAATTTTTGCATTTAATTATTTTTTGTGTAGATTGCTGTTGCAAATAAATAACAATTCCTGTTTATGTATTGCTGATAAGCCGTTAAAAACCAAGAAAAGATTGAAAGATAAGTATGGCAGCGATTATATCTTTCTATTAAATCAGATAAAATGATTCTATTTGACAGGGATTTTTGTAATTAATTTTTTTTATTTTTTTGGAGTTTTTTATGAAATCATTGTACATTCTATTATTCTTATCCCTGTCTTTTATGACAGCTTTTTCCCAGAATAATAGGAATCTGAAAGGGAAAGAAACAATCCTCAACAACGAAGAAATTGTTGAAAGCGTCAGGGTAAATTCATCGACCGGAAATGACAGGAAGAATACATATACACACGACATTGATGGAAACATTATCACAAGATTCATTGAACAATGGTCAAACGGGCAATGGATGAATCTTTACAGATATACCTGGACTTATGACTCAAAAGGAAATAATCTTAATTATTTATCCGAAACCTGGCAAAACGGAATTTGGGTGAATATTGGTAGATATACTAAAACATATAACACAAATGGAAATATGTTGACTTGGTTATCACAACAATGGAAAACCGGGCTATGGGTGAATTCAGGTCAGCAAACAAATACCTATGATGCAAACGGGAAAATGCTTACTTTATTAAATGAAACATGGCAAACCAGCCTTTGGGTGGGTACTTCACGAAATACTTACACTTACGATTCAAAAGGAAATCAGTTAGACTATTTAGTTGAACGAGTAAAAAATGGGCAATGGGCAAATATATTTCTTTGGACATCCACCTATAATGATATAGGAAATAGGATTAAATATTTGTTAGAAAGTTGGGTAAATGGGCAATGGTTAAAATATTACAAAAATACAATCAATTATAACTTAAATGGGAATTATCTTACTTATTTGCATGAAGATTGGGATACTACAGGGAAATTGTTAAATTCTAGTTTAGGGACATATACTTATGACTTGAACGGTAATAATCTTACAAATATGATTAAAATTTTGGATAGTACCGGGAAATGGGTAGATAATTCTCGAACAACTTATACATATAACTCAATCGGAAAAATCCTTACAAATTTAAATGAAAGTTGGCAAAACGGACAATGGAAGAATTCTTCTCGTGAAAACTTCAGCTATGACAAAAATGGAAATATACTGACAGATTATTACGAAGTTTTTTTGGATGGTTTATGGGTAAATTCTAAGCGAACAATTTATTCTTATAATGTTGATGGAAATTTAATTACAAAACAATACGATGAATGGACAGATGAACAATGGAATAATGTAGATAATGATTTTTCATTTCAGGACTCAAAAAAACACACATTCGATGGTTATAACGGATACAAAATCGAAGTTACATACAAAGGAACATCTCAGGTAATCGAAGAAACATACAATACTTCATTTTCCATAAATTGTTCTCCAAATCCGTCATCCGGTCAAATCAGAATTGATTATTCTGTAAAAGAGCCGGGAACTACTTCAATATCAATTATTAATTCATTAGGTATCGAATCTGAAATGATTAATAATGCTCAAATACCGGAACAGGGAAATCATTCCATAAATTATGATACCGGCAATCTCACTCCCGGAGTATATTTCCTGAAAATCAAAGCCGGAAATGATACCGAAACAAAGAAATTTGTAGTTATCAGATAACCTTTGCGAGCTTTGCGAGAAACTATTTTTTTTTCTCGCAAAGCTCGCAGAGAACGCAAAGTTGAATAAGTAAATTTTATATCATTTTTTTGGAGTTTTTAATGAAAACATTCTATACAATTTTGTTCGCTTTTTGCGCTGTTTTTTTAAGCGTAAATAATTCTCATGCCAATTGGACAAAGTCAAATACTGGAACTGTATTCGGCAGTAAGAACATAATGTCTTTAACCCAAAACGGGACAAATATTTATGCTGGAACATTTGGAGTTGGTGTGCTGCTCTCAACGGATTCCGGAATAACCTGGAATTACCGGAATAATGGAATGACTGTTCTCAAGTTATATTCGGTGTTTGTTGATGGAAATAGCATCTTTGCCGGAACTTATGGAGGAGGAGCATTTCTTTCTACTGATAATGGTAGTAACTGGACTGCAATCAATAACGGAGGAATCCCGTCGAGCCCCAATACAGCTGTCAATACGTTTGCATCAAGTGGGAACAATGTCTTTCTTGGATGCAGCGGAGGACTTTGGCTAACAAGTAATAATGGAAGCAATTGGACAAAATCAAGTAATGGCTTGCCCTCTTCAATTTATATATCAGACATAATAATCGTAGAGAACTACATATTCTTAGGTGATTACTATACAGAGAGTAATATAGGATTATTTTTGTCAACAGACAATGGAGCTAATTGGACAGCAGCCAATAACGGTTTAACCGATAAAGGTATAAGAGCTCTTGCAACTAACGGGACAGACATTTTTGCAGGTACATCAACAGGTGTGTTTTTATCAACCGACAAAGGAGGAAATTGGACCAAAGTTAGTGCCGGTTTGACTGACTTATCCATATACTCATTAACCACAAGTGGCTCTTACATATTTGCCGGTACAGAAACAGGTAGTGTCTTTTTCTCAAGTAACAAAGGTAAAAATTGGATGAAGGTCAGTAAAAATTTTACTACTTCCTCTATTGTGTCATTGGCTATTATTGGGACAAATATTTTTTCCGGTACTTTTGGTGATGGTTTGTGGATAGCTCCATTAAGCCAAGTAACCGAAATAAGCGAAACACCTGTTGTTAATTCAAGCACTATAGTTTCTCCTAATCCAACCTCGGGTTTAACTACAATAAATTATACAGTAACAGAGCCGGGAGCGGTATCGCTTAGTATTATTAATTCATTGGGAATGGAAACGGCAAACCTTAACGATAGTCAAATATTAGAACCCGGCAAATATAGTTTGAATTATGATGTAGCTAACCTTACACCAGGTATTTATTTCCTAAAAATTATAACAGGAAATATTTCCGAAACAAAGAAATTTGTGGTTATACGATAAATACATACTCATCCGATGACTGGCAGTCATAGGATGAGTTAATTACATTTTCGATAATTAAGTAATTTTATTTTTAATTTTTTTTGGAGTTCTTATATGAATTTTTTTCTCGACAAATCGAATCAGGATATGGATTCACTAATTCACAACACGAATCAAATCATTAAAACAAGTTGGCGCCTCAATGTCAGCTTTGCCATAAGTATGATGATTATTTTCTTTGGTCTAACGATGAGTAGCCCGGCACAAAATCCAACCTGGCTATGGGCAGCGTCGGCAGGCGGCACCGGATGGGATTATGCCGGTATTAATAATGGAAATACCATAGCCACAGATGCTAATGGAAATAGTTTTATAACCGGTAGTTTCAACGGCACTGCTGCCTTCGGACTATATACAGTCACAGCCACAGTCTCTCCTGATATTTTTGTCGCTAAATATGACATTAACGGAAATTGCCTTTGGGTAAGGAACGCAGGTGGCGATGACCCGGATATATACGGAGACCAGGGAGTTGGTATCGATGTTGATGCTCTAGGAAATTGTTATGTAACCGGAACTTTTCATGGTTCTGATGGAAGTAATGCAGCTTTTAGTCCTACTATCAGCCTGACAGGTACGGGTGCGAGGGAAATCTTTACAGCTAAATATGATGCAAATGGTGTTGTACTTTGGGCAAAAAAACCAATTAATGACCCAAGGTGGAACATGGTTAACAATTATGCAAAAGGTATCGCAACCGATGCATCCGGTTACAGCTTTATTACCGGATATTTAGGTGGAGGAATTTATTCATTCGATGCATACTCAGTTTTAGGTACCGGAGCATATGTTGTTAAATATGACCCTGCAGGCAATGCAATGTGGGCTACTAAAATCGGAATTTATGGTGCTGCCGACGGAATGTGCATTGACATTGACCTTCAGGGGAACAGCTTTGTTTCGGGTTATTTACAGGGTACGGAAAACTTCTCAACCGGAACATTGACCAGTATTGGTGATAGAGACGTTTATATAGCCAGAGTAACAGCATCCGGCATTCTTGATTGGGTTAAGCATTATGGAGGAACTAATGCACATTCTTATGGTTTTGGAATTTGCACCGATTTACAAGGGAATGTTATCGTAACAGGGGCTTTCTCTAACAAATTGACATTTGGTTCTAATGTTCTTTCCGGTTCCCACCCATTAAATGGTGAAGCATTTATTGCTAAATTTAATAATAATGGGATAGTTCAATGGGCAAAGCAATCTCATGCCGCCGGAACTTCATCTATTACAGGAAGTTATTCTATAAAAGCAAAAGGAAACGGTGATTGCATTATAGCCGGGCATTATATGGGAGAAGTTACTTTTGGTACTCAATCCCTGCCTAATAATTATGGTCAGACTTATTTATCCAAGTTCGATGCAAGTGGAACATGTTTATGGGCATTAGCCACAGGTCCAACAAACGGTGGGGATCCTTACCCTTGGGGTATAAGCCTTGATGGAAATGACGGCATATACATAGCAGGTAATTTCCAGGGATTAACGGATTTCGGCAGCTTAACAATTAATGCGGTTAGAGGATATGATATTTTTGTTGCCAAACTTCAGGATATTGTAAACGTTCCTCCTACCATAACCTGTCCGAATAATATAGTTGTAAGCAATTCCCCGGGCCAATGCGCAGCATTAGTAAACTTTACAGTTACTACAACCGGAGAACCTGCTCCGGCAGTTACCTTCTCGCATGTATCGGGAAGCTCCTTTCCGGTAGGTTCGACAACAGTTACTTGCACCGCTACCAACAGCGCAGGTTCGGCATCATGTTCATTTGATGTGACTGTTATTGACAATGAATTACCTACAATAGTTTGCCCATCGAACATTACAGCAAATCCGACTTCATTATCGGGCGCTGTTGTGAATTATACTGCTCCGGTTGGTCAGGATAATTGTGGTGGAGCCGTTACCGCGATGACTTCCGGATTAGCCTCCGGTTCTAACTTCCCGATAGGTGTAACAAATATTACATATACTGTAACCGATGCCTCGGGGAATTCTGTTTCTTGCAATTTCTCTGTCACTGTTCGTAATCCTGGTTGTGCAAATAACAAAGTTAATGTTTGTCATAACGGACATACTATTTGCATAAGTGTTAATGCACTTCAAACACATCTTGACCATGGAGATTTCTTAGGTGATTGTTTATGGTACATAACGCCTAAAATTTCAGCCTTTGATATTCCATTACACTATGAAAACCAGCTTTCTCAAAACTATCCCAACCCGTTTAATCCGACAACAATCATCAATTATACATTAATTGTAGATGCAGTTGTTGTACTTGATGTTGTTGATATTATGGGTCAAAAGGTAGCTGAATTAGTAAACGGTTTCAAAAAAGCCGGATATTTTAATGTAATGTTTGATGCAAAAGAACTTCCTGACGGAATTTATTTTTATCGGTTAGTTGCCGGGCAACAAACACTTTGCAGAAAAATGTCAGTCTTGAAATAAGATAACCTCTTCGAACTTTGCGAACTTTGCGAGAAATTTCTTTTTTCTCGCAAAGTTCGCAGAGAACGCAAAGTTGAATAAGTAAATTTTTACATTTTTATTAATATTAAAAACATGAAAAAACTAATTAATTTTTTGATGATAATTAGCGCTGTACTATTTATCCTCTTTGTCATTACAGGTAATTCTTCAGCCCAACCCAATGAACAATCCGCTAATCAGGAATTTATACAGGAGGAAAACGAGGTCGAGGCGAGAGAAGAGCGTGCCGAATATGAACAGATGCGATTAGCCGACCCAACTGTTGGTATCATTCCTGCTAATATTCGCATTCGTGAACTACAGTTCGCAAACAAAATTCAATCTCAATCAAACTATATGTTTAAAAAAGAAGGTTCAACTACCAAAAGCGTGGATTGGGTTTCGCGCGGACCTGCAAATATCGGTGCCAGGACTCGCGCTCTTGGGATTGATGTCGCAAATGAAAATATTATTCTTGCCGGAGGAACAACCGGTGGAATGTGGCGCTCGAGCGATAGGGGTGTTTCGTGGTTAAGAACAACCCCCTTATCAATACTACCGAGTACAAGCTGCCTTGTTCAGGATAAACGCCAAGGCAAAACGAATACCTGGTACTATGGAACAGGGGAGTTTGGTTATGAGCCGACGTCCGGTGGTAATACCGGTGGCTACCCGCTCGGAAAGAGTGAGGCTGCCCATAAATGGGGAGAATACTTTGGAAATGGAATTTTCAAATCTATTGATAATGGTTTAACATGGACTGTTCTTGCTTCCACAAAAACTGATACTGTCGGTTCATTAATACAACCGTTCAACTTTGTATTCCGTATCGCTACTGATAAGTCTAATATATTGCAAGATGTTGTCTATGCCGCTGTCCCTGGCGGAATTGAGCGCTCGTCCGACGGGGGTAGCACATGGAAGATGGTCCTCGGAAATTTTCCTGAAGGCTCAGCACCCACCGACGTTGCAGTAACCTCTAAGGGTATCGTCTATGCAGTAATTTGTTCGAATCTTAGCTGGAAAGGATTGCGAGGCGACTCAATTCCATCACAAAGTACCGAAGGGGGAATTTATCGTTCTGTTGATGGTATGAATTGGGTTAATATCAGCCCACCTGAATGGCGCCGTACATTCTTTTTATCACTGATAGCAATTGCTCCATCGAACGAAAATGTAGTGTACTTTGCACTTGATTACCTCCAGAATTCAGTAATAACAGGCACACTTTGGAAATACAGTTATGGTTCCGGCGATGGCTCAGGAAGCAGCGGAACCTTCGAAGAGCGTTCCGCGAATCCTATGATGACCTGGGTCTTAAGTGTTAAACCCGATGATGAAAACACAGTATTTATGGGAGGAGTCCTATCTTTCAGGTCAACTGATGGCTTTGCAACATCAAATAATACTAATTCTTTATCCACACCTCACGTGGACCATTTTGCTCTTGCATATTTTCCTTCGAATCCGGCTTCGATGATATTGGGTTGCGATGGGGGATTGTTCCAAACCGACAATAACCTTTACCCATCACCGGTATGGAAATCCCTGAACAACAACTATCTGACTGCACAATTTTACACAGTAGCTATTGACCACTCAAGCCCGGGTGATTTGACTATTATTGGTGGTATTCAGGATAACAACTCAAACTTTTCAAATTCACCTGACCCAAATAAGCCATGGACAACACTTCATCAATTCGATGGAGCCACGTGTGCTATTGCAGGGGGAAGGACTTCTTATTATGTATCCTGGCAATACGGGCACGCATATCGTAAAGTGCTTAATGAAAAAGGCGGAATATTAAAAGAAACACGTATAGACCCGATTGGTTCAACCCAGTATGTCTGGATTAACCCATTCGCACTTGACCCGAATAATAATAGCAGGATGTATTTTGGCGGAGGAAGCTTTCTTTGGAGAAACGATGACGTTACTTTGATTCCATTCGGTGGAACTGGTGCTACCAACGTGGGATGGACAAAGCTCGAACGCACAAAAATATTACCAATTGATTCGGTGGTACGCATTCCAATGATAACCGCAATCACATGTGCAAAAACTCCGGTTAACTGTGTTTACTATGGCACCAACGATGGACGTCTCTTCCGGATTGATTCGGCAAATTCTGACTACACTGTACCAAAACCAATCTGGGAAGGAAAGGGATTTCCTAAACTTGGATATGTAAGTTCTATCGCTATTGATAGTAAGAATGCCGATATAGCGATTGTAGCATTTTCGAATTATAGCGTTCAGAGTTTATTCTACACATCCGATGCTGGAAATTCATGGACTGCTATAGGCGGTAACCTGGAAGAATATCCTGACGGTAAAGGCAGTGGCCCCTCAATTCGTACAGCCGCGATAATGCATTCTGGTAATGGAATTGTCTATCTCGCCGGCACAAGCACAGGTTTATATTCGACGACATCTTTGAATGGTATGGCAACCGTCTGGACTTTAGAAGGTGAGAATACAATCGGTAATAACATTATAAATATGATAGACACGCGCGAGTCAGATGGAATGGTCGCCGTTGCTACGTGTGGGCATGGAGTATTCAGCGGCGGTTTTGAAGCAGCTTCTGCCGTTACTGAAGATACACCTTTAGCATTGAATATCAATAACTATCCAAATCCTGCATCAGGATTAACAACTATTGATTTTTCAATTTCCGAACCTGCAATTGTATCCTTAACGATTACAAATACATTAGGAATTGAATTAGATAAAATTATCAATAATCAGTTGCAGTCAACGGGAAATCATACCATAAATTATGATTCTAACTATCTAAGTGCCGGAACTTATTTTCTCATATTAAAAGCCGGAAATAATACCGAGACAAAGAAATTTGTTTTTATCAGATAAATACAAACTCATCCGATGACAGGGAGTCATCGGATGAGTCCTACTTATATCAATTGCTTCTCCACCAAATAATCATAGCAGAGCTTCGAGGCGTCCCGCTTCGCCGATTGCTTGGAAGAATTCTCCGCAGTAAACTCCTGTTGTCCGTTTTCCAAAATAATCATTATCTTGCAAACAAAAATCGGACTTTGCAAATAACCCTTACGCTCGAATGTGGCTTCCGGCGGCGGTATCTTCATCTTCTGGCAATATCCGATTATAAGCCCGTAGTAATCCTTCGGTATTTCAGCCGGCGCTAAGAATTCATTTTTCGAGAAAGATGCGCCCGGCTTAATTTCCTTAATGGCATTGATTAATAAAAAACTAACTGCCTGCTTAGCAAGTTTCTTGGTGGTCGAAACAACCTGCCGTTCTATTTTCCCTTTATCCGTTGATAAAGTACCGATGCAGGTAACCCTCGGAGCATGGGCTTCTCCTGAGAGTGTAAATTCAAACTCCGGCTCTGAAACCGAATCATGGGTTACGCAGAATTCCTGCAATGCGCCAATATAATTTATTTCGGACTTTGTTTTTTCTGCAGGGCTTTGTTTAGCATCTTCATCCTGCTTCTTCAATTCCCATTCATTAAATTGCTCAATTGTCCCTTCAATATTATCTTCATTCAAACCTGATTCCTCAAGTGCTGCAATTAGTTCATCATCATTTAAACTTTCCGAAAGTTCGGAACTTTCGGAAAGTTCACTTCCTTCAGAACCAACCGGTTTCTTTTTCATCAACGCACTCATTGTAAGCTTGAAATAGAAACGCAGGAAATCAAATATAGCCCGCTGCTTCGCCTGGGTTCTGGAGCTGCCTTCGGAAAAAGTATTCGGTTTAATGATTTTATCCCTGACTTTTGCTTTCACCCTGGCTTTGAACTTACCATCAGCATCGACCCATTCTTGCATACGCAGCCCGATTTCGCCTTCGGCATTCTCCCATTCATAAGCATATCGCTTGATTTTATCCTTCTGCTGGAGCATTTCTAAGATTTGCATTGGCATTCCCTTTTTTTTCAGGAGATATGCAAGTGCGGTTTTTACATGCTTCAGCCAAATACTCTTCTTCCCGGCAGCTTCTGTAAGAATGAGGTAAATAATATTAACGTCAATCCGGTTGGTTTCATATCTTAATTGCAAAGCCTTTTCAATATTTTCATGCTTTTCGTTCAGTTTAATTGAGTCTTTCAGGATTAGATGAAATTCATCCATACTAATAGCTGCAAATTCTTCGGCTGTAGCATTTTCCATTTTCATTTTAGCAGCAAATTGCTCTTTTTCCTTCAGATATATTTTCCTTTCATCTTTTATTTCATTCATTACGGCATTTATACCTTCGATATAACCATTTAGTTCATCAGGCTTGAGAGGGCTTTCCGTTCCATGAATATATGCTTTGATGATATATTCGTCTAATAAATCGGGAACCCTTCGGATTGGCGAGGTTATATGCGAATAGCAATCTTCATTCAAGCCGAAATGCCCGATTAATTCAGTGCCGTAATTAGCGCGGTTATACCAGATGCGGCTTCGTTTCCGTAAGGAATCCAGGTACTTTGGATTAATCAGTACCATGTTCATCTGCTGTAAAATATCGCTTCGTTTAGGCGCATTCTGCCTTACTGTATGATTACGGAAGACAAAAGGGATTTGCTTTTCCGCGAAAAACCATGAGACAGATTTATTCGTAAAAATCATAAATTCCTGGATGACGATATTGCTTATATGCGCAAGATGGTTGGGAAGCGGCTTGATGACTCCTTCTTCGGAAGTGAATAGCTTATTAATTAAATCATAAATTGCAAATGCTCCTTTCTGTCTGCGCTGGTCGATGAGATAATTGGCAAAGTTCGCCATATCCATAAATTTCACGTAATCGGGGTCAGTGTAACATTCGGTTATTATTTTATCGAATCCGAAATATGACAAACGGCGGATATTCCTGAACATGGTTTCACGGAAAGTAATATCGATTAATTCCCCTTCCGGTGTGATGTTCATATCATAAGTAATGGCGGGAGTCAGTTTGTCGGGATGCAAACTCAATTTATCTTCGGAAATTATGCGCGGAAGCATTGGATTGTTTCGCTCTAAATAATAGCGGGTAGCACATCGTTCCAAAGCAGTATGGAAAAGCATCGAATGAGGTTTGATTAACTCCGCAACGTCGGCAATCGAGACCTGGAGATTATAATGGTCATCGTATTTTGTTAAGTTGATGCCGTCGTCCAAATCTTTCGAATCGGGACCATCGATAGTATAGCCTTCGATAATAGGACGTGTTTCGTATAGTTCGGACGGGATTTCCAATGAATGTGCTTCGTGCAATTCATCGCTGTAGAAGGAACGTGCGCTCATATTTTAATGGTCAATGGTTAATGATTAATGGTTAATGGTCAATTTAGGCTGTAGGCTTTTAGGTTGTTAGGAATTCTGAATTTTGAATGCTGAATGCTGAATGCTGAATGCTGAATAAAATTCAGAATTCAGAATTCTCTAAACCCCAACAGCCTAAATTGACCATTTCCGTACGATATTTCTTCTCCTTATGGAAGAGGAAGTATCGTATGTAAAATTAAGAAAATTTAGTCAAAGATGAACGCATTGATTTATAAGAAGGTAAAATATTTTTGTAGAGACGTTGCATGCAACGTCTTTACACAATACCTTTATCCTCACGTCAAGAGTTCCTCTTGACGCCGGAACTACACATCAAGATGAAATCTTAACGCAAGGATAGATTTTTTTTTCTGTTATGCGAAACTTTTCACGTTTTGAACTGTTGTATTGTTTTAATGATGGAAAAATAGGTAAAGTAATTGTATGCCAGGGCAGCTTTGGAAAGGTAAGTATAGAAGCAGAATTAATGAGAAAATATCTTAGAATATGAAGATAAAATTTTAAAAATTTAACATTAATTGGGTGATAATATGAAATTGCTTGTATTCTGTTTAATATTTATATCATTTTCATATATTAGCTTTTGTGATGTGAGCGGCAATGTCTTTCTAAAGAACCAGACTGAGCATAGTGGGGTTAAGATAACCTTTCTGCCTTTCTCACCTACTGCAGTTCTTGATTCGACATTCTCAAATACCGATGGCAGCTACAGTATCGGGCTAAAAGGTGGTATTTATAAAATTCTTTATACAAAAATATCATATCAGGAGAAGTATTACAATAAAAAAAATACAGTCGTTTTATCTGAAACAGAACATTTAGATGATATTGTTCTCGAACCTAATGCCGGGGAATACTTGAAAGGAACTTTGAGCGGAACTTTCACTAATGAAACTATATATTATGTTACTGATAATATAAGTGTGCCAAGTAGCTCAACTCTTATAGTTCAAAAAGGGACAGTTATTAAGTTCATGGGTAAATATAAATTTACAGTAAATGGTTATTTAATAATTTCCGGAACTAAAGAATCACCAGTATTATTCACATCAAATTCCGATAAACCAACGCCTTTGGATTGGGATGGATTCGAATTATCAGGAACTAATGCCTTATTTGAGAATTGTATTATTGAATATTGCTCAAATTGCATTTATTCAACTAACTCAAATTTAATAGTATTAAATTGCGAATTAAGAAATTTCAATTCAAGAGGAATAATTAGCAACAAGGACATTTATACAGAAATTATGTACAATAATTTACATAATTTTCAAAATGATGACGAAGGCGCTGGTATTTGGTTAGACCAAAATAATAATGCACAAATTGAATGCAATTCAATTTATAATGGTAAGGGGTCTGGAATATATTCTTCTACAAGAAATGATGCATCCGGAAAAATAAATATTATCAACAATCTGGTTTATAATATTTATGGTAAATATGGGGGGAGAGGAATTGATATTTATCCGGGTAAACCTATTATTAAAAATAATGTAGTTTTTAATTGTAGTAGAGGTATTTCATTATTCTGCACTTCTTATCCGGAAATCATAAATAACACTATTTTCGATTGCAGTATAGGAGTTTATCAATATATTAATTATCTGGGCAATAATTTATTTTCAAGATGTAATTATATTAATAATATCATTGTAAATAACAATTATGGTATATATCTTACAAATGATTTGTACAATACTGACACTTCGACAATATTAAATAATTTAATATGGAATAATAAGTCCGGAAATTATTTCAGTGTAAATAAAGAGGGAATTGGTAAAATTGTAACAAAAAATAAAAATGGAGATAATATTGATTCTTACTTTAATTTAAGACAAGACCCTTTATTTTCCGCACCTCCTTTTTTACAAAAAAATTCACCTTGTATTGGTGCGGGAGATGAAAGATATTCTTCTAACATAGGTTTTGATAGTACCGGAATATGTCAATTATTATTCCCGGTTGTTAATGAAGTTATTGAAGAAATTGTAGAAAAGAACCTAAATGTATATCCTAATCCAGCCTCCGAATTCATCGAAATATCTGTAGGGTCCCAACAGGCTGCATCTCTGCATAACATAAAGATATATAATATGTTAGGTGAGTGTGATTATACCAACGTCACACCGACCCTCTCCATGCTGGGAGAAGGAACTTTGATGAGAGTAGATGTATCCGGTTTGCCGGAAGGCATTTATTTTGTGCAGTCTGGAAGCTTGTTTCAGAAGTTTGTTAAGGTGAGATAATTTTTCAGAATTAGCTTATTGTCAGATGTTCCTTCTGACTGTGTAATTGGGGAATATATATCCCGTCAGGGATTATATTATGGTAGGGAATACGATCCGGTAATGATAGATTATCCTGTCAGGGATTAAATTATGGTAGAAGTGGCAGTTTCCCCTACAGTCAGAAGTTACTTCTGACTGGGTACTTTGGGAATATATATACCGGATAGTTTAATTTTGTTTGGTATAAAGACAGTCAAGATGTCCAACATCTGGCAGATGATGGACATCTAAAATCTCAAGATTAAGGAATTAACAATTATCTTACTACTATAAACTTCTTTGTAAAGATGCGTCCTCCGGCTTCCATTCGCACGAAGTAAACGCCATTTTCAATATTAGTAGCATCTACTGGCAAAGCATAGCGTCCCTGAGCAAGAGTTCCGGTGAAGATTTTTGTTCTTTGATTCCCAAGTTCATCGTATAAACTGAGACGCACATTAGCCGGCGCGGGCAATTCGAACCTGATTTCGGAATTATCGGAAGCAGGATTGGGCTTTACCTCCAGATTAAAGATATCTTCGTAAGAATAATCGAGCAGACCAACTGTTTTTTCGGTTGCAAACAGGGCATAGGTTCCTAAGCTCGATACCCTTACGCTCACTGTCTTAGCTGCCGTATCGACAATGCTATTCAACAAAGCCCATTTTCTTCCGCTCTCGTCCCATCTGAAAATCTTTAATGTATTCGGTGTTTTGATAAATAGTTCGTCAACATCATACCTGAAAGTCAGGACATTTATCCCGGGAAGCTGGGCAACATGCGGATTGGAAGCAATGGAATACATAGCACCGATACACTCATCGCTAATGTCGAAGCCGGTCGTATCGCGAAGAAAGTCCATCGATGAAATAAAGTAGGTTTGCACGGCTTTATTTTCATTGCAGAATAATTCGACTCTCCCATCATACGAAGAAATAGCGGTAGCGCCTCCGTTGAAATAATTCCGATATATAACCGGTATAAAGAATACTTTTGAATCATTATCTCCGCCATAGAAAAGAAATCCACCCTCCAAATCCAAACTATCTGTCAGTGTAGTATAATAAGTTTTTGCAGGTACATCCAATTCCATTAAAGTATTTATCTTTGTTCCTCCGGCATACTGAACGCTGAGTTTTGCCGAAGAGCCGAATTCTTTGTTGGTCATAAATTTCAATTGCAGCCTGCCGGCATCATCGTAAGCAAAGGACGGTACGGCATTATAATATCCGTTAATCGGATTCAGGATACAACTATTTGGCTCAGCGAGAGGCTTGTCGCCGGATTTTTCGTTTGAACTAATAGTTAATAATTCATAAGTACGGGAGTAATATTGCTGAATGTAATGGTCAGCCCGTGATGCTATAAGCCTGTCTCCAACCATAGCACCAAGTATATTAGCACGACCGAAGACCGATGCCCTGCCTTGAACGGTCTTGATGAAATATCCTCCATCCTTCTCTTCGGCTAAGTAAGAATCAGGATATGACACCTGGGTACCACTTGTGATTTTATATTGGGCATAAAAATCTCCTGCACCTTTATTTTGCTTTTTAACGGTAATATCGGTATTTGTTCTCGAAGCGCAAGTGAACTGCCCGGTTTGGAAATCTACCGGTCCGGTTAAATAATCCATGTTTAAAGGTAGTTTCCTTTCCGAAGGTTTCGTTATTGGACACCAAATAGTATAACTGCTATCCTGATAATCGCCTTCGAATTTCTTTTCGAATTGAGTCCAGCAATCGGAACCATTCATAAGATATTGTGCAGTGAGCTTGTAACCATCGAGTATATAGCGGGATGGATTAGACATTTCCGAGCCATATGTATTCGTTAAAAGATAATTATCCATAAAACCGAAATTATAATCCTTTGGAATAATGGTCTGGTTCTGAGGAAGGGAATAAACCCATTCTTCATAGAAACCCCATAAATACTTACCTAATCCATAAGCCATAGTATTAGGATTCAGATGGAACTTATCTGGTTTTTGGTACCAATTCGGGGAATCGGTTTCAGCAATATTATCGATTAAGCCGAGTGACACTATGCATCTTGGCATTCGCACCTGTGCATTATATTTTTCAGATAAGGCAACCCCACCTGAATAGGAAGCCGGAAATATGCTATTGCTTGCATAAAAGCGAATATCGGCGCTGCTCCACTTTTGCTTGCCGTCATAAACAATAACTTTACCAAGCCGCAACTGTCCGTCGGTTACATCCCATAAATAATCATTAAGCCAGCCTGTCCAAAGCTTGATAGAATCCATATATTCCCTTTTGGTTTCCCATTCGATAGAAATTACCAGGTTTTGCAAAATTTGCATGTGGTCGAGCGTTACATATTGAGTATCGGTGACGCCTAACGGGTAATATGATGGAGTACCTACAGAATCGAATTTCATATTATTCAAATAAATATCAAAATTCTTATAATTCAATTCTTCATGCCCGATTTTAACAGTAGGAGAACTGATAATGAATCGCTCAAATTTCAATAAATCAGCGACTTTCAAACCTGCTTTCCCAAAATTTATTTCCAATATTCCATCGGCATTAGTTGTAACATCTTGAATAAATAGCTGGTTATTATCACAGCTTGCTTTGTATAATTTTAAAGTCCTGTTTGCTATCGGATTATTTTTTGAATCTGTGAAAACAATATACTTAAATAGCTTCGGTTGAGTATGCATGCTGGTGAATAATTGGTTGAAAGTGAAATCGGTTACATATAAGAATTTCTGGCATGCAACAGCCATGAATCCTGATTGATTCATTGATACCGAGTATATATTCGATGGGAAGAATAAATTGGGATGATTGTCATAAACCGTATCTTCGGATGCGTTATATATCGATAGTGTTTTACTTTCCCCACAAGCCAGATTACCGCTTAAATCTGAAACCAAGCAGGAAATTGGACTGTAATTCGCAGTTCGAAAATTAATCCATTTCTTATCTTTTGTAGAATATTGGAATATCAATGAATCATAATAAGCATAAGTAGCATTAGCATTCGATGTGAATCCTGCTATTGGATTGGTTTTATCCAGACCGGCTGTTTTTACCCATAAATCCCCTGATGAAGGAGTATAAAACAGACCTCCATAAGGACTATCGGAAAACATATAGATTTGATTAGTTGGAGTACAGGCAATCTTTCTCACATTTAATCCTGGATTATTTTCGGAAATATCCAACCAATCGGCAAGACTACCTTGAGATTCGAGAATACCTTTGTTCGTTCCCGCAAGAAAACTACCTTTATAAGTTGGAACAAGGCAATAAAGGGTTGATTGTATTTCAAAGAAATAATTATTAGACTCCCATGCCTTCATAGTAGTATTCCATCTATATATCCTATTATTCCGTGAAACATACAAATTGCCGTCCAATGTTTGAAACATGGAAATTATCGGATTAGTATTATCTCCGGAAAGGTTAGCCTGTTTCCATGATGTAAAAGGTTTAGCTGAAGAATATACGCCATCCAATTGAGTAGCTATATAAATAGTATTCCCGGTATAAATTACCTGCACAACTTTGGAATTAATCCCCGCGGGATAAGGAATCTCGTCCCATACCGACTGTGCATTCAATTCGATTGATAAGATAAATATTGCAAAAATAAAAGTAAAAAAAACTTTCTTCATAATCGGCTCCGGCTTATAATAATAAATCATTTTTTAAATTAACAGACTGATAGACAGATAGGCTATTAGTCAATTCCCTGCAGATTATTAGACACACTCTTAAATTATTCCTAATAATAATCTAAAAGACTAATAACCTAAACTCCTACAGCGTCAAAATTAGTTCATTCCATTACAAAATCCAAAAAAAATAATCTGAATCTTGATATACTTGATTAAAACATTATAGGATTATAGGATTTTTTCTTTACACATTAACCATTGACCATTAACCATTGACCATTGACCATTAACCATTGACCATTGACCATTGACCATTGACCATTGACCATTAACCATTGACCATTGACCATTGACCATTAACCATTATTTCACTCCAATCTCATTCATCAAAAATCGCCATTCAAGCTCGATATTATCAGTCATTTGCTTAACCGATTGCCCGGAACCATGCCCGCTATCGAAATCAATAAAAAGAAGGATTGGATTCTTCTGACCAGGATTGTTCTGCAAAGCGGCAGCGAATTTTTTAGCATGAAGCGGGTCAACGCGTGAGTCGTTCTCGCCTGCCTTAACGAGCATTGCCGGATAATTAAAGCCAGGCTTAAAATTTTGATATGGTGAATATTTCAGAATATTCAGGAAATCTTCCTTTTTATCAGGGTCGCCATATTCGGGAATCCAGTATCTGGCAATCAGGAATTTATGATAACGAAGCATATCCAATAATGGAACAGCACATATTGCCGCACGGAATAAATCCGGACGCTGGGTAATTGTTGCACCTATCAACAGACCTCCATTGCTGCCGCCCTTGATAGCAAGCTTATTACTGTTGGTATATTTATTATCGATAAGGAATTGAGCGGCAGAAATAAAATCATTGAAAGTATTTTGTTTGTTGAAAAGCATACCGTTGCGGTGCCAGTTTTCGCCGTATTCATCGCCCCCACGGAGGCAGGCAATAGCATAAACTCCACCACGATTTATAAACGAAGCCGTTACACCAAGATAATTCGGTCCCATGCTGACATTGAAACCACCATATCCATAGAGCAATGCTGGATTATTACCGTCAAATTGTGTCCCTTTTCGATAGACAATAAACATTGGCACTTTCACACCGTCATTAGAATTATAGAAAACCATTTTCGATTCGATATCTTTAGTTTCGATTGATGGTTTATCCTGATAGAAAAATTCCCAGTTAAGCTTGCTGCCATCAATTTTGTACATTTTGGAAGGCGCTGTGAAAGTATTCATCGAAACATAAACAGTATTAGATTCCTTTTGATAGCTCATCGAACTGACATTTGCAACCTCAGGCAATTCCAGTTCACGTATGGGATTACCGATTAAATCATAGACGAAGAGCCGCGCCAGAACATCCTTTTTATAACGAACTATTACGTTATCATTTGTTATTACAAAATCTTCCAGGACGGTTTCTTTTTCGGGATAAAATGTTTTCCAATTTGAAAACTCAGGATGAGCAAGGTCGGCTACCATGATTTTAAAATTAGGGGCTTCGTCATTAGTTTGGAAGTAGAGTTTGCCTTTTTTTAAATTAACATCGGCTTTGAAATTTTTACTTGAATAGATTGTTACAAAATCATTATCGATGCCATGGCGCTTGATTTTCAGTGTATTGGAATAGAAATCCCCCTCTGAATAAAAGCTGACATCTTCGTCTTCATCATCCCAAATAGATGCAAAGTCTTTAGCATCCTTCGGAGCAAATAAATAAACATCTTTATCGTGGCTCTCCCCTATTGTATGCAAATAGGTTGGGAGCGGTAATTGCTTGGTTATCATTTCTTTTGTGCGGAGCGTAATATAAGCATGTTTCTCATCTTTTGTCCATGCGAAACCATATAAATCATCGATGGAAGTTCCTAGTTTTTGTCCGGTTTTTGTATCAATTATTTGGTAATGACTGATTTCATCGCCTTTGAATTGATAACCAATCGCAGCTTTATTGCCGTCTTTGGTTAAGACAAATCCTGTTGATGATGTTTTACCGCTTGGGTCAAGCTCTTCCGGGTCGAATATTTTAATTTCTTTGCCTTCTAATCTTGTATAGATTTTATACTGTTGCTCGCCCTTTTTCTTCGAATAGAAAAATTCCCTTTTGCCTTTGAAAAATGGCGCTCCGACTATATCTCTATCCAAATACCTTTCGATTTCTTCACGGAATCCTTTAATTTCATGAGTTTGCGTTTTTATTAAATTAACAGTGTAATCATGTTGTGCATGTGACCATTCCTTAACTCTTGGGTCATCTTTATCTTCAAGCCAACGGTAATTATCTGTCATAACAAATCCATGAATAGTATCTGAAATGGGTATTGATTTTGTTGGAAGTATTGAATAATTTTTTAATGTCTGTGCATTCATAGATAGGGCTATAAGTAGAATCAAGGTAGCTGGTATAAGGATTTTCATAAATTCCTCAAAATTATTAACATTAGAAATACTTATTTAATAATTACGAAATTAAGAGAATTTAGTTTCAACTAAAAACAAAAAATATAGTTTTGATAATTTTTTAATAAAAATAATGCAAAGGATAAAAAGAAAATAAAATAATTTTAGTTAGTTAACGTTAACTAACCTATGAATTTTGTAAATTGAATTTTTGATTTATAGTGATCTTTTTTATAAGGTTTTATAGGGTATGAATCAATTATTCAATTATTCAATTACAATAAACAAAATATAATTTTTAAAATTTTTATGAGGTTTTCTATGTTTAAATTATTGAAGAGCAAAACATTCTTGCTCATAATCTCCGGAATATTTTTATTCCTTTTATCAACTAATAAATCGCAGGCTCATTGCGATGCTTTGGATGGTCCCGTCATAACAGATGCCAGAAAAGCACTTAAGACCGGCGATGTTAAGTTTGTACTAAAATGGGTAAAAAAGGAATCCGAGAAAGAAATTACCACACTGTTTGAAAGAACAATGAAACTACGTTCGCTCAACGAAGATACTAAAGAAATGGCTGATATGTATTTCTTTGAGACACTCGTAAGGATACATAGAGCCGCCGAAGGTGCTCCATATACCGGGCTAAAGCCCGCAGGAACCGCAAAATCACACGCAATTGAATTAACAGATGGCGCTTTGGATTCCGGTAGTTCCGATGAGCTTTTAACCCATTTAACCGAAGCAATAATGACTAATGTGAAAATGAAGTATCAAAGAGCGTCTGAAGCGCAAAAGAAGAAGGACGAATCAATAGAAGCCGGAAGGAAATTTGTAGAGGCTTATATTGATTATATGCATTTCACCGTTTCATTATTCAAAATGCTTGAATTAAACGGACATCAAAATCATAATGAAAAAGGAAAGGAAGAATATAGAGATTAAATCAAAAAGAAAAAAATTAGTCTTTAACAACGTTGGAATTTCAATAATTTCACTCGATAGAATTGATTTTCCAACGTTGTTAATGTCCTGAATATGAGTCTATTTATTTTGAGCCTGGGACTTTGCAGCATTGACCACTCCCCATGCTTCAATAGAAATTTCAGGATAATCTTTATTATCGGTTTTGAATTTAATATTTCCACTAAAGGGTCCGGTTATTTTTGGTATGACTGTTCCCGTCAACTCTAAGGATTCACCGGGTTTTATTGATTCATCCCCTTTTAAATTAATAGTAAAAATTTGGTATGGTCTAACATCAACACCAGTGAGCTTCACAACAGATTTAGAGTTATTTATAATTTTTGATGAACTTGTTGATTTTTGCCCAATTTCCATCTGATTAAACAAAAGGCGCATTGGCTGAATATCAATAGCATTATATATATTTGCTTTCAGCCATAAAAAATGCTTCCCGTCCGACTGAGGGTCATTGGACGAAATCGTAATTGATTTTGTTATATCACCGGATGAAGCCCCCACATTGAGTTGAACGCTCATTGTTGCAGTATCGCCGAATTCCAGTTCCTTTTTATCAAGGGGTGCGGAAGTGCAGCCGCATCCTGGCTTGACTTCGGTAATAATTAGTTTTTTGTCGCCTTGATTGGTTATTTTAATTTCCTGTTTCAATGGATTGGCGCCCGATACTTTTCCCCAATCGTGAGTATCCCCCCCGACAATCACCAACTTAGGCTGGCTGTATGCTGGTGTGAGTATAAAAAGAAATAACATTGTCTTAAAATAAAATTTCTTCATGTTTATATTTAGTCTATTCATGTTTTCCTCGATTATAAAGTTAATAAAATATTCTTTAAAAGTTTTGAAAAAATAGTTGTTAAATGTCATTCCTGCGAATGCAGGAATCACCTGAACCGCTCTGAATCTGGATTCTTGAATTACTATAAAAACTTAAATCAAGAAGAATGTCATTCTGAACGAAGTGAAGAATCTTCTCGCAAATTCTGAAATATTCATTTTTAATAACTTTCCTAATTCAACTCTCATCTTTTATTCAAGAAGATTCTTCGCTCCGCTCAGAATGACATTCTGCCCATTTTCAAATTTTCAAATATTATTTTCTTGCATAATATATTCTTTTTGTTGCAATTTCCCCTTTTTCGCTCGAGAAGGAAATCAGGTAGAAGCCCGACGCCAGTTCGTTTCGTGCGAGATTGATGGGAATATCGTTAATGCCTGCTGAAATTTTTACATTGTTGTCGATATCACCCATACAGCGCCCATCAATTGAATGAAGCCGTATATTAAGAAAACGTGTTTCGGCGGTACTTGTACGGCATGTAGCTTCATCGCTGACAGGATTTGGCAAAATGCTTAATATCTCATAAGCGCCGGCGCTTAGACGGCAGAAACCATAATATGAATCCTCAAATGCCTGACCCTTACATGCCTGAGCAAGAGGCATACCTTCCTGCTGCACTTTATTCAATGCTGATAATTCTTCACGAACTTTATTTCTATAACGCTCCGGCAATTTTTCTATAAATTCGTCATTCGGAACAAACCAGAGAACAAAGTAGGAATCAAGCGAATCTCCATTTGCAAGAGTAGGATAATATAAAACGGGTATCAATTGGTCATAAATTGTTTTCTCATGACTCTCAATTCTTTTTGTTTGTAAAAGCCACTCTTCATGCAGTAGGGGATAATTTTGTCCAGTAAGCATCTTTTCATAAGTTTTGTATCTTTCATTTTCCAATATCCAATATTTTTCATAAAATTCCTTAAAGCTTCCTTCACCATACTGAAATAAGGGAGAGCATGGATTAATACCGGAACTTCGTATATTATTTCTTTTATCAAAATTGTGATATGCAACATATAAAGATTTAGAAAAATACATTCTATCCAGTTTTTCCTTGGGAGCTAAAGATTGAATATCAAACCTATTAGTACTTTTATTGCCATGTAAAATATAAGTTCTAATAATTGAAGGAACAAAAAGTGGAAAATACCCTGCACTTATATATCTGGATATTAAGTATTCATCATATTTATTTATTTGTCGCTCGATAAATAATTTAATAGTATTTTCATTACGTTCAATGTGAAAATTTTTCATTTCTTCGTCATTCAATTCGAGCATTCTTATACCTGGAATATCGCAGCGGCTAAAAGCTTCTTCCCTTGAAACAGGTTCCTTTTTCTTATTGGTATCTTCAATATTTATAAAAAATGCTTGTCCACCCATTTGATATGTTGGTAATTTATTATTGTTTTTTGATGAAACCGCAATAAATGTACCTGAAGAGTTATGAATAATCACAGAACCAGTATCTAAATTGATATACATACCTGATGTAAAAGTTTGCGCTTGATTCTTGGTAATGGTTGCGGATGCAATTCCGTTAGAATTTAATTCCTCATTTTGGGATGTATTTTCTTTCACCATCATTACATTAATTTGATTTTCTTGGTGCTGTAAATCGTCTTTATTATTGGATGAAGAATTATTATCAACTGCATTAGAAGCAAGTATAGCATTGCCCTTTTCTAATGTTACACTACTGATTTTATTTACTCCACTATTTCCATCATTCGTCTTTAAAGCCTGGCTATCCTGCATTCCGAAGAAAAGAAAATATGCTAATGTCGTAAAAAGAGAAATACAGGCGAAACTCATAATTAACGTCTTTATTATAGTTGGAAATTTTATTTCTTTCTTAATAAGAATCAGGTTCAATTCCTCTTCAACGAAAAGAGGTTTATCGTTGTCAAGGCGCTTTGCCTGGCTTAAGTAATCATTTAAGTTATTCATTTTTGACTCCCATAATTTGGGCTAATTTTTGTTTACCGCGATGTATTCTCACTTTCACGTTGTTAACCGAAACTGCCTGAATTTCTGCAATCTCGGATTGTGCATATCCCATAATATCGAATAGTATAATTGCATCCTTCTGCTCCGGTGGCAGCTTTGCAAGTGATTCATATAAAAATTGAATATCATAATTCGAATCGGTACTGCCGGATGATATGAACACTTCGGATACTGCATCGATACTTACATTCCTAATATTTTTCTTACATATTCTCTTGTAAATTTTCGATGCCGTTCCGAACATAAAAAACAGTACTTTCTTTTTATCCTTGATATTAGCAAAATTTTCGAGAGCAATAATCAAAGTATCATTAATAATATCCTTAGCAAGAGCGCGGTCGAATGTAAGATTCAGGACATATCGTTCCAGATTCTTATAGACTGGCTTAATGTAATCGTTAAATATTTGCTCTGATTCTTTGCTCATTTCCACTTTTGATTATCCGTACAATAATGAAGTGCAAATTAGGGGAAAAAGGTTACAATGTAATAAATTAAAACAAGAGAAACCCCCTAACCCCCTTTGAAAAAGGGGGTATAAATGTTCCCCCTTTTTCAAAGGGGGTTAGGGGGTTTCTCTTGTTTTAAAATTTAATAATATTTGTAATTTAAGTAAAATAATTTTAAATCATACTCAATTCAAACCATCTCTCTGTTTTCTGCTCGATTTCTTTCGAGATGCGCTCTAACTCATGGCTTAGTTCTTCAATCTCTTTATAATCAATAATGCTGCCTGAATAAATCTTACTTTCAATTTCAATTTTCTTTTCTTCCAATGTCGGGATGGAGAGCTCCAATTCTTCAAATTCTCTTTGCAATTTATAGGATAATTTTTTTCTGTTGTCTTGCTGCTGGTCATTCCTTATATAATCGGTTTTCTTCGATTTATCACTCGCCTGAAATAATAATCTTTGCCGGGCTTCTTTCTTTTCTAAATAATCAGTATAATTGCCGGGATACTCTCGAATTCTGCCACCCTCCTCAAAAGCCCAGATGAAATTTACTGTTCTGTCCAGGAAAGCCCTGTCATGAGATACGATAATCAGCACACCCATAAAATTATCCAAATATTCCTCGAATGCTGTAAGTGTGGGAATATCGAAATCGTTAGTTGGTTCATCAAGAAGTAAAACGTTCGGATTGCCCATCAGTACACGCAGAATAGCAAGCCGCCTGCGCTCCCCACCGGACAAAGTTGAAACAAACGATGAATGTTGCGAAGGCGAGAAAAGAAATTTATTCAATAAATCCTTAGCCGTAAGATACCTGTCCCTGCCTACTCCAACATCAATATAATCCGCAACTTCACGCAATGCAGCAACAAGGCTGATATTCAGATTCAAATCGGTTGATTCCTGCCTGAAGAAGCCGATTTTGACTGTCTGACCTATCTTAATTGTACCAGAATCATTCGGCAATTCACCGCTTAATACATTCAGGAGCGAAGATTTGCCCGAACCGTTCAGTCCAATTATCCCGATTCTGTCTCCGGGTTTGGCAAGGTAAGTAAAATCTTTGAACAGCAGCTTTCCGCCAAGGGATTTGGATATACCATGTGCATCGATTAGCCTGCTTCCGAGGAAAACATTCCCCAACTCAATTTTTATTTTCTTCTCATCTGTAGATTGAGCATCTTCCTGCAAATCGGTAATCCAATCTATGCGGCTTTTTTGCTTCGAGCGTCGAGCCTTTGCTCCTTTGGAAAGCCATACCAATTCAGTCCTGAGCTTGTTTCGCAAATGTTTCTGAGTCGATTCCTGGGTTTGCAGGAAATTTTCTTTTTGAAGTAAATATTTTTCGTAGTTACCGGAATAAGAATAAATTTTCTTGCTATCCAATTCTATTATTCTGGTAGAAAGTGCATCTAAGAAGTACCGGTCATGGGTTACGAAAAGTATTGTGCTATTCGAGGATGAAAGCCTGTCCTGCAGCCATTGTACGGAATCAGCATCCAGATGGTTTGTCGGTTCGTCCAAAATCAGGAAATCAGGCTCTGCAAGCAATGCGCGAGCTAATGCAACTCTCTTGCGCAAACCTCCTGAAAGAGTGCCCATCTTGTCGAAATAATTATTTACACCTAATTTGGAAAGAATTTTTTTAGCTTCATTTTCCAATTGCCAGCCGTTTTGAATTTCGATTTCCGATGATATTTTCTCTATTTGCGTTTTTATTTCATTGGATGAATTATGTTGAAGCTCGACACACAGCATGCGGTGCAGTTCGAGCTTATCAAGTAATTCAGATTTACCGCTCAATACAGTATCTATTATTGAGGATGAAGAAGTATAATCCGGTAATTGTTCCAAAAATTCAAGTCTAATTTTGCTATTAAAAACAACTTCGCCTTCGTCGGGCGGAACTGTACCAGCGATAATTCTCAGAAGCGAAGTCTTGCCGGCGCCGTTTTTGCCGATTAATCCACACTTCTCGCCTTCTTCCATACCGAATGAAATCCGGTCGAACAGAATTTTTTCGTTGAATTGTTTGGTCAGGTTACTACAAGAGAATACAGTCAATGGTTAACGGTTAATGGTTAATGGTCAATGATAAATGGTTAAGGTAATATTAATGTTTATTTTCGTTTTTGTAATTCGTAATTATTAATTCGTAATTGTTTTTTTGTCAATAGTCAATGATTTTTTTGAAGATTTGATTATAGTTATAAGAAGTTTCATTATTTCTAGAGCATCTTTGTTGATTGAATCGAATTCCGTTTCGGTCAAATAATCTGTAGCCTTAAGTAATTCAAGCCAAAAAATCGTTTCATCACATTCTTTTTGGGCGATTGCAAGTTTATGAATAAAATCAGATTTACTTTCTGCATTATCCCCTTCCCGAATGTTAGCGCCAACACTTGTCCCAGACCTTAATAATTGTTTACTTAGAACAAATTCCTTTTTCTGTTCACAAAGATATTTGTAAAGATTAACAATTCTAATTGCAAACTGAAACGACTTATCTTTTATAATATTCTCTTTCATTTTTTTTCCTATATTTTTTTCATTGACCATTGACCATTGACCATTAACCATTGATTTACATTTTCGCTCTCTTCGCCATATAGTCCCGAAGCGATTTATCGAACGGCATAGTGGTATCTACCAAATGATAATCAATATTGTGCAGGCGGCATTGGTGCTTGATTTTAGCCATAAATTCCTTCATAGCGGATGTATATGAACGCTCTATTTGATAAGGATGCGTTATCATTTCCTCGCCGGTCTCCATATCGATGAAATTAGCTGCCTTCCCGAATTTGAAATCGCGTTCTCGTGGGTCAAGAATCTGGAATGCAATTACTTCATGCTTATTATGCCTGAAATGATTCAGCGCATGCATTACCGAATCGGGGTTATCGAAGAAATCGCTCATAATTACAACCAAACCGCGGCGTTTGATTCTCTCGGCTAATAAGTCCAGGGCAGCGGCAGTACCGGTTTCATTTGCAGGAGTTGTTGTTTCCAATAAACGAAGAATCTCCCGGATATAAGAGCGTTTCGAGCTTGGCGGCAGATAGGAATGAATCTTGGTATCGTAGAGCGCAAGCCCAATTGCATCGCGTTGATTAATCAGCATATAAGCAATAGCGGCAGCCAGATAACACGCATATTCGAATTTCGAGAGCCTGCCGTCGGAAGAATATTTCATTGAAGCGCTGGAATCGACTGCTATAACGGAGCGGAGGTTGGTTTCCTCTTCGAATTGCTTAACGAAGTAGCGGTCGGTTCTGCCGAAAACCTTCCAATCGATATGCCTCACTTCATCGCCGGGCCAATACGGACGATGCTCGGCAAATTCTACTGAAAAACCGTGATATGGTGAGCGATGCAGCCCTGTAATGAAGCCTTCCACGACGAGCCGGGCTTTTAATTCAAGATTTGCCAAACGAGCGATTTCATCAGGCTGAAGATATTTTTTATAGTCGTTCAATTTATTTTAATTAATTGTTCAAATAATAGTGCTAAAGCACGGAATATAGATGTTTTTGAAGGAATAATATTTTAAAATTAGGCTTTTAGGCTGTTACAATGCTGAATGCTGAATGCTGAATGCTGAATGCTGAATGCTGAATTCAAATTTTTATATAATTCAAAAACCAACGAATTCAAATTTGATTATCCCGTTAGGGATTAAATATCAGTAGTAATTCAATTATACCAACATACTTTTATATCCCGTTAGGGATTATATTATGGTAGAAAAATTGAACTAACAACACTTTTTTAAAAAAGGATTAAATAAAATTAATAAATAATTGAAAAAAAATGATTTATAAATAAATAATTTTGAACATAATGTAATTATTTTACTTATATTTTGTTTATTGTAATAGGAGGAATTTCAAAATGAAAAAAGTCGTTTTATTTTTTGTTCTGTTGTCAATTTTCTCAACACCCCTGTTAGCACAGGAAACACTGCATTTCAAGCGCACGAAGGGACCTTATGGTCTTCAAATTACTGATATAAAATTCGATTCTAAAAATAATATCTATGTTACAGGTTCGTTAGTTAATCAAGCACCTTTAGCCCTTTTCAAAAGTGAAAATAATGGAAATTCCTGGGTAAATATAACATTTAAAATACCTGTAAGTATAAAAAGTTTAAACGTCAGATTTGATAGTGAGGAGGATTATTTGTATGTTATTTCAATAAATTACGATACAATATGTATAAGCCGTGATGGTGGTTCTTCCTGGAATATAATTCCGACAAATCTTAAAGCTGAATATGGAGGGAGGTTTTTAACTTCACCAGAAGGGATTCTTTTCATTCAAAATTCTTCTAATAATATTACATCATTGTATAAAAGCGATGATAATGGTAAAAATTGGAAGAAATTATCCGGAATAATAGATAATAAATACATTACTGGATTTGCATTTGGGAAAAATGGTAAAATGCTAATAATGTCTCCAAATAATAATCCTATATATAATGATTTTATATATACTTCAAATTATGGAGAGACCTGGAAATTAATTCCAAGAAATATTTATGAAACAGGCACATTTAATAAATTAGTTGTATTAGACAGTTACATAATTTATGCCATGAAGGAAGGTGTTTATCGAAGTTCTGACGAAGGTTCTACTTGGGAAAGTTATTATGAAGGTCTTTATAGAGAATCAAGGAATTATTTATTAAGGAATAGCAAAGATGAATTATTTCTGAACCAGACAAATAGCATTCTGAAAAGTATTGATTCTGGTAAAAGCTGGTTCTATATCTATGATAATAATGATTTGAGTGTCGGGAACTTCAATTTTTTTACTTTGAATCAAATCAATAGATTGTTCTTAGTCAATACATCTGGTATGATATTCTACAGCGTAGAGCCACTTTCTGTCGATAATCCTGAAAATGATAACCAACAATTCCTTTCCCCCAATCCTGCAAACGACTACATAGATATTTGCTTGAACAAGGGAGCATGCTCCCTTGTTCCAATTTGTGAAATACGAATCTTCAATGTATTGGGCGAATGTGTTATGGCAAAGCAGACTACATCAAATGTTCAGCGAGTTGATATATCGCAATTGCAGCCGGGGATGTATTTTGTGAGGGTTGGAGAGCGAACTGAGAAGTTTATTAAGTGGTAGAAAAAAATTACTAATTACTAATTACTAATTACTAATTACTAATTACTATATATATAACAAGTTAAAAATAATTATAAAATGTCTTTGCGGGCTTTGCGAGAGAAATTTTCTCACAAAGCCCGCAAAGGTCGCAAAAACAGCATAGAAAAATATTCATTAAATTAGGTGTCTTATGAAAAAAATTATTCTACTCGTTTTTATTTTATTCTTTGCAACCACTATTGCTTATCCTCAAGTCAAAAAAGTAATCGTTACCGGCAAGGTAGTGCTAAGCCAGCCTTCGGATTACGCAAATCTACAAATCACATTCCAAAGAACTGTCCCCGACCAGGCGACATTTATCGTTAAGGCTGATAGTACCGGCAAATTCAATGAAATTGTAGATGAGGGATTTTATAATATTTCTTTCAAATGCAAGGGCTACTCCGACACCAGCTTCACAAATCTAACTTTATACTCCAATAAAGATATGGGAAATATTGTTATGACGAAGTTAGGTGACTATCTAACCGGAAATATTGAAGGCTTTTTGAAGAAGGGTGTTTATGAGGTGAGGGATTCACTAATTGTGCAGACAAATAAAACTTTGACAATTGAAAAAGGAACAATTTTTAAGTTCAGAAAGAACACAATATTTATTGTTAATGGTTCATTAGATGCTAAGGGAACTGAATATGAAAGAATTGTTTTTACTTCTTATGATACAACTGAATATTGGGGTAGAGGAGGTTATACAGGAAGTATATATTTAAAACCTAATAAGTCTAATGATCCTAACGTTATTTGTACTCTTAATTATGTTACAATTGAGAAGTCAAATGGTTTTACATGTGAGACATTTGGCAATTTTTTAAATATTGACAATCTAATTTATCAGAATAATAATAGATTTATGGAAGTATGCTATGATGGCTCAAAAATAACGAGATCTAAAATCATTAACAATAAAAGTGAATATTATGGAGGTATTTATTTTGCCAATGTAGGCACAATAATGGAAAATTGTATAATCGCAAATAATATAGCTGATACTAATTCCCAAAATTCTGGAATTGGTGGTGTTGGAGATTTTGGATGGGGTAATGGTCCAACCTTAATCAATTGTATTATTTATGGTAATAAAGCAAATAATATTGGTGGAGTCGCTTTAGGAAAAGGGTCAAAAATCATTAATTGTTTTATTTCTAATAATATTTCATTTGAAAATACTTGCGGTATTTCAGTATCAGACTCAGCAGAAGTTATCAATACTATTATATCAAATAATAGGAAAATAAAAAATGGAAAAGAATTGGTCTCAATTCAATTAACGGGGACAAAAGATTGTAAAATAAAAAATAATCTCATTTATTCTTCTTATCAAAAATATGATAATTCAGGAATAGATTTCTTAGGTAAACTCGTCCGCACAAACTACAACGGCGATTCTACCGATGCTTACGGCAATATTTTTCTTGAGCCGAAATTCGTCGATACTGCCAATGGTGATTTCCATCTGGCAAACGGCAGCCCTGCCATAGATGCAGGCTTGAATTCATCAGACCTTCCTCCTACAGATTTCGATGGCAAGGTTCGCATTTGGGATGGCAATGAAGACCAGAATGCAATTGTTGATATAGGTGTTTATGAATTCGGCGCTCCGAAGTATGTCTCCGCTGTTGAAGAGCAGCAGGTCAAAAGCAATGATGGCAGCTTCCTCTCTCCCAACCCGGCAAATGATTTTATTGATATAAACATTTCCTATGCTCTTTTTCAGAAAAGTGATATACGCATCTTCAATGTTTTAGGCGAATGTGTTCTGTTAAAGAAGACTAAATCAGATATTCAAAGGATTGATATTTCTCATTTGCAGCCGGGAATGTATTTCTTGAGAGTTGGAGAGCGAACTGAGAAGTTTGTGAAGTGGTAGAAAATAATTACTAATTACTAATTATTTAACAAGTTAAAAATAATAATAAAATGTCTTTGCGTTCTCTGCTTGCTTTGCGAGAAAAAATTCTCTCGCAAAGCCCGCAAAGGTCGCAAAGATGCAAAGTTTTTAAATTACTTCATTACTGATTTCACTTTATCTAAGGATACTTTCTGCTGCTTAATCATTCGGATTGCTGTCTGGAATGTAGCATAGCTGCGGTACTTCATCGAATCGACAAGATTTTTATGCTTAGAAATATGATTCTCAAAACTTTTTTCCTTGTATTTGTACATACTCATATCGCCGGATTCTTTAATCATAAGGAACAGGCTGTCATTGATAGCGCCGATTTTGGTATCGGTACAAAAGAATGAAAAATCCCGCTGACGCTTCATTAAGTCCATTCCGAAGGTATTATTAATATACTCAATATCGAGGAAGTGCATAATAGTCGGGAAAATATCTTCCTGCTGAGCGAAGCCTGAAATAACCTGAGGTTTGATAATATTCGGCGCATAAATAATTAACGGAATATGGTGATAACCAAGGCATATTTCGTAGGATGGAACTATGTTAACACCATGGTCGGCTACAAAGACGAAAATTGTATTATTGAACCATGGCTCCCGGCGCGCTTTATTGATGAAATAACGCAAAGACCAATCGGCATATTCGCATGCAAGAAGTTTTTTCTCTGTATGTTTTGGATTGAATCCCGGTGGTAAATGTTCCGGTACACGCCACGGTCCATGATTACTGACCGTTAGCATTGCTGCAAAAAACGGCTTTGGCTTTGAGGCAAGCTCCCTTAAATATGGCAGGCTCCTGTCAAATAATACATTGTCGGGAATCCCCATCGAACTTAGCGCTTCAGCATCGAAATAGTCTTTTTGTGAAATTACCTGTTCGAATCCGTTATTACTCAGCAAACCTCCCATATTATCGAATTGTGAGTCATGAGTCATTGCAAAGAAAGTGCTGTAGCCATTTTTGAATAAAGTAACCGGCAAACCTGAAAATTGATGCATATTTTCAGGATTGAGGAGTAGATTTTCCGATGTTGGAATAGGAGGCATTCCGAGGAATACGCTCCATGTGCCCATAAAAGTATGAATCCCTGATGAATACATATTATTAAAATAAAGCGCATTATTGCTGAGACTATCGAGAAATGGCGTTACTGACGGATTAAAATTGCCTGAGCTTGCCAAAAATTCTGCCGACATGCTCTCCATTAAAATCAAAACCACATTATATTTTTTAGCATCCTTTTCCGGTTTTACCATTCTTGCTATGGGAGACTGGAAGCCGGTTTGAGTTGGACCGCAAAGGAAGTTATGGATATAATTAGCAGCAGTCGAGTCATCCATCATTTTCTTATTATTCTTTTCCAAATCCCTTTGGTATATCATGCTGTCGAAAAATGTAAAAACCGGATTGAGTGCTAATTGATTTGGGAACGGATACGGCGAAAACAGTGCAGTGCCCCAGCGAATCGGAGATAAAGTATCTACACGTCCGCGAATACCGATGAATAAACACAGTGCCGCTAATAAATAAACCAATCCGAAATTAAGCCGCTTTTTCCATGAAATAATGAATATTTTATCTTGCTCAATCCATTTTTTGAGTTGCTTTCTAATCAAAATAACAAAGATTGTACTGAATACAAAGAATCCTATAATAGGTGCATAATAAACCGGATTCTCGATTACGAATTTGAATGCCATTGAGGATGCACCAGTCCAATTCAATATTGCAAGAGTTATTCGGGAACTGAAATGCATGAAGTATGGTATATCAGTAGTACAAACTGCAAATGAAAGAATGTAGAATATACTGAGAATGATAAATATTAAATATTTCAAAAAAAATTGCCTGATTGGGATTAGACTCAGAGCCATGCTAAGAATAAACGGGAAAATTAATATATAACCGCTTATAACAGTATCGAATCGCAACCCTTGCAGGAATGCCATATAAGTATATTTTGCCGGAACATCCGATAGCAGCGATAGATTTGAAAGGAGTAACCCGAGCCTATACAGTGTAAAAATAATAATTCCAAGAAAGTAAATTTTAAAAAGGAAAACAAGTGAATACGGTATGTAGTTATTTATTTTTAGTTTGAATTTATTCATATTGTTAGGAAACGGTTAATAAAAAGTTCAAAATTAATGAATTTTTAGGTAACCCTAAAGGAAATTATGAATTATAAATTATGAGTTATAAGTTGAATCCTAACGTCAAGAGTTCATCTTGACGTTAGGGAATGTATATCCTCACGTCAAGAGTTCATCTTGACGTGTGAATTTTGTGAAATAAATCATTCTTGATGTAAAAAAACGAGTCAAGAGGAACTCTTGACTCGAGTTGTTGTCTTAAAAAAGTCAAGAGAAGCTCTTGACTCACTTAGTAATAACCTATCGTCAAGAGTTTTTCTTGACTGAAAAATAAAATATTATTTTCCGACTTCGCTTTCTTTTCCGCTTGGAATCGACCAATCGCCGGATTTATCCATTTTATGGCAATTAGTGCAATCACCGTTTCCCCATGAAAAATAGGTGTTGTCTTTGCCGGTTAAATGGATTGTATGCATTAATTTACCCATTTCAGGTGCATTTTTTGAGGTTTTGCTGTGGCAAGTGATACAAGCTTGTGGAATGTTGGTATTTTCATTGAATTTGGATGGATGCTTGCCTTTAAGGGTAACGCCTTCGTTGCATGCAGCCTGGGACTTCGCTAATAAACCGGGTTCAACCTGGGTATTCCAGGCTACAGATAAAACACTTAGTCTTGCATCTGTTTTCATTTCCGGATAATTAATATGGCAACTAACACAGGCTTTTGGGTATTTGTCCGGTGAATTCAAACCGGGGACTTCCCTTGCCGGCGGCATCTTAGAATCTTGGGGGATTGCTGTTGAAAATGCTCCTATGATTACTATTGAAACAATTAGTAAGAAGGAAATTGAATAAATTTTTGTTTTCATAAAAATAACTCCAAAAATAGTTTAACTTAATTTAATTGTTAAAAACCATTAACTTCATTTATTACAAATTAAATAATATTTCTAAATATAAAAATCGAAAATTTAATTTTGATTGTATAAATGTTGCTGTTTGTGGGATAAATTTTTATATCTTTAAAGTACTATAGAAAAATTAAAATATTTATTCTGAAATGATTATTTTTGGATGTTGGTTTTATCCTTCATAATGAAAGGGTTCAAAAATGGGAATGGTTTATGCAAATATTGAACTAATCAATTCCGATGAAATTGGTTTATATCGTAGGGGTATAATATCTAAAGAAGAAATCAAAAAAGAAAAAGTTAAAGCTCTTGTCGATAGAGGTTCTTATATGTTATGTATCAATGAGCATATTAAAAGCCAGCTCGATTTAAAAGTTTATGAAATCAGGGAAGCTGTTCTTACCGACGGTACAATCAGGAATTTTGAAATTGTAGGACCAGTCGATATAAAATTCGAAAACCGCTCTACTACTTGCAGGGCTATGGTATTACCCGGGAAGAGTGAAGTTCTACTCGGTTCAATACCATTAGAGGATATGGATGTTGTGATTGATACTAAATCGCAAACACTCAAGGTTAATCCCGAGAGCCCTTATATGGCAATGACATATTTGAAGTAATGAGACTGATATGAATCCAAGAGTAAAAGAAGTCACTCCTAATCCTGATTTTACTTTAAAAATCGAATTTACAAATGATGAAATCAGGGTATTTGATGTAAAACCATATTTGGAAACCGGAATTTTTAAAGAATTAAAGGATTATCACAAATTTAAAAAAGTAAAGCCTTTTCTTGGTTCAATTCAATGGAACGGTGGACAAGATTTATGCCCGGATACTCTGTATTTAGAAAGTAAATAGTTCCTGATCTTTGATTTATAGGATTAATTTTAAAATTAAAGCAAAAAATGATACGCAGACGAGTGTTTATTCGGATGAGGTTTGGGTGGATTCGTAGGATGGGGAATTATGAATGATAAATGATAAATGATTTAAAAATATTATTAATATTAAATTATGACACAAATTGAAATTCAGAATAAAATTTATGATGAAATAAATGGTAATTGGAATATTACAAACTTACATGGTGTTAATTTAAAAAATTGTTTAATTACACCAATAAAGCAAAAATATTATTCTATTGATAAAGAACAGGAAGTTGAACTTTGGACTGTTTTAGAGGAATCCCAAGATCATAATGGATATAAAATATTCTATGATGAAGTTGAAGATTGTTATGGTTTGGGTAATCTTTATAATTTAGATAAAAATCAATCAAATAATTTTGTATTAACATCATTGGGTTTGTATGGAACATTTTTGGAAACATTAGAGATGATGTAGTATCCTTCTCTTCCCATCAAAGCTAAAAGCTAATTGAGAAGATAATAGAGGAACAGTAGATGGGCATTATCATTTTATTCACAAAATAATAAAAAAGAATCAGATTCGTTTTAAATTTGATATTAAATAAAAATTACGGAGAAATAATGTTAGATGTTAAAGCAGAAGCTATAGCAATAATAAGTGAAATGCCGAGCGAATCAACTATTGAAGATATTATGGAACAACTATACTTCAAAGCGCAGGTTGATGGAGGATTGAAACAGTTGGATAAAGGAGAATTCATTCCTCACGATGAAATAAAACAAAGAGTATCGCAATGGATGAGCAAATAAGATGGTCTCCAAAAGCCGCTGTTCATCTTGAATCAGTATTTACTTTTATAGCAAAAGAATCTCCTCTTTATGCATCAATTACAATCCAGAAAATCCTAAGTTTAATAGAAAATTTATCTGTTTTCCCGGAATCGGGAAGGATAGTACCTGAATATAATAATCCGGCAATCAGGGAATTGATTTACAAAAGTTATAGAATTGTTTATCGCATAAAAGATAATGTAGTAGAGATTGCTGCCATAAGCCATGCTGCAAGAAAAGGAATTGATTTATAAATATAATGTAAAGGTTTTGAATGTTTATATTCAAGTTCATACTATGTATTTTACTTATTTTACTTTTGAATTGTAACATAAGTTATTCGGTTAATCCAACTCCAACGGGAAATATTGCCCGACCCGATACGAATGGCTTAATTTCTTCCAAACTCGGCGATACTATTGAATTAAAAATATTGAATACTGCTTTTGATGGCGGTTATACATGGAATATAATCTCTAATTTTGATTCTTCAAAAGCAAAATACATAACTCACAAAACAAAATATACAGGTACGAGAGGCATTGACGGTGCACCAATGTATGAAATATGGAATTTTTATGCCTTAAATGAAGGGAATACTACATTACTTATGAAATTATTTAGAGTTTTCGAACCAAAAGATATCATTTCAAGTAAAATTTATCAATTAACCATTCTTAAATAATAAATTAACAAAAAAATACGAAATGTGGCTTGATTACAATGATGGACATTACTTTAAAATTAAAAATTGCTAATACCTACAATCAATTTCCATTTTCAAATTGGAACATTTTCAAATTTTCAAATTTCAAATGAGTTGAACCATGAAGACTTTATATAAACTAATTATCTTACTTTTTACGGCAAATCTTTTACTTGCTTCTCCCCCGCGTCAAATCTGGCTTAAGCATGGTCAGGATGTGAGTTTCAGTTGCTTTACCTTCTCGCCGGATGGGAAGTTAGCTTATCTTCAAAGTAAGATATCCCAGACAATTGAAGACATGAATTCAATTAAAGTCCTCGATTTGAAAACGCAAAAAATCATTCGTGAATTCCCAATCCTGAGAGAAATGAGAAAAATTGATATTTCGCCGGAGGGAAAATATTTAATCGGATGTAATACCACACGATTTGTAGAATTAATAGATATTGAAGCTGGTAAAACTATTCGTGTCGATACTTTTGATGTTGCAGCTATGGATTATATTGTTAATTCGATTTCCTTCCTTCCTGATAGTAAAAGATATGCCATAAAAGAAATATTAACAAAACAATTGCAGATTTTCGATTTTCAAACCGGCGCTAAGTCATATCTGGATATCGGCGGAGATACTGCCACAAACGTTATTTTCTCACAAAATAAAAATTATTTTTCCGTAGTAAGAAAAGATTCGACTTTTGGAATATGGAGTAGCGACAGCTTAAAAGAAATCATGCGTATTAGGTACAAAAGTATTCCTAATTCATTTTCTTTTTCAAACGACGGTAAATATTTCTTAGCTAACTATACCTATAATGATGATTCGAATAATGTAAAAATCTATAAAATAGCGACAGGACAGCTTTATAGGGAAGCGACAACTACATTCAAGTATCCTGTTTCTCTTTTTTCAAGCGACAACAAACAGATAATTACAGGCTCATCGAGGGATGAGGAAGTATATATAAGTACAATTGATAATCCAGGAAATAAAGATAGAATTAGTTGCAAACTTTGGGGATATTCTTTGAAATGCTCTCCAACAGAAACAGCATTTGGCGGTATTGACAGAAGTTCAGGAACTTTCGGTTACTTTTCAATATCAAATGGTTCTGAACTGTTTAGGGTAAATGCAAATTATTCTCCCAATAATACCGGCTCGAACTGCATTAAATTTCATCCGACGGTACCAATAATTTATGTTACTACTTCCAATGGCATCATTAGAGTAAAGGAATTTCAGACCGGATTTGATATGTTCAGTTTTAAGGCTAATAATGCTCCCGTTACATTCTTCGATATATCACAAGATGGAAAATCTATTGTTACCTGCGGTGGAACAGATTCTATTCGAATTTGGAATAATAAAAATTATGAAAAACCCGTTTTGGAAAAATCCTTTAAATTGCCTGATGATGTTAGCCTTGTTACTTTCACTCCCTCGTTAAATTATATCGTTGCAGCTTGTCCAAAGGTTGGAGGGTATTTAATAAATTACAAGGATTTTCAATTTAAAAAATTCGATACAACATATCTGGATATTATTTCTATGGACATATACCCTGATGGCAAAAAGATTTGTATGGGAACCAAGGAAGGTTATATAATAATTTATAAATTCGATATTCCTAATGTTACTTATGTAAAGGATACTATTTTTGTTAATGATAAAAATATAAGCTTCACGGAAATTTCATCAGCTAAATTTTCGCCTGATGGAAAGAGAATTGCAACATCAGGTCTAGGTTCCAATATTTATATTTGGGATGCTTCTAATTATTCTCTTCTGACCAAACTGAAAATAAATTCTTCGGACACAGACCCTCAAATCCGTTCATTAGCCTTTACTCAGATAGGAAATAAAATTGTTGCCGGTGATTCATTAGGCTCCCTTTATCTTTATGATATAAGTTCAGGAGCTATTTTCTGGAAGGATTCTTCAGTTTTTAATAGAAATAATCTGCCACATTCCGTAAATTACCTATCATTATCTCAAAACGGAAATTTCATGGCGGTATGTGCAGATGACGGTTCTTCAGCGCTTTATGATATTGCACCGGTATTGGAAGTTGAAGAAATGAATGATGATAAAGTTAATATTATAGTCTATCCCAATCCTGCAAACGATTTCATTAATATCGGGATTAATACTACAAATACATTGGGCATCAAGGTTTTATTAATAAATATTCTTGGTGAGGAAATCCCTGTGAACAGAAATGAAATACCACAAGGGAATTCATATTTAGTTGTTATTACATTAGCCAATAATATTCTTCCATCGGGTATATATTTTATTAAAATTCAGACAGGTAGCTCAGTTATTTATAAAAAAATACAAATCATTAAATCAAATTACTAATGTTGAATTCAATCTAAAAATGATTTTTAGTGATAATTACATTCCAAAATCGGAATTTTGGAATGAGATATATCAAGAACTTACTAATTCCAAAGTTGTACTTTGGAATTCAATTTTTGGTTTTTGAAATGATTCTATAATACAAAATTCAAATAAAATCAGTTTATATTCGTTTAAATCCTTTTAAAACTTTGGCTTGGAAAATAATGTTCATCAAAATGAGGAAATTATCATTAATAACACTTTTACTCCTTTTTTTTATTACAAAATCCTATTCGTACGGAAATTCAATATTTCAATCAGGAGAAGAATTAACTTACGAAGTAACGTTCCTTGGATTTAAATTAGGAACAATCAGGATGTTTATTCTTGCTGAAGAAAAATTTGGTCTCAACATAGCATATAGGGCTATGTCTCAAATGGAATCCATTCCACAAATTCCTTATTTCAAACTTAATGCAACATATCAAAGCTGGATTGACCAATCAGCAGCGTTTTCTTATAAATTCGAAGGCTCAACCCGTTTCATAACTCCCGAATGGGACTGGCAGCGCCTGATTTTCGATTATCAGAAAAATTTTGTAGTCAACGAAAAATGGAAGAACCAACAAAAAACATGGTTAGATACTGTTCGCTCTTCAAAAAAATGGAATGACGGCTGTTCGCTATTCTACTTTGCCAGGCAATTTGCCGGCAGCAAGCGCGGTATTGCAGTTCCAACTGTAATGGAACGGGATACATGTAAAACTATTATTAACTTTACTAATAAAGTCGAAAATGTTAACATTTCTTCAATAGACTATCCTGTTCGAACTCTTTATTTCAATGGTGCTGCAAAATGGACAGGTGTTTACGGGATAACCGGAAATTTCGAAGCATGGGTGAGCGATGATAATGCCCGTATTCCAATTAAAGCTAAAATGAAAGTCTATGTCGGAAGCGTTAATATCGAACTTGTAAGTTGGAAACGTGATGGCTGGACTCCTCCGAGGTAGAACATAGAACTTAGAAAAAGAAGCAGAAGTAGAAAAGGTTATGATAATTTTATTTATATCTGCTTACTTCAAAATTCATTATTGGTTTTCTTTTAATAACTGATTCCCCCTTTCATTACATGCAGGGATGAAGTTTTTTGAACTAACTTAAATTTTTACCTTCCGTTTTCTGAAATTATATTCAAATAAAAAAATTTTAATTAAATTTGATTTATTTTAAATATTAGTTCTTGAATTTATGTGCTCTAAAGTTTGGAAATTAATTTTAGTACTTGCAGTTCTTCTTATTTCTACAATTAAATCTAATTCAGCCCAAAGTTCCATATTCCAGTCCGGAGAAGAACTAACTTACGAAGTATCATTTCTCGGATTTAAAATCGGGACTATTAAAATGTTTATTTTATCTGAAGAATCAAACGGAGGAATCAAATATTTCCGGACAATGTCCCGAATGGAATCAATTCCACAAATCCCCTTTTTCAGACTTTTTGCAACAAGTCAAAGTTGGATAGATCCAACTGCAGCATTCTCATACAAATTCGAAAGTTCTTCTAGTTTCATTTCTCACGAATGGGACTGGCAGCGCCATATATTCGATTATCAAAATAATATTATTATAAATGAAAAATGGAAAAGCCAACAGAAAGCCTGGTTAGATACTATTTACTCAAAAAAAAAATGGAATGACGGTTTCTCCCTTTTCTATTTTGCCCGGCAGTTCTCAGGTATCAATCGTTGCATTTCCGTTCCAACAGTTATGGATCGTGATACATGCGTAACAATTATTAATTTTACAAATAAAGTCGAAAAGGTTAGAATTTCTTCTATCGATTATGCCGTTCGGACTTTTTATTTACATGGTTCAGCAGATTGGACAGGTATATACGGGATGACAGGAAATTTCGAAGCCTGGTTTAGTGACGATAAAGCACGAATTCCAATTAAAGCTAAATTAAAAGTTTATGTCGGAACTGTCAATATCGAACTTGTCGGTTGGAAGCGCGATGGATGGACTCCCCCGAAATAGAACATAGAACATAGAAAAAGAAGTAGAAGTAGAAAAGATTAATGAAGAAATAACACACCTCTTAATCCACTGTTGAGAGAGGGTTAAGGGGTGTATTATTTTATTTTTTTCGAAAACAACTTAGTCAAATTTCTCATTTACTAATCCACTTTTCCCTCTTCGCTTTTCCCTCTTCGCTTTTCCCTTTTCCCTCTTCGCTTTTCCCTCTTCGCTTTTCCCTTTTCCCTCTTCCCTTTTTCACTATTCACTATTTCCCTACCCACGAAATATTCAACTGCCGGGCAGCAAGTGCATCATCCAAACGTCGCATGGGTGTTGTGCTGGGTGCGTTCAAAACAACTTCGGGAGTATTCTTTATTTCTTCATCGATTGCCAGCATCGCATCGGCAAAGGAATCAATACTCTCCTTGGATTCTGTCTCGGTCGGTTCGATTAATAATGCTTCATGAACTATAAGCGGGAAATAAATCGTTGGAGCGTGGAATCCGTAATCCAATAATCGTTTGGCAATATCTTTGGTGCTTGCCCCGGCTTTCTTTTGGCGGTCGCCACTCAAAGTAAATTCATGCATACAATATTCATCATGCGGCACATCGAATTTATCCTTCAATCTTGAAAACAAATAATTAGCATTCAATACCGCATCGCAGCTAACCTGATGCAAGCCTTCAGCGCCATACATACGAATATACGTATAAGCACGAACAAACATACCAAAATTCCCAAAGAAGGAATGAACTTTGCCAACCGATTTATCTGCCGAAGTTTCCAATGCGTATTTATCTCCATTTTTGATAATTCTGGGAACAGGCAAAAATGGCAAAAGTTTTTCGCTGACGCAAACAGGTCCGGAACCTGGACCACCGCCGCCATGAGGAGTTGAAAATGTCTTATGAAGATTAATATGCATACAATCGAAATTCATATCACCCGGTCGAACGATACCCAATAAAGCATTCAGGTTAGCTCCGTCCATATACATCAGTCCACCGCAATCATGAACTATTTTTTCTATTTCGCAGATTTGACCTTCGAAAAGACCAAGAGTATTGGGATTAGTCAACATCAAAGCAGCTACCTCGTCGGTGGCTTTTAATTTAAGGTCTTCCAAATCTATTCTTCCATCATCATTAGATTTAACGCTTACGATTTTGAAACCTCCTATTGCACCTGATGCAGGATTTGTGCCGTGCGCTGAATCGGGAATTAAAATTGTATCACGTTTTGTATCTCCCCTGTCAAGATGATAAGCGCGCATCATTAAAATACCTGTAAACTCACCCTGAGAGCCTGCAGCCGGCTGCAATGTAACACCCATCAATCCGCTGATTGCTTTTAGAGCTTCTCCCAAATCATACATCAATTGGAGTGCACCCTGGCTATTGCGTTCCGGTGTACAGGGATGCAAATCGGCAAATCCGGGCAGCGAAGCTACTTTCTCGTTTACCTTTGGATTATACTTCATCGTGCAGGAACCAAGCGGGTAGAAACCTTCTTCGATATTATAATTAAGCCGGGACAAACGCAGATAATGCCGGGCTATATCTATTTCGCTTACTTCCGGTAATTCCGGTTCCGTTTTGCGAAGGAATTTTCGGGGGATTAGTGAATCATTCGAAACAGGCTCTACATCAAGTGTGGGAAGTGTATAGCCTTTTCTTTTACTTCTGGATTTTTCAATAATTAACTTTTCCATTTTTGTTTTGAATTAATTAAAAAAATTAGTTTTAGATTTAATATATTTGAATCTTATAAATGAGCTTGTCTCAAAAGTCAAGTAGAATGTCATTCGTAAGCGAAGTGAAGAATCCAGAAACGGTTTTTGGACTGGATTCTTCAATTCGCTTACGAATGACATTCTCACTTTTGATAGACATTTTACGACAACAATTTGACATTAATCTGAACCATCATTCATTTCATTTTCATTGCTATCAATTTCACTTATTTCATAATTTTCTACATCTTCTTCTGTTTCGATAATATTAATACCATTCTCCAAAGCATTTTGTGCTGCCAATTGTTCAGCTTGTTTTTTGCTTTTACCGGTTCCTTGTCCCATTAAAACTCTATCTAAGTAAACCCCAATTATAAATTCTTTGTCGTGGTCTGGTCCTTTCTCTTCAATAATAACATAACTGGGAGCCTTTTTGCATTTAGCTTGTAAACTTTCAAGCAAAATACTTTTGTAATTTGAGTCCTCCATTTCAATATCATTCATTATTATTGGAAGAAGTTTTTCGAGAATGAACTGCTTAACTATAGAAAATCCTCCATCTAAATAAATAGCTGCAATAACCGCTTCCAGACAATCGGCTAACATAGAATCACTGCCGGTACGAAGCGAACGTTCAGCGCTGTGACTAAGTAAAATAAATTGAGATAAACCAAGTTTACGCGCACAAAGAGCAAGAGAATTTTTATTGACAAGCCAGGAACGCATTTTGGTTAAATCACCTTCGAATGAGTCCGAATAACTTGTAAATAAAAACTCCCCTACAATAAAACCTAAAATGGCATCACCTAAAAATTCCATTCTTTCGTTAGATTTGCTCTTCGAAAAAGTAGAAATCTGGAGGTAAGACCTATGAGTAAATGCCTGCTCGTAATAGCCGAGATTTTTAATTTTTAAATTGAATGTTTTTTCGATGTCCGATTTTTTATTTTCAGGTAGGATGCCCAGCCATTTTACATTGTAAGTATGACTGCGAGCAAGGAATCTAAGCTTGTTAAAATATTTACGCCGGAGTATGATGTTGTATAAATAGCGAAACATATTTCTTATCATCTACGATTTATTTACCGGCAGGATGTCATTTAAAACTCTGCCGGTATTTCAATTTAGCTTATTCTAATTCTTTAAAGCATAAAGAAGCATTATGACCACCGAATCCGAATGTATTGCTAATCACAGCTTTAATCCTGTGTTTAGCGGGTTTATTCGGAGTATAATCCAAATCACATTCAGGGTCCGGAGTTATATAGTTTATAGTTGGTGGAGCAGTCTGTTCTTTTAAAGCCATAACGGAAGCAATGGCTTCGACAGCTCCGGCAGCGCCAAGCAAATGACCGGTCATTGATTTAGTCGAGCTGATTTTCATTTTATATGCATGAGCGCCGAATAACGTTTTAATCGCCTGGGTTTCATTTTTATCATTATATGGAGTGGATGTACCATGAGCATTGATATAATCAATATCTTCCGGCACCAAACCTGCATCTTCGAGGCAAATTCTCATCGACCGGACAGCACCTTCGCCTCCTTCGGATGGTTGAGTAATATGGAAAGCATCATCGGTAAGACCAATACCGGCAAGCTCGGCGTAAATCTTCGCTCCGCGATCCATAGCATGTTCATAGCTTTCTATAACAATAATGCCACCGCCTTCACCCATAACAAATCCATCCCTGTCTTTATCAAAAGGACGGCTTGCTGATTCGGGATTATCATTGCGTGTAGATAATGCTTTCATTGAGTTGAAGCCGCCTATTCCCATTGGGCAAACGACAGATTCACTGCCTCCGCAAAGAATCATATCGGCATTTCCCCGTTGAATAAGCATAAAAGCATCTGATATTGCATGAGAAGATGTTGCACAAGCCGATACCGTTGCATAATTAGGACCTTTCAATCCCCACCGTATTGCGATATGACCTGCCGCAATATCGGAAATAAGCATCGGAACAAAGAAAGGTGATATTCTATGCGGGTTTCCATCGGCTTCGAATAAATTCAGCATTTGATGATGGTAAGTCCACATTCCACCGATTCCGGAACCGAATATTACCCCGATTCGTTCCCTATCGAGTGTTTCGAAATTTATTGCTGCATCTTCAACAGCCATGGTTGCGGCAGAGATTGCATATTGACAAAACAAATCCATTCGCTGGACTTCTTTACGGTTCATATGCAGCAACGGGTCGTAGTTTTTTAATTCGTTGGCAAATTTGGTATCATGATTTACAGGGTCGAACCGGGTAATTGGTCCGGTTCCGCTTTTCCCTTCCATCATCGATTGCCAGAATTCGGCAACTGAATTCCCGATTGGAGAAACGGTACCTAAGCCGGTTACTACCACTCGGGGGAAATTATATTTTGGCATAGCCTTTTCTTTTAATTATTACATTTTCAAATTATGATACTGTTTTCTCTGTCAAATAATTAACAACATTGCTGACGGTTTGAATTTTTTCGGCATCGCTATCTTCAATCGTAATACCGAATTCTTTTTCGAATTCCATGATAAGCTCGACAGTATCAAGTGAATCTGCTCCCAAATCCTTCGTAAAGGATGCAGAATCTGTAACCTGTGTTTCTTCGACACCGAGTTTTCTTACGATTATTTCGACAACTTTTTGCTTTAAATCAGCCATTTTAAACCTCAAAAAAATTTTACAAATATGAATTATAAATAAAAAAACATTATTTCAATTTTCTTACATTGCCATTCCGCCATTTACGTGCAGCACATGACCTGTAATATATGATGATTCGTCGGAAGCTAAAAAAGAAGCGGCATTTGCAATATCGAGCGGCTCTGCAACACGTTTAAGCGGTATATTCTGAATAAAAGCCTGTTTCTGCTCGTCTGTTAATTTTTCAGTCATCGGCGTTCTAACATAGCCCGGAGCTATACAATTCACAAGTATATTCCGCGAAGACAACTCACGCGCTATTGATTTGGTAAATCCGAACATCCCAGCTTTGGAAGCTGAATAGTTTGATTGTCCTGCATTGCCGATTTGTCCTACGACTGATGCAATATTAATTATTCTCCCTGCCCTCTGAGCCATCATCGGCTTGGCAACGGCTTTTGTGCAAAGGAAAGCGCCTTTAAGATTTGTGTCTAAAACGGCATCCCAATCCTGTTCGGAAAGCCTCAACAATAGATTATCACGTGTTATACCGGCATTGTTAATAAGTATATCTATTCTATTGCTTCGTTTCAGTATTTCGGCAAATGCATTATTAACCGATTCTTCTTTTGTAACATCGGCTTGAAGGCAGGCAATTGAAGAAGCTATTTCTGCGTCTTCGATAAAAGCTTCGCCTTCCTGTGGAATGACATGGTCAATTGTATAGACAATAGCTCCCTGCCTTGCAAACAATTCGACCATAGCTTTACCTATTCCACGGCAACCTCCGGTTATTACAGCTATTTTTCCTTCTAATTTTTTTTCCATTTACAAATTTATTTAACTATATTTTAATCAAAGTTATAGACTTACAATATACGAAATTTTTGGTTATTACAATTTTTCGGTTATATCGCTTACTTTATCAAATCCGCTAATTTGAGAATCAGATACAATCCTTTTTACTAATCCCTGAAGGACATTGCCCGCACCAACCTCAATAAAATTATTTATTCCGTCCTCATATATTTTCTTAATTGATTGTGTCCATAAAACCGGAGATTCGAGCTGCATAATCAATGCATTTTTAAGTTCATCCGAATCTGTCAACGGTTTAGCATAAACATTCGAATATACCGGAATACGTGCAGTATTGAAATTGGTTGCAAGAATAGCCTTCTCTAATTCCTCCTTTGCAGGTTTCATTAAAGGTGAATGAAATGCTCCGCTAACGACAAGCTCTTTAACGATTTTTGCCCCTGCTTGCTTGAATGCTGCCGTATTATTGCGTAAATATTCCGCCGAACCTGAAACAACTACCTGTGAAGGACAGTTGAAATTAGCAGCTACGACAACATTTCCATTACCGGATTCAGTTAATTCCCTGCAAACGGCTTCCACTTTTTCATCTTCCAATCCAATAACGGCAAACATAGTGCCTGGGAGTTTCTCCCCTGCCTCGAACATTAATTTTCCACGCAGAGCGACAAGTTTAAAAGCATCTACAAAAGATAATACTCCGGCTGCATAAAGAGCAGCATACTCACCAACTGAGTGTCCCGCTGCTGCATTAACTTCGAGCAGTTCCTTAATCAGGTCATAAACAACGGCAGAATGTAAAAATAATGCAGGTTGGGTATTTCTTGTTTCTTTTAATAAATCCGGAGGACCATCGAAACAGATTTCACTTAATTTATAACCAATCAGCTCATCGGCAAGACTAATTTTGCCTAAAGTAGTAGGAAAATGTTCGGAAATATCCTTTAACATTCCTACGTACTGAGAGCCTTGACCTGAGCATAATATGGCTGTTTTCATTATATTTATTGTCTGAACCTTGATTTTAATTGTCTGAACCTTGATTTACTTGATTAAATGATTACCATGATTTTCAAATTATTAATTTTTAATTGTTATTTCTGAATCAATAATATTTCTTTTTAAGAAAATTTTAACTTATAACTCATAACTAATAATTTATAATTTTATAATTAACCATTAACCATTGACCATTAATCATTAATCATTAGTCGTTCATATCCCAGCGCAGTAGCACAGCACCCCATGTATAACCGGCACCAAAGCTTGATAGCACTAATCTATCACCTTTTTGGATTTCGCCTTTATTAAGCCATTCGGAAAGGCAAATCGGTATTGTTCCTGCTGTAGTATTTCCGTATTTTTCAATATTAATCATTACTTTATCCATACTCAATCCCATGCGGTCGGCTGTAGCGCTTATTATTCTAAGATTAGCCTGATGCGGGACAAGCCAACGTATATCCTCCGGAGCAAGATGATTTTTTTGCATTATTTCGCTGGATATATCAGCCATGCCTTTTACTGCTGCTTTAAATACATTCTGACCATCCTGGAAAATGTAATGTTCCTTAGCATCTACTGTTTCATGGCTTGCAGGCTTGAAGCTGCCGCCGGCAACCTGATGCAGATATTGACCGCCTGCTCCATCTATTCTGAGTAATGAATCCAATACTCCCATTTCCGGATTATTTGATTTTTCAAGCAGGCATACACCGGCTCCATCGCCGAAAAGAATTGCCTGAGCCCTGTCATTCATATTCATGATTGAGGACATTTTATCAGAGCCGCAAAGCAGCAATTTTTTACAAACTCCGCTATCGACAAGGCTTGCTGCAGTTTGCAAGGCAAAAAGAAAACCCGAGCAGGCAGCCGAAATATCAAATCCCCATGCTTTAGTTATATTCAGTTTGCTTTGGACTACTGCGGCTGTGCATGGGAACATGTGGTCTGGAGTAACAGTTGCAACAATTACACAATCTATTTCATCCTTTGAAATACCCCTTTTTTCTATACATTCCAAAGCAGCAGGTACTATCATATCTGAAGTTGCGCCTGTAGTTGCAAAACGTCTTTCTGCAATACCGGAGCGAGTCATAATCCATTCGTGGCTGGTCTCTAAATATTTCTCAAAGTATGAATTCGGGAATACATCCGGAGGTAAAAAATGAGCTATTGAAGTAATTGTTGCTGGCATAATTTAATAACTAATTAGGACTGTTTGGAATCATCGGTTTGTTTTAGCGCCGATTCGATTTTTTTGTTTATTTCATTTTGTATAAGCGTAACTGCTTGCATTATCATGCTTTTGATTGCTTTTGGAGTAGAATTTCCATGACCGATAATAACATTACCGGCAACCCCGAGTAATGGAACTCCCCCGCTTTCCTGTGAATCGAGCGGCAAAGAGACTTCCCTCAAAGTTGATTGGGCTGCTCTTAGTTTAAGATTTTGGTATAAACCTGTTACCTGATGATGCTCGAACTGAGCCTTGAAGAATATCGGCATACTTTCGGCGAATTTCAGAACGATATTTCCAACAAAACCATCACAAACGACAACATTGGCTTCACCTTTCAAAACATCCCGTCCTTCGACGTTACCGATGAAATTCAAATTGCTGTTTTTTAATAACGGATATGTGGCAAGTGTCAGTTCGTTACCTTTGGTTTCTTCTTCGCCTATATTGAGAAGCCCTACTTTTGGATTTTTAATTCCCAAAACTTCATTTGCACAAATACTTCCCATTACTGCAAATTCATATAAGAACTTTGGTTTGCACTCAACATTGGCGCCAACATCGACAACCAAAACCGGAGTACCTTCGCGTGAAGGAAGAAATGCGCCAATAGTTGGACGGCTCACTCCTTCGATTTTCCCCAAAACCACTGTAGAAGTTGCTAAAACCGCACCCGTATTACCGGCTGAAACAAAGGCATCTGCATTGCCCTGAGCCTGCAATTCCAAGCCTTTGAACATGGAAGAATTCCGCTTCCTTTTCAAAGCGACAGTAGGTTCATCATCCATAGTGACCACTTCATCGGCATGAAGGATTGAATATTTAAAATCTCGAGGCGTAATCCCGGTCAATATTTTATTGATTTCGGTTTCATTGCCCGCATAGATTATTTCAATATCAATTTCGTTTTTTAGCGCTTCGAACGCAAGAATAGCGCCTCGAACCTCGCTTTCGGGTGCATAGTCACTTCCCATTGCATCCAAAGCTATGCGAAATTTTCGATTATTTTTTGCCATAGAAGATAGTTCTAATTATTTTAGGACACAACTTTTCTACCATTATAATATCCGCACTCGGGGCATGCCCGGTGGGTTAATTTTGCAGCTCCGCACTGAGGGCAAACTGATGTTGTCTGCAACTCTGCTTTATAATGAGTACGCCTTTTGTCCCGTCTCGACTTCGAATGTTTTCTGGTTGGATTTGGCATTTCACTTCTCTATATTGTGATTATATCAATTAATTTTAATTTTTTTCAATGAATCCCATATATTGTTTCCAGTACTTTCGCTTTCAGGAGAACCGGAAGAAAAATAATCAGGGTAAATCTTTTCTATTTCAATATCTTTAGCATCCGGCGCAATTCGCTTCAAAGGAAGCGTCAAAGCAAGTTGTTGTCTTAATTCATCGCTCAAATCTATCGTCTTGTCATCTTCATGTATAATTATTGTATCGTCACTGCCCTGGAAATTTTCTTTACTTTTCCAGTAAAGAAGCGTATCGGCAAGAAATGAGGCTGTTATTTCACAAACGATTTCTTCTGAATATTCAGTTAATGTAAGGTCGCAGATTAACCGGGAACTACATTTTGCAGTGCCTTCAATCGAAAAACGTCTACCGATTTTTCTCAAATGTCCTTTGAATACTATGTTTCCAAAAAATTCTTCGCTCAAGTCAGGTATATCTTCAACAGATACACTCTTATCTATCTCGTATATTCCATCTTTGATTCCGTGTATTTCAATCGCTATCATTTTTCAATTTTAGCCAAATCCAAAACTACAAATATACGGAAGGTTTGCTTTTTTTCAAAACTTTTGGAATTCTATTGTTATTTTTGTAGTTCAGGGTTTAATTGTATTCATTTATAAATACTAAATTACGAAACAAATGCCGGATATAATAAAAGTAAAATCGGAGGACTTTGAAAATGTTTATGAATTACTCGCCGAATTCAATAATCCCCGCATCACAAAGAGTGACTGGCAGAGACTTTTTGTTGACAGATGGAATACCGGTAAGGATTATTTCGGTTATATGATTTGTGAAAATAATAAAGTGATGGGATTTTTAGGATTAATTTTTAGTCAAAGAAATATAAAAGGAAATAATTATAACTTCTGTAATCTGACAAGCTGGATTGTTCGAAAAGAATATCGCTCATTTAGTCTAACATTGCTTAGCAAAGTAGTTAAGGAACATAAAGATTATATCATAACAAGTTTGACGCCTTCTTCGGATGTCAAGACAATTTATGATAGATTTAAGTTTATTGAAATAGGACGGTTTTCTTTTATCATTGCTCCAATGCCCTACTTTTCTTTTAATAGAAATATCAAATTTGAATTCTCAGCGGACCTAATTATGGGCAGCGTGGATTCTTCACTTCAAAAAATCATACATGACCACTTGCAATTCGATTGCTTCTTTTCTAAAATTACATTCAAAGAACAATCCTGTTTACTGATTTACAACAAAGTGTTTAAACGGGGGATACCGATAATACGAATTATTTATGTAAGCGATAAGGAAATGTTTCGAAAGAACATCAGCAGAATTTGTATGAGATTATGTATCAGACATTGGGCTTTAGGTATGATGATTTATGATGACTTGATTTCTGAAGAAATTTTGAAGGGAAAAATTTACAAGAAAATTGAACAGTCAAGGTCATTTTTATCTACACAAGGGCAAATCGAACAAATCGACATGCTTTACTCAGAAATCGTAATTTTAAATGTATAATGATGTTAAGAATGTCATTCAGAGCGAAGCGAAGAATCCAGTCCAAATGCTGATACTGGATTCTTCGCTTCGCTCTGAATTACATTCCTTTTTACTTTTAAGACTTTGACAATTATTGAATTGATTACAAAATAAAGTTTGCTATACAAATATAATTTTAAAATGAGTTTGAAATCCCTTATAATTAAGAGCAGCCCTTATTTAGTTCATACAGGAATCCATAATCTTACCGGCTTATTTTACCGCGGTATTGGACATATTCTTAATTTTCATCGAATTATTCCTAAGCAAGCCCGGCAAAGGATTCATCAAAATTCAATGTATGAGTTAACCCCTGATTATTTTAGCGACATCGTGGATTATTTTGTTAAAAAGAAATATATTTTCCCAAAACTTACCGAGCTGCAAGACTTACTCAGAACAGGTTCAAAGCAAAAATTTGTCATATTTACATTTGACGATGGTTATCGTGACAACCTTGAATTTGCATATCCGATACTAAAAAAATTCAATATTCCAATGACGATTTATTGCGTAGTGAACTTCATTGAACGTAAATCATTGCTCTGGTGGAATATTTTGGAAGATGTGATTCTTAAACATAAAACATTGAAGTTGAAATTAAATAATATTGACAATACTTTTAATTGTAACAATTTTTCAGAAAAAGCAGATACTTTTCGCCGGATTCATAATTTTCTCAATGATGAACAAAGTCCGGATTTTGAAGAAAACATAGGAAATATTTGTAAATTCATCAATAAAAATCCTTATGAATATACATCAGAATTAATTTTGTCCAAAGAAGATTTAATAGAAGTATTTAACGAAGAATTAATTGAAATCGGCTCTCATTCGGTAAGTCATAAAAATTTATCCAAACTTTCCGAAATAGATGCAAGGTATGAAATAACCGAATCTAAAACCTACCTGGAACAATTATGTAATAAACCAATCAACCATTTCGCTTATCCTTATGGTTCGAGACGCCATGCAGGTTCAAGAGAATTTGAATATGCAAATCAAGCCGGTTATCAAACTGCTGTTACGACCAGACAGGCAAATATTTTCAATGAACATTCTAAACATCTTTTTGCTCTTCCGCGAATAGAAATTACGAGTCACTGGGAGCGATTCGGAGCTAAGAAAACGCTCGATTATTTAATTGGATTAAATCCAATGATATATAATAAATTCCAGAAATTTGTAACTAAATAAATTATGGGTGTTTTGAAAAACCAGGATTTGTTATCATGTTGTCATGTCAACGTAGTTTATACAATCAGGGATGATTGTACTACTTGTAATTTCTAAAAATTAGTAGTTCAATCATCCCTGATTGAATTGACAAAGTAGGGTTGACATGACACTAGTCTGTGAAGTTTAGTATAAAATTAGTCTAAACAAAAAATCAATATCATTCGTCTATTTATTTTTGGAATAATAAATGATTAAATAAAAGGAAAAAAATATGAGTGAACCTATAATTGCCCAAAAATCATCATATAAAGTAGAACTGGAAGCAAAAAAGTATTTTTGGTGCGCATGCGGCGGCTCAAAGAATCAACCTTTTTGCGACAGCAAACACAAAACAACTGATATTAAACCTATTATTTTTGAAATAGAAACTCCAGGCTTGTACAGTTTATGTGGCTGCAAACATTCTGAAAATAAACCATTTTGCGACCATACTCACAGAACTTTATAATATAAAATTATAAAAGTACAAATTTAAACACCCCTTAATCCCTTCTTGTGTGGGAGATTATGGGGTTTGTATTTATTTGATTTCTGAACGAACAATAAATACAAATTGTTACAAAATTCACAAACAATCCATCCAATTCAACTAATTGAGATACTTACTTTAATAATTTGCGTAATTTTGCAGTTTGTTTTTATTTGATGAGAAAAATAAAGGAAAATCCTTTAGGTTCATATATATTTTATTTTTATAAAAATAGGAAATCATATGTTAGCTGATCGTATCCCTTGGGTCGAACCATATAAAATCAAAATGGTAGAACCACTTAAAATTACTACACGTGAAGACAGAGTTAAAAGTATCAAAGAAGCCGGCTGGAATACCTTTTTGTTGCGTTCCGAGGATGTTTATATCGATTTACTAACCGATAGCGGTACTAATGCAATGAGCGATTATCAATGGGCAGGAATGATGCTTGGAGATGAAGCTTATGCCGGAAGCAGGAACTATTATCATCTTGAAGACAATGTTAAGAAATATTACGGCTACAAATACCTTGTACCAACACATCAGGGACGGGGAGCGGAACATCTGCTTTCGCAGACACTAATTAAAAAAGGTGATTTTGTACCAGGTAACATGTATTTCACAACAACCCGGCAGCATCAGGAATTAGCCGGCGGAACTTTCGTTGATGTAATTATCGACGAAGCCCATGACCCGGAAGCATTACACGACTTCAAAGGAAATGTCGATATTCAAAAATTTGAAGACCTGATAAATAGAGTTGGAGCCGGGAAAATTCCATACATCACTGTTGGAGCTCCAGTTAATATGGCAGGCGGTCAGCCGGTTTCGATGGCAAATATGAAAGAAGTTTACGAATTAGCTCATAAAAAAGGCATTAAAGTTGTCCTGGATGCAACCCGGAATATGGAAAATGCATTCTTCATTCAACAGCGCGAAGAAGGCTACAACAATAAATCCATTGCCGAAATCCATAAAGAATTCTGCTCTTATTCTGATGCTGCAACAATGAGCGGAAAGAAAGATTTGCTTATTAATATCGGTGGTTTCGTTGCAGTCAATGATTGGGATTTATTCGAAGAACTTCGTAATCTTGTAGTTGTATTTGAAGGGCTGCATACGTATGGCGGTCTTGCAGGAAGAGATTTGGAGGCAATGGCACGAGGTATCGAAGAAGCCATCAAAGATGAAAATATCACTCATCGGGTAAGACAAGTTGAGTATTTCGGGAATTTATTGAAAAACGCCGGCATTCCGATTGTACTTCCAATCGGAGGACATGCCGTTTTCTTAGACGCAAAGCGCTTCTATGAACATTTATCTCAATTACAGTTTCCAGCACAAAAATTAGCCGCTGATTTATATGTTGAGTCCGGTGTTCGTTCAATGGAACGAGGTATTGTCTCGGCAGGAAGAGACAAGGTTACCGGAGACCATAAATATCCTAAATTAGAACTTGTCCGGTTAACTGTACCAAGGCGGGTATATACACAAACCCACTTTGATATGACAGCTCTTGCCGTAATAGAGCTTTATGAAAAACGCAAAGAAGCCAAAGGTTTGAAGATGGTTTATGAACCGACGTATTTGAGATTCTTCCAGGCAAGATTCGAAGAATTGTGATAGGCTGTTAGGCTGTTAGGCTGTTAGGCTGTAGGCTGTTAGGCTGTAGGCTGTTAGGCTAAAAACCTAAAAGCCTAATCACTATATAAATAAAATTATTCTACGGAGTATTGTAAGAGATGACATTAAAAGGAAATTTTGATAAAGTAGATGTATTGGCTATAGGAGCCCATCCTGACGATATTGAACTGTCATGTGGCGGTACAATTGCTAAATTAACGGATGAAGGTAAATCTGTAGCCATTGTAGATTGCACAAGAGGCGAATCAGGAACTCGCGGAACACCTGAAATCAGATTGGATGAAGCTAAAAAAGCAGCAGAAATTCTTGGTGTAAAGTATCGTGTTAATCTTGGGATGGAGGATGGGAACATTGAAGTAAATAAAAAAAATATTCTTGAAATAATTAAAACAATTCGGATATTCCGCCCCTCGGCTGTATTGTTCCATCCGCCTTATGAACGGCATCCCGACCATGAAGCAGTTCACAAATTAGTACGCACAGGGATGTTTAAAAGCGGTTTGAGGAAAATAGTAACCGAATACAATGGGATTCAATTAGAACCACATAGAATAAGGAAGATGTTCTGTTATATGCAGAGCTATACATTTCCCAACAATCCAGATTTTTATGTCGATGTAAGCAGCACTCATGAAAAAAAGATGGGGGCGATTAAAGCATATACGTCGCAGGTATTCGTAGAAGGTGTGTCTCGTACCGATGAACCTGTTACTCGCCTTTCAAGACCGGAATTTATAGATGAATTAGAAGCAAGAGCTTTGTATTTCGGAAGCCTAATCGGCGTGAAATATGCAGAAGTATTCTCATCGGTAGAACCTATCGGACTAAGAAGCCTATCAGTACTTCTATAAAATTTAATTAATAATTGTCTGAATTAGGATTTATAGGATTAAAGGATTATAGGATTTTACGTTTTTCCCTTTTCCCTTTTTCATTAACCATTGACAATTAACCATTGACAATTAACCATTGACAATTAACCATTGACAATTAGATATATTCCGGAGTTTTTTTACTCATAGAATTAAAAATAAGAAGAGAGAGAATAAAAAATGTCGAGAAAAGTATAGTCAGGAAAAGATAAATATAAGCCGGGGGATATTGATTTTCAAAAATTCCTTCGATTGTATAATAGACGATTGAGGTCAATGGATTAATAAAATGGTATTTATGATATTGTTCAGGGATAGCAGTTAATGGATAAACAATCGGGGCAGAATACATTATAACCAAAATCAAAATTTCCCATATCTGGCTTATATCCCGGAATTTTACAAATAGTGGCGCCAAAATAAATACCGAACCAATAGAAATCATTAATAGTAAAATCAGGAAGAATAAGAAGTTAGCCATAGCCATAATTGATGGAATAACACCGGCAATCAGAAAAAATATTATTGTTATAAGTATATTTATTGAGAATGTCATCATAGTATTTATAGTCGATGACAATACAATAATCCATTTCGGGAAATCAATTTTGGTTAATAAATGTCCTTTTGATAATAATGAATTCAAGCCAAATGTAGTGCATTCGGAAAAGAAAAAGAAAAGTAGAAGACCTGTTAGAATTCTTAAATAAAAATGGCTCGCCGATAATTTAAAAATATTCTGGAATACGAAGCTTAAAATTGAAAAGACGGCTAATGGTTTTAGCATAGACCACAAAAATCCCAAAAGGGAATTACTATATCGAAGTTTAAAATCGGTTTTAGCAAGAAACCACGTCAATTGCCATTTTTGGGATAAATTTGTACTAATCATAAAATCAAGAAAATTTCAAAATCATAAAAAACAAAATTAATAAAAAATAATTTATTTTTCACAACTATTTATAGGCTTTTAGGCTGTTAGGCTGTTAGGCTGTTAGGCTTTTAGGCTTTTAGGCTGTTAGGATTTTAGGATTTTAGGATTTTAGGATTTTAGGATTTTAGGATTTTAGGCTTTTAGGCTTTTAGGATTTTAGGCTTTTAGGATTTTAGGATTTTAGGATTTTAGGATTTTAGGATTTTAGGCTTTTAGGCTTTTAGGCTGTTAGGCTGTTAGGATTTTAGGCTTTTAGGCTGTTAGACTTTTAGGCTTTTAGGCTGTTAGACTTTTAGGTTATACAATTAACAATTGAATAGTCTGAATTAGGATTTTTAGGAATAAAAGATTATAGGATTTTATACTCTTAATTATTAATTATTAATTATTAATTATTAATTATTAATTAACTATATCCTCCCAGACTGATTTTTTTGATGAATATGGTTGGGAGAGCTTTTCTAAGTATTTCGCAATTATATCGAATTCCAGATTAACTTCCTTACCTTCGAATGCCTCACCTAATGTAGTATTATCCCATGTATGCGGAATAACGGAAACCATTAGTTTAACTTCCTCTGTTCTTGCAATAGTAAGGCTGATTCCATCAATACAAATTGAACCAGATGCAACGGCATATTTTGAATATTCCGGAGAGAAGGCAATCCAAAGAAGCCTTCCGGCAGATTCACGTTTTATAGTAACAATTCTTCCGGGGCAATCAACATGACCGGTAACTAAATGCCCACCCAGACGCTCTCCAAGCTGAGTTGCACGTTCAAGATTGACTTTCAATCCTTGCGAGTATTTCCCGAAATTAGTTTTCCTCAATGTTTCTTCAACCGCTTCAACCGTAAAGGTAGATTGAGTCAAAGAAACTACAGTCTGGCATACTCCATTTATTGAGATAGAATCGTCAATTTTAGTATTTTGCATAACTTTACCGGCTGTGATTGTAAACCTTTTGCCGCCGCCGAAATTCTGAACGGATTTGATAACCCCTATTTCTTCTATTATTCCAGTGAACATTTTTTTTAATTATGAATTATAAATTATGAATTATTATTTTTAAGAAGTCATGCTTGTTAATCAGTCTGAATATTATATTGAGAAGAATGTCATTCTGAACGAAGTGAAGAATCCAGAAGCCGCAATGGGACTGGATTCTTCACTTCGTTCAGAATGACATTCTTCTTGATATTCATATGACTTGACTTCAATTATTAATACTTTCTTCAACCAATTGTTTCAAGAAAATCTCTTAATATAATAGCTGCGGATATTGTATCTGTGTTGGCTTTATCCCTGCGTTTTTTCTTCTTAAAACCAATTTCGAGCATCGTACTTACAGCCCTTTTAGATGAAAACGATTCATCCTGTCGGTATATTGCAAGTCCGGTCTTTTCATTTAAATTATCTGCAAATTCGTTTATTTCTTTTTGTAAATCCGTTTCAATTCCATCATTCCTCACAGGTTCACCAACAACAATAGCCGAGAGTCGCTCGGAATTAATTGCTTCCACCAGTTTTTCAAAATAATCAGGTGTATCTTTAAAAAAAACTCCACGTGTAGAAACCGTAATATGCAACTCATCGCAAACTGCAAAGCCAATCCGCTTTCTGCCATAATCGAGGCTTCCGATTCGTTTTCCTTTGAGTTCCTGTTTATTCATCATTCTTCTTTTTACCATTTACCGGTTTATTATGATAAGAAAGAAGTGGTAATACGAAAGTTATTTCGGTTCCTTTGCCGATTTCGGAATCGATTTCAATTTTGCCTCCATGCAAATCCATAACGAGCTGCATTATCATTGTACCAATTCCTGTTCCACCCTGCTGTTTAGAAGTAGTAAAAAATGGTTTTAAAATCCGGTTTTTCAAACCGTCATCCATTCCCTTACCGTTATCACGAACGCTGAAATAAGCATACCTTCCATCTTTATGTGAAGAAATAAGAATTTTACCGGAATCTCCCTGAAATGAGCGTATCCCGTTTTCTACAGCATTACGAATAGCCCGGATTAACTTCGGCTTATCGCAATATAAGTTGAAGTTATTTGCATCTACTAGAAATTCAATATGCGGAAATAAAGCCTCGTCAAATTCACTGCGAACAGCATTACATATTTCAAGAGAATTCGACAGAATTCGGTCGACCCTATCTCCCTTGGCAACTGTTACCAAATCGCGAACACGCTGGATAAGAAGGTTGACCTGAAAAATAATTTTATTCTTTCTGTCGATATTATTTTGACTAATCGTCGTTTCAATTAATTCTGCATTCAACTTTATAGTCATTAAATTTGTTTGCATATCGTGAGCAAGATTAGCCCAATTCGATAAACGGCTTCTTTCCAATTGTTCTGTAATATCGACTCCTGTAAGAATAATCCCCCTGAAATTACCGGCTGCATTGAACATAGGTACACCGGTGCAGTACCATTCTTTTACGTCAGGACCATCAATCAGATTAATTCTTTGTTTAATCTGAACCCGTGATTTCAACACATTTTCTACAAATTCAGATAAGGGTTCGCAGGACTCGGAATTGCAGTAATAATGAAATTGCCTTTTCATAGGAACACCATGTCCGATTCCAAGTAATTCATCGGCATTGTTATTTGTTTTCAATAACCTTCCCAATTTATCGATAATAAAAACAATCCCTGCAGATTCCAATTCAAGTGTCTCCTTCAGCAATCTTTTCTGATGCCGGTATAGCTGGATAGTGATAATGAGGGCAATCAGCAGCACTACAGGTATCACTATTTTACCCGATTCCTGATAATATCTGTTAACAAACCAGAATTTATTCTCAGTTCGTTGCAATACCAATGAGGAAATATCGGAAGAAATAAGTAAATGGTCTTTAACAAATCGAACATTTGTCGTACCGGTATATTTCTCATCGAGGGTTAAGAAATCAACAGATAGGATTGTCCCGAGCGAATCAACGGAAACAATCCCATTCCTGAATAAAGTAAAAATACAGCCTCCGTTTACCCAAATACCAATTGGTTCGATAAATCCTGAAGGTAATTTTGCTTCAAAATCATCATCGGGTTTCAGTTCGGAAAGAAACATTCGTTTTATAAAAAAATCTTTTCCCGAAATGCTTAAAAAGTATAATTTGCTTCGGTCTTCGGATAATTTGATATTTTTAGTTTTAGAGTTGAGCCATACTTGCTTTGAGATGCCCTTATCAGGATGGATAATCTGAACTAGTGATTGTGAATTTGATTCCCACCCGGAAAGCACTAATGCCTGATTTCCAATTGCAAAAATATTCTGTTCTTCTGCAAAATGCAGCCGTGCAGAAAATAATTCTTCTCCGGTCTTTTTAACAAATAATACTTTTATTCCGCTCTCATCCCCAACCAAAATGAGAGTTGAATATTGCCGGATAAATTCCTTCTCATTAATGAAAGAAGCTGCTGAAAGTACATTCCCGGCAATCATTTTCGAAGAAAGGATTCCTTTTTCACTAATGCCAATTGTAAATAATTTGCCGTCAATTAGTAATAACAATTCTTTGTTTGAAACATAGCCTAACCACTGAACTTTTGCTAATATATCTTCAAAACTTGACGGTAGGTCAATATTCGAAATGATATTTAGATTTGAATCATAATTCTCAACAATAACTTTTTCATTATTTTTCCTTAGTACAAGTATTGTATTAGGTGTGATAAAAGGAGCAAAGATTGTATAACTGCCTGCTGAGATACCTTTTGCATTATTCCTCGACCAACCACGCCATGTATATAATACTTCAAGTTCTTCTGTCCAGTTTGGTTTAATCAGATACATCCGAATATCCGGTGAATTGCCATTTGGTTCTATTTCTAATCTGCCTGCATCCTGATATTTTATATTTGAAAATGAGTAAGGATATATATTATTTGCAATTGATTGAGAAAAGGAGAAGCTATAGATAATACAGCAAAAGAGTAAAAAGTTATATAGGAAAACCAGATTATTCTTCATTTAATTTGTCATTCTAAAAAAAATTAATTATCAAAACCAACTCATATCAAAGGTTGAATCTCGCATACGCATATAGCGGCAATTCCCTCACCACGTCCTATGAATCCCACTCTTTCGTTTGTAGTTGCCTTTATATTCACTTTTTCAACAGGCAAATAACATAATGAAGATATATTTTTTTTCATCTTTTCTTTATAAGAAAGTATCTTTGGCTTTTCTAAAAGAATAGTTGCATCTATGTTGACTATTCTTAACTTTTGTACCGTTAACATTTTCATAACGATTTTCACTAACTCGCTGCTATCCATGTTTTTATAAGTAATGTCATTATCCGGAAAATGCTCCCCAATATCACCCAAGCCTGCAGCTCCGAGCAGGCAATCGCATAATGCGTGATAAAGAACATCACCATCGCTATGAGCTACCACAGCCATCTCTGATTCAATTTTCTCTCCGCCAAGTATGAAATATGTACCCGACTCAAAGCGGTGTATATCGTAACCAATTCCAACCATAATATTTAAGTTATGTTAATCAAAATTTCTTTTTTTTCAATTTTGTAATTCCTTCTCCAAACTGATTCAAGAGAAACCCCCTAACCCCCTTTGAAAAAGGGGAAACAACAAATTCCCCCTTTTTCAAAGGGGATTAGGGGGTTTCTCTTGATTTGTATGGTTAATAAAATCTCCTTATAATATTTTATCAATAGGAATGGCAATCATATTATCTTCAGGAAAAGGTGCCATCATATCTTTGAGAGATTCAATCGAACTTTTTCCTTCCAGCCAATCTAATCTTATTTCGTAAGGTATAATTACAGGCATTCTTTCATGGATAGGTTCCATTACTTTATTTGGTGAAGTTGTGATTATTGTCGCTGATAATATAGTTTCGCCATTCGGATTCCGCCACTGCTCCCACAAACCACCAAATGTAAAAGTTTTGCCGTCAGCCATTCCTATTTTATAGATTTGTTTTGTTTTCGCATCTTGCAATTTTTGCCATTCATAGAACCAATCGGTAAATATCAGGCATCTTCTGTATTTGAAGGCATCCCGAAATGATGGTTTTTCCGATAATGTTTCGCTTCGTGCATTAAAAAGCTTATTGCCTATGGATTCATCCTTAGCCCAACGAGGAATGAGCCCCCATTTGTAATATTTTAATTCAAAATTGCCATCATTAGCCAAGGCAGCAATTTTTTGAGTTGGAGCAATATTTGTTCGGGGAGGTAAATTCTGATTAACAGTCATTCCCTGAACAAGTTTTTCAATATCCTCGGTTTTAGCCGAGAGCGCAAATCTTCCACACATAGTTAAATTTTAAATATAATTAATTCTCGTTAAAATAATCTAATTTATCGAATAAGGAAAACTCAAATTCAACTCATTTGGTGTATCCTTTAATCAAAATTATGTCATAATCAAGCAGAATGTCATTCTAAGCGAAGTGAAGAATCCATTATCGGGTATTTGGACTGGATTCTTCACTTCGCTTACGAATGACATACTGCTTGTCTTTTGAGAAAGCCTCAAGTTTAATATTTGTTTACTTCTCTTAATCATGTATTTTATTTTTTTTTGGGTATTCATAGAATCTCAGCTTAGCATTTTTATTCGAGATATTCTCCCACTTATCGGTAGAGAAGTCAATAACTACTACTCCGCAGGTAGAAAAGGTTTGTACGGTATATCCGCTAATTACATTTGTTAAAATCGTTACATCAGGATTATGTCCGAATACAGCGACTAAGTTCAAATCGTTATTCGTACCTTTAATTAATTTAATCATTTTTTCGGGTCCACCTGAGTAAATATATTCTTCGATTTGGATATTTTCAACCGGATATTCCAATTTTTCAGCAAAGTATTTTGCAGTTTGCAAGGCTCTGGCAGCCGGACTGCTGTATATTTTATCCGGTTTGATATTTCTCGAAGCTAACAATTCACCCATAAATGGAGCATCTTTAATACCTCGCGGATTTAGTGTACGGTTTCTATCAGGTATTTCACCATATTCCGGATGGTCTGATTTTGCATGTCGAACTATTATAAGTGTCTTCATTTTAATTCTTTCTCAACTTAATTTTGTTTTTCAAATTCTAATTTTTTTTTCCTTGATACACTATCCTTAATATTCGGATTTAAATTTTTTCCGGATAACTTCTTATTACTATCTGGTTTACTCGATTTAATACTGGAATCGTTAATTTTTTGTTGAGCAGCACTACCAGCTATCTTTTTTGATTCCAGATTCTTTTTTAAATGCCCTGATGTATCCTTTTGTTTATTTTTTTTTTCTATTCTACCGAAGAGTTTCTTCTCATAATCCAATTTATTCATTTTCAGGACAGTATCTTTAACAACTGATTTTACTGAATTGTCGAATAATTTCTTTTCGTTTTCCATAGAACTTGCAATTGAATAAGCTGATGTGGGCTGCTTTTTCTTCATATAAGCATCGTAAAGCATTTTGGCAATTTCATCCCTGTATTTCTCACGAAGTTTTAAATTAGTAACCTGATACCAGGCTTTTTGGTCAAAATAGGTTCTCAATGTGGATATAACGGCAGCTGGTCTTTTGGCAGAATCATTTTTTGCCCGGTCGATAGCATTTCTTAATATACTTTCGGCATTCAAAGATGTTTTATGAAAATTAGCAGAGTCGTTTTCTAATCTGTCATCATTAAAATTTTCAATTTTCTTTTTTAAGGCATTAATTACACCTGCATCAGTAAAATCATATACTTTGAAACCAACATTAATGGGTGGACGAACCCGGATTCTCAATCTATCCGGAGAACCGGTGAATCCTTTCGAACTAAGTTTTGCAATTAAATCCTTTATACCCGACGCAGTCAGATTCGATTCAACAAGGACTAATCCACCACGGATAATTACCTCACCTAATATACCGTTCATTTTATTAAAATGTGAAGAAATCATTTGCTTCATAAACTGGGATTGGTTGTAACATCTTTGGTAGTCATCCCCGCCTAAGCCTGTTCGTGAGCGCAATATTTGCAATGTAGAACCGGAATTTTTATATCCAAGAAATTCCAATAAGCCCATTGCTTGTGAAAATCCAAGTTCAACAAAGTAATGAATTTTGTCCAATCCGGCTATCTCGGCAGCAGCCTTCATATACTCTTCCCTACCCCGAAGCGCCCGCACAATTGTAAGTTTGTTTTGACCTGTTGAATCATCTAATCCTGCATCTGCAGGGGTATCCCGTGGGATTGATGTTATTTCAATCAAGCCACTGTCAATTAAAATTGAGAATACATGATTAGCATCGGCATGTTTTGTCCTGGCGCCAAGGCGAGTATCCACACCGGTCAAAATTATATTAATTCTTCTACCTGTGAAGATTCTTTTGGTTGTATAACCTGCTTTATTATCAATTGCGGAATACAATTTTAAATCTTCCGGGTTGCTTACCCTGATAATATGTTCACCGGAATCGGTATTAGATGTTACTGCTTTAACAAAATCAGGAGAGAATTTTTTTTCACTTGTGTCGTTTGACTGTGATTTAGGTAGTTCGTAGGATGAATCTCCATTTTCATTTTTAAAAATCATGTAAAAAGCGATGAGTCCAATTGCTACAACAGTAAAAAGGATATACAGATTTTTATTAGATTTCTTATTTTTTTCGGTTTTACCCATTTGAAACACTAAACTTTTTTCTACTATAATAAAGATTATAAAATTAACCTATTTTTTTGAAAATTCAAAGCAGGGAAAGCAGTATAATAAAAACGACTCTAATTCGCTCTATTATTATTGATTGAAAATATAACAATATTATGAAGAAAAAAACATTAAGCGCAAAATATCAATATTTTACCGACAAGGTCATCGAATTACTTAGCAATTCTGAGGAACCTTTAAGGATTAATGAAATCAGCGTCAGGCTTTCGATTAAATCGGATACTCCTGAACATGATTTACTAAAAAAAGCAATAGTTAATCTTTGCTCACAGCAGGTAATTAAAAAACTGCCAAGACGGCGTTTCGCTTTGATTGATTTCGATGCTTCATCCGTAATTACAGGCAAAGTAGAAATTCGTAACGGACAAGGATGGGTCGAATCCGGAACTCCCGAATATCCCGAAATTATTATTAAACGCAGGCACTTGCTGACTGCTCTCGATGGAGATACCGTTCAGTGCAGAATCCTGGGATTGCGAAAAGGAAAAAAGCCTCATGCGGAAGTTATTAAAGTCATTGAAAGAAGCGTTCTCCCGATTGTAGGTACTGTTGATTATGATGGCGAGTTCTTCTTCCTTATTCCTGATGACATCAAGCATTATGTGGATTTTCTCATTCCTAATCAACGTCTGAATGGGGCAACTGAAGGCGATAAAGTATCTTCGAAACTGATTGCCTGGGATGACCCGGAGAAAAGTCCAAAGGTCGAAGTATTGGAAATTATCGGTAAATCGGGTGAACCAAAAGTAGAATTCGAATCTTTATGCGATGAATATTCCTTGCCTAAATGTTTCCCAAAAGAGGTGGAATCCGAAGCTTATAAATTTTCGGAGGCAAATATTGCAAATGTAACTGCCAGACTTGATTTCCGTAATGAAGTAGTTATAACAATCGACCCCGAAGATGCTAAGGATTTCGACGATGGTTTGTCCTTATCTTATGCGGAAAACGGCAATTATATTCTTGGTGTACATATTGCCGATGTAAGTTATTTCGTCGAAGAAAATTCAGAAATTGATATTGAAGCACGAAAGCGCGGTACAAGTGTTTATCTTGTTGACCGGGTTGTTCCTATGCTGCCTGAGGAACTATCTAATAATTTATGTTCCCTGAAACCAGGTCTTGACCGGCTTGCTTTCTCTGTTTTCATGGAGGTAACGAAATCCGGAACAATCAAGAGCTATGAAATTAAGGAAACAATCATTCAAAATAAAAGGAGATTTACATACAAAGAAGCGCAACTGGTGATAGATACAGGAATTGGAGATTATCCCGAATTAATTTCCGACCTGCATAAATTAGCCTCCCAACTCCGCAAAAAGCGCTTTGCAGGCGGCGGAATAGATTTCCGTACCACCGAAGTCCGCTTCCGTCTGGATGAAGAAAAGAATCCTATTGAGGCATACTTGAATTCTCAAACAGATGCTACTTCTCTTGTGGAAGAGAGTATGTTGGCTGCTAATCGCACGATAGCTTCTCATATTAAAAAATTGAGGAAAAGTACAACTTCGAAAAAATCTCTACCATTTATGTACAGAATACATGATGAGCCTGACCCGGGCAATTTAAAAACAGCAATGAAGTTTTTGGCGCCAATTATTAAAAAGCTGAAATTTAAAGAACTGAAATCGAAGGATATCAACTCAATATTAGGTTCTATCAAGAACGAAGAAGAACGACATATCGCAAATGAGATATTGATTCGTTCTATGTCGAAGGCAATTTATTCAACGCAAAATTCAGGGCATTACGGCTTGGGATTTGCCGAATATACTCATTTTACTTCGCCGATTCGCCGCTATCCCGATTTAATCATTCATCGTACGTTAAAAGAATATCTAACATCCAGAGTATCGCCGGCAAGGGAGAAATTTTTGCTTTTGTTGCTCAAGGATGCTGCCAAAACCTCTTCTGACACTGAACGGCGTGCAATGGACATCGAGCGTCAGTCAATCAAATTAGCACACGCAATTCTTCTGAAAAACAGGATTGGCGATGTATTTGAAGGTATGGTCACCGGTGTTATGAATTTCGGAATCTTCATAATGATAGATGAACTCTATTCCGAAGGGCTATTGCATATTCGCGATATGACCGATGATTTCTATATTCATGATGAAGATAATTTCAGACTGATTGGAAGGCGTACCGGAAAAACATACTACTTTGGCAAGCGATTAAGAGTCGTTGTTCGAAATGTAAATCTTGAGAAACGCACCGTTGACTTTAGAATGGCGCTTGATAATGAGTAAATTACTAATTACTAATTACTAATTTTTTTTATGAATGAATAGCAAAGAATTCAGGCAAATCGGAAAAGAATTAATTGATAAAATTGCAGATTATTTCGACCAAATCGAAGATTATCCCGTCAAATCGCAGGTGAAACCAGGAGAAATACTTGGGCAAATTCCATCAAATGCTCCTGTTCAGGGTGAAGAATTTCCTGATATTATCATGGATTTCGATAATATCATTATGCCGGGTATGACGCACTGGCAGCATCCCCGCTTCTTTGCTTACTTCACTGCAAACAATAGCTTCCCTTCCCTATTGGGCGAAATGCTGACTGCAGCATTGGGCGCTCAATGTATGATTTGGGAAACCTCGCCTGCCGCTGCGGAATTGGAAGAAGCTATGATGAACTGGTTGAGGGACATGATTGGTTTGCCAAAGGAATTCACCGGCTGCATCCAGGATACTGCTTCCACAGCAACTCTTGTATCGATTTTAACTGCACGAGAATCAAGAACTAATTATCATATTAATCATTCCGGTTTTGGCAAGCAACCTACCTATAGGCTCTATTGCTCAACTGAAGCACACTCATCAATCGAGAAAGCAGCTAAAATTGCAGGTATAGGACGTTCCAATGTCGTGAAAATCCCCGTCGATTCTAATTTTGCAATGGTTACATCAGAACTTGAATATGCGATTAAAACCGATATTAACAATGGCAATGTACCTCTTGCTGTAATTGCAGCATTCGGTACTACGAGTACAACAGCCATCGACCCGATTGATGAAATCGGGGAAATTTGCCGTAAATATTCCGTCTGGCTGCATGTGGATGCCGCATTTGCTGGCTCTGCGCTGGTTCTACCTGAAATTCGTCCATTGCTCAAGGGAATGGAATATGTTGATACTTTCGTTTTCAATCCCCATAAATGGATGTTCACGAATTTCGATTGCTCGGCATATTTTGTGCGCAATAAAGAAACGCTAATCAGGACTTTCGAGATAATGCCTGAATATTTGAAAACCGGCTCCGACAGTGTTGTCAATAATTATCGTGATTGGGGAATCCAGCTTGGTCGGCGTTTTCGCGCTCTCAAGCTATGGTTTGTCCTTCGTAGTTTTGGAGTGGAAGGAATTCAAAGCAGGATTCGTGAACACATCATACTTGCTGAAGAATTACGAAAAAAAATTGAAGAACATTCGGATTTCGAGATTGCTGCGCCATCGCCATTCAACTTAGTCTGTTTCCGGTACAAACCACACGGAATTGATGATATAAATGAATTGAATGAGCTTAATGAATCGCTGCATAAAAAGCTGAATGCCACAGGAAAAATCTATCTAACCCATACGAAGCTGAATAATCTTTATACATTGAGGATGGTCATCGGACAAACCAATGTGTCGCGCGAGCATGTGGAATTCGCATGGGAGCTTATTTGCAAGATGGTGAAGGGCATTTAAAATAATTTATAAAACAAAATTGATTGGTTCGCCGCAAAAGGAACACTCGGAGCCGCTTCTACCAGGCTTGATTGCAATTTTACCGACATCGAAATGACTCCTGCCAACAAGTAATCTCTTGCATTTTGGGCAAAATGTATTCTCTCCATCGGGTAATGAGATGTTCCCTAAATATACGTGTTTGATTCCTATAGAATGTGCTATTTTCCTTGCCATCAGCATGGTTTCCGGTTCTGTGGAATGTAATCCATCCATTTTATAAGTAGGATGGAATCTGTTGAAATGAAGAGGAATATCGGGTGAAACGGATGCCATGAATTCGCATAGTTTTGTGATGCTATCAATCGAATCATTTTCACCGGGAATCAATAAATTAATCACTTCAAGATGCATTATTTCGCGCAGTTCATTGACTCTTTTTATTGTATTCATAACCGGGCGCATCTTTGCACTGCACACTCTTTTATATGAGGAATCATCGATGAACTTTAAATCGATATTAATTCCGGAAATAAGATTTTCCTTTTCAATTAAATCGAGTGCCTCAATGCTTAAATATCCATTCGAAACAAAGACATGGTAAAGTTCCTTGCCGCCCCGGATGCGTCTTGATTCCAGAATAACATCGCGAGCCAATTCGAAGAATATGGTTGGTTCCGAATAAGTATATGAAATCCCGTCGCAGCCAAGTTGTACTGCTATTTGCACTAATTCTTCCGGAGAATAACCCTGAATTTTGGATTGTTTGTTTGTAAGATTATAGAACTGGGATAATGAATAATTCTGGCAATTCAGGCATCTGAAATTGCATCCGGGAGCGCCGAATGACAGAACACTACTGCGTGGTTTGAAATGAAAAAATGGTTTTTTCTCGATTGGGTCAATTCCGTAAGATTGAACCTGATTGTATGTTTTTGTGTAAAGTTCACCATTGAGATTGATACGAGTCAGGCAAGTTCCTTCCTTGCCCTGCGAAATCCTGCAATAATGCGAGCAAAGTTTGCAGAGAACAGCATCCTTGTAATTTACATCAGTGCTTTGTTGATAGAGTATTGCCTTATGAAGAAGATGTTCCATAACATTTAAAAATTTTCCAAATAAAATCTTAAACTACAAAATTCCTGAATAGGAAAAAAGAAAGGCTAATAAACAATATACTTCTTAATTTAGATAAAAAGGAAGGTTAAAAAATGGAATTATAACGCTTTAAAAAAAATGTCATGGTGAAATAAGTTGGAGTAAAAAGTCCGGAAAAATGTCATTCGTAAGCGAAGTGAAGAATCCAGTCCCATTGCTGCGTCTGGATTCTTCACTTCGCTTACGAATGACATTTTACCTCATTGCCAAATGCTTCCTTTACGTTGAGGTAAGCGTCAAGAGGAACTCTTGACGCAAGGACTACTTAAAAATTATTCGTCGAATTCTTCGATTAATTTCAATCCTAATGAAATAGCTCCATCAAAAGCAGTGCCGTGATTTTTTACAATTTTAAATCGCTTGTCTTTGGCTAATTCATCATTAATCATGTTCGATAATAGTGTTTTCGCATCAATTATACCACCCATCAAAGCAACCGGGACAACTTTAATTTTGAATTGTTTTCTCAGCGTAGTGGGTAATTCCAATAAATGGAAACATGCACGGGTAATAATATCAAGACATACCTTATCACCTTCAACAGCGCATTTCATAACGGATGGAGATAACATGTGATATTCAAAATTTCTTTCGGAATAAGCTTTCACAATGGTTCTTGGATGGTTTAAATCTACTGTTGGAATCATTTCAGTAAAAATTTGGGTAAGTTTTGTTGGCTTTCCCCTTCCATCAATTGCCCGTACAACGGCAGTCAATCCTTCGCGACCAATCCATGCACCACTTCCCTCGTCATCGAGTTCTATACCCCAACCTCCGCAGCGAATCAATTTTCCTTTGCCGATATTTCCAATAGCAATTGAACCGGTGCCAACTATAATAATTATACCTTGTTCTCCCTTAAAGGCGCCTTCCAAAGCCAATTCGGCATCGCTTGTAAGCAGAAGGTCATTTAAAATTATATCTTGTCCACGTGCTAATGTTTTCAATAGTGCAGCCGAACGGCGTTTTTCTTCATCCAACCAGACCCCGGCAAGCCCGATAACGACAGCATCGAGTTCAGAAGATTCAATTTTCGCTTTTTCGCATAAATCATTAATAACATTCAAAAGCCGTTCGCAGGATTCTCCGACACCGACGGCGCCGATACGTGTTGTGCCTGATTTTGCATCTGCTATTATTTTTCCGCGACGATATAGTATCCCCCTCGTATGAGTGCCGCCGCCATCAATTCCAATTATTGTTTCGCCTTTTTCGCCTTTTTTCTTCGGCATAATCATTTTCCGGTATTAATACATAAAAGAACACGTTTTGCGAAGCTACAAATTTTATGCCATCTATTAATCTAAAAGTAATTATTTCTTGACCTGATACATCGATTCAATTATTGAACTATAATTTTGTTCGATGATATGACGCCTCAAGCTTAATTTTGGAGAAAGTTCTCCGGATTCGATGGTAAATGGTTTCGGAAGAATACGGAATCGACGTATTCGCTCGTACTTCGCCAAATCCTTCTGCAAATCATCAATGTCCTTTTGCATATTTTGCAGGATTAATTCATGAGTAACCAAATCGGCAATTTCCATATCCTGCAAACTGATTTTGGAAGCAAGATTTTTTAATTGCTCAAATTCAGGTACAATAAGCGCTGTGCAATATTGACGATTATCCCCAATTAAAAAACACTGGTCGATTAACATGCTTTGGCGCATTAAATTTTCAATATGCAAAGGTGCAATATTTTTTCCACCGCTGGATACAAAAATATGTTTTTTCCGGTCGGTAATTTTCAGTTTTCCGCGTTCTGTAAATAAGCCAATATCACCAGTATGAAGCCATCCATCAGGTGAAATAGCTTCTTTTGTTTCTGCCTCGTTGTTCCAGTATCCTTTCATAACATTGGGACCTCGAACCAAAATTTCACCATCATCTGCCAACTCAACTTCTACATTGAAAATCGGTGTACCCACCGAACCTATTTCAATATCATCAAGCCGGTTCGCTGTTACTACGGGTGATGCTTCGGTCAAACCATAGCCTTCTAGAACAGTAATACCTGCTGCAAGAAAGAATTCACAAATCTCTGCTGGTAAAGCTCCTCCACCTGAAACGAAAGCCCTGAGTCTGCCGCCGGTTTTCTCTTTAATTTTAGAAAAAACTAATTTATCGGCAATTTTATTCATTCCATTAATAATAATAGAATTTTTTCCGTTCTGAGTGTTATGAAGCTTCTTTTTGCCAATATTAGTCGCCCAGTAAAATATTTTTCGTTTGTGTGGTTTCTCTTTTTCAATTTGATTTATAATTTTCTTTCTGATTGTCTCCAAAAGTTTTGGAACGGTTGTCAGAAGGGTAGGTCTGACTTCCGGTATTAATGCAGCAATTGATTCAATGGTTTCTGCAAGATGAATCGTGCTGCCACCTGCAAATGCAGAATAAAAACCGGTTGTCCGTTCATAAGCATGGCAGAGCGGAAGGAAGCTGAGAAATACATCATCCGGAGTAATGTCTATCATTTGCAATATTCCCTCAACATTAGAGCAGATATTTTTATGAGTCAGCATTACACCTTTAGGATTACCAGTTGTTCCGCTTGTATAAATCAATGTAACCAAATCATCCGGAGATACGTTACCACAGGCTCTTTCGAAAATAGTATGAAGTTCATCATCATTAAGCCGCTCAGAACCTCGTTTCATTACGCTTTCCATCGATTTAACAGATAAATCGCTATGCTCTGTAATTGATTGCATAACAATAACATGCCGCAAACCCGGCAGATTCTCCTTGAATTGGAGAACCTTGGACAACTGGAAATTATTCGAAACAATTATAGCCGTTGTTTCGCAATCCCGGAAAACGAATTCTTCCTGTTTAGCAGTTAAACTTGGAAATACGGGAACATCACAAGCACCTATAGCAGAAATTGCAAAACTTGCAATAATCCATTCAATTCGATTTTCAGAAACAATACCAATTCTATCACCTTTCCTTATACCCAGGTCAAGTAATCCTATGGCGAATGCTTCTGTTCTATTGTAAAGCTCGGAATAATTAATTGAAACTGATTTTTCATCGGTTTTAAAGTAATATGCCTGTTTACCTGTATTGTAATGCCTGCAAATATCCATGAACATTGCAGGAACAGTTGTAAGATTTATATTTTTCAATGTCATATTAATCATTAAATGCAAGATAATAAAAATTTCTCATTATTTTTTAATCAAGTTAAATTTGATTTTAACTTTGGTTACATTTTGAAAATATTAATGATTTCATTATTATTAGTTCAATGAATAATAAGAAGTATTTCCAATGAAACAAATATTTTTCACCACAGAAAAATTATTATTACTTAGTTGTACAGAATAAAATATTTGGTTAAATTGTAAAATATAAGTAGTATATGAAATTATGAATTATGAATTATAATTATGAATTATGAATTATGAATTATGAATTATGAATTATGAATTATGAATTATGAATTATGAATTATGAATTCAAATATTGTATTACCGCTCATTAATATTTGATTTGAAATATCTGGTACATGAAGTTATAGGATGAAAGTATTAATTAGCAATAAAAAATTAATTGAAAATATATGAAACCCATTATATCTTTGTTTCTGAATGTAGATAGAACCTATATAGCAGTTTTAGAACCCGGACCGAAGGGTCTTTCATTGCTTTATCTTGAATCAACAAAAAATCCCATTAATTTAGAGTTGATGGATGAAGATGATATGATAGTGGCGGCTTCTGAAATTAGCGAGATAATCCCTAATTTCGGATTGGACTACCAAACAATTAACATTACATTACCTGCCGAAAGCGTCATGATGAGCCAAATTCCAGGAAAAACAGGTATTTCCAACGAACAACTGAAGCAATTGATAGCTCTCGAAATCAGACAATCATACCCTCACTTTAGTTTTACCGACTTTACTCCCAGGGTTATTCCCTTCGACCCAAAGAAAACCGGTAAGCATACAATGATGGCTGTTATTTATTCAAAAAATGATTTAAAACTTTGCAATGAACTTATCAAACCATTGAACAGGCAAATGGACAATATAGAAATAAGTCAATTTGCAGCACATACGGCATTTCTTTATAATTATCCGGAAAAAGCTAATAAAACAGTTGTCCTGCTATCAATACAGAGTCAATTTATGGATATAAGCCTGATTGAGAATAAAAAGCCTATATACTATCATCTCGTTTCTTTACAGGGAACAAAAAATATTGGTCAGGTTGTCGAAGATGAACTTCCTAAACTTTTAGCTGAACAGGTTGATAAAATAGATGCCGTATATCTTTTTGGTTCCGGATTAACAAAAGAGAATTTCATGTCGGCTTGGGAATCTGCTATGGCTATGGATATTGAAGCCGGCAGGCTGAATGCATTTCGCATGGTTTCTACAAACATGACCCCAAGAGAGCGGGAATATTGCACCCGGGTAGGGCATATTGTAGCTCCGTGCATAGGGGGCGCTTTGAAGCAATATCACAATATTATCAGATTGAATTAATGCGGATAATATCCGGTAAGTATGGCGGGCGCCATTTGCCAAAAGGGGTTCCTTCCGGAATTCGACCAACGACAGATTCATCAAGGGAAGCGATTTTTAATATTCTTCAGAATTTTACCGACTTCAACTCTTTACAAGTTTTAGATATTTGCAGCGGAACCGGTGCGTTAGGCATAGAAGCCCTTAGTCGTGGTGCCGAACATTGTAATTTCATCGATAAAAGTAAGATTTCTATCGAATATTTGAAAAATTGCTTAGACTATTTTAAAATTCCTAATGAAAACTATTCCATTATTTGCAAGGATGCCCTAAGGGCATTGAAAGAACTTGGCTCGAAAGAGCCATTACCGCAATTTGATTTAGTATTTACAGACCCTCCCTATAAAGAATTTTTAAATAATAAAATAATTCATGATCTTATTCAAACTAAACTTGTTCATATCGGAACAATATTGATGGCAGAGCATAGTATTCACGAAATTATCGATAAGGTACATTCAATCAAGTTCTTATCGAATAAGCGTTATGGCGAAACTATTATAGAAATAATTGAATTTACCGGAATATAAATATCAACATTTCGATGGTATTTTGAACCCCAAAATAATGGAATTATAAAAATATGCCCTGACAAATTCAAGAGAAACCCCCTAACCCCCTTTGAAAAAGGGGGAATTAATTGTTCTCCCTTTTTCAAAGGGGGTTAGGGGGTTTCTCATTGTTGAAATTGTTGTAATTATTTTGAATCAAGAAAAATCTGTCATTGGTAAATCTCTATTAATAATAAACTATTTAAAAAGAGTAAATTTGAAAATTCAAGTAAGAAAATTAATTTTTTACACTTATATTTAAATTTGTTACGTCAATAGCAATTATTAGATGTTGGACGGCAAACAGAATTTAGAATAAATAAAAGTTCAACATCAAAAAAATATTAAGGATAAGAAATGGGAAGAATCGCACGCGGCGCCATACTGATTGCAATAGGAATTATTATCGGTACTCTTGTTCAACCATTAGTATCTGAAGATACCGTTTACAACCAGATTAAGAAAATCAGTTTTGTTCTCAATACTGCATTGAAAAATTATGTGGAAGATGTCGATACTCAAAAACTCACAGAAGCAGCCATCAAAGGAATGCTTGAGGAACTCGATGTACACTCTGTTTACATTCCTCCGGAACAAATGAAAAAAGTAAAAGAAGACTTTCAGGGCAGCTTCGACGGTATTGGAGTTGAATTTGATATATTAAATGATACAATAACAATAGTATCACCCATACCTGGCGGACCGAGTGAAGCTCTTGGAATAATGTCCGGTGATAAAATCGTTAAAATAGATGGTGAAGACGTTATTGGTATTTCCCGGGAAGAAGTACCGAAAAAGTTAAAAGGCCCCAAGGGAACTATTGTCGAAGTCGATATTAAGCGTGCTGCCGAAAGGGAATTGTTGCATTATACAATTAAACGCGATAAAATTCCGATAAACAGCATCGAAACTTCTTTTATAATTGAAAATACTAACATTGGTTTTATTCATATAAATCGCTTTTCCGAAACTACTCATGATGAATTTGCCGAAGCTATAAGAAATCTGAATACTAAAGGTTTGAAGAGTTTAATTCTGGATTTGCGAGGTAATCCAGGTGGCTTCCTGAATCAGGCTTTCATGTTGGCTGACGAGTTCATCCCTACAGGTAACAAAATTGTTTATACAAAAGGGCGTCGTCCGCAATTCGACGAAGTTTATACTTCAAATCCGGGAGGAATGTTTGAAAAAATGCCTCTTATCGTTTTAATCGATGCCGGCAGCGCATCTGCAAGCGAGATTGTTTCAGGCGCTATTCAAGACCTGGATAGGGGATTAATTCTCGGAGTAACATCTTATGGCAAGGGGCTCGTACAGCGACAATTTGGATTCGAAAATGATGACGGGTCTGCTTTCAGATTAACCATATCAAAATATTATACTCCATCAGGCAGATGTATTCAGCGTCCATATAAGAATAAAGAAGAATATCGCGATTTAGTCGGGCGACTCGACCTCGAGGAAGGCTCCAATATTGAACACAGCCTTGATAAACTAAAAGAAGTAATAAAGAAAGAGAAAAAGGATATAGCAATTGATGATAACCAAATTATCATATCATATCCACATGAAGGGAAAAAGAAAAAACAGGAAAGCGATACACTTCCTATTTACCGGACTAAAAAAGGCAGATTGGTACTTGGTGGCGGCGGTATTACCCCCGATTATGTAATGAAGTATGATACAATTACTAAATTATCAAGAAATTTGCTTGCTAAAAATTGCTTCTACGAATTCGACGAGCAATTCATGTCCGGAAAAGGTAATTCGTTAAGGCACCAATACAAGCAGAATTTCAATGAATTTTTTGCTGATTATTCAATTTCAGACCAGATGGTAGGAGAATTTAAAAAATTTGCAAAGGATAAGAGTGTTGAGTGGAATGAAGAACAATACGAGAAGGATAAAAGATATATTAAAATGATGATTAAAGCTAATGTGGCACGCTCTATCTGGGATAGGAGTAAGTTGCTACAAGTATATTATTCCGATGATAGCATGGTTCGTAAGGCATTAGATTTATTCCCTGAAGCAGAGAAAATTGCCGGTTTGAAATAATTTTTTTTTGAGTTATATCCCCTTCATTTATTTTAGTAAGATATGATGAAGGGGATTTTTATTTTATGTAGATGACCTACCTAATACATCTTTAAAAATCAAATTTACATCATCATTGGAAAACTTTTCGCGATTAATTAATTTTTGATATATTTTCAAAACATGGTCTATATAATCATCGAAACTATAAGGCAGACGGCAATTATCCTGCATTGTTTTTAGATGTTCAGGATTTTGTATTAGTTCAGAAATAACAGCAGCCATTGCTTCGGGAGAATCATATTTATAGAATTTCCCATTGAAATCTTCAATGATAAAATCGCTTATACCACCAATATTTGCAGCGATAACCGGTAATCCTAATGCTATACTTTCGGCAACGACAAGCGGAGCGCAGTCTTCCCAGATACTTGGAATTATCATGGCATCCAGCTCTCCGGCAATAGTGGTTAGTTTCGAATTCTTGAATTCTCCACGAAAACTAACCATTTCATTCCTATCCAAAAGTTTGAGAATTTTCAGATATTCTTCACTTGTCATGCCGTAAACTATGAACTGTACATCTTCTTTGTGAAGCATTTGTGCTGCCTGAACGATTAAATGCACTCCCTTGTGCGGCATCACAGCACCTATAAATCCAAGCTTCAGTGGTAACTGCGGAGGCAATAATTTTTTTGTAATACTACCATCAAATTCAATAGTTGGCGGTATTTGATTAACAACAGCAATTTTATTCTCACTGCCGGAGAAGTCTGTCAGAAATTCCTTCACTCGTTTTGATACGGCAATTGTGAGGTCGATTTTATCTCTCAATAAGGCTCGTGCAGTTTCAACTCTTGTGTTGAAGGCATTCGTTAATTCCGGATATGCTTTTATTATTTCCGAATTTGCGAAGAAATCCACTCCATCCCACAATGACAAATCCGACCTGATAAAATATAGTGTCGGGTCAATTAAATGGTAATTATGTGGGGTATAAATGGTTGGTATATTCCTCTTTTTAACCTCGTCGGCAATTGCATAAGATAAGCCCAGGAAATTATGGTAGTGAACGATGTCCGGCATGAATTCATCCAGAACATTTGCAAATAGTGCGGTACAATTTTCGTCACGAACCTCACGCTCCGGATTTAGCGTATCTAAGAAAACAGTAGGTCTGTTGAATACACCATAAAGCTTGACTCCTTCATCTTCCCATTGTTCCATTAAGTAAGGTTTGGTTTCGGATAAATTACGGGCAGCAGCATAAAATACAGCAACGTCATATCCCTTTTTGTTCAGTCTTTTTGCAACAGATTTGGGAAAAGTAGTGCCACCGCCGCTTTCGTTCCAACCATACATTGTAAAAAGAATTTTCATTTTCTTAGTACTTGTAACAATTTTATCTGCAGGAGTGGGTTTAGATATTTGCTGTGATTCTTGATTTTGCTCTTCACTATCGGTAATAAACCTTTCAGCATTTTCAAGTTGACTTCCGGGAATCCGCTCTAATTGTCCCTTTTCAGAAAAATTAATATTTATATCAGTAGTTTGAAATAGAATTTGAATCAACCGAACAGCTCTGTTTTGTTGTTCATTATTGAAATAGAATTTTATTTTATTAACTATAAAGTCAACTCTTTGAATATAATCATTGATTATCCTTTCATCGGAAACTAAATTCAAAAAACCGTCTTCTAAGTAGTATTTATCAGCATCTTCGAACAGAAATCCCTGCCATTTTTCCAGGAAATATTCGTTATTCCGGCTATCCATACCATTTGGATTTCGTACGAAACTTTCGAATTGTTCTAATCCGCGAAGTTTTTTTGTAATAGATTCAAAATGATAAGCCGATACTTTCGGATTATACCAGACTTTAAAACCCAGCTTACGGGCTGATAGGCAAAGGTCTAAGTCTTCATGACCAAAAAGGTAGTTCTCATCGAATCCACCAATTTGATTAAACAATTCCTTTCTAATGGCAAGCAAAGCGCCCGTCACCATTTGGTATTCCCTTGGAACATTCACACATGGTGCATCACCGGGTGTATTGAGGTAAATATGATAATGCATTGTTAACTGTGGACTAACCTTGCCAAATACTATTCCGGCATGCTGCACCCTATCGTTCGGATAAAGCAACTTTGCTCCCTGTATTCCAACTTTAACATCGTTTTCAAAGACTTTGACCAATTCATCAGTCCAGCCGGGAAAAGGCTTAGTATCATTATTTAAGAAAATAATATAACAGCCCTTTGCCAGGGCAACACCCTGATTATTTGCTTTTGCATAATTTTCATTCGAAGAATTAAATATTACCTGAATTTTAGGCTTTGAATCCTGCTTCCTTAAAAAATCAATTGTTCCGTCGGTCGAGGCATTATCAACTATGATAATCTCCGTCGAACTTTCAGCGCAAGTTTGTTCGATTGATTCGATACAATTACGCGTATAATCTATATTATTATGAGTTGGAATGACAATAGATAAAATAATATTCCTATCATCCGATACAATAGCTTCTTTCTTGATTTGTTCCTGGCGTTCAATATCCTGGAATTCAAAGCGCATCCTTGAATCCCGTTTAGTTTGCAGGTCAGGTCTGTGTTGGACATCACTTTCATATTTCTGATAAATGTATTTCATCGTTTCGTACATGTTACTACGGGCGCTGGAACTCAATGTACTTCCGTCGGTTCGCCAGGAAAATTCACATGTAATTTCTTTTATGTGCTGAAATATGAACTTTCTTGAAAGTTTAATCCACAGCTCCCAGTCTTCGTGTGAACGCAAGGCTTCATCGAATCCACCAAGCATATCGGTACAGGATTTTTCATGCATAACACAAAGCACAGGGAACATGTTTCCAACGAGTAATTCATCTGCATTAAATTCTAAAGAGTATGGTACATCATATTTATAAGTAAGATGTTTTTGATTTTCAATTCGCTGCCATGCCCGTATTGCATCTGTGTATGCCACTTTGCAATCCGAATTGACAAGTGAATCAACTAATGTGAATACGTGAGTGGGATAATAGATATCATCATCGTCTAAATAGCAAATATATTTACCCCTCGCATGTGCTAAACCGGTATTGCGTGTAGCAGCCAGCCCTTTATTTGTTTGGTGTTTGAAATACTTTATTTTATCGGGAAGCTTAAATTCAATAATTACGTTTTCACAATCTACCCCACAATCATTAACAACAATTATCTCAATATTCCCGTAGGTTTGCAAAAGTATGCTTTGAATTGCCAGTCTTAATAAATCAGGTCGATTGTATGTTGGAACGATAACAGATATTAATTCTTCCTTAAAAATTGGACCAAATATCAATCTCCTGAAGTTTTTTAATAAAGTATTATGAGGAATTTTTTTAACAATTCTTTCCAGCTTTGCTCTGCTGCCGGCTGAAGAATTCACCAAAATATCCATTGCCATTGCTCTGATGTTATTATCAAATAACTCAAAGTGATGAAAGACCAAATGTGCTTTTACCTCGTCAAGTTTTTCCAATACATCAGCCACTAAAGTATTTTCCCTGTTCCTATACAGGAATAATGGTTTCTTGATATGGTAGGCTTTTATACCTAATTTAGCAGCGCCAATCCAGAAATTCCAATCCTCGCTCCCACCTAAAAACATTGCCGGTGAGTATCCGCCGACTCGCTCCCACACCTCTTTCCTGAATATTGAACAGTAATCATGAACGTTAGCATTTAATAAATTATGGAGGGTTACGACTCCTTTACTGTGTTCGTGAGTTGCATTGCCAAAATTTTTCTCATCAACATAGACATAACCTATATCCGGATTACTTTCAAGTATCTGAACAGTTTCCGCAAGATAATCCAAAGCAATTTTATCATCTGCATCAAGTGGAAGTATATATTTTCCTGATGCACTTCGAATACCTACGTTCCTTGCATCGGACACACCGCCATTTACTTTGTTTAATAATCGGATGTTTTTTTCGGGGTAAGTTGATAAAATGAATTTGGCTACTTCTACTGTATTATCAGGGCTGTCGTCGTTCACGATAATACATTCCCAATCATCAAATGTTTGTTTGATTACACTTTCAACACATTCGATTAGGAATTCGGATTGGTTGTAACAAGGAATAATCACCGATACTAAAGGTTTTTTGTCGATGATTTCTTTATTAGCTTTTTTTGTAAGAATAGCAATGAAAGAGTCATTCCCAATTCCCGAGCATTTTACATCGACAAAATCCCGAAATTCCTGCGTTATATCGCACAACAAATCATTGAATCCGGTAATAACAAAATTTCCATTATCAATTGCAAAATTCCATTTGTGGTCATCTTTATAAGAATGCTTTTTCCCGGAATTAACTATATGCTCGAGGACAATGCTGCCGCCGGATTTCAGAAGTTTGAGCAAATCGAATATTACATTCTTCGGATGTGTGCTTCTGTCTAAACTGTAACTTGCAGAAATAATATCGAATGTCTCTTCCGAAAAAGTGTTGCAAAGCTGTTCCGTCTCACAATAAGTAGTTTTAACAGGTGGAATTATATTGAGTTTTGCTAAAATCTTTTCATAAATATTGGGAATTTTATCTGTTGCTGTAATATCAATCTTATTGCCTTTATAAATTTTTCCAATATTGGTAACTGGTCCTGCGTTTAAAACCAAAATTTTCGGAGAAGTACTCCCAGCCTCATCTAAAATAATAGAATATAATTGTTGAAGTTGTAAATCTGGATTTAGTCGGTCAAGAAAATCCTGTTTATTTCCGCTACCTTCCGATTTAAGAAAATTATACCAAAAAGCAGCATCTTCATTATTTTCGATTGAATCTAAAAAAGCAGCATCTTCCGAATGAGCAGTACTATTAACACTACCGCTAAAAATAACACTACTCAGGAGTTCAGTATCAATTTCATTCAATTCTTCATTCAAAACAATCGAGGAAAATTCTTTTTTTTCATCAATCAGTCTATATTTCCTGATTAATGATTCCATCTCACTTTTAGGATTATTACTCAAATTTTTATACAATTCATTTTCCGGTGAATTTGGAACCCTCGTGTGTTTAGCAATAATTGCATCAATAATTGCAAATTTATTTATGGGATTATTTAATAATTTGAACCATAAAAATTCAAAACCCCAGCCAGACTGACTTTCGTTGAAATAAGGCAAGCACTCCTTCAACGCTTTTTGAGAGAAACATGGATTCATTATTTCGACATAATTTGTAAATCTTAGTAATGAATTATGTCTGTTAACCGTTATTTCATGCGAAATATTAACAGGATAAAGACTGGGTTGACATATTTCAAGCTGGTATTCACCTGCAATCCGGAACAACTCGTTTATAGCTTTAGCGCTGATTTCCAGGTCATCGTCGGGGAAGTAGTAAAAATCATAATTTTCGATATTAACATGTCCCATCAGGAAAAGATGCATAATCAGGTTATATTTAAAACCATGTTTAAAAATGCAAAGTTCGCCGTCGTTCCTGAATTTCTCGAAGGCTTCCGGCTTATATGTAACTAAAATAACATCATAATTTCTTACGGGTGAAAGCCACTCCCGATGCAACGATTCCATTCCAACGGCGGCTATAAGGCAGTTTTTTCTCATTTCAATCAATCTGTTGAGGAATAAATTTTACTAATTAATTATAAAAATTCATCAGCAATCTTTAATTTTGCCGATAATGTTATTATTGATTTATGGAGATTCAAAACTTTTTAAACGGTATATCAATAAACTGAATTATTTAATAATTGCAGTATACAGGAATTCTAACCAAATATTTTTTGAAATACTCTAATTTAAATAAACAAAAAAATAATAAATAACATACGCAAAAATAGCATTTAATCGGAAAATATTCTTTTAAATTCTATGGCAACAAAAATTATGAAAAAATATTTTATCTCAATTCTTCTCTCGGCGGCATCAATTCTGATATTTGATTCATGTGAAAAGGAAAGAGTTCATTTTGTTGATGTGAACATGTACCCAAAAGCAGAAGCATATATTAAGCTTGCTTTACAACTCGGAAAATTTGACCCGAATTTCATATCGCATTATTACGGACCTGCCTATATAAAAAGAAGAGCAGATGCAGAATCCAAATCCTTGGATGAAATAAAAAAATCTACAGATTCACTTATTTTTGAAATGAGGAAGTACAATGAAAAGTATTTTAACGGTTTATGGAAATTCCGGTATAATATGCTTCTGAAGTCGCTCTATTCCTTGAAATTCCGAACAGAACAATTATCCGGTACACCAACAAATTTCAATGAAGAGATGACTATGCTTTTCGATTGCTCGCCGGTAATTATCGATGAAGAATATTTTGCCAGAATCCACTCAAGGCTGGATTCAATAATTGTCGGTGAAAATCCTGTTTTAGAGAAATGCATAGAATTCCGGAATAAATTGATAGTTTCTCCGGAAAAAGTAAAATATTTTGTAGATAAAATTATTAGCGAAGCTAAGATTCAGACCATAAGAAATCTGGTTTTACCACCAAAAGAATATGTCAAAATCAAGTATCAGCCCTACGGAGATAACAAGATAGATTACCAATACTTAGGTAATTTTGTTTCTGAAATAAGTATTAATACAAGCAGTCAATTTTATATTGATGAATTAATCGAACTAATTTGCAGGAACACTTATCCAGGAAAGCATGTCATAGCAATGCTTTGGGAGAAAAGTTTTGTAATTGATTCCGGTTGGGTTGAATTTTCACTCCTTCCAAAATATTCTCCATTATCGTTCCTATTCGAAGGTACAAGTAGTATCGCCCGTAAAATAGTTCTCCCGGGCAAGGACTACTCTGATTTTTTCTTATATTCGATTTTCCCTCAGATGGGTATCAAAGATACCGTGATAATTAAAACCAGTCAAAAATTTTTCGAGCAGCAAAACAAAATAAATATTGCCGATTACTATATTGGACGCCTAATTTGCGATACTGTCATATCACATCAAACAGCTATTGATTCATTGGCTCATCTTAAACTAATTGAGCATCAAAATGCCGAGAAAAAAATCAACCGCTTAATTTCACAACGCACCTATCCCGGAGGATATGTTATGACAAATGCAATTTATCTCGAATATTTGAAAAGGTTGAATATCGGAGAAGATATGCCAAATGCGCTGTGGCTCGAGTATTCTAAATTTATTTTTACTCCGCTAACAGTTTCTGAACTAAAAGGACAGTAAGCAAATTTGTTATTTTCGGTGCAAATAGTTAATATTGAATAATAATTTTATAATGATACATTATTAGCGGAGAAAATATGTACAAATCTATTTATGATAACAATTTCGATGGTAAAAATGTTTTAATTCGTGTTGATTTCAATGTTCCACTCGACAAAGACCTCAACATTACAGATGATAACAGGATAGAAGAATCCTTATCAACAATCGATAAAATCATCGATGATGGAGGTATTCCTATTCTAATGTCGCATCTCGGCAGACCTAAAGGAGAAAAGAATCTCAAGTATTCACTTGCTCCGATTGCTGTTCATCTTGATAAAAAATTCGGATACAAAGTACATTTCGCAAAAGATTGCATCGGGCCGGAAGCAAAAAATGCTATAAAGGAAGCAGAACCCGGCTCAATTGTTTTGTTAGAAAATCTACGTTTTTACAAAGAAGAAGAAGCTAATGACCCGGAGTTTGCAAAAAAAATTGCAGAACTCGGCGATTGCTATATAAACGATGCTTTCGGTTCGGCACATAGAGCCCATGCAAGCACTCATGCCGTTGCAATGTTATTCAAAGATAGATTTGCCGGGAAATTAATGTTAAGCGAATTAGAGCATTTAGGAAAAGTATTGAAAAATCCCCAGAAGCCGTTTGTAGCCGTTATAGGAGGCTCAAAAATTTCCGGGAAAATCGATGTTATTCGCAATTTGTTAGGTAAATGCGAAACAATTATTATTGGCGGTGGAATGATGTTTACATTCTACAAGGCAATGGGTCTGGAAATAGGCAAATCCATTCTGGAAGAAGACAAGATCGAATTAGCAAAAGAGTTAATTAACGAAGCAAAAAGCAAAGGTGTGAATCTTGTTCTCCCTGAAGATGTAATAGTGGCTGCAGCATTCGAAAATGAAGCTGAATCGAGAAGCGTATCGAAATCAAATATACCAACTGATTGGATTGGAATGGATATTGGATTGGAGAGCAGGAAAACATTCGTTAATATTCTTTCGAATGCCCGCACAGTTCTTTGGAATGGTCCGATGGGAGTATTTGAAATGGATAATTTTGCATTTGGTACTTATGCCATCGCAAAAGCTTTGGCAGATGTTACTGCAAAGGGTGCATCAACTATTATTGGCGGTGGCGATTCTGCAGCGGCAATTAAAAAAATCGGTCTTCAGGATAAGGTTACTCATGTTTCAACTGGCGGCGGAGCATCTCTGGAATTTCTGGAAGGCAAGATTCTGCCTGGTGTTGCAGCGCTTGATGTATAATCAGGTATTTTAAAAAAATGGATGATTAAATAAATTAAAGAATGTTTTTCATGGATTAATACTTTGTGAAAAGTCAAGAAGAATGTCATTCGTAAGCGAAGTGAAGAATCCAGAAGCCGCATTGGGACTGGATTCTTCACTTCGTTCAGAATGACATTCTTCCATTTTTAATAGTTTTCACAGCCTCGAATGCAGGAATACTCAGAACTGCTATTGAAGGAGATTCCTGCATTTGCAGAAATGACAATTTTTATAACTTCCAATTCAAACCCTCATCATAATTTTTTACACATGATGTCGGATTTTTTGTTTTCCTTTATTATATTGAAAATAATTCTTAAATTTAATGTTTTTAAATTTGTAAAATCTTGGAATTAGAATTGTAAAATGTTTCAACAACTGCCCGAAAACCTGTCATATCCTGAATTGGAACACAAAATATTGGAATTCTGGGAAGAAAATAACATCTTTGAAAAATCTCTTGAAAACCGCATAGGACAACGTGATTTTGCTTTTTTCGAAGGTCCACCGACAGTGAATGGAAAACCGGGATTGCATCATATGATGGCTCGTGCTTTGAAAGATACCGTATGCCGCTACAAGACTATGACAGGTCATTACGTACGCCGCCAGGCAGGTTGGGATACTCATGGTCTTCCCGTTGAAATCGCAGTTGAAAAGCAGTTAGGCTTAAAGGATAAAAATGAAATTGAATCATTCGGAGTTGATAAATTTAACGAAGAATGTAAGAAATTTGTTTATAAAAATATCGAGATGGACCAAGGCTGGCGAACACTCACTCGCCGCATGGGTTTCTGGATTGATTTGGATGCAGCATATATAACATGTACAAATAATTATATTGAATCTGTATGGTGGGCATTAAAACAATTTTTCGATAAAGGTTTAATCTATAAAGGATTCAAAGTTGTCCCGCAATCGCCCACTATAGCCACTCCACTTAGCTCGCATGAATTATCTCTCGGATATAAAGATGTACGGGACCCGAATGTTTATTTGAAACTCAAAATTATTTCTTCCCCAAAATCATCGCTAAACGGCTCCTGCATTTTAGTCTGGACAACAACTCCCTGGACTTTATTTGCTAATGTTGCTCTTTCCGTCGGAGAAAAAATTGAATACGTGCATGTTAAAAATACACGAAAAACAAAAGAAGAAGAATTAACCGACTTGCTCGTTTTAGCTAAATCAAGAATATCGGTTCTTGATGGAGAAGTAGAAATCATCGAGGAATTCACCGGTAAAGATATTCTTGGAACAGTTTACGAACAAATACTTCCTTATGTTACAATTAATCGGGAGACCCATACTAATGCACTTACGGTACTTCCCGGCGACTTTGTATCAACCGATGACGGCAGTGGTGTAGTTCATCTGGCTCCGGCTTTCGGTGAGGATGATTATAGAATGTCACTTTTATTCAATCTTCCTTTCGAGCAGCCTGTAACTCCGGACGGACACTTTACCGAAGAGCTTGGTCCCTACGCAGGGCGAGCTATTAAAACCTTCACTTACGAAGACCACGTTGAAGAAGGTTCTGATAAAGATATTATCAAAGATTTGAAATATGCCGGCAAAATATACCGTTCTTCAATCGATTACCTGCACAGCTATCCGCACTGCTGGCGTACCGGCAACCCAATAATGTATTATGCAAGGGATTCATGGTTTATCAGGTCTCCTGATTATAAAGAAATAATGAAACAATGCAATAACCAGATTTTCTGGCAACCCCCCGAAATTGGGTCGGGACGATTCGGAAATTGGTTGGAGGAAGTAAAAGAATGGTCGTTATCACGTGACAGATATTGGGGAACTCCGCTTCCTATCTGGATTTCAGAAGATGGAGAAGATAAATTTGCCGTCGGTTCAATAGCAGAACTATCAACAGGCTTATATGAATTTGAAGACGGAAAAAGAATACCGGTACCGGAATGTGGAATTGAAATTGATTTGCATATACCATTCGTTGATAAAGTAGTATTCGAGCGCAATGGTAAAGTATATCGCCGGATTTCCGAGGTAATCGATGTTTGGTTCGATTCCGGCTCCATGCCTTTTGCACAAATGCACTATCCATTCGAAAATCAGGATTTGTTCGAAAAAATGTTTCCTGGTGATTTTATCGCCGAAGGAATCGACCAAACAAGAGGCTGGTTCTATACTTTGCATAATATAGCATCCGCTCTTTTCGGTAAACCTGCATTTAAAAATATTCTCGTCAATGAATTAATTCTGGATAAAAAAGGCGAAAAGATGTCCAAGTCGAAGGGTAATACTGTTGACCCATTCGAAATCATGGAGAAGTACGGCGCCGATGCCGTTAGATGGTATTTATTTGTAAATAATCCGCCCTGGAAAGCTACTCTTTTCAATGAAGAAGATATCAACAGTACTATATTATCCGGACTTTTTCGCTCTCTCATTAACTGCTATGCATTCTTTTCATTATATGCAAACATTGACGGATTCACCGGCAACGAGCCTGAAATACCACTTACGAAAAGACCTGAAATTGACAGATGGATAATTTCAAGAGTAAATTCGGTATTGAAAGAATATATCCGTTGGATGGAAGAATATGATTTGACCAAATCCCATCGTGCAATTCAATCATTCGTTATCGATGAACTTTCAAATTGGTATATACGCCGCAACAGACGTCGCTTTTGGAAGGGTGGAAACGATTCGGAAAAAATTGCTGCCTATCAGACTTTAAGAACCATTATGATAAACATACTTGAAATGATGGCTTCTGCTGCGCCTTTCCTGACTGAAACGTTATATCAAAGATTGAGGCTACCTTCCGAACCAATATCGATACACCTTATTGATTTACCCAAACCGGATATGTCAAAAATGGATGTCAATCTTGAAAGGCGCATGGATACAGCTCAAAGAATCGTTAATCTTACCAGATTTTTACGTGAGAAATCAAAAATAAAAGTTCGTCAGCCTTTGAGAAGAATTTTGGTTCCTGTGCTTAATCCGCAACAGAGACGCGATATCAGCTCTGTCGAAGAAATTATTATCGAAGAAATTAATGTTAAAGCAATAGAATTCGTTACCGATGAAACCGAAGGAATAGTCAAACGCAAGGCTAAAGCTAACTTCAAAACACTTGGGAAAAAATTCGGAAAAATGACCCAGATTGTTGCCAATGCTATTTTGAATATTAGCGATTCAGATATTCGCAAGCTTGAATCAGGGCAGCAAATCACAATCGATATCGATTCTAATAAATATACTATCGAAAGAGAAGATATTGAAATCAGCAGTGAAGAAATCGAAGGGTGGCTTGTAGCCTCGGAGTACGGCGTAACCGTAGCACTTGATACGCAAATTACTACCGAATTAATTCACGAAGGCATAGCAAGGGAATTTGTAAATCGATTGCAGAACATTCGCAAGCAGTCGGGTTTTGAAGTAACCGATAGAATAAAAATTTTATATTCTGCACCAAAAAATTTGCTTGATGCAATAGAAATAAAAAAAGAATATATCATGAATGAAACATTGGCTGAAAGCCTGATGATTACTAACTTAACCGATGGTATGGAAATTGAAATAAATGACGGGATTTTAAAAATAAATGTTGTGAAATGTTAAATGAAATTATTTTTTATTTTTTATTTTTAATTATTTGTTTAATTTAATGTATCAGTATTGTTCATTAAAAAAAATAATTATTCTTTAACCACTAATTGCTAATATAGCAGGAGGTATCATGGCGAAAAAGGCAAACACCGGTAAATCGGTTCCGGTTAAAAAAACCGCTGTTCCAACAAAATCTGTTCCTAAAAAAGCTGCTCCGGCTCCGGTAAAGAAAGCTGCTCCGGCTCCGGCAAAGAAAGCTCCGGCTCCGGCAAAGAAAGCTCCAGCCCCGGCAAAGAAAGCTCCGGCTCCGGCAAAGAAAGCTCCGGCTCCGGCAAAGAAAGCTCCGGCTCCGGCAAAGAAAGCTCCGGCTCCGGCTAAGAAAGCTCCAGCTCCGGTAAAGAAAGCTGCTCCGGCTCCGGCTAAAAAAGCTCCAGCCCCAGCTAAAAAAGCTGCTCCGGCTCCAGCGAAAAAAGCTCCAGCCCCAGCTAAAAAAGCTGCTCCGGCTCCGGCCAAAAAAGCTCCAGCCCCAGCAAAAAAAGTGGCTCCGGCTCCGGCTCCGGCTAAGAAAGCAGCTCCGGTGAAAAATTCTGCTCCGGCTAAGAAAGCTGCTCCAGCCCCAGCCAAAAAAACTGTTCCGGCTCCGGCTAAAAAAGCTCCGGCACCAGCCAAAAAAGTGGCTCCGGCTCCGGCTAAAAAAGCTCCGGCACCAGCCAAAAAAGCGGCTCCGGCTCCGGCTAAAAAAGCTCCGGCACCAGCCAAAAAAGCGGCTCCGGCTCCAGCTAAAAAAGCTCCGGCACCAGCCAAAAAAGCGGCTCCGGCTCCGGCTAAAAAAGCTCCAGCCCCAGCTAAAAAAACGGCTCCGGCTCCAGCTAAAAAAGCTCCAGCCCCAGCTAAAAAAGCTCCAGCAAAAAAAGCGGCACCGGTTAAAAAACCGGCGCCGCAACCTGTAACTAAGGCTTCTGCCAGTACTATTGACAATAAATCAAAAATTACAAATCCAACGATTAATAGAATACCTTCAAAGCCTGACAAGCAAATCATTAAATCTGTAAGGAAGGAACCACAAATAGTAGAGCAGCCTATTATCAAACCTGACAGTAATGTAAAATATTCGGATGAAGACCTTGATATGTTCAGGAAAGTTATAATGGATTCGAGACGTGAAGCCCTCGATGAACTCAGGATGCTTAAAGAACGACTCGAGGATTTAACAAGTTATGACTTTGCCGAAGAGAGTATGATTTACTCGATGCACATGGCTGAGCAAGGTTCTGAAGCAATGGAGCAGGAAAAAACGTATGCCCAGATTCAACGTATTAATGAATATATTAAAAAACTGGATGAAGCACTTCAGAGAATAAATGAAAAAACTTATGGTATTTGCCGTGTTTGCGGAATTTTAATTGCTAAAGACAGATTGCTTGCAGTACCGATAACTACTCTTTCTGCATCGTACAAAATTCATCAAAAATGTCCTGATGATGGTATTGATTTAATCGAACCGGTTAAGGAAAATAATATTGCTTAGAAAAGTCGAACTACAATATCTTATCTCAGATAAAATCTACCTTTATGAAAAATAGCATAACAAAAACAAATATTTTTTTTCTTAGCCTATCTATCCTATTTGTTTTATCCGACCAGGCATCAAAACTTGCTGTAAAAGGATTTAATTTTTTGGGAATTCAACATACGGGATTGAGATTAGGCGAACAAATTCCCGTTATTGGAAATTTCCTGCAAATAACCTACATTGAAAATGCCGGTATGGCATTCGGAATAACTTTTGGTTCAGGAAAAATTATATTAAGCCTCTTTTCCGTTGTTGCTTCTATTGGATTATGCTGGTTTTTAATAAAGCTAACGAACTATTCCAAAGCCGTTCAATTCGGTACTGCTTTACTTCTTGCGGGTGCAGTTGGAAATTTAATTGACCGTGTTTTCTATGGTGTTTTTTATGGAGCTTCACCTCTTTTTTACGGCAGGGTTGTGGATTTTATCCAGGTTGATATTCCCGATATTACAATATTCGGTGTAACATATAATTCATGGCCTATCTTTAATTTCGCTGATTCCTTTGTTACCTGTGGTATCATTATACTACTTATTTTTCATAAAATAATTCCCGATATAAGGCTTTTAAGAGCATCTGCTCCTAATCATAAACATGATGAAATCGATACAGCCGGGAATAATTTAATTCAGGATAATCAAAATCCTTCATCTGAAAATAATCTTCAATAGAATTATCTTACAATAGTTTCCAAGCCATTTTATTTCCATAGTCAGGAACAATGCTTCTAATGTAATGGAAATGGAAAGACTAAACATTCTTAATTATTTTTATTAATTTTGCATTTAATCAACTTAAATGATTTTTAATTTATTGAAGGAAATATGAAAATAATTGATGTCAAGCAGCTTGAAATACCCGATGTGAAAGTAGTAAGATTCGGACGTTTCTCCGACCATCGCGGTTTTTTTGCAGAACCCTACAGGAAATCGGACTTCCAAAATCATCCTGATTTGAATTGTATGAAGGGAATTGAATTTCTTCAAGTTAATGAAAGTTATTCTAAGGCAGGCGTAATGCGCGGTTTGCATTTCCAATGGAATCCTTTTATGGGTAAACTTGTACGGACTGTTTATGGCAGGATGATTGATATGTTCTTGGATATAAGAAAAGGGTCTCCTACTTATGGCAAAGCAGCAATGTACGATATGCCGGATAGCCCCGAGTTCGACTATTGCGATTGGATTTGGGTTCCGCCGGGATTTGCCCACGGCAATTACTTCCCCGAAGAATCAAAGATTGAATATTTTTGCTCCGGAGAATACAGCCCAGGTTGTGAAGCCGGCATATCCCCGATTTCTTCGGATATAGACTGGTCCTTATGCAATGACGAATTGAAAAATATATTTGATAAAATTATATCAAATGAACCCTTGATGACAGATAAAGATAAAAACGGATTTTCTGTTGAAGGATGGAAGAACGACAGCAGGTCTGATATATTTCAATATTCAAATTAAATATGTAAATGGAAAATTACACTAAAATATTAATGACCGGTGGCACAGGCTTACTTGGAAATGAAATAAAAAAGCAAAAACCAGATGTTATCTCTTGCAGCACCATAGATTTTGATATTGCTGATTATTCAGCAGCGTTCAATTTTATTAAACAAATTGAGCCTGATATTTTGCTTCATTGCGCAGCTTTCACTTCACCTCCGAAGATAGACCAGGAGCCGGTAAAAGCCATTGATTCGAACATAATCGGTACAGCAAATCTCGTTAAAATATGCCATGAACTTAATATAAAATTGATTTATATATCTACCGATTACGTTTTCAGGGGTGATAAGGGAAATTACACTGAAGAAGACCCTGTCTATCCTGTCAATAAATATGCCTGGTCAAAGCTTGGTGGGGAATGTGCCGTTCGTTTGTATGATAATTCATTGATTATCAGGACAACATTCGGACCTAATGTTTTCCCTTATCCCAAAGCCTTCACCGACCAGTGGACATCCCGTGAAAGCGTTACCAACACAGCATCCATGATTATCAGTTTATTAGACAAAGATATATGCGGCACCATTCATGTTGGCGGTAAGCGTAAAACAGTTTTCGAATACGCTAAATCTCTCGACCAGGAAAAAGATATTATTCCGATTTCAATAAATGATATTGCCTTCAAAGTACCGGCTGACTCTTCTTTGGACTGCACTAAGTTTGATTTGTTAACAGACATTTATAATAAAATCTGATTCCTATAATATTAAAAGTTATTTTTGGAAATATAGTATTTATGAGGTTCTCTGATGCTTCAGCATATTTTTTGCATCCTTAAATACTTTACTTTTAAGTTTAGGAAAATTCTTATTTCGGCTATTTATGGCAATTTTTTTTTAAAATTAAGATGTCCAACATCTGCCAGATGTTGGACATCTATTCTGTAAATAATATGAAAATTAAAAATTTAGCGTCACGCCGAATTTAAACGAATCGAATGTAAAAGGCGCTGCTGTTGATATAGGCCAGTTCATATTTTTTGTTCTTAATTCATATAATCCATAAGCAAGGGCATTTTTCAAAACAAATGATACAACCGGCATGGCATAGGGCGATGATTTACCAATTTTTTCGGCAAATTCATCGACTAAATGCTGCCCGATTTCCTCGATACATTTGCTGCCAACCCAATACCAGAACATGTGCCGCTCGAAAACATCGTAACGTTGATAAGAAGCATTCAAGGAAAGATGTCTGAAAAGATTAATCTTCACTCCCCCATCGTAATATTCTCCAAATCGGTAAGAGTCTCCAAAACGTCCGGTATAGAATCTTGATTGCAGTTCATTTGAAACAACTTTAGTTGAATCGGGATACTTGAAATTCAGTTTAGTCCAGCTTAACCCTGAACCATAGTAAAAAAGAATATTGGAGGTATTGGAGAATTTATATCCGTAACCATCATTACCTCCAATACCGAATCCTATAGCATCGACGGCAGTTTCCAAATCTTTTTGACGTTCTGAACCTAATCCCGGAGCCATTTTTGAGAAGAAAACATAATGGTTTTCAAACTTCAAAATATTGGAATCCAAGCCGGAATTTCTCAGCTCACTATGTCCCAATTTTATATCAAACGAATTTGTTTTAGTGAAGGTACCTTTGTATTTATCCTTATTCATGTTTGGTACATCCATTCCATAATTTACTTCAATAAAAGGATATTCCGAGAAGAATTTACTCTTTTTATGAATAAAGTGCCAACCAAACTTGCCCTTACCGCCATCCCAATACCCCTCATCATCTTTAACCGTATCCTTTTTTGTGGAATCCTGCGCCATTCCGGCTATTGTCGAAGTTGCTAATACAATTAGCATTGTTATCAAAAACGATTTCATCTTTTACCCTTTCCGGTTTATAATAATTGAATTATCAAATTGCATTTTTATTTTTTATTACTTTACATTAGATGTTTCATTTTAACTCAAAGTTTCCAATTTCCATACAAAGTGAATTACGTGAAAAATCAAATATTGTTGCCTTCATTAAAAAAAAGCTATCAAAACAAAGGACAGCTCTTTAGGAGACAGTTGAAAAAGCAAATTATATGGAGGAATGTCATTCGTAAGCGAATTGAAGGATACAGAAGCCGCATTGGGACTGGATTCTTCACTTTGTTCAGAATGACATTCTTCTTGCCTTTTTCAACACTCTATTAATAAAAATTACTCATAATTACAAAAATAAAAATATCAATTATGACTTCAATTTTTTCGCTCTTATTTTACCCATTCTTCCACCACGCAAAGCAACGTGCCTGCGTCGGGGTGCTGTGGCTAATGCTTCTGCAACTTTTTTACCGATATCTGCGGGAGATTCGGCAATATGAATACCAGCATCTGCTAAAGCTTTGAATTTTTCATCTGCTGTGCCTTTACCACCTGAAATAATAGCGCCTGCGTGACCCATCCGCCGTCCGGGAGGCGCAGTCTTGCCGGCAATAAATCCGATTACAGGTTTTTTTACATATTTCTGAATGTACTCCGCAGCGGTTTCTTCTGCATTACCGCCAATTTCACCTATCATAAGGATTGCATCCGTTTTGTAATCTTCGTTGTATAATTTAATTGCATCGATAAATTGAGTTCCGATAATCGGGTCGCCTCCAATACCCATACATGTTGATTGTCCGATACCTAAATCGGTCAATTGTTTCACTGCTTCATAGGTCAGGGTGCCACTTCGGGAAACGACACCTACCCTGCCTGGTTTGTGAATGAAACCGGGCATGATTCCAAGTTTTGCTTCGCCTGGCGTAATAATGCCGGGGCAATTCGGTCCGATTAATCTCGATTTTGAATTTTTCAGTGCAGCCGCTACTTTTACCATATCGGCAGTCGGGATGCCCTCGCTGATACAAACAATTAAACCGATGCCCGCATCGATAGATTCAAGGATGGCATCGGCAGCAACAGGAGGAGGAACAAAGATAATCGAAGCAGTTGCACCTGTTGCAGAAATAGCTTGCTCCATGGTATCAAATACCGGAATAGCTTTTTTAAAAAGCATACCATTTTTTCCGGAATAAACAGTTCCACCCTTTCCGGGTGTAACGCCTGCAACTATTTTCGTCCCATATTCCATCATGGACGCTGTGTGAAAGGTGCCTTCAGAGCCGGTTACACCCTGAACAATTACTTTTGTTGACTTGTTTAACAGAATACTCATAAATAAAATCCCTTTTTACTTCATGTTTATCTAATTATTTTCTAATTTCTCTTTTTTATATTGAATTAAACAACAAAATTAATAAAAAAATATTTACTGTTTTGTTAAAATAATTATTCGATGTAAAACGTTAAAATAAAAATTATGGAATCATGAACAAATTTGCGGTTATTTGCCCGGAAAAAATGAATTGTAGAATCATAATAACATCAGTTTTTATCTTAATAAATTTACTCTATTCTTTAGAAGTCCGCTGCCAGTATTCTTTAAATAAAATTGAATTAATAAAAAACGGTGACTTTGAAAAAGATAATATTGAATTTTTATCAGATTATCTTTATACAACTTCATTGTTATCAGTAGATGGTTATTATTCTATTACCAGAAACCCTAATACAATTTATGATGCCTTTGCATCATGTTCCGACCATACATCCGGTTCAGGTAATATGTTAGCTGCCAATGGTTCTTCAAAAAAAGGTGATTCCTTATGGATGCAGACTGTTGAGAACCTTCTGCCAAATAGTGATTATCTTTTTTCATTTTATGCTGCCTCGCTTGTTAACAAGCGACCCCCGGTATTTGAAATTTTTATTAATGGTAATAAACTCCCATTGGAGTTAGTATGCAAGGCTGTTACTTGTTTTTGGAACAAATATGAATGTTCGTGGAATTCAGGAACCTACACAAATGCAACCATTTCGATTTTAGATAAATCGATTGAATTGGACGGCAATGATTTTGCTATTGACGATATTTCCCTTCGTGAAATATGTAATATTGAAGTATCAGTCTCAAACGATACTTCAATCTGTGAAGGAGAAAAGCTGCAATTACAATCATCAGTAATAAAAGGAAATCCGCCTTATACTTATTCATGGTTCCCTCAAAGCGGTGTGGATAATCCATTCATTTCTAATCCGAATATGACTACAAATGCTTCCTCAACTTTTATCCTGACTGTTAATGATGCCCATGATTGCTTTGTTATCGATACTGTCCAGGTAAATGTTCAAAAAAGGGAAATTTTCAGTATATCTTCCAATAAATCGACTGCTCTTTGTACTTGTGACAGCTTGATTCTTTCAGTTCCACAAGGATATAACTACCTTTGGTCAACCGGAGGAATCAAGAATTCAATCATAGTAAAAAAACCGGGCAAATATGCTGTTAACATTGCCCGCAACGATATTTGTACATTCATCACATCAATTGATGTAACGAACATTTCTTCCACCATAACTTATGAAGTTGGAAGGACTCATGCCAAAGACGGAGATTCCGTTATAATACCGATAACCGTAACTAATTCCGGACAATCTAATGACTGCCGGAATCCTGATTATTCCTTACTTTTAAGATTTGATAATTCCATTCTTACTCCAATAAAATCAACTCCGAACGGGTATCGTACAGGTTCTGACAGAATAATCAGGCTTGATTTCGATTCATCGATAGCGCAAAAGGATATGGAATTTATTGCAAGTCTCGGCAGCAGCACTTGCACCGAACTCACAATAGATAGTTTAATCTCACTGTGTCCGGACATAAAAACAAAAAAATATAATGGAAGATTCTGTTTAGATGAAATCTGCATACAGCCTCAGCCAAGGCTGTTTCTCGATTCCGGAACAGTTTTTTTATTACCATGCCATCCAAATCCGGTAAATAATGAATCCGTTATAAGGTTTGGTGTTGTTGAATCCGGTCGAACCAATCTCTCTCTATATAATATTTTCGGAGAAAAGGTTGCGACGATATTCGACAAACAGGTTTCAGTGGGTATTTTCGAAGCCGGATTTGTTGCAAACTACTTGCCGGATGGGATATATTTCTGTGTCATGCAGACTCCATCACAAAGATTCTCTAACAAATTGATAATCTCTCATTAAATTTACTATAAATTACAGATTGTTAAAAATATTTTTTAAATTACAAATTATGATATAAATTGCCTTTTTAATAAATTAAGTTCATTTTTAATAATTTTAGGAGAAAGACATGATAAAACAATTAGTGGCAGATTCAATAAATGCCCAATTAACCAGGGAAATGTATTCTTCAAATTTATATCTCTCGATGTCGGCATATTTCAGTTCAATAAATTTAAACGGCTTCGCAAATTGGATGAGAGTCCAGGCACAAGAAGAAATGTTCCATGCATTAAAGTTTTTCGATTATTTGCTTGACCGCGGTGGAGTGAGTAAAGTAGGGGCAATATCTGCTCCCCCATCAAGCTGGGATTCCCCTCTGGCAGCATTCCAGGATGCTTTCCATCACGAGCAACTCGTTACGGATTCAATCAACCAAATGGCTGAACTCGCAATGAAAGAAAATGATTTTGCGACCAATATTATGCTTCAATGGTTCATTTCCGAACAGGTTGAAGAAGAAAAGAATGCAAATGACATCGTAGAACGAATCAAGCTTGCAGGCGATTCCCGTTCGGGATTATTTTTATTAGACAGCGAACTGAAAACCAGGGTTTTCGTACCGCCGCCGCCAACAAAATAATTTGTAATTATAGATTTACTATTCAATCAATTAAAATTCGATTTAGATAAAGGAAAAAAAATGGATAAATTTCATGAAGCAATTAATTTTGCAATTGAAAGAGAAAAAGAAGCCGCTGCTTTCTATCATAACCTTCAGGACAAAGTAAAAAATCGTGAAACAATCGAAATGCTACGGGAATTGGAGGCTATGGAAAACGGACATATAAGGATATTGGAAAATTTATCTGAACATGCAGCTATTAATTTTCAACCAAAGGAAATACTCGATTTAAAAATCGGCGATTATCTCGTAAGCGACTATCCCAATCCGGGTTCAACTTTTCAGGAAGTATTGATAATTGCAATAAAAAGGGAAAAAGCCGCACAGGAACTATATTTACAGATGGCAAAATTATTTGCAGACTCTAAAAATAAAAATATCTTCTTAAAATTAGCAGAAGAAGAAGCCAAGCATAAATTACAACTGGAGTCATTTTATGATGATGTTGTTTATGTAGAGAATTAGAAAATTTATTTTTCTAATTCTAACTTCTACTTCTATGTTCTACTCTTAAAACTGTGGGCCCTGAGGGACTTGAACCCCCAACCTACGGATTATGAGTCCGACGCTCTAACCAGTTGAGCTAAGGGCCCGGTTATAGAACATAGAAGAAGAACCAGAAGTAGAATTAGAAAAGGTTACAAATTTAGGAAATTTGTAATTATTATCCAATTAAAAATTAAATAAACCGAAAAATATTCCTACTTGAGCAGTCAGTCCGTTTGAATTGATTTCCGGGGGTACACCGCTCAATTCAGCATTCCTGTTGTATTTCCAGTTGCTCGTATTCAATAAGGAAATCGAATATCCCGCATTTCCACGCAATACCATATAATCCGTAACAGCCCATTCAATACTTACAGACGGTTGTAAATACCAATAAGAAATCTCTGCCCTGTTTAAAAAATTTTCATTAATTGTTTCATTAATTTCAGTCCATGCTTTTTTATTTCCCTGATATGCTTCAACAGATAAGCTGGCAATTCCGCCACCAAATCCTGGAATAATCGCAACTGAATTAAAAGGCATAAAGACATACTCGAAAGATAATCCGGATAAAAATAATTTATATTCAACGCTTCTTTTATAATCAGTACCAGCAATATTCATAGTCTTCTCAGATAAAGCAGAGCCTCCTTTACCGCTAAGACCAATGCGTAAATTAGGAATTTTGAAAGTAACAATGAAACCTTCGATACCACTCAAAAAGACAGGTGATTTCAAATCATCTAATCCGAATTTCTTAACTATATCATCATTCAGTTTCTTAAAATCCGAGAATAAGAATGAGCCTGTATACCCTATCCCAATACCGAAATATTGCTTAGTATGAGTAGGTTCGGTTGCAGGTTCAAAATTCAGACTGTCCAACATATTGTCTTGTGAGGATAATTGAGATTTTAAAAAAATAATAAAAAAAGCGATTAATAAAATCTTTAAGCTGCTGCTCATTTTTTCTCCAATTATATTTCAAACATCCGGTAGTAATATTGTTATTTTCTTCATTGTATAAAGAAATAAACATCCTGCTAAAACGTTTTTGTATAGACTATTTTGTAAGAAATTTATTTCTTTTTGAAATTTTAGAAAACTAAAAGGATATTTAATGAGAATTACGTTCCCTGACGACTCGGTAAGAGAATTTGCAGAAGGTACAAGCAGCATGGATATAGCCCGGAATATTTCCGAAGGATTGGCAAGAAATGCAGTAGGAGCTATGGTTGACGGACAAAAATACGATTTATCACGCGGACTCGAGCGGGATTGCACCGTTAAAATATTAACATTCGATGACGACGAAGGCAAGGAGATTTTCTGGCATTCATCTGCTCATCTCATGGCTGAGGCAGTCGAAGGTCTTTATCCGGGAGTGAAATTCGGAATTGGTCCGGCAATTGAAAACGGTTTCTATTATGATGTTGACTTACCTGGTGATAAGAAATTAACGATTGAAGACCTGCCGGAAATTGAAGCTAAAATGTATGAATTGGCAAAAACAGATTCTTCATATTATAGGGAAGAAATTGACTGGAACAGCGCCGTCGAGCATTTTAAAAAAGTCGGCGACGAGTATAAATTAGAGTTATTGGACGGATTAAAAAACGAAGAAATTACTTTTTACAAACAAGGTAATTTCACCGACCTCTGCCGTGGCACTCATCTGCCGGCAACAGGTATGATAAAAGCTATCAAGCTAATGTCCGTTGCAGGCGCATATTGGCGTGGGGATTCCGAAAGAAATATGATGACCCGCATTTACGGAATAACCTTCCCAAAGAAAAAATTATTGGATGATTATCTGACATTTCTCGAAGAAGCAAAAAAACGCGACCATCGCAAGATTGGCAAAGAATTGGAATTATTCCTGATTTCTCCTGCTGTTGGAGGCGGATTGCCGATGTGGCTTCCCAAAGGGGCAATTATTCGCAGGAAACTCGAAGCATTTATTATGGAAGAACTTCACCGAAGAGGATATGTCGAGGTTATAACTCCACATATCGGGAATTTGAATTTATATAAAACATCAGGACATTATCCTTATTATTCAGAATCGCAATTTGCTCCTATCAAAGTCGAGGACGAAGAATATATGCTGAAACCGATGAATTGCCCGCATCATCATTCCATTTATGCTTCGAAACCACGTTCATACAGGGATTTACCATTAAGGCTTGCCGAGCTTGGAACAGTGTACCGGTATGAGCAATCAGGCGAGCTTACAGGGCTTACAAGGGTACGTGGATTTACCCAGGACGATGCTCATATATACTGCACACAAGACCAGTTAAATGATGAATTAAAAAATACAATCGACCTGACACAACTTGTTTTCAGGACTTTTGGAATGAACGTTACAACACGTCTATCCTTTCGCGATGATACAAAGGATAAATTTGCAGGCGACCCGGAAATGTGGGAGAAGGCTCAACAAATAATTAAGCAGGTTGCCGATGAAATGGGTTTGGATTACAAAATCGGATTAGGTGAAGCATCTTTCTATGGACCTAAAGTTGACTTTATCGTCAAAGATGCAATAGGAAGAAAATGGCAGCTTGGAACCGTTCAAGTAGATTACGTAATGCCGGAGCGATTCGAATTGGAATATATGGGAGCCGATAATCAGAAACATCGTCCCGTTATTATTCACCGGGCGCCCTTCGGCTCTATGGAACGTTTTATTTCTATTCTAATCGAACATTATTCAGGGAATTTCCCTTTCTGGATTTCCCCGGTTCAGGCAAGTATATTGCCAATTGGCGAGAATCAGCATACCTATGCTAAAGAGTTAAATGAAAAACTCGATGCATTAAAATTCAGGGTATCTGTCGATTTACGAAGCGAGAAAATCGGAAGGAAAATTGCAGAATCGGAACAACAGAAAATTCCTTTTGCTTTCATTATCGGACAAAAAGAAGTGGATTCGCAGTCGGTATCCTTAAGGCAGCATGGAGTTGGTGATTTAGGCTCGAAAGGTATCGATGAGGTTATTACTATGTTTACAGAACTGAATTCACCTGGGAAATAAAAAATTTTTATAAATAATTAATTTAGGGGGCTCAAAGTGAATTTATCATTATTCAGGCTAAAACATCAATCCCCTAAACAATGGTTTTATAAAATTATTAACGATGTAATATCAAAAAAATTGAAATGTCATTCTGAACGAAGTGAAGAATCCAGTTTTAATGTGCATACTGTATTCTTCACTTCGTTCAGAATGACATTCTTCTTGATGTTTTATTCCTTCTTATACCATGAAATGACAATTTATTTTTCGAATGTCAATTAAGCAATGAAAATCATTATAAGAAATATTATTTTTATGAGCTTGATTTTTTTTACATTTGAGTATCATGCAGTCTATTCCCAGCTATGGCTTAAAAATATCATTAATACCGGTTTTGCTAATTTTTATTCAATTCGATACGAATTTTTAAATTATTACAAAGATACTCACCGAAATAAAATTCCGGGTTACAAGCAATTCAAGCGTTGGGAGTATTTCTGGGAGCGTCGTTTGGATAAAAACGGAAATTTCCCAAATGCAAGAAAAGTTTTAATCGAATTTCAAAAGTATCATAATAGTATAAAAACCAAAGACAAATCCTTAACGGTCGGGGATTGGATTGAATTAGGTCCTAAAAAATTTAATACAAAAATACATAACCCTAAACTTGACGGTAACGGAAGAATCAATTGTATTGCCTTCAATCCAAAAGTAAAAAATATTATATGGGTTGGTTCTGCTGGTGGGGGATTATGGAAAACATCTGATGCCGGAAAAAATTGGTTCCCTGTTGAAATGACTAATTTTTTATCTTTGGGTATTACAGATATAGCCATATCCGAAACAGAACCGAATATTATGTATGCGGCTACGGGTGACTCTGATGGATGGTTTTCTTCAGGATGTATGAGTATCGGTATTATTAAATCTTATGATGGCGGTATAAACTGGGAAATACTCAATCCTTATTCAATAGACAGTTTGAGAATATTGACCCGATTGCTTCTTCATCCCCAGAATCCTGATATATTATACGCATCTACAAATCACGAAATATTAAAAACAACTAATGGTGGGAAAACCTGGGAGAATTTGCTCAGCGGTTCGTATTTTCGGGACATGGAATTTCTACCTTCAAACCCGGACATTATTTTTATATCCACATACGACCCGGCTGGTAAAACATCGGTATTAAAATCTACGGATGCCGGTAAATCATGGCTCAGCATAAAAGAATTTACTCAAATTAGCAGAATCCAGATTTCAGTCAATTCTATCCACCCTTCTCATATTCTTCTGTTGTGTTCGGAATATACCAGGAACAACTTTGGTGGCTTGTTTGAATCTTTTAATGAAGGTGAAAACTGGTCGGAAATTTCTGTTAAGTTAGATTCTCTGCAGGGAGTAGCCCAGGATTTAGTAGTTGGTCAGGGATTCTATAATCTTGTTCTTGCAGTCTCGCCTTATCAGGACAGTATTGTATTTTCCGGAGGTATCAACCTATGGAAATCCGAAAACAGTTTCAAATCGTGGGAAAATATACAAACCGGAATTCATTATGACCTACATGATATCAAATTCAATCCTCATGATAGTATGCTTTATGTTGCCACTGACGGAGGTATTAGTAAATCATCAGACCGGGGAGCAAGCTGGGTTGATATTTCAGCAGGACTCGGCATTACACAATTTTATAAATTCGGGGCAGCTCCCCAGGCAGCGGGAATTATTTTTGGCGGCTCTCAGGATAATGGTACCTTACGATATAGGAACGGTTATTGGGACCATGTCGTTCAAGGTGACATGATGGAATGTATAATCGACCGAAACGATTTGAATAACGTTTTTTTTGTTGCTTCTAATGGACTAATAGCTCAATCTTCAGATGGCGGAGATGGATATATCCCTTATGATATTACTCCTGATGGTGAGGATGGAGCATGGATAACCCCATTTACCCAAGACCCGTCGAATACAAAAACTTTTTATGCCGGTTTTTCTGAACTTTGGAGAACAGCAAATAACGGTAAAAACTGGGAAAAAGTTACAAATTTCAATGACGGTAAGAAAATCAATGTTATTGCTATTGCCCCGAATTTTCATGAAACAATTTATTTGGCAAAGGATACCGAACTTTATTGCAGAAGGTCATTTTCCGATGAATGGAAAAAAATTTTCACAGCAAATGCACCTATAACTTCAATTACCGTTTCACAATATAGTCCCGACCAACTTTGGTTAACGCTTGGAGGCTATGTTCCAAATAATAAAGTTTTTTATTTCGATAGTAATAAGTGGCTGAATATCAGCGGTAACATTCCGAATATACCTGTTAATTCCATAGTTTTCAGACCCGGAGGCAATAATTCAATTTATATTGGGACAGATTTTGGAGTATTGTATTGTGATAATAATGATTCCAATTGGTTCCCTTTAGGAACCGGATTACCCAATGTAATAGTCAACGAGCTCGAAATTCACAATGGAACCGGAAAACTTCAGGCAGCAACTTATGGACGCGGTATTTGGGAAATTGAACTCTGGGAATGCCGCAAACCTAATATCCCGATTTTAAATATTTCCGGCAAAAAGGAAATATGTTCCGGTTCAAGTATAAAATTATTTGTAAAAGATACTACAAAAGATAAATACGTTTGGTCAAACGGAAAAACCGGCAGTGTTAATTTTACTACAAAACCGGGAATTTACTTTGTTACAGCCGTCAATACATTCGGTTGTATGGAAGTATCAGTACCATTGGAATTGGAAGTTTTACCGGAAATGAACGTAAAAATAAGGGCAGCTATCGGCAATCTTACATTACCGGAACAAACTATTTATAAAATTTGCAGTAATGATACTTTAAAAATTTTTATGGAAGTACCTCAAAATGGAAATTCTTCCGACTCTATATATTCCAACCTTCGTTACTTATGGTCGAATAATGACACCTCACGTGCTATTAGTATTTCCGATTCCGGTTATTTTAGTCTATCGGTCATAACACCCCAGAACTGCACTTTTACTTCCCAATTAATTCAAATTCAATTATTCCCAAAACCTGCCAAACCTTTAATAACTCAAAAAGGGAATCTTTTAACTTCAAGCCCTTCCATTGGTTATCAGTGGTATTTTTCAGGTGAACCTATTGAAAATGCAAATTCCCAGACCTTTTCAGCTAATGAATCCGGATATTATTACGTTGAAATTACAGATGAAAACGGATGTTCCGGGAAATCGGACTCAATACCAATTACTGTAGGAGTCACAGACAAATTTAAGGATTTTACATTCGAAATTCATATCCGTCCAAAGGAAGAAGTATCAGAAATTGAATTTCTATCCAAAATGGAAGAATCCTATAAATTAGAAATATTCGATATACATGGAATTCAAATGTTTAAAAACAATGGCATATCCTCATCAGGGAAAAATATGATTTACTTCTCATCTTTTTCAATGTCAAGTGGAATTTACTTTCTACGGTTGCAAATCGGCAACAGGATATATTGCAAAAAATTTACAATAATTTTATAATAGTTAAAAATTTATTAAGAATATTTTCGTCCTTTCGTTTGGAGGTTAAATAATTTTGAAAAGCATAAAATGAATAATTTCTTCAAAATAGTAGTTTCTGCTACATCAATTTTTTTCATGAGTCAATGTATTATACTTGCCCAATCACAAAAAAATTTAGATGCATTGCTGGAATTAAATAAGAATCCTAATCCGACTTTCTTCGACATTAAAAAAGCTTATGAAGGTTATTGGGATAATCCGGATGGTACGCAAGCTCGCGGCTTTAAACAATACAAAAGATGGGAATATTTCTGGGAAAAACGCGTTACAAGTGACGGCAAATTCCCTGATGCCCTGAAAATATACAACGAAACACAGAAATTCTTAAATTCCAAGAAACCTAAAAACCAATTATTAGCTTCAACCTGGACATCAATTGGTCCTTCAATACGACCAAAAAATAATGCCGGCAAAGCCACCGACGGACTTGGAAGAATTAATATTGTCCGGCTCGACCCATCAAACGAAAATAATATCTGGATAGGTTCTGCCGGTGGTGGTGTCTGGAAATCTCTCGATGGCGGGACATCATGGCAAAAATTTCCATTTACAAATTTTCTTTCTATCGGTATTTCAGATATCGCAATTTCTCCGACTAATCCGAATATAGTATATGTAGCAACCGGAGATGCCGACGGTGCAAACGCCTCTCCTCCAAGTCCATTTAGTATAGGGATTGTGAAAACTGTTGATGGAGGGGACACATGGACAATAACTAATTTAGCTTATGAGCTTGCCAATGGCAAAAAAATCGGTCGAATTTTAGTTCATCCAACCAACCCTAATTTAGTTTTAGCTACTACCAACGATGGTATTTATAAAACTACCAACGGTGGTAATTCATGGACTGGAGCAGTAAAAGGTATAAACTTTATCGATATGGAATTCGCACCGGGGAATCCTGATATTGTCTATGCCTCCACAAGGGGTTGGTCTTCGCAAAGTTCAATTTATAAATCCGAAAATAGCGGTGATTCATGGGCTTTGATTAAATCAATTTCAGATTGCAATAGGATAGCTATTGCTGTTACTCCCGTTGGTCCAAATAATATTTATGCTTTAGGAGCTAATCAAAGCGGTGCTTTTCAGTCCTTCCTTTATTCGGATGATAAAGGAAAAACCTGGAATGAAACATCCAGTAGTTCTAACATGGTAAATATTCTTGGTTGGCAAGATGGCACCGGTAATGATGCAAATCGTGGTCAGGGTTGGTATGATTTAGCCTTAGCTGTTTCTCCTTATGATGAGGGTAAAATATTTATAGGTGGAATAAATATTTGGATGTCCGGTGATGTAGGTTCTACCTGGAAAATGGTTGCTCATTGGACAGGATATTATAATAAACCTTTTGTTCATGCCGACCATCATGACCTTGTATTCACTTCGAATAAAGAAGTACTATTCTCTGCAAATGATGGAGGATTATATAAATCGACCGACCAGGGTAATTCCTGGAAGGATTTAACCGACGGTTTGGCAATTACTCAATTTTATTCAATTAGTGTATCTCAACAAGACCCGAACGTTATTATTTCGGGAGCTCAGGATAACGGAACAAGCATGCTTCGTAGCGGCACCTGGATGAATGCAGCAGGAGGTGATGGTATGGACTGTGCTATTAACCCTAAAGACCCTAAAAATGTTTACGCATCTCAATATAATGGTTCCTTCGTCCGTTCTGTTGACGGAGGAGTTTCTTTTTTCTCAATGATTAATAAAAATACAACTGGAGAAGATGGTCGCTGGGTTTCACCTATAGCCCTTGACCCCCAAAATCCAAGTACTATTTATGTGGGTTATACTTATCCATGGAAATCTACCGATAAAGGCGGAAGTTGGAAAAGGATATCAACCTTTCCGGTCTATAGCAAAATTCAATTCATTGCTGTAGCGCCAAATGATGCAAATACTATTTATTGTGCAGTTTACAATCGTGTCTATGCTACATATAATGGTGGTACTACTTGGGCAAGTTTGAGTGCTCCAACTGATAATGTTTCATCAATAGCTGTTGACCCATTAAATCCCAAACGGATTTGGGTAACAAATGACGGTTATAAAGCAGGCTCTAAGGTTTATGAATACAACGGAACTACCTGGTTACCCTTATCGGGTAATCTCCCTAATGTTGCTGTAAATTTTATTGTTTATCAAAAGTATTCTCCGGACAGACTCTATATTGGTACTGATATTGGTGTGTACTATTCTGATTATAGTTCCGGGTATTGGGAATTATATGGTTCAGGTCTTCCAAACGTAATTGTAACAGAACTTGATATCCATTATGGCGCTAAAAAGATTCGCGCAGCTACATTTGGCAATGGAATTTGGGAAGCTCCGATAAACGAATGTAATTTGCCCGAACCCGAAGTTCAAGTTACCGGAAATACAAGTTTTTGCGAGGGTGATAGCGTTATTTTATCATCAAAAATTGAATTTCCAGGTTATCTTTGGTCAAACGGCGAAGTATCAAAACAAATTGTTATTAAAAAATCCGGTTCTTACAACATAATAGTTCAAGATGGAAAAGGTTGCAATGCCAAATCAAACAGCGTTAAAGTAACTGTTTTTACATACCCTCAAATGTTAATTACTCCCGGGGGTAATTATCCTCTGTGTGAAGGCGATTCGGTTATTAACATATCTTTAACTGCAGGCTTGGGATTTAGCCAGTATAAATGGTCATCGGGTGAATCCGACAGAAAGATTACCGTAAAACAACCCGGAACTTATAGTGTAACGGGAACTACAAAAGATGGTTGTGTATCAAATTCCGAGACTTTCGTTTTAAAATATTTAACCAAACCAACTAAACCGACAATATCAAAATACAGTGCATTAGATTTAATGTCTTCACCTGCTTTTGCTTATCAATGGTTTATTAATGATACATTGATACCTAATGCTACAAAGCAAATTTATAAAATACAAAAAATTGGTACATATAAAGTTAAAATAACCGATACAAACGGCTGTACAATTTTTTCCGATGCATTTCCTATGACAACAGATGTCCCGGAAATTGACGGTTTAACTAATCAAATTTCTGTTTTCCCTAATCCCAGCAACGGTTTGTTTACCATAACGATAAATTCCACTGCGGGAGAATCAGTAAATTTTATTGTTTCCAACTTAATCGGTGAACGATTACTTGAGACAAATGAAATCATGAATTCTTCTACAGGTGAATATCAAATTAGTCTTAGCAATTATCCACCAGGAATTTACTTTTTGAAAGCTAACATTAATACCCAGGTTTATAATATAAAATTGATTAAGGAATAGGAGCTATAATTTGATTTCCAGAATTCGTGGAATTCTGATTGAAAGATTGTCGACTGAAATAGTTATCGAATGTAACGGAGTTGGATTTTCTCTTTTAGTTTCAGTTAATACATCCGAAAAGTTGCCGGCAATTGGCGAAGAAGCGAAGTTATTCACATACTTCCATTTTCGGGAAGATATGGTTCAGCTTTTCGGATTTTCCACTGAAACTGAAAGAGAGGCTTTCAAAATGCTAATCTCAATATCCGGTATCGGACCTAAAATTGCAATAAGTATTCTTTCATCAATTACTGCCACAGAACTCAGGGAACATATACTCAGGAACAATGCCTTTGCCCTGACAAAACTTCCGGGTATTGGAAAAAAAACAGCAGAAAGAATTCTTCTCGAACTCAAAGAAAAGATTATTAAATTGGAACCTTTTTCCGGCGCTCAGAAACCGGATGATAAATTATTTTTGATTAGGCAGGAAGCAATTGGAGCGCTCCAAACTTTGGGATATAACCGTCTTTCTGCTGAACGCGCAGTAGGATTAGCTATCAAAGAATTGAAATCTGATATTACTACTGCCGAACAAATTATAAAATCCGCTCTCAGACATGCTGTTATTTAATGGTCAATGCTTAATGGTTAATGGTCAATGCTTAATGGTCAATTTATAATTCATAATTCGTAATTCATAATTCTTAATTTATAAAATGCTTCTCGTAATCCCCGAAATAGAATTGATTGATGGTCATTGCTCAACCTGCATTTCGGGAGAAAATGGTACTGAAGAACTTTACCAGGGATTTGCCGATAATCCAATGGAATTATGTAAACTTTGGCGGCGTGAGAACGCTAAAACAATCCAAATAACAAATTCAGATTCATTCAATAGTTGTAATTTTGATATAAATTCCGGTGTCATCCTATACATTGCCGGGATAATGGATAATCCTGAATTGAATATACCTATTCAACTTTATTCGAATTTTCATTCTTACGAAGAATGTCGAAATTATCTCAATAATGGAATTCATAGAATTATTATTGAGGATTTACTGACAATTGACCCCGATGCCGCAAAAGAACTGATAAAAGAATTTTCACCATCAAGAGTTTCATTTTTTATTAAATTTCAAAAAGATAAAATAGTTAATAAGGATATTATTTCGAATATTTCAATCAGGGATTATGCGGGCTTTGTAAAAAATAATGGCGGAAACAGGTTGATAATTTGCGACCAGGATTCAATTGAAAAGAATACAATCCCTGATTTGGAAATGTTAGCCAGGATTGCTTCAGATTTCAGTGTAAGATTAACTTTATACCGTTCAGCAAAGACACCACAGCAACTTTGGGAAGTGAATAAATACTTCACCAGTGGAATTGATTCGGTCATTATAGGTAAGGCTCTTTATCAAAATAACTTTCCCTGTCAAAAGATTTGGCGCCTTATAGAAGCCGAAATCGAACCTCACATACAATAAATCCAATCCAAACTTAATTTTTAACATCTGTTTTATTTACGTAAAAAAATTTGTAATTTGCAAAGTTATTTTAGTTAGTTTTATTTTCAATAAAGTACCTTAACGGAGATATCGTTAATGCCGCAAATAATTATTGATGACGTTCGGATTCAGGTTGAAAGTGGAAAAACAATAATTGAAGCAGCCGAGGAAAATAATATTCAAATTCCCCATTTCTGTTGGCATCCTGAATTATCGGTTTCAGGTAATTGCCGGATGTGTCTTGTTGATGTAGGTCTTCCGAAAAGACTACCCGACGGAAGTTTTGAAAAGGATTCGCTTGGTAATCCTGTTATAATGTATTTCCCCAAATTATCAATAGCATGCGCAACCCAAATCAGCGATGGCATGAATGTTCTAACGCAATCCAAACGAGCAGTTGAAGCCCGGCAATCAGTTATGGAATTCCTGTTAATCAATCACCCACTCGATTGTCCGATATGCGATGAAGCAGGGCAATGTAAATTGCAGGAATACGCTTTCAATCACTCATCCGGCAGTAGCCGGTTTGATGAGGTAAAAAATTATAAGCCAAAACGGGTGGAATGGAGTGATAAAATCATTTTTGATGCAGAGCGCTGTATTTCATGCTCCAGGTGTATCAGATTCGCAACCGAAGTAGCAGAGCAGGATGTTATCGGATTTGTTAATAGAAACGACCATGTTACAATTCAACTTGTCAAGGGTGAAAAATTTGATAATCCATATTCCATGAATGTAATCGATATATGCCCCGTCGGTGCTCTTACAAGCTCTGATTTCCGGTTCAAGGCACGTGTTTGGGATATGAGTTTCAATGATTCGATTTGTACCGGTTGCTCACGAGGATGCAATATAAAATTGGGAATAAGAAATAATGAAATCCTTAGGGTCGAACCGCGAACAAACATGTATGTTAATAAATACTGGATGTGCGATTTCGGCAGACTAAACGGATACGAGAAAATTAATTCCAATCGAACTCTCGACCCAATCATTAAAAACGGAAACGGGCAAAATAATAATACATGGGAACTGGCTTATGATGCTGCTGCTTATCATTTGAGGAAAATCAAATCTACCGAGATAATGTTCATCGGTTCACCTTATGCCACCAATGAAGATAATTATATTTTGCAGAAGTTTGCAAAAAAAATTATCAAATCACATAACATCGATTTCATACCACGGATTGATAACAAATTTGCGGATGGGAAATTGTCCACTTCCGATATTACTCCAAATAGCAAAGGTGCAAGTATTTTCTGTAACCTGGGAACTGATGGAATTAAAATCAATTCATTAGTTGAGAAAATCAATACCGGCAGTATTAAGGCTCTTTATCTTATGGAGGACGACCTCTCAGCATTTCCCGAGCTATTAAAGGTTTTAAGCAAGCTTGAATTGTTTATTATTCATGCGAGTAATAATTTCGGGTATATGGAAAATGCGGATATTATCATTCCTGCAACAACCTATGCCGAAAGCGAGGGTACCTTCATTAACATAAATGATAGAGTGCAGCATTTTTCGCCAGCTCTCGTAACTAAGGAAAATCTGAGGTTTATGGGAATGAAGCAAAGCCGGTTAGATAAATTCGGTGCAGAGAATGACCGATGGACTCATTCAGAGCAACGGAACTGCCGGCAGAGCTGGCGTTCACTTCAGAATATAGCAAATCTACTTGGCGCCGGATGGGCTTACAAGTCATCCAAAGATATTTTCAATGAAATTGCAGGACTGTATTCTCAATTTCAAGGTATGACTTATGATAAATTAGACGAATATTCAGGATTAGTACTCGGAAAAGGAGAGCAACCCGACCCGAAATTATTTGCTTATCAATCGCATGTTATGAAGCCTGAATAAACCGATGCTTCTAACTTGGTTTTTGATTAATATGAAATAAAATATATAATATCAACTATGAACGATTTATTATTAACCATCATCGAAGTCCTTATCAAAGGAATGGTATTAGTCACATTTATTTTGCTCGGAGCGGCAGTTCAGGTATATTTGGAACGTAAAATTTCGGCATTCATTCAAGGCAGAATCGGACCAAACAGGGCTGGACCATTCGGCTTACTGCAACCTTTTGCAGACGTTATTAAATTATTTATGAAGGAAGATATTTTTCCAAAACTTGCCTTCAAGCGATTTCACCAGTTTGCTCCTGTCATTTCTATGGGTATTGCAATTGTTGTTTATGCGGTTATTCCTTTTGCCGACCCTGTAAAAATCACAATGGCAGATGGAACAGTTAAAGAAATAGTAATGGGTGTGGCGCCAAATCTTAACATCGGAATTTTATTTATTTTAGCAATGACTTCAGTTGGCGTTTATGGATTAACTCTTGCCGGATGGTCTTCGAATAGCAAATACTCGCTTCTTGGCGGACTACGCTCTGCTGCACAAATGATTTCTTATGAACTTTCCATGGGGCTTGCTATTATTGGTGTTTTGATGATTTGCGGTTCATTTTCGCTTTCCGATATTGTTACTCATCAAAAAGGTTGGTTCTGGCATTGGAATATATTCGCACAGCCATTGGCATTTATTATTTTCATGGTTTCTTCCTTTGCAGAAATGAACCGGACACCTTTTGACTTACCGGAAGCCGAGCCTGAGCTTGTCGGTGGTTATAATACCGAATATTCGGGTATGAAATTCGGAATGTTCTTTTTAGCTGAATATTCTAACATGGCTACTGGGTCAATTTTACTTATATTGCTTTTCTTCGGTGGGTGGCATTTACCATTCCCACAGGAGTGGCTCGGATTACAAACCGGTTCAATAGCGCTCGGAATAGTTCAGTTAGCGGTATTTTTATTTAAATTATTGGCAGTAATATTCTTTATTATCTGGGTACGATGGACTGTACCGCGTTTCCGTTATGACCAATTAATGCACATGGGCTGGCGGATGCTTCTGCCATTAGCTCTGTTGAATATTGCTGTTACCGGAATAATTTTATTTATTATATGATTCTTTTGAAAAATACATAGGTTATAAATGAATAGACCTGATAAATCTGAATCGGCGAGATTAAATTTCTGGGAAAGCATATACCTTCCAGAAATAGCCAAAGGATTAGGGATAACTATTAAGCAGTTTTTCAAATTCCCGAAATTTACTCGTCAATATCCTGAAGAACGTTGGGAGCCGACCGGTTCATATCGCGGTCGTCCTGTATTGGTTGATGATGCCGATGGTGAGCGTTGTGTTGCATGTGGTTTGTGTTCGCGTGTATGCCCTGCTGTTGCAATTGAAGTGCAGGCTTCCGAAACAGAACGCGACAAAGAGCGTTATCCCGTAAAGTTCGAAATTAACATGCTTCGATGCATATTCTGCGGTTTCTGCGAAGAGGTGTGCCCTGAAGAAGCTATTGTTATGAGTAAGGACTATGAATTGGTTTTCGAGAATAAACGGGATGCTATTTTAGGTAAGGAAAACCTGCTGGTACCAATTGCTAAACTTGAAGAGAGATTGGAATTTTTAAGACAATTCAAAAATTATTAATATGAAATCTTACTGAACAATTACTTTTGCTCGCATTATCTTAAAATAATCCCCCAATATCTAATAAAATAAGAAATTGGGGGATTTGTTATATAATTTCCTTGTTTATAATACCAAATTGTATTCAAACAGACAAGGATGTCTGTTCTACCAAAAACAGTAGAACTGTTTTGCACCAGATGAAAAACAACAAAATATGGTAAGAATTTTGTTAATAATCATTTGGAGGTTAAATGAAAAAGAAAAAAGTTTACACAGCCGAAG
>JAERMQ010000025.1 GCA_016844745.1 Ignavibacteria bacterium | reverse complement strand
ACACCCCTTAATCCCCTCTCAAGAGGGGAATTTTAAAATTCCTCTCTTGAGAGGGGATTAAGGGGTGTGTTATTTCTTTTCTTACGATATTAGTTCCTCTTTAGAAAACCACAATATCTATGGCTATAGCCCCTAGGATTATCAGACATCCAATGTTTGGTAAACATTGGATGTCTTTATTTTATTTTAAAATCATTTTTTAGCGAGTTCATTTAATCTTTTTATCTTTGCAGTGTTTTGTTCTTTGATATGGCAGGATGAAAACCTTAGTGACCTTTGTGCAAACCTTTGAGCCCTTTGTGTTAAAAAAAAATTAGCTATAAGAAATTTTAACACAAAGAACACAAATGGTTTCACAGAGGTCACAAAGGAAAAATTAAAACAATTTGAAAATGTACCAATTTGAAAATGAGAATAAATTAAAAAACCGTAGAAAACCGTAGAAAACCGTAGAAATTAGGTGAAAAAATTGTCAATGGTCAATGGTTAATGGTCAATGAAAATGGTAGAATAGACATCCCTGTTTGTTTCTCTATTCAAAAAAATCGAAAATCCATAGTAAAAAGTAGTAAAAAATAGTAAATAATGGTCAATGGTTAATGGTCAATGAATATTGTCTGAATTAGGATTTTTAGGATTAAATGATTATAAGATTAACCTTTAACCGTATTTATTTATTTGAGTTACGAAATGGAATTTCGTGTTACATTTACCATTAACCATTAACCATTGACCATTGACCATTGACCATTAACCATTGACCATTGACCATTATTTGACCTCCCACCCCTGCTCAAATCCAATATCATCGGGAACTATTACAGATAAAGTATCTCCATCGCCCGCAGCCAGCACCATTCCCTGGGATTCAACTCCCATAATCTTCGTAGTCTTCAGATTAGTTACGACAACTACGACTTTATCAACTAAATCCTCCGGCAGATATTTCTCGCCAATACCTGCAACAACCTGCCGCTTGGTATTCCCGATGTCCACAATTAATTTGAGTAATTTTTTGGATTTGGGAATTTTTTCAGCCGAGATGATTTTGCCGGTGCGCAATTTTACTTTGGAGAATTCTTCATAAGTCACAACAGGCTTCTTTGCTTCGGTTTCATCTGTTTTCACACCGAGTTTTTCAATCTGGGAATCGATAATGAAATCATCAATTTTCGGAAAAAGAATAGAGGGAATAGATATAAGTTTGCGGTCGGTAAGCCAAGGCAGTGCAGCATCAGCAAAGAAATTATACTTGCTCTCTCCTGCTGTGGCATCACTCGAAACGATTGGAATGCTTAATATTTCGAAAATTTTCCTGCTTGTAAAAGGTATGACAGGTTGAAATAAAATTGCAAGCGAACGGACAATCTGCATACAAACATAAATCGTCTTATCGGATTGATTGTGTTTACTCTTCTTTGTTGCCCATGGCTCTTCGTCATTAAAATATTTATTGGCAGCCCGGGCAATATTCATTGTTTCGGTAACAGCATCCCGGAACCGGAAAATTTTGTAACAATGAGTGATTTTATTGATACCCTTTGCCAAAGCGGTAATTAAAGCATAATCATTTGGAGTTAATTCGGGGAAATCCTTTTCGGAGAATTCGATTTCATTATTACAGCGGTTAACGATTTCCTCCCAATCGTTTAAGATATGCTTGTATTCAAGCGGGAGAACAGGAACAGCAAGTTCATAGAAACGCTGTAAAAACTGAAAGGTACGATTGACAAAATTCCCGAAAATATCGGCTAATTCATTATTGTTCCTTGCCTGAAAATCCTTCCATGTGAAGTCGGAATCCCTCGTTTCGGGTAGATTCATTACCAATGTATATCGAAGGGCATCCATATAAAACGGTTCAGGGAAATTTTTCTGAAAATCAAGCAGGTCGATGCTCCAGTTGCGGGATTTGGAAAATTTCTGACCTTCGAGATTCAGGAATTCATTAGCTGGTACGTTTTTTGGAACGATGTAATTATCATGCCGTGCAATTAAAATAGCAGGGAAAATCAAAGTATGGAATACTATGTTATCTTTGCCGATAAAAGCAATATAATCTGTTTCAGGAGTCTGCCACCATGTTTTCCAATTATGTGATGCATCCTTACCGGAGAATAGAATTTTTGTTGCAGAAATATAACCCAGAACAGCTTCGAACCACACGTACAGCACTTTTCCGGCTGCACTCGAATCCGGAATGCCGCCAAGATTTTCAATCGATACACCCCAATTCAAATCCCTTGTTATGGCGCGCTCCATCAAACCTTGCTTCAACCAGCTTCTGGACTGCTGTAGAACATTTTCCTTCCAATCACCTGCGTGGCTCTCGATATAATGCTCAAGCGCAGTTTGGAATAAATCGAATCGCATATACCAGTGAGTTGTTTTGCGGACAGTTGGAGTTTTTCCTGAAATCAAACTTATGGGATTCCCTAATTTCAATTGGTCGTAATAAGCGCCGCAAGATTCGCATTGGTCACCGCGTGCCTTCTCATTTCCGCAATTCGGGCAGATTCCCTCAACGTACCGGTCAGGCAGAAACATCTTTGCTTCTTCGTCATAGAATTGATTTTCTTCCTTTTCGGTTAAATAATCTTTTTTGAGAAGACTTTCGAAAAACTCACGAGCCGTTTCATGATGCACTGGGTCGGATGTACGCGAGTAAATATCGAAGCTCATTCCGAATTTTTCGAAGGCATCTTTATTGGCTGAATGATATTTATCAATTATATCTTTTGGAGAAACATTTTCTTTGTCAGCAGCAATGGTTATTGCAACGCCATGCTCATCGGAGCCGCATATATAAATTATCGACTCGCCGGTAAGCCTTAAAAATCGGGAGTAAATATCAGCCGGAACATAGGCGCCTGCCAGGTGTCCCAAATGTAGATAGCCATTTGCATAAGGCAGTGCCGATGTAATCAAGTATCTTTTCATATTATGCTATTCAATCAAATAAATAAACTTTAAAATTAAGAATATTCCAAATAAGAAAAAAATTGCTTTTAAAATCATTATATTTTTCTTAAATTAATGGTTTATTACAGGAAATAGAATAAATCTGCATAGTTGAGTTAATTGTACAGCAGATTGAACAAATAAAACCGGACTCAAAATGGGCTTTACTAAAGAAACTATCTTCTTCACTGACAGCGAAGACCCCGAAAGTTATTCATTAGAAAATCAACTCGCAGAGCATTTGGAATTTGGTTTAGCAAAAAACAAGCTAAACGTAAAATCCCGGGATTTATATTTTGCGCTTGCTCACTCGGTCAGGGACCGCATGGTTCGCCGCTGGATGAGAACACAGAACGAATATTACCGGCTCGACGTCAAACGTGTTTACTACCTATCGATGGAATACATGATGGGCAGGTTGTTAGGTAATGCAATGAATAATCTCGGATTCTATGAAAAATGCGGTAAAATACTTAGCGAACTTGGCTACGACTTAGAAGAAATTATTGACCTTGAACCGGATATGGGACTTGGCAATGGAGGCTTGGGACGTCTCGCTGCTTGTTTTTTAGATTCAATGGCAACTCTGGGACTGCCGGCATTCGGTTATGGTATCAGGTATGAATATGGAATTTTCAAACAGGAAATTGAGCAGGGCGCTCAAATAGAAAGACCCGATAACTGGCTCTCCAACGGCAATCCCTGGGAAATAATGAGACCGGAACATTCCGTTCGTATCAAATATTATGGTAAAGTAATCAGCCGGCATGACCAGCAGGGAAAACTAATGTTCGAGTGGATTGATACGGAAGATATTATTGCCATACCTTATGATATACCCGTACCAGGTTATAACTCAAATTCGGTTAATAGCCTGCGTCTCTGGAAGGCTCAAGCTACCGAGGATTTCGATTTTACTTCTTTTAACGAGGGGGACTATCTCGGCGCTGTCGAACGAAAAAATCAATCTGAAAATATTTCAAAGGTTTTATATCCGAATGATAATTCTTCAATTGGCAAAGAGCTTCGTCTGAAACAGGAATATTTCTTTGTTTCGGCTTCTCTTCAGGATATTCTGAAGAAATTTAAAGAAAATCATGAAGATATTTCCATATTCCCGGAAAAAATTGCAGTTCAACTTAACGATACTCATCCGGCAATTGCAATTCCTGAATTGATGAGGCTTCTGTTAGATGAAGAGCATTTATCATGGGAAGACGCATGGGATATAACCGTTCGCACTTTCGGTTATACGAATCATACCGTCATGAGTGAAGCGCTCGAAAAATGGAAGCTTCCACTTATGGAGAAAGTACTACCACGCCACATGCAGATTATATTTGAAATAAATTTCAGGTTCTTAGAGAAAGTACGCCTGCACTACGATAATAATACTGAAATAATGAAAAGTATGTCAATTATCGAAGAAGCACAGGAAAAGCAGGTCAGAATGGCGCATCTGGCAATAGTCGGCAGCCATTCGGTGAATGGTGTTGCAAATCTTCATACCGAAATATTGAAAAATTCTATCTTTAAATATTTCAATATTTTTGAACCCGGTAAATTCAATAATAAAACTAATGGTATTACACAGAGGCGCTGGCTTAAAAAAGCAAGTCCCTGCTTATCAGAACTCATTACAAGAACAATTGGTGACAAATGGATTTCAGACCTTTATGAGCTGAAAAAATTGGAAGCATATACAAAAGATAACGCCTTCGTTGAGCATTGGCAAATGGCAAAGGCAATGTGCAAAACCAAATTAATTAAATACATCGAAACAAATTATCATTTAAAAATTAATCCCGATTCAATTTTCGATACTCAGGTTAAGCGAATCCATGAATACAAGAGACAATTGCTGAATGTCCTGCATGTTATTACTTTATACAACAGATTACGTGAAAATCCAAATCTGGATATAACTCCCAGGACTGTGATTTTCGGTGGCAAGGCTGCACCAGGTTATTATATAGCTAAACTGATAATCAAATTAATAAATTCAGTCGCTGCCACCATCAATTCCGATTCTCGTGTAAAAGATAAATTAAAAGTCCTGTTCCTGAAAAATTATTCAGTTACATTAGCCGAACTGATAATGCCCGCAACCGATTTATCCGAACAGATATCGACTGCAGGCTATGAAGCATCAGGAACGGGTAATATGAAATTCCAGCTTAACGGCGCCTTAACAATCGGCACTTTGGACGGAGCTAATATAGAAATGTTGGAAGAATTAGGTAAGGATAATATGTTTATTTTCGGCATGACAGATAAACAGGTGACTGAACTTCATTCCGACGGCTATGAACCAATGAAGTTTTATGAAGAGAATGCCGAATTACGGCAGGTTTTGGATATGCTGAAAAACAATTTCTTTTCACTTTACGAATGGGATGTTTTCCGCCCATTATTCGATACACTTATTTTTACCGATAAATACTGTTTGCTTGCAGATTACGACTCATACATCCAAAAGCAGGACGAAGCCGGAAAATTATTTACAAATAAATCCGAATGGACAAAAAAATCAATTATCAATACTGCCCGTTCCGGTAGATTCTCTTCCGACCGTACGATTCAGGAATATGCGAGCGATATCTGGAAAATTGAAAAAGTTTTCATTCCCGATAGTGATTTTGTAGATTGATTGTAAAAAGGATAGAGTCACCTTTCCGAAAATAATTTTGCCTTCGGAAAGGTGCTCATTTCAAATTAGTTCTTAACAAATTTTCTCTTCATTCCATTCACATCAATTATATAAATACCTGTAGGAAGCTCTGATACATCAATTGTGTTGGTTCCATTTTGAATAGTTTTCTGAATTACAATTATGCCAAGAACATTGATGATAGTAACTTCTTTATTATTCAGTGATTCATTCGAAAGTATATTGATATAATCAATGGTTGGGTTTGGATATAAATATGTGTTTGTATAATCTTCAGTATCATAACCAAAAATCAACTCACCTTTTTCTCTTGAACGATTAAGAGGTACAGTTACATATCCCATAGCTCTTGCTTGATTGCCGGAAGCATCAGTAGCCAAATAAGTGATTGTATAAACCCGTGCATTTCCATTTCCGGAACGTTCTGCCCTCAAACTAAATGATAAATCCTCTGTATTGAAACCTGCATTTTGAATATCATTAGGAGTATCTCCGTCACCCTGACCATTATCAGGTTCATTGCTTGTTATAGATTCAAGAATATACGTAACAACGCTGCAATTGTCACTTGTTGATACTGTAGCATTTACTGTTCTCATTGAATGATTGGGAGGCCATAATGAAACCTGATTCAAGGATACAGATATGGTTGGAGGAATGGTATCTGCAAAAATTATTGATAAAGATGGCATAACGCCTATAGTTAAATAATTATAAGTTTCTGTGTGTGAGCCATCCCAATTAAAAGGTATGATTGTATATGAGTATTGATTTCCTACAGTCAATCCGTTATCGTAATAGCCTGATGCCGATAAATTTGTTATTACTGAAGCCAATGTTGTTCCTGAGGGCAGCAATAATGAACCGGGTGCTGTGCCATCATCTAATCCGATTATATTAGGTGATGTTGAACCCTGCCTTCTTAAAATAATATAACCGGAGCAATTTGAAATATTTCCAGGAGCCTGAAATGACAGATTGATACTCGAATTACAATCCGAAATCGCAGTAAATGAGTTTGTATGTGAGTTCGGTTCTGAAGATAATGTCCTGAAATTCATCTCCTGTCCATACCCGGTTCCTGCCCTATTTGTCGCATAAGCCCGGACAAAATATTTTGTGGATGGACTTAATCCTGAAATAGAACTTGTGAAGGTTCCCGAACCTGTACCATCAGTTGTATATGAATCGTTGATTGTCGGATTACCGGTTGTATTCCAGCAGACACCCCGGTTTTCTATATTGTTTTCATTATTTATTCTTCCTCCACAATTAGCAGAATTATCGGATATATTTGATATTGATGTTGTTGTTAGTGTCGGTATCAATTTTATTGAAAATATCATACCAAAATTGTTTGTCCCACCTTCAATAGTACCACCATAAAGCGTATTGTTTGAGATAGCTATTGAACTGTGGTAAGGATTAATCCCATCACCAGAAAATTCCGGGAATGAATGGAGAAGTGAAAATCCCGTCCCATCAATATTGATTCTATAAACAGTACCCCTGCCACCCGGACCACCCATGATTGTAGTACCATAAAGAAAATTATCCGATAGTATTAATGCACCGAAAGGATTAATCCCGTTATTTGTTTGATTCATAAAAGTATGAAGTCTGGTATAACCGGAGCCATCTGTATTGATTTTAAAAATGATCCCATAATAATCATTATTTATGTCAACCCCACCATAAGATGTAGTTCCATAAAGGACTGTTCCCGAAAGAACCATAGAGCCTACAGGATAGAAACCTTCTGATTTTGCAAAGGTATGTAGTATTGAAAAACCACTTCCATCCTGATTAATCTTGTAAATTGTTCCGGCATTTCCGGCTCCCCCCATATAAGTGATACCATAAATACTTGAATTTGAAACAATTAATGAACCGAAAGGATAAGCCCCATCATTATGTCCTCCTGAAAAAGAATATAAAACAGAAAATTCTGAGCCGTCAGTTTTTATGCTGAAAATTGTTCCCAAACTATTAGTTCCTCCATCCCTTAGAACCCCGTATAATTTATTTGCACTCATTGTAAGACTACTATTATAATAAGGTCTTTTACCTCCACTATCATTATTGAATGAATGTAGAATTGTATAACCCGTACCATTCGTATTGATTTTGTAAATCACACCATTATTAGTTGTTCCACCTGCGTTAGTCATTCCATAGAGCGAAGTACCATCAAGCAATAATGATGTCGAAGGGTAATAACCATCTTCAGGATATGGAGTTGGAAATGAATGAAGAATAGAAAAATCGGTTCCGTCCGTTTCCATTTTATAGAGAATTCCATATTTGCCATTCATATTAGAACCGGAGATTCCATATAATGTGGTTCCGGAAACGATTGGATGTACAGCTATACCATGTCCATCATTTACGTTGTTAGTAAAATTACGCAGAACTGTATAATTCTGTGCATAAGATATGGATGCCATCATAATGAAACCTAGGCAGATTAATATTGATTTTTTCATAAATCCCTTTTGTTATTATTATAAAATTTACTTGTTCTTTAAATCGATATCTTCCATTTCATTTTCGAAAAACGGATTACTTTTTGGGTTATACATTACTTCACTACTATCATTTTCCTTGATTGAACCTCGCTGCCGAAGCGCACTTCGTAGAAATATGCGCCACTTTGTACTTTGTTATTATTGGAATCGTATCCATTCCAGATTAGAGAATGCTTACCGGCAGAACAATCCGGACATTCGAGCTGCTTAATTTGATTTCCGTTATTATCATAAATGATGATTAGCACAGTGCCGGGTGAGGTAATCTCAAATTCAATATTGGTTTGCTCAAAGAATGGATTTGGAATGTTCCCCTTCGTAACAAGTTCCGTTGAAGTTTTTTCAGGTTCTTCAACATCAGTAGTTGTAACGTTTATTTTCATTGAAGATGAGTCTTTGCATGAAGAGGCATCGACAGTCTCAATTACGACTAACTCGGTTGATACGCTGTCTTTCCAAGTAATTGTTATCTGGCTTTCATTTGGATTTGTGATTGTTATACCACTATTTTTTACATACCAATGATAAGAATTTCCTGTGGTATTTGTTGTTGAATAGGTAATTGGAAAACCCTTCGTAGGATTTGTGTTTCCACTTATTTTAGGTATAGGCAGCGGATTAATACTTACTGTTTTCGAAACGGAATCCTTACATCCGGTTAAAGTGATTGTTCCGATGCATTTGATAGTGCCGGTACTGCCGTTTCCCCATAATACATTTACAGTATTTCCAGTCGATGAGCCTAGAATACTACCACCTGTAACAGACCATGATACCTGATAATCAATAGGGAGAAAGAATGTTGAATATTTATTTATATTATTTACACAAACTGAACTATTACCAAGAATACTTGGAGTAAGTTTAGGTAATATTGATATATCAGCACTATTTTGGATACCTGTTACCGGAGGGTCGGTTGATATTATTCTGAACCGGTACTTTCTACTTAATGGTAAGTTTTCTGGTAATATACAATTAATCTCACCTTCAGAGGTTGAATTTATACTGTCAAGTAAAATAGGATTAATGAATGAACCGGTTGTATCAGAAACCTGAGCTTTAAAGTAATTGCTACTGTTAAATGAACCGCTAACTGTAAATGGAATTTTGATTATTTCACCTTGACAATAAGTCTGTTTATCTAAATTTAGTCTGCCAATTGAAGCAAATACGTTCTTATATATGCCATTCTTCGCACCTGAATAGATTGCCCCATTATCAATCACTATGCTCCATACTACAGTTGTTGTATCTGATATGCCTTGGTTAAAAGGTGACCAGATTGCACCATTATTTGATGAGAAAAATATACCTCTATTAGAAGATGCGTAAACATTGCTACCGCTACTTTTCAAATCCAGAATCCAGAAATTCGTTAAATCAGATGGAATCCCATTATTAGCAGCGCTCCAATTAGTTCCGTTATTTGTACTGATAAAAATACCTTTGTTTGTACTAACAAATATTTTAGAACCATTAACTGTTAAACTATAAACATTTGAATCAGGAAGTCCATTACTCTTATCAATCCAATTATTTCCATTATCGGAAGAAAAGTAAATTCCTTTCCCAGTTCCTGCAAAAATATTGTTCCCACTAAAAGCAAAGCAATTAATGTGAATTGAATTTAAACCCTTATTAAGTTGCTTCCAAGTACCTTTGCCAAAATTATCCGAATAATAAATTCCATTCAGTGTTCCAACGAAAATCTCATTTCCTTTAAGTAAAATACTTGTTGGTACATCGTAAGTGAAATAATTAGCTAAACTGCTTTCTATCCAAGTATTGCCATTGTTGGATGACAAATATAAATGGCGATATTGTCCGGAATAATTCAAACCTCCTGTAACAACATTTTTACCTTCGGCAACCAAACAATTGGCAACATAATCCGGTGGTTCAACAGATTTCCAAGTATTTGCAGAATCAATTGATAAAAAAATTTTAGTAGAATCTGCGTATTTATTGATTGTAATAGCATAATAATTGTTATTGTTTATTGTGACGTTTGATACACTTCCATCATCAATATTAGGGAAGTTGGTTCGTATCCATTGAGCAGAGCCAATTTGCATTATGGCAAAAAATAAAACAAGTATCAATTTTGTCATTTTTTTCTCCAATATTTATTGATAAATTATTTTCTTTATTCAAATAACCTGCCGAAGGTTTCAAACCTTCGGAAGGTTTTCTTCATTTCATTCTTTTACAAACATTTTCATTTGAATTCCTTTATTTTAGAAATAATAAAATTTTTAATACTTAACACACCGAACTGAAAACCCAGTCTTCTTAGAGTAGTATGAAGTCCTGTTGACACTTACATAATCATAGCCTAAGTAGCAGTAGAACGGAAGGGCATCATTACCCTCCGTAGATGTCCACCAAATACCACCAAAACCAATTCTGTCATATGAGCCATCGTCGTAACGAAAGCCCCCTGGTAGAGCTGTAAAACCGCTTTCATTTGTAGCACCCAAGTTAGGACTTTGCCAATGTGATGTCTCTGATTCTTTTAATTTGCCCCCCGCAACTTTATTTCCACTTAGATATGTTCTAAGTATGCTCCATTCTTCATCTTTCGAAATATGCCACTCCTTAGGAGCTAATCCACGCGAATCATTAACTGCGTACCAGTTATATAATTTGCCATATGTTTTCCCTGAATCCGAATTATTACCGTAATAGCACCATGCTCCTGTTGTAAGATTTGCCCACTGTACTGGGTCGATAACTTGTGGAATAGAGTCTCCGTTGCTATAAGTCGATACATCAAGGTTTTTTAGCATCCAATGCTGGGTTCCAATTGTTATAGACTGATAGAAATCAATAAAAAAGTAAATACTGTCCACTTTCGATATAATATAGCTTTGGGGATAACCAATGACATAAACATTTAGTACTTTATTGTTTTTACTATCATTATCAAATTGTAATTTACTTATAACTTCAACCGGAAAATATGAAACCTTTGAGGTTTGATAAAATATCTCCATTTGATAAATACTTTTTGATTTGATAAAGCTAAAATTATCAATATCGGATATATTAAACTTTTTGAAGCTGCCGTCCTTCAATTGAAATTCAACAACAGGCGGTTGTTGAGAAAATAGATTTACTAAGCCTGATAGTATGATTATTAGCAAAGCGATTCTTTTCATTTTTTTCTCCAATATTTTTAACTATTTTTTTTCTTTCTTAGCTTCCTCAGCGTACTTTGCGTGAAATAAATTTCTCGCAGAGACCGCAAAGCTCGCAGAGTTTACTTCACTAAAATCATTTTCTTCGATTGAACCTCGCTTCCAAAGCGCACTTCGTAGAAATATGCGCCACTTTGTACTTTGCTGTAATTTGAATCGTAGCCATTCCAGATTAGAGAATGTTTACCGGCAGAACAATCCGGACATTCGAGATGATTAATTTGATTGCCGGAATTATCATAAATCATTATTAATACTGTGCCGGGCGTGGCAATATCGAATTCGATATTGGTTTGCTCGGAAAATGGATTTGGATTGTTGCCGATAGTATTAAGTATGCTTGCCGGCTTTAACTGCTCTTCTACAATCGTAATGTTCTCAAATGTGATTTTCTGAATTTGAGATAAAGCGATTTTTTCTACGCTTTTATTCTTCAGGTTAATGAGCAAAGAGTCGCTCTGAGCATGGCAAAGAGAAGCTAAAGTAGCTAAAAAAATTAATGACAAGATGAATTTTTTCATAAAAAATCTCCTTAAGTAATTTAAAATTAATAACTTTATATTTAATAACAAAATAATTAGCTCTATATTTAATTAATTCTTGTGTCAAATAATATTTCATTTTTATTGCTAAAATAACAAGTTTAGTTCGAACTATCGCTACGGGAAAACTACGGGGAGAAATGTTAAGTTTATTCATAATATTTATAAGTTATTGATTTTATTAAAGTATAGTATATAGGATAAAAAAGAGGTATTTTCCATTTTGCTTATTACTATTAAATTGAATAATACAAATATTTTTTGTAACAATAAGTAATATTTACATACGTTAATAAAAAGTCAAAATAGAGTTATAAAAACTCAATTTTTTGTTATACAAAAAATTAATATAGAACATATTGCAAATTAAATTAGGCTTGATTAACTCACAATAACCATAAATGGGTATTTTTATATTAAAAAAGGATATTTATCTCTGTTTTTTGTAAAATATGAAAATTAAGGATAAAAAATGGCATGATTTGGTTGCTAACTTTAGCGGTCAGCCCTTCGACCCGGATATAAGAAGCTATAAAGATTCGCTATTCAATAAGGATATGGTTGAAAAGTATTTATTAATGCCAACTCAGTTCATTTACGTTTACGATTTGGTTGATGTAGAAATGACTTACGTTTCTCCTCAAATTAAAGCTATCCTTGGTTATGAACCCGAATCCTTTAAAATTGAATATCTTTACGACTTTGTCCATCCTGAGGACAGGGAAAGAGTTTTTACAATGGGAAAGAGAGCAGTTGATTATGGCTTTCAAAATCTCGATGAGGTTTTTATTGATTCGGTTTCGGTTGAATATAGAGTGAAAAGACTTGACAGTAAATATATTAAAGTCCTAAGACAGAGCACCGCAATAACCGTTGATAAATTAGGAAATCCGGTTCATGCATTATCATTAATCACCGACCTTATACATAAAAACCAGGATACAAAAAGTATAAGATACATTTATGATAATAATGAGAAAGTTGAATCTAATCTTAGCTTATCTTCGCGTGAACTCGATATATTGAAATTGCTGTCTGATGGTAAATCAAGCAAGGAAATTGCGAAAATTTTATTTATATGCAAAGATACTGTTGACAAGCATCGTAAGAATATGCTCCATAAAAACAGCATGAAAAATACTTCGGAATTAATCACACTTGCCAAGGAAAATTCGCTTATATAATTTCTTTAATGAATTCATCCAAAATTATATTAAATTCATTCGGTTTTTCCCATTGCGGCGAATGACCGGTATTTCCGAAGTAATGAACTTTATTTCTCCAAAGAGTAGGAATTTTCAAAGTTGGGAAATATGTCGTTTTTACATTTGCATCCTTCTCGCCATGAATAATACAAATAGGTTTTGTTGTTGAATTGATTATTTCCATTTCGTTTTTGAAATATCCTGTCATCATGGAATTGCCGAAAGTCGGTCGGAACATTTTATCGGTTTTCGTAATTTCATTTAAAAAGTCTTCATCAATACACTCCTTATTTTCTACCATAATACTTGCATAAAGTTCTGTTTCTTCTCTTGTCCATTCACCATTGTATAAAATACCCAATGCAGCATTTATATGGAACATATCTTCAATAGCCGGAGGGAGATTGAGTGGAGGAGTCCCGAAAATTAATAATCCTGCCAAACTTTTAACATGTTGCGAAATTTCAAGAGCAATATGCCCTCCGAGTGAATGCCCAACTAATACAACGTTTTCCAAATGTAATTCGTTAATTACATCCAGAACAGCGCTTTGCATTCCCAACATGGTGTAATCGGATTCGGGTGTTGTGGAATGTACTGAAGAGCCATGCCCCGGCAAATCAATTGCGAGCAGTTGATATTTTTCATTAAGACTTGAATTTAATTGCTTCCGGAAACTATAAGAGGATAATGAATTACCATGAATAAAAAAAATCGGTTGTCCGGAATTACCTGAATAAATAACCGATAACTCCTGATTTTTGTCCTTTATTATAGTTTTTAAATTCATTTTTTTAACCAAAAGTCAAATTATATGATTAGACTTATACTATACTATCAAATTTGATTTGTGTTCATGCTCTCCTTCATGGTCATGGTCATGGTCATGGTCATGGTCGTGGTCATGGTCATGGTCGTGATGGTCATGGTCATGATGATGGTGCATTTCATATTCTTCAAATGAAATTTCATTTGTAACTGCAAAATCCAGAAGGAAATCCAATACCTTTTTCTCAAGGATTATTCTTGCTAAGGAACTATTCTCTTTTAACTGTTTGCGTACTTGTTCGGGATTCTGCTTTTTATCCCGTTGGAGTTCATTTTCTACATAAGTATCATAATCGTAATCCTCCGCTGCAATACCTTCGATTTTTGAAATCCTGTTTCGGATAAGCTCCCAACGCAAGGTTCTATCAGCAATAGGTCGAAGTTCGTTTTTCATGTTTTCAAGTGTAATTGAATTGGCGTTTGGCTGGTCTTTGTATCTTTCTTTCATTTCATCTACCATGGCTGTCATCAAGCGCCAGATTGACGATTCGGGCAGAGTAAATTGATTCGATTCGGTTAATATATCAATAAGCTGATGTTCCATTGCTTCACGGCTGCGTTTATTCCATACATCCTGGATATTGATACCTATATCTTCGCGAAGTTCTTCGGAATTAACCAATTTTCCCTTAGTAATGGTTTCGACTAATTCGTTAGTAAGCTCCGCAGGTACTAATTTCTGTACATCCTGAACATTAACCTGGTAGAATCTATCCGGCATTCCGGAACCGCTTTCTCCCGGATTAAATCGAAAGGAATCGCCTTTTTTACAATTAATTACTGCACGCTTCAATTCGGGTAAAATTGATGGGTCGGCAAGGTAAACTTCGATTTCCTCTACATGCTCGCCAAGTAACGGAACGTTTGAGGTTTGGTCAATTGGAATTAATTTCAGATTCACAACATGATATTCATCTTCGACGGATTCCGCTTCAACAAATGTTCCGTTCATTCGTTGAATATTTGTAATTTCTTCTTCGATTTCCTCGTCGCTTACGTTATGAACAGGTTCATTGATTTGCAGTCCTCTGTATTCGGATATTTGAAAGTTGGGAAACACCTCGAAATGAACAGTGAATTCCATACCCACATCCGTTTTGTTAATGGTATGCAATTTCGGTTCGCCTGCAATTTCAATTTTCTCTTCCTGGATGATTTTTTTAAAAGACTCGTTTATAATTTCTTCGTTTGTGTCATCTTCGATTTTTTTTCCGAATTGCTGCTTTATAAGTTGAATAGGTGCTTTACCTTTTCTGAAGCCTCTTATCTCGATGAAGGGCTGGATTTCCTTGTAAGCTTTATCGTAGTATGGTTGAACTTCATCTTTTGTTAGGGTGACAAACATAGTTCGTTCGCAATTATCGAGTTCGGTTATTCGCTTTTCCAATAGCAATCCTGTTTAGTAAAAAATAATTTAAAAAGCAAGTGTAAAAATCTTGCTGAAACCAGTGCGGACGGGGAGACTCGAACTCCCATGAGTGTACCCCACTAGATCCTAAGTCTAGCGCGTCTGCCAGTTCCGCCACGTCCGCGGAAAAAGAGAATTACAAAATTAATAAATATTAAGCAGAAAGTAAAAAAATGAGTTCTAATAATTGTCATTCCTGCGATTGAGGGTGTTTGAAAACTATCAAAAATGGAAGAATGTCATTCTGAACGAAGTGAAGAATCCAGTCCCAATGAGGCTTCTGGATTCTTCACTTCGCTTACGAATGACATTCTTCTTGACATTTCACATAGCTTCTAATACAGGAATCCCATGAACCGCTCTGGGAGGGGATTCCTGCATTCGCAGTAATGACATTTTATCATAATTAGAACCACTCTTAAACCTTTATAGGTAGTATCACGAAATTAATTCCCTGATGATATAATTTTCGTTGAACAGCGAATACTGTATAATTATGGAGCCAGCGGGTTAGAAAGGTTTCATGCTTGAATACGAGCTGCCCGCCAAAGAAATATGAGTTCGGAAAACGTTCGAGAATTTTCGGCAGCAGGTTTTCTACCGTTTCGACAACATCATTACCCATGCCGTAAAAATATTCCGAATAGATTCCGTTCGTCTTCATTAAATCGGTATATTTTTCCAATTCACCTATCATATTTTTTTCAATCTCTTCGAGGTTACCTGTTTTCCTGAAGACTCTTGCATCCACAACGCCGGCTTGAATGAAAACAAAATTTTTAACCGAATCGCCAAACATTTTGAAAACACTTAATAGCGAATGTAAACCCAATCCGGAATAATTCGATACCAGGAGAACTGCCGTCCTTCCATATCTCTCATATTCGGCTTTACGGTCGGGATCGCTATGTCCCAAATTACCATTAACGGCTTCCAAAGCTGTAACTAATGAATCGACTTTTTTAATAAGCTTTCCCGCATCATTATAATGCTTTTTTATCAAAACAATTATGGAAATCAGTGCGCCGGTAATTAAAATAGTTATCCACCCTCCTTCGTTAAATTTGACGATAATAACCATAAACAAAATAAAAGAAGTTAAAAGTAAACCAATTCCGTTTACAAGTAACTTTTTAAACCATTTTGGCTCTTCTTTCCTGGTTCGCCACCAATGCAATACCATCCCAAGCTGGGAAAGAGAAAATGTGATAAATACGTTGATGCTGTACAGCACTAATAAAAAACCTACCTGCCCTTTGGTCATTATCATTAATACAAGGGATGCTGACCCCATTAAAATAATTCCGTTTTGTGTCACCAATCGGTCGGAAAGCGATGCAAACCGTGTTGGCACCCATCGGTCGATTGCCATGTTCGATAAAACTCTCGGTCCATCAAGGAATCCGGTTTGGGCTGCAACGAACAATATAGCAGCTTCAGACACTAAGGTGATAATAATAAAAGTATAGCTTAAAGTCGGATGCCAACTTGCTGATAGAGCGCTGAACAATACTGCATTTAATGTTTTGCCCTGCTCATGCCGGACTCCGAATAAAAGATAAGCAATCATTAAACCAAGTACCGTTATGGAAAGAGAAATTGCCATATATTTCATCGTTCTTTTTGCAGTCAGAACACGCGGCTCGCGTAATATCATTATACTATCAGATACTGCCTCAATACCGGTATATGTTCCGGCACCCATGCTGTAAGCATGCATAATAAGAAAAAGTGTACCTAAAGTGCCGAGTTGTGATATAGTCATGCTAAAATCAGTACTTGTATCAGCAATTACGGTTGGGAAATTGTAGGAATTGATTATTAAAGAATAGAAAATTGCAAATACGTGAGTTAAAATGAAGACTAAAAAGATGGGAACAAGCATCTGCACCGATTCTTTTGCTCCACGCATATTTAGGATAGTTAGTAATATTATAGCTAATGAAGCTACCCATAATCTTAAATCATATATTTCCTTTGGAAGGAAACTAAACAAAGCATCGGCTCCACTTGCTATTGATACTGTAATTGTCAGGACATAATCAATAAGTAAAGCTGCTCCGGCAACCATACCCACATTTGGCGAGAGCAACTTGCTTGCAACCAGATAGCCTCCGCCGCCCTGCGGGAATAATTCAATAATTTGAGAATAACTAGTGCTCAAAACAATAATTGTAAAAACAGATGCAATCCCTATAATAAATATAAGATTGGGATGACCGGCTAACGCAAGCATTACTTCGGATGGTCCGTAACATGAGGAAGATAGCCCATCGGAGCCTAATCCAACCCAGGCAAAAAAGGCAATTAAGGAAATTTTATGAAATGTAGTAGGGTCTTTTAAATCTCTTTTTCCACCTATAAAAATCCTTTTTATTTTTGATAACAGCGAAATATTTTCCATCCAAATTTTTTAATATTTAAAAAACTACAAATTTAATCAAATCTTTAATAATGAAAGAAAATAGAAACCTAATTAAAAATTTTATCATGAAGTTCTTTTAGTAAATTACCCGTTGAAACGGACAATGTCATTATTTTTAAAGTATCGGTATCTGAATCGAAAAAGAAATAACCCCTTTCCCCAGTAATAATCTTTGAAGTTAATACTGGTAAACATTTATCGAGAATTCCTCCGGCACGTATAATAGTTATAATTGAGAAATTTTCTGGCTTCAATGAATGGAAATGTTCCTCTTTTTGAAATAAGGATTCGGATTGCCGGGCTATAAAAACACTAAGGGCTTCGTTATGAAAATGCAGGGATGAGACCGGGAGTCCCGAAGAAAATATTTTGTGAATAAATTTATCAGCATTTTTCCTGTCTTTCAAAGAAAATGTCCGATAACGCATAAGGCTGATATCATCCGTTAGAATCAGTAATGGTGTTGATTGATTTTTCATATCCGGAATATTTGGCTCCGGAAGAACTAACGTGAATTCGCCGGAGGGATTAAATGCGGAACGAAATGATAATCTTACATTTTTTTCTTTTAAATAATAAAGCATACCCGGATGAATCAGTTTCAATCCATTGACGGCAGCAATGAAAGCCTGTTCGTAGGTCATGCTTTTCACTGATTTGGTCTGCTGAATTAATTTTGGGTCGGAAGTTCTAATTCCTTCAACGTCAGTATAAATTGTAAGTTCTTCGGCATTTAATAAATCGGCATAAAGTGCAGCGGTTAAATTGGAACTTTCTATTCCCATAGTGGTTATTTTACCTGATGAATCTTTTGCCACGAATCCCTGAGTCAGGACTAAATCGAATAGCTCGAGTGCAGGCTTAATCTTTAACTCAACATTCCTTTTAGTTGCTTCGATATCAGGCTCTGCATTTCCAAAATCCGAATTTGTTACTATTACATCAGTAGAATCAATAGATCCTACATTAAATTCCCTCTCAAGAAGGAAATGATATACAGTCTGCAATGCAAAATATTCTCCGAAACTAAGAATTGCATCGCTTGTTTTCAAAGTTAATTCTTTGATAATCGATACGCCCCTCAGCAAATCCCCGATTTTTTGGATACCTTCATCGAATAAATGAAAAAGTTTTTCTTTAACTGATTGAGAATCAATTAATTGGTTAGCAATATCGGTATAATCGGCAACTACTTGATTAGCAGCTAACATAGCTTTTTGTTCATCACCGGATTCAGCGAATCCGGCTGCTTTTGATAAATTTCTCGTTGCTTTCGAAAATGCCGATATAATCACTAATACAGGCTTGGTATTGTTATTAATGATTATTTCAATCAATTTTTCGAATCCTTTTTTGCTTGATAAAACGGCACCGCCAAATTTTAGTATTTGCATTTTAATTCCATTAAAATCAAAAATATAAATACAAAAATAAAAATTAAAAACCATGATTATGGTATAAAGTAAAAATTACATTAAAAAAATTTTTGTTAATCGATACTAATTTTATATTATTGTAATTCGTAATTTTGTTTTTTTAATATGTTATTGTTAATGAATTTATTTTTTAAATTATTTCTGTAACAAAATATACGATACATTGTTATTGCATAAAAAGTTGATAAGAAGAAAATGATAAATAAATATTTGTTCAATTACTTAATGAGGTAAAAATAATGAGGATGACTCGAACACAATTTTTTAGAACATTAGCAATAATATTATTTATTGCTATTGCAGGATTGACCGGTGTCAAAGCACAACCGACAAATTATTGCAATACCTGCGCAGCCACCTCCTGTCCTCCCGGGTATACGTACTCTTATGTATGGTGTTACCCTTATTCTTATGGATGGACTTATCACGTTGTTATGAAGGAAGTTGGTGGGTCAACAGTACTATCCAGAGTAACTTCGCCCACTGAAGGTTATATTAACCAACCAATTCCTGTAGATCAAGGATACGATGGTAACGGGTATTTCTTCGTAAATGACAGGGAAGTCATGATATCCATGGGCAATTCCTATCAACTCGACGTTGGTACTCACTTATGGTACAACTGGGGCTATTACAGCCAGAGAATATGGATTGACTGGAATCAAAACGGCAGTTTTTTAGATGCAGGCGAGAGAATTAATCCCTCGCAATGGTCATATTATGACCCTAACGTTTATAACTGCCCTATTAAATCTTATTACTTTACCGTTCCTGCTACCGCTCCTCCCGGCAAGACGAGGATGAGAATCATTTCAGCATATTATATGTATGATTATGGTCCCTGCTATAATGGTTATTCTTATTTGTATTATCCATACTATTGCTACAATTACGGCTATTATGGAGAATGTGAAGATTATATCATCAATGTCGGCGGCGGTATCAAAGATATGTTCCCATTCATGGGCGACATCCTTTATGCCAATGAATTATATGACGGCACTACAAGATTGAAAAACGGTATTATGCAGTATTTCGAAAGACCATACCTTACATTGACTAATCCTCAACCAACGGGTTCTATGGGTTATTACAAAATTGTAGGTCCCTTGCCCAATACCTCCGATACTGTATATCGCGCTACGGCTACAACTACCCCTTATTCGGATTTCTTTGATGTTGGTGGTACCTCCTCAATGACTTATACAATCAATCGTTCAACAGGTTCTTACACAAATCCTCAACCAACCGGCAATGGAGCTTTTATCGGCAGCAAAGGTGGAGAATATAAAGGTATAGCCGGTATTAGCGGCAAACCGACTATTAAAATTAATGTTTTTACTGTATCGTATGATAATGACCTTGCAGTTGTCGATATTACATCACCCAGGACCAATCTTTCACCCAAATTTTACAAGTACAATCGTGGACAGGTAATCGATCTGAAAGCAGTTGTTCAGAATACCGGCTTAAATCCGGTATATGAATTCAATTTGACTTGCAATATTTATAATTCCTCGAATACAAGGATATATACTAATTCCTATCATTTCCTTTCAACAGTTCCTTTGACTAAATCTCAAAAGACCGAAATCAGCATTGGAACATGGAAAACTCAAACCGTTGGTATTTACAGGACTGAATTTATTACTGAGCTATTAAGTGCAAACGACCAGGAGACATTCAACGATAGATTGCCTCGTCAAACCGATGCAAACTACACATTCCAGGTTCAGTACGAATTTGAAGCATCAGCTAATAAGATTGTTATACCTGCTCAAGATACTGTTTTATTTGGTAGCCGCCCATTCACACCGTCAGCATATTTTAAAAACAACGGTATCAGCGATTTATCAAATATTGCAGTAAGAATGATAATCTCAAGAGATTTCGGGAATTACGGAATTGTTTACAATCCCCCTAACGAAATGGTTGAAGATATTCAAAGCGGAATGTACAACACAAGAAGATATAACTTTAAAACAAAATGCGTTTTAAAAGAAAGCGGTAGATATAAGGTCTGTATAATTATTTCACACCCGGAAGACCCTGTTCCGGAAAATGATACGCTATGCGCTTTCTTCTATATTAATGCCGGATTGAGAGGTACTTATACTGTTGGTACAGGCGGCAATTTCTTAACCATAGATTCTGTAATGAATGCATTATACTATAGAGGATTATCCGGTCCTGTCACATTCCAGCTTATCAATCCAACATATACTCTAACCAGCCCCAATCCAATGCATCCGGCATGGGAATTCACTTCAACCATTATAGGCTTAGGCTGGAATGCCGATGAAAGGATTAATAACACCATTACCTGGACACCTGGGACTGATTTGGCTGCTACACGTGGCGGAGTCACTATCAATTTAAATTCCACAAACGGTGTCGGTGTTTATTTAGGGCAATCAACTAATCCCATTAATCCTTATGCCCTATATAACGATATAACTGCACAGAATAAAACTATCCACGATGCTAACAATCAGGGATTTATAACCTTTGACGGTGGCTCGCAGAAAGCGTTAAGATTTGTTCTCAATTCAACTAATAGTAATCATGGTAGCGTTATCTATCTCGGCGTTGGTTCAACCAATAATGCCGTTAAAAACTGCTTAATCGAAAACGGCACACCTGCTCTTGCCAACAAAATTTGGCTACCGTTAGTTAAATTTTATGCAGGTTCAAGCCAGTTCGTTTTCGAACAAGACTCTCTTGTTGCAACCATTAAAGATGGCTATTCAGCGGGTATTGTTAATCGTTCATATCATTTAAATATCGATTCTTTCCCACTCCAGCCCGATACTTTGCCAAACATGAATAACGTTATTTCCGGTAATGTCATAAGCGGATTCGGATATGGTATTGTCGATATGGGCATCGGGGTTCTATATATACAATTACCCTTATTAGGACTTCCAAGATTTGATAAATTCTATAACCAGGGCACTGTAATTTCTAAGAATACCATTTATAATTGCGCTCGGGCAGGTATTGTTATGGGCTATAATGAAAACAGTGAAATATCTTTCAACAGAATTTATAATATTGGTAACGGAACCAACGACGCCGCAGGTATAATGTTAGGAGGGCAAACTAAAATCTTCCAAATAGATACTTTGCCCGGTTACAATGTTATCGGGACCAAAGTTATAGGAAATGAAATCAGCAGTATCACTTCACCATTATGGGTTGAAGGTATTAGAATTGAACAAGTTCAACAGATATATCCCAGACCCGAAGGCGGAATAATCAAATTCCCTGTTGGTAGTGAGAATCTGTTCATTATGAGCAACTCCGTATGGGGATTAAAACCAACGGATCCTGCAGCAATGGTTTGTGGAATTCATATTTACACGGCAAGAAAAGTTGAAGGTGATATTGTTTACCCTAAACGAATAGATTACTTCACAAGAAATGACAGGATTATTAATAATACGGTAATTATTGAAAACGACCAATTGGACAATACGGGTTATATCGCAGGAGTAGCTTTGCAACAGGTCAGGGGAACCATTTTGAAGAATAATGCAATTCTTTACAAAGACCCATTAAACACTAATAATAATGATGTTGCTGCTGCAGTATTGCTGCATACCTTCATGCCGGGGAACGGAAGTTTCACCGCAGATAGGAATGCTTTCTACGTTGGTCCTTTAAATTCTGAAATTGCCGATGTTTATAGATTCGTTGAAACGGATACAATGAGTAAAATTCTTGAAGCGGGTGCACGTGGCGAATATAAGAGATTATATCAATGGCAGTCATGGACATTACAAGACCAAAACTCTGTTACCGGAAACTTTGGCAATAACTTTACCAAAACCGGTTCAAATCCGCAAAATCTTAGGATCACTACTGTTCCGGAACTTCCTGTCGGCTCTATTCTCAACAATCGGGGCGAAAGAATATCTGCAGTAAACGTTGATATTGACAATAATCCTCGAGGTGTTGCAGGTAAATTATATGATATCGGCGCATACGAATTCAATGGTGGAATGTATGTTTATGACCTTGAGGCTTTGAGCTTCCCGGCTCCTGCAACTTACAGGTCTTCCGGTGGTAATTTCAGCGATGCCGAATACATCATGACTGTTGCACCAATTGAAATTAAAGCCAACATTAGAAATAACGGTACATTGAAACAAGCAGGAGTAAATTGTATCCTGAATATCTATCAGGAAAATGCTGATGGTAGTTTCGCAACTATTCCTTTCATGACCGATACACAAAAGATTGAGCTTAACTCAATGCAAAGTATGGAAATAGCCTTTAAATTGGCAGACGGAATCGGAAACGAATTTTATCCTAAAACCTATAGCGATTTAATTAAAACGAATTCGGCATATACTTATGCTAATCGTTCAACCAAGAGTTTCCAGAAAATGGAATGCAACGTTACTCCAAGATACCGAATTCGTGTTTCTATGCCTTCCGACCAACAAAGCGCTAATAATATCATTGAAAAGGATTTGAGATTCTATTTGATTCGCTCAAAACTTTCCTTGATTTCATCAGGTGAGAACACACTTACAGACATTTACACCGGATTCCCAACATCCGACCAAATGGCTGGAAGATTAAATTATGACAGTTTGAATTTGATTTTAAACAGAGTAGGTATCACTAATAATCCAACAAACGATAATTACCTTATCGATTATTTCGATAGAAATGAATGGGAACGCAAAGCTGTCAATTACACACCATATAAAAACATGTTCTGGGCTGACGGTCATGATAAAGCATTGACAAGATATGAAATTATTGATATTAATAATTTCTTGAATACACCTGTTGGAACTGAGAAGAAAGACCTCGTTATTGCTTCCCAGGAAATGCTTAGATTGAATCAAACACCCGATTCAGTATTTACTCAAACAGTATTGAGAGCAAAACGTATTAGCAAATATCCGACTGCTCCTCCTGTTGACGGTGACGAAGACAACCCGCTTTCCAATGGTGTTAGTAATGACGGAAATACAATTAATGGTGTAAAAGTATGTGCAGCCACTGCTAATATAGTTAAATCAACAATTGTAGCAGGCGACATGCCTCCGCTTTGCGCTTTGATGCAACCAATTAATACCGGTAACGGAATTTCTTATCCGGCATTCTTCTACAATTCTCATACCTTCACTCCGAAGGATTCTATTATGGGTATTGCAACGACTACATTGAACAGCAATATTATATACTTTGGTGTTGATTGGAGACATTTCAGCGATGTTGAAAGTCTAATTCGCGGAACGATGGACTTCTTGGTAAGATATGGCGGAGCAATACCTGTGGAACTATCTGATTTCAATGCTGTTTCTCATGGTAAAAAAGTCGATATTTACTGGTCAACTGCCACTGAGATGAATAGCGCTCGCTTTGAAATTGAGAAAGCTGACTTTACAAATTCCGGCAACTCTCAATTCCAATTAATTCAAAGTGTACCCGCTGCAGGAACAAGTAAAGAAATTAAAGAATACGGTCCGTTCACCGATTATGCAGTTGAATTCGGTAATCAGTATTCTTATAGACTTAAAATGATTGACCTCGACGGTTCATTTAAATACAGCAATGAAAAAGTTGTTAGTATTACAGGTACCGAAGGTGGTATCCAAATTGGAACTGCCACTCCAAATCCCGCTGTCAGTAAAGTTAGTTTCGAACTTCAACTCGATAACGAAATGAACCTGACCGCCGAGATTTTCGATATTTCCGGTAAGAAAACAGCTACTGTATTTGACGGCAGATTACACTCCGGACAAAACAAAATCGAAACCGACGTTAAAGATTATGTCAACGGAGCATATACCTTGATTATTAAATCAGGCGATATAGTTATCACAAGGAAGTTTACGGTTCTTAAATAAAATTCCTTTCGAATATACTAAAGCCTTCCGGTTAATTAATCGGAAGGCTTTTTTATTATTAACAATTATTAATAGCATTATTGTAACTAATTTATAACTAAAAACGTCTTAATCAATAATTTTAATGTTAAAATCGAGGAAATGAGCTTATAATGAATTTTCGTTTTGTAGGAATCTTTTTATTTATTCTTTATATTAACAATTACAATTCAAATGCAGATTTTACGATTCAATTGCTGGAAGGAAGTAAATACGAATCAGTGGATTCCAAAAACTTCCCTTTTTTCAAAATTAGACTCAAGGCACAGAGAGATAACAATCAGGTTTCATTAAAAAGCGAAAATATAGTAATTATCGAGAACAACCAGTTGACTTATAAACCAGTAGTATCACCTCCCGAATCCGGGTGGCAATTAATTACCTGGACATCTAAAGCTAAAGATTATTTAGTTTATAATGATGAAATTACAGTCGTGGCAGTCGAATCCGGAGAGGTGGCAGTATGTCAGGGTTTACATTTGGAAGTTAATTCATCCAAAATTTTAATTAAAGATGTAAATTTTAATATTGTAAATGATATTAATTTCGGAAGCAAACAGCCCGGTGATACTTCAATTTTTCAAATAAAACTTCATACTCTAAAAGGTAAGCCTTTACCTAATGGTGAAGAACTACCAATACAAATTGATTCAATAACGACCAGAACCCCCAATTTCAAATATCACTGGCAAGGCAATGAATTTTATAGAACACCACCACCGGTTAAAGCTATCCCGGGATATATATTTTTAGTTGATTTGTATTTCCTACCTAAAGATAATTCATTTTATCAGGATGTATTGACTATTCATTATGAAGGAGGAGTGAAAGAAGAAGTGAATCTTTACGGGAACAACTTTGATATACTGTCTAATACATTGTTGAAGCTAATTACTCCTAATGGAAATGAATCCTTCACTCCATGCCAGCAAACTGAAATAAAATGGAAAGGATATTCCCCAAATGCCCCAACATACATAGAATTCAGTAAAGACGGAGGATTCACATGGGAGGAAGTTGGTAAAAGCAATGATTCTACTTTTCGTTGGACTGTTCCGCGTTCCTATACATCATTAGGTAAAATTCGTGTTAATCAATTCTTTCAGAAGAAACCCCAGATTAAACTTCCAACTTTGGGCATGACTGTTCAAAAGATTAGTTTTTCCGGTGACAGCCGAACTATGTTGACAGCCCATCCCGATGGAATTTTGATGCAATGGGATGTAGCTACATTAACCGGGAATATTACATATCATTTATATAAAGATGATAATGCTCCGGGTACTATCTCAATTCTGGGGCTTGATTGGTTAGATGATAACAGGTTTGTTATGGCTTACCGATTAGAAGACAATTATTCTCAATACGAACAGGACTCCTTGGCTATATTTAAATTAGGCCAATCCGAACCGTTATCAAGATATGCTTTACCAAAAGGAGTAAGAACAAAAAAATTCATCGTTGACCCCAAGAAACGATTCTTTATTTTACAACCTGAATTATCACCCAGGCTATCGATTGTATCCTCATTAGATGCAAGCCTGATGAAAACTATCAATTACCCTGTACCCGTCGGCGCTGTGGATATTTGCAAGTCCAAAGATACAGCAGCAGTCTATTTATTATCGGGTGAAATTAAACTTTATTCCATTCCTGATTTTAATTTGATTCAAACATTGAGCTATCCATATATCCCTCAATTGCTTGAAATAGCTCTTTCACCTGACGGCAAACTATTGGCTGCCGGATGCAAAGCTCCATATTCTACTGCACTTGTAAGCAATCGAAACGAGATAAACATAATTGACCTGAAATCGGAACAAATCGTACGAACTTTACGGGAAACATCGAGCGACCCCATCAAACTTATTTTTTCCCCACCCAGCGCGCAATTGCTAATAGGTTCAAAGGCTACTCCTCAAACAGCGTTATGGGAACTTTCATCCAATAATTTTCTTGGTGATATGGGCGGTTCGACAATGGAATTAACAGATATGGCTTTTTCTCCCGAAGGTCATTCAATGGCTATGTCTGCTAATTCAACCTATGACGGTCTTATATTCAGGGAATTTGCATACCCCGAGCAGGACGAAAGTGATTCGAACTTTAAGATTATTTTACCCGGTACGAAAATTGAACCTATAAAATTAAAACCAGCATTAATTGCAACAAGTAATCAGGAGCATTTCACAGCGCCATTTTGCAATAATGGAACAGTCCCGATTATCGTCGATAATGTGAAAATGAAAAACGGAACGCATTATCAGGTGCTCGGTTCAAACTTTGCCAAAACCATTCCAATAGGAGGATGCGAGGATTTCGATATAGTATTCAATCCTCTCGATACCGGGCGGATAACAGACTCAATCGTAGTTTATTGTTGCTCCGGTGATTATTATATCCCAGTGGAAGGAGTCTCAAAAAATAGGAATTTAAAATTTTTTAACGCTACTTATGATTTCGGAGAAGTGTGCCTTGGCAGAAATTTACAAATGCGCGTTGATATAATTAGAAATGAAGATTCAGTGCCGGTTATAATTAATTATATAAAATTTTTTGATGAGGCAAACACTCCTTTTTCATCACTTAATCCTTTAAGGGATATTACTATTCCCCCTAAAGGAACATTAACATGGGACCTGGTTTTCGAGCCTAATATTTATGGCGATGACCAACGGAAACTTCGTGTATTTCATTCCGGACAATCAAAAGTTACCACAGAAATGAACGTAAAAGGCAAAGGAATCGGCTCTGAAATTGCTCCAAGCACGAAGGAACTCCTCTTTATTCCCGAAATTCCAACAAGAAAACTTACAATTAAGAACATCAGCAATTCAAATTTACAGATATCTGGTGCAGAGATACTTCCTACGGGAATATTTTCAGTAACTACCCCCTTACCTGTAGATGTAAAGATGGGCGACTCGGTGCAATTAGAGATAACATGGTCCGGCACTGAACAAAAAGCGTCCGAACTTTCACTTTTAGCAACTCCATGCATAGTTAATAATAGCCTTAGATTAGGTTTTTATGAAGCAACTTCAACCATTCAATTACCTCACGTAACAGCCGACGCAAGTGGTGAGGCTGTCATTCCAATTAATTTTACAACTAACGAGCCAAAAAAATATAATGGCATAAGATTTTTCGATGCCGAATTTACGATTAATCCAAGACTATTCCTGCCTCTTAGCGTTACAAGTTCGATGGGACGTGCTACATTAGTCAAAAATGAAATCAGTCCAACTGACCAACGCCAAATTCAAATAAGAGTAGAAGGCGATTTCCCGGCTAATGGAACTGTTGCCGAAATTCGCGGTATTGCTGCCCTTGCTGAAACAGATACATCCTCGATTTTCGCAGACATAAGCTCGAAATTTTGGGGAATTAATGTTGCGAGTAAAGTTGAATCCGGCAATTTCCGGTTAATCAATCTTTGTGGAAATCGCCGTTTCATACAGGATAATAAAGCCGTCAACATACTATCAATTACTCCGAATCCTGCAGATGAATTTATTGAATTGGAATTCGAATCGGACTCCGAAGGTGAATCGTTTGTTGAATTATACGATATGACTGGTATTTTGGTCTATTCCGCAAAACTGAATAATACCTATAAAGGATTAAATAAAATTAAGCTGAATATATCTGGGCTTTGCAATGGCAGTTATCGATTATTACTGAAAAAAGCCGGCGGTTTCGATACATATTTAATAATCATTATGAAATAATAATTGAAAGAATTTTAGCAAGATGCACCTTAAAAAAAATGTTTTTTCTAAGATACTGTTTTCTTTGCGACTTTGCGTCTTTGCGAGAATATTTTTTTTTACGCAAAGCCGCAAAGGAGCAAAGAAAAATATCAAATATTCATCTTCAAATAATAGATTTAAAACCAACCTTTTGGAATTATCCCTAAAGAAATTTTTCGGTACATCCTTATATAAATCCATTTTTACATTACTTTTTATTTTTTCAGGCAACCTATTTGCCCAAAATAAATTTACCAATTATTCCCTGACTGCCGGCGCTGCCTTAAATGGAAATGTTTTCATATCCAAATTCTCAAATCTACCAGGTGCTCCAAATTGCTGCACAGAATTTACAAGCGCTTTCGGATTAGGTTACAGCTTTTATTTAGGTACTGATTATTATATTCCAAAACCAATTTGGGGATTCGATAGTCATCTTGAATTTAGAATTGCTTATAACAACCTTTCCGCTGCCTATACGCCCGAAGACCGAACACAGAATGTAATACAGGGGAATAATTACCAAAAAGCCGTTATAGAGCATTATTTGAGTTCAGAATTGCATTATATTCAAATTGAGCCGGCGCTTTCCATGCAATTCATTAAAAACATTCCCTTATCAATAAAACTTGGATTATACGGCGGATTTCCCGTTACTCAAAAGTATGAACAGGAAGAAAGACTGCTTAGCCCAAACGGTATAAAATTTGAAAACGGTCTAACTACACGCAATAACCATTCCGGCGTTCTACCCGAAGCAAGTCCTTTTTTATTTGGTATTTCAGTTGGAGCCAAATATAAAATATACGAGAAAGCCGGTTTATCCCTCTTCCCTGAAATTATTTTTAATTTAACTCTTACAGATGTTGTTCAATCACTTTCATGGAAGCCTAATGCGGTACGGCTTGGTATTTCGGGAAGCTGGCGCATTGCCAAGCCTGATATTCCACCACCGTTAGAACCAATATTGCCTCGCGAACTACCATTGCCTAAATCACCTGAACAAATTGAAATCCAACTTGCATCCTATGCTAACGGAGCCAAATTGGAGCAGGGAGATACAATCACAATTCCCGTTTCATTAACCGGCTTCCTTGAGTGGTATTCTTTTATTCCAATGCTCTATTACAAAAAGAATTCGACTGAAATAAATTCCCTGAATGAAAATAATTTTGAGAATTCCTTTTACAAGCCATTATATATATTCATAAAAGAAAATCTTGTTCAGGAGATTTCTATTCTAAGCACAACAACAGATGACGAAGATTCATCTATTGCACAAAAACGAATCGATGCTTTCATCGCTCAAATGTCTGCCAAAGGAATCGACAAAAGCTTTTTCAAAGAACAAATTATATCTCATCCGGCAACTGACTTCCAAAATGAAGAATTGCGCGAGGAAAACCGAAGCCTGAAGCTGATTTTCGACGATGAAACACGCATGATACCGAACAGACAGGAAATATTGGAAAAGAAATACGGCTCGGCTAATTTGAAGCTGCAAATCTCTTCTACAATGAAATCATTCAATTTCGATTATTCCGGCAATATCAAATTAAATAATAAAACGCTCTACGAATTCAAATCTGCAACTGCTGAATACCAATTCACTCCAGCGAAAGACGAACCGGGAATCATTACTTTTTATGCTAATGCAACAAATCATATTGTAGCCGAAGCATCTGCCTCAATGGATGTAAATCTTCGTTATCATTACGATACTGTAGCCAGCTTCAAGAACCTTACAGGCGACGATACATCGCATTATGAGCAATTAATCATCGGTTGGTGCGAATTCGATAAAGACAAATTCTTTGCCGTCGATACTTTATCGGTAAATTACATCCGAGCCGCATTGAAAGCAGGGCGGGAAGTCGAAATACTGCCTTTGACGGATAACATTGGAACAGGCGAGTACAATGCCAATCTTGCCAAATCGCGTGCCCGTTCTGCGCTGGCGCTATTCCCTCAATATAAGAATAGCATAAAAATCAAATATCCCGAGCTACCTGTATTTACTAATCAGAAACCGGATGGCAGAAGCCTCAATCGAACGGTAATCGCGAGAATAAAGGTATAATTTTTTCTACTTTCCGAAAGTTTCCCTACTTTCGGAAAGTTTCCCCAAATAGGAGCATTTTACTACTTTTTACTATAGAATTTCGATATTTGAAATTCCCCTCTATCAGAGGGGTGTCGGCGAAGCCGACGGGGTGTGTCCTACAAATTAAATAATATCGAATAATGAATAACGAATGTCGAATTTCGAAGTATGTGCCCAAATGAATCATTTTGGTACCGTTTTTTTCATTTTTTTTCTTTGTTTCATTTCAACCTTTTTCTAAACTTTTCTACGTTTTTCTACGTTTTTCTACGTTTTTTTTTTGTTAAATGAATAGACGAGGGCGGCTATTCTACTAATTATTGATTCATTTTCAAATTGATTTCCGGATTTCAAAGAACATCCCATTCAAATATAATCAGAGAAAAAGTATTAGCATAAAAATGATTTTAAAAAGATTTAAAAGAAAATTATAGCAGCGTAATAATTTTTTTTTATTTTTTTATTTCCTTTTCAAGCTCTTCCAAATCTTGTTGGTCTGCTTGACGGGCTTCAAATTCTTTCCGTTTTATATTAAATTCATCATAAACTTTTATTACAATTTCTTCCATTTGTGAGGTGCTGACAGTTCCGGCATTCTGAAGAATATTTTTATCATTCATTGACAAAATCCTGTCCACATTTTCTTTCCAGAATGACATTCTTATTTCCAGACGGTCTTTTGCACGAAGTTCTGCAGTTTCCAGGAAAATAATAACAATTCTGTTAAGTGTATCAATTTCATCTTCCGATAAATAATTTTTTGCAATTATTATATCCTGTTTACGCACTTTACTGCCCTTCCAGGAAGTAAGAGCCATATTAGGCTTTTGATCATCGGCACGGCTTACAATTATTTCAGCGGCAGTTTTTCCGGTGACAGCAAATAATAATTTATTTTGGGTTTCAGCAAAAAACATTTGAGTAGCTTTGTCGGTTGGGTCGTAATCGCTGCTTATAGCAAATAAATCCCGGACTTTTTGATAAAACCTCTTTTCGGAAGCCCGGATATCACGAATACGTTCCAATAATTCGTCAAAATAGTCGGGGCGTCCATCCGGATTTTTCAAACGAACATCATCAATTACGAATCCTTTTTCAAGGTATTCCTTTAATGTAGTGTTTGCCCAAATCCGGAACTGTGTGCCACGTTTGCTGCGCACCCTGAAACCAATTGCCATTATCATCTCTAAGGAATAATATGCAACCGAGTATTCCTTGCCATCTATGGCAGTTGTTAAGTAATCCTTAACAACTGAATTCTGATTTAACTCTCCTGATTTCAATATGTTAGATATGTGCATACTGATATTTGGGATGGAGGTGTCAAAAATTTCGGCTAATTGATTTTGATTCAGCCAAACAGAACCGTCTTTAGCAAATAGCGATACGCTTACCTTGCCATCGGCTGAATTATAAATTATAATATTCTTTTGCTCTTCTGACATTTTATATTCCAGTTACAATTGTTTAATCCTTCTTTTTTAAGAATATTTGATAAGGATTATTAAAACAATTCAAATTGTATAATAATTCAACAATTATCATTTTACAAAATTAGTAAATTTATTAGAGAAAAGAATTAGCATGAATTGATAATAAAACAAAAAATATTCCCATCCTATGGCTGCAAGCCATAGAATGGGTGGGAAGATAATACATGATGGGATATGGTACTTTTCTGTGATTTTGTTTTATCTACCATAATTTAATCCCTGACGGGATAATGTTCGTCTCCGTGATTTTGTTTTCCTACCATAATTTAATCCCTGACGGGATAATTTACAATCCAATGGATTGGCTTTACTCCGTAGGAGTTAAATATCAGTAGAAAGAATTTGAAGAAAGCAGGATTTACTCCGTAGGAGTTATATAATAGCAGAAATTTTACCTTTCTTCAATGTTCCTCATAACATAGCTGCAATTAATTCAATTTAATAAATTACTTAATATATTCAGTATGAGTTTCCCAAATTATTTTATCATCAACAAAGACATTTATATTATTATTCCAATTTAAAGAGTCTTTATTTTCTCCCCAAATATGAATTTTAATTTTATTGAAATATTTTTGTGAGGTAGTATCCTGAATAAAAAATTTACCTGATTTAAAAAGGTCAATTGCTGAAATCCAATACTTAAATCCGTAATCCAAAGATATTTTGTCAAAAGCTATAAACTTAATTTTTTCCAGTTTTGAAAATTCAATTAATGAATCTAAATCATGAATAAATTCATTAAAATTATCTTTACTTTTAAAATTGAGGTAATGTATTAACCCTTTCATAGAAACAATTAATTTTAAATTTTTTTGATTTAAAGATATAGAAATGAGGATATCATTAGGCATAATATCTTTTGAATTTTGGATTTTTACTTCAAATTTATCATCCCATTTGTTGGGATTATTTGAATTGCAAAAACAAAATAAAAAGAGAATTACAAGTAGAAATAAATTTTTCATAATTTCATCCGGATTAAATTTTAATTCTTATCATTTAATTTAATTAAAAGAAATGATTATACAAAACATAATTAAGAAAATTTCACATTACATCAAGATTTCTTATTGATATTAATGAAAACTGCAAGGAAATTAATAATTATTTTGGGATAGTTACTAATCCTAAAGTTCATTCCTTCTTACCTTTGTCCTACTTTGTGTCTTCTACTTTGTGCCCTTTGTGTTAAAAATTTCCCCTTTCCAAAAAAATAATTTGCTTCAAAGGACACTCAGGACGTTGAGGACAGAATAGTTAGAAAATTTATAAAAGTCATTAAATTTACATGTCATATTGTCTTTAATTCTGCCATTATAACAAATTTATTGTTTGTCATTTTGGCAGGTTTCTATCATCGTCTGCGTCATTATGTCTGCTTTTATGTCAATATTTCATATAAAATTGCTTTGGCACGCTTTTCGTAATAAGTCATTTCAGTTAGGCAATAAAGCCAAAGTAAATTGAAAATATTTTTTAAAATAACAAAACAGGAGGATTTATGACAACGGTCAGGTTTCAACCACATACAGGATTCGGAAGAATGTTCGCTCACGAAAATTGCTGCTCACCCGCACAAGACAAAGCAGCAGGCTACGATGCACCGGCATTTCGCCCAAGAATAGATATCAACGAAGATAAAAATGCGATTTACCTTTACCTCGAAATTCCCGGACTCTCGAAAGAGGAAGTCAACATTTCGGTAAACGAGGAACGCAAAATTACAATCAAAGGCGAAAAGAAACGTCAGGAAGATGAAAGAACAATTCTTCGCAGCGAACGTATTTACGGGAATTTCGAGCGAGCTTTCATTCTACCGGAATATACTGATTTGGAGAAAATCGCAGCCCGCTTCGATAACGGCGTTCTCGAAATTTCAATTCAGAAAAAAGAACCGGAACAACCAAAAGAAGTGGAAATTTCGATTAATGGTTAATTGTTAATGGTTAATTGTTGAATGTTTGAATTAGGATTTGTAGGATTAAAGGATTTTAAGGATAATGGTTAATGGAAAAAAGTTGAATAATTAGGAATAAAACCTTAGAGCCCTTTGTGTTAAACCTTTGTGTCCTTTGTGGTAAAAATGATTCTTAAATAATTGAGAATTTTTTTAACACAAAGGTCACAAAGGAGATTTAAAACGATATTAAGTATTGCAAAGGACGGAAAAGTAAAATCCTTTAATCCTTTAATCCTATAAATCAAGGTTCAGACTAATTTTAATTGTTAATTGTTAATGAAAAATATTATAACTTATAATTCATAATTCATAATTCATAATTAGTAATTAGTAATTAAAAAGTTGTAAATAGTGAAATAATTAAATTAAATTAGAAACTAATTGGAGAAAGAGAAATGGCATTTGTTAGATTCGACCCGTACAAAACATTCGAGAACGCAGCCCGTAAAATGAATGAGCTGTGGGGCGATTTCGATAAAGGAATCGGCTTCGAAGTTGGCGGATTTGCACCGCGCGTTGATATTACCGAAGATGAAACAAATATTCGCATTTATGCCGAGATGTCCGGCTTGACAAAAGAGGACGTCAAGGTTAGCATTAACGATGAAAATGCGCTCATTATTAAAGGTATGAAAAAGCAGCCCGACAAAAAAGATAATGTAAACTTTATTCGTAATGAGCGTACATTCGGAGAGTTTTCGCGTTCTTTCCTGTTGCCGCAAAATGTTGATAAGAATAGCATTGCCGCAAAATTTGAGAATGGCTTGCTTGAGATTACCTTAACAAAAATTCAACCTGAGAAACCGAAGGAATATGAAGTAAATATTTTGTAAGAAAAGTAAATTTTCAAGAAAAACCCCCTAACCCCCTTTAAAAAAGGGGGAATTTCTTATTTCTACTTCTATGTTCTACTTCTATAACCGGGGGTTAGGGGGTTTCTCTTGAAATTATTTGTAATATATAGATTAACATGAAAAAGGAAGTTAAATTTATCAATGGCAATAAAATTACAATCATCGATGAGCCTAATAAACCATTTGATGGTGAATTGCCTGAGGAAATAGACTTTTCGAAATTAAAGAAATTTAATAATCCTAAATTAAAAAATAAAAAGATTACAGTAACCTTAGAAAGTAATGTTGCAAAACATTTTACAAGTTCCAAACAATTGAATCAATTTTTAAAATTACAATTAAAATCATTCGAAAAAATAAAATAAATATTAGAAAATGAGTCCGCTTCAAAAACTGAAAAGTCAATTCCAAAGTACAACTTTGGAATTAGTAAGTCCTTGAAAAAGCTCATTCCAATATTCCGTTTTTGGCATGCAATTTTCACAAAAAAATGCTTTTTTAAGGGGACTCACATATTTGAAAACTATTAAGCGATAGGCTTATATTATAAATCATTAGGAGGTTAAAAAATGGGAAAAATAATCGGCATTGACTTAGGAACTACTAACTCTTGCGTTTCAGTCATGGAAGGCTCGACTCCAACAGTCATAGCAAATAGTGAAGGAGGGCGGACTACTCCCTCAATAATTGGTTTCGCCAAAAACGGCGAGCGTTTAATCGGTCAATCCGCAAAACGTCAAACAGTAACTAATCCGCATAATACGGTTTATTCTATTAAGCGTTTCATGGGGCGCCGCCTTGACGAAGTTACCGAAGAATGTACAATGGTGCCGTTTAAGGTGTTGAAATCATCAGACGGCAATTCCGTTCGCGTCGATATTGACGGCAGGCATTATTCAGCGCCTGAGATTTCGGCAATGGTACTTCAAAAAATGAAACAGACAGCAGAGGATTATCTTGGTCAGAAGGTTACTGAAGCTGTAATTACAGTACCGGCATATTTTAATGATTCTCAAAGACAGGCAACCAAGGATGCGGGAGAAATTGCAGGCTTGACTGTGCGCCGCATCATCAATGAACCGACTGCCGCAGCTCTTGCTTACGGCTTGGATAAAAAAGGCAAAAACATGACCGTTGCCGTTTATGACTTGGGTGGCGGTACCTTTGATATTTCGATATTGGAGATTGGTGAAGGTGTTTTCGAAGTGAAGTCAACAAATGGCGATACCCACTTAGGCGGCGATAACTTCGACCAAAGAATGATTAATTTCTTAGCCGATGAATTTAAAAAGCAGGAAGGAATAGATTTACGAAACGACGCTATGGCATTGCAGCGTTTGCGCGAAGCAGCCGAAAAAGCTAAAATCGAGTTATCACAAATGCTTCAAACAGATGTGAATCTTCCATTTATCACCGCTACTGCCGACGGTCCCAAGCATTTTAACCTGAATATTACACGTGCAAAATTCGAAAGCTTAAATGCTGATTTATTCGATAAAACTTTGCACCCATGCGAGCAAGCAATGAAAGATGCAAAGCTTACTCCAACGCAGATAGATGAAATTATTTTAGTCGGCGGTTCGACACGTATCCCGAAAATCGTGGAATTGGTTCGCAATTTCTTCGGCAAAGAACCATCGAAGGGAGTGAATCCCGACGAAGTAGTAGCAGTTGGTGCAGCTATTCAGGGCGGAGTATTAACAGGTGAAGTTAACGACATTTTACTTCTCGATGTAACGCCATTAACACTTGGTATCGAAACATTAGGCGGAGTTATGACTCCCATGATTCCGTCAAATACAACAATACCAACCCGCAAATCTGAGATTTTCTCAACAGCTTCTGACAGCCAGACTTCTGTTGAAATACATGTTCTCCAGGGTGAAAGACCTATGGCAAGGGATAACCGTTCATTAGGTAAGTTCCATCTTGACGGAATTCCCCCTGCACCGCGCGGCATCCCGCAAGTCGAAGTTACATTCGATATAGATGCTAACGGTATTCTTGGTGTAACTGCTAAAGATAAAGCTACTAATAAAGAACAAAATATCAGGATTGAATCTTCCAGCGGATTAGCCAAAGATGAAGTTGAAAAAATGAAGCATGAAGCACAGATGCACGCTTCGGAAGATAAAAAACGCAAAGAAGAAATAGAAATACGTAATCAGGCGGATAATCTTATTTATTCGACTGAGAAGCAGCTTACTGAACTTGGCGATAAACTACTTCCAGAGCATAAAACGAAAATCATGGAAGCTAAGGAAAGATTGGCTTTAGCAGTAAAAGATAATACAGCCGATATACGCCCTGCTATGGATGCTTTGAATCAGGTTTGGAGCACAGCTTCGCAGGAAATGTACAAGCAGGCAAGCACTCAACCGGGAGCAGCTCCGGGAGGAGATGGCGCCGGCGCTACGCAGGATTCTGCAAAGAAAGAAGATGCTTCGAATGTAGAGGAAGCTGATTATACGGTTGTGGATGATAAGTAAAGTCAGTTGAAAGTTGAAAGTTTATAAAGTTGAAAGTTTACTCATCCGATGACTGGAAGTCATCGGATGAGTTTTTTTTATCATAGCACTACAACATAATAATTGGAAATTACAGAATTGCAATCCTTAAAATGCTTTTCAGCCCCAACAAAGGAAAACAAATCCTAAAATCCTTTTATGCTAAAAATCCTAATTCAGACAATTTCATTGCACAACAACATACTGCATCGTAACAGCGCCGGCAGCGGTCTGCAACAAACAGAAATAGACGCCTGAAGGATAAAGAATTTTATTTTTGTAGGGAAAACAGCGGATTCTATTTTTTACGAATAATTTTAGTAGGTAGTAAAAAACTTCTGACTATAAGAATAGTTAATAAAAATAAATACAAAATTAATCTTAATCATTTCATTCATGCACTAAAAATTATGATTTTAGTGCATATCATAAAAACATGCACTAATTCAGTGCATATTATCGGTTCTTTAACAAATCGAATAATTGTTGATTTATGAACAATGTCTCCTTTCCAATTTTCCGTTCAGCTAAGATACCGATATCAACAAGTGAATTCAGATACTTACTGGCAATATTTCTTGATGCTATGCCTTTCTCAACAAGTTTGCCGATTTTTGTATAAACATTTGTAAAAAGTAATTCAATCAATTCCTTGGAATATATCTTTGGCAACTTTGCTTTGACGGTATCTATTGAACTATCCATTAAATCATTAATCTGTTTAATCAATGACAAAGTGTTTTTGCTTGTTTGTTCAATTCCTGTCAAAATGTATAAAATCCATTCATGCCAGGCATTCTGAGTTCTGATTTCCTGAAGAAGCCTGTAATAGTCATTTTTGTTCTGAATTATATATTTGCTCAGATAAAGAATTGGACTGTCTATCAATTCATTTAACACCAAATAAAGCACGTTAATAATTCTTCCGGTTCTTCCGTTACCGTCATAAAAAGGGTGTATGGATTCAAATTGATAATGCATGACTGCCAATTTAATCAAAGGGTCAGTCAAACCATCATTACTATTAATATAATGTTCAAGATTAGCAAGCAAATTCCTTAATCCATTTTCTCCTTCGGGAGGAGTATAGATAATTTCCTGAGTTTTGTCATTCATCAATTTTGTTCCGGGCAACTTCCTTATACCGGCTTCGTTCTTCTCAAGTTCTCTCTGGATTTCGATAATGGTATTAGTTGTAATCAGTTTGTGTTTCAAAACAGATTCATGACCAAGCCATAATGCATGTCTATAATTAAGAACCTCTTTTGTGGCTTTATCAATCTTGCTTTTTGGCAAAGCAAGGGACTTGTATAGAGCGTCATGGGTAGTGATGATATTCTCGATAGCGGAACTTTCCTTTGCTTCCTGCAGAGTTATCGTATTTAACAGTAGAGATTTGTCAGGAAGCAACTCTGAGTATCCCTTCAATTCAGCCAGAGCTTTGTGAGACTGAATAAGTTGTTTCAAGATTGCCTGATTCTCCAACTCCGCTTTTGGAGGGAGAAGTGGTAAATCGTTATATGGTTTATCAAAAACTAACATAAATTATCTATTCAATCTTTCTTCAAAATTTCTATTCATTATTTTCTTTGAATCGCTCTTGCCAATCCTTGCTTAATCCATGTAGATGAAGAACCATGCCAACACCAAAGTTAGTCCCAGCTTTCAATTTTTTACATTAATCATACTGTAGCATACGTCTGATATGATAAAACTATTATTAAAATTGTATTAAGACCTCATGTAAAAAAATATTTTAAATTAGATGGTTCATTTAAAAGTTCAATAATTTTATCAGCATCTGCTTTTATATTATGACTACGAGAAGAATCTGAAAGTTTGATAGGCTTTATTATTGTAGATTTTTTATTAACTTCTTCATTTAGTCTTAATAACATATTATTATACATTTCATAGTTATAAGTATTATAGATATATTTCATTGTTCCTAATAATAATAAACCGAATGCTGATCGGAAAATGCTTTCTAAAATATTATCAAACGGATTAGGTGAATTTATGAACTTATCAATATTCGGTATGGTAGCTTTAAATAAACTAATATACGGATGAGATTTAATATCTTCAATAATAAATTTAAATAAATTTTCTGTACCATATAATTTGAAACCATGACCTATTGATCTAGGCTTATTATCCCGACCAGACAAAATTGCCACTTTCCCATTTCCTAAGGTAAAATAATCAAATTCATCCGGGAATTCATTTATAACGAACAAATTAAAATTATTTTTTTCAAGAAAAGACATTATACTTTTTCTAGCAAAATCATTATAAATATCAATCCCTTTTTTAGACGAATATAATTCAATTTTTTTAATATTCTTTTTATAAGCAACTGATGCTCGTTTTAATTCAAAGAAATAATTTAATTTTATTCGAGATAATCTATTTGATAAAACATCAAAGTATTTTGCACGAATAGGATGTTTTTCCGATTCTTCGTATAATTCAAAGATTTTTAAATTATCCTTGAAAAAATTTCTACCATAATGTTCTTCAGGTAAAATTATTCCACTTGTTGTTGCAAAGATATTGTATCGTTGTTTTTCCCATATATCATTCTGATAATAAGATATACCTGCTTCATAAAAATCTGTAGCAGTAGGTAGGTATTCAATTTTCAACATATTTAAATTCTTCACAGAGACTTTATTTAAAAGATATTTATTTCCTTTTATGTTTTCTAATAATTTATTTTGAAATAATTTTGAATAAATCTCTACCTTTGTATTTTTTTTATCAATTATATCCTTATCGTAAAATTCATTTCTTAACTTTAATATTTGTTCAATATGTTTTTTCCTATCATTCGATTCTAATATAGATAGCAATCTTAATGATAATAATAACATCTCAGGAAAAATAAAAAAAGTATAATGTCTATCGTCTTTTTTTAAGATACCCCCCATAATATCAAGCACATCTAATATTTGAAAATCAATTTCTTTAGGATCATACAAAGATACTTCAAAATTTTCAGAAATGAATATCTGTGATTCACTATGTTTATTTCTCATATCTTCATAATCTTTTTCTGATGGTTTGCCATTTTCACTAATTGACTTAATAAAAGACAAAAGGATCTCAGAATGAGTTAGAAAAATATGTACTTTATCTGATTTTAAGTTATCATCAATTTGTTTGAAAAGTCTTTTTAATGAATTTTTTAAACTTTTTGCATCAAACAATTTAATAATTGAGATAGCTATATTTTCGATTTCTTTATATAAATTCATTATCGTACTCTGAAATTAATTAACTAAATTTAATTATTTTCTACACAATCACCACATTCTCCTTTTCGCTCACGAAATCACCCTTTTGGGCTTTAACACGGAAGAAAGTGGGGCCGGCGGGATTGTGAAAAACAGTGTCGAAGGAAATTTTCGTCGAAGTACCGTTAATTCTCGGAGAACCAAATTGCCATTTTTAAGCGGTTTGTAATCTTTTCAGTCATGATTTACCTTTCTTTTGTTAAAGAGTAAAATTTATTTGTGATAGATTTTCATCTCGGATAAATAGGAAATCATCAAGTAGTCCGTCGCTTAACTGCTTGGCTTTGTCTCCAAACGCTCCTTGAGTAAATCCAAAACATATTATCCTTAAAAATCTTTGAACTAATTCTACGAAATATGGATTAAAAGTATCATAAACAATTTGAGAATTATAAGGTGGATTAGAAATCTGCTCATTAATTTCAGGGTATCTACGAAGTATATTATTGAGAAATTTGGAAATTAATTCTCTTGGATCATAAATTTGTTTTTCTATTCCTGATATATAATCTAGATTGTAATATCGAGCTTCTTTGGCAAAGATGTTCAAAATTGACAATAATTGCTTGAAATCAAGACTATTTTTTAGATATTTTAAATCATTTATTCTCGCTTGTGCATTTTTATATAGTTGATAATTCTCACAGACACTAATAAAATGATTTGTTAATGCAATTAAATCATGACCTTTGTCTTTTAATTCATTATTGGTTGGGTAATTGCTATTTTTATTAAAAAAATCAAAACAATACAACACTTTTAATAGTCTTTCAAAACCAACAGAAAGTAATAAAAGAGGTATAAACAGGTCTATAGTTGATGGACCAAATTTTGAAAATTCGATAAGTCCCTTTTTGGCACAAGTACAACCAATTCTAATTTCATCATTAAAAGATATGTCTTTCAGACTTTCCATTTTTTTCTCTTATCTAAGTATGAAATTTCTTTTGACTTCCATTCCTAAAATTTAATTTAAACCTAAAAATTTTCTCAATGAGATTATTAAATAACTATTTAATAAATATTTCTCAATTTTCCAAATTATTTGTTTAAAAATGCAAATTTCTCCACTTTTTTTCTAATAATAAAAAAAGCCGCCCTGCAATAAAGCAGAGCGGCTTTAAAAAAACTAAATCTATTTCTTATTTAATATGAACTACAGGAACTCTTAATGTTTTGCCATCGATTGCTGCAATGACAAAGTAAATTCCACTGCTTAGGTTCGTGCCGTCGATACTGAAGCTCGAAAGACCGGATTCCATAGAGCCATTAGCAATAGACATAACCTTATTGCCCAATGCGTCTGCAAGGAAAATATCTGCAAATTTCGGGCTGTTTCCGGAAATTGAGCAATTAATTGTCATATTTTCAGTGAAAGGATTTGGACCGGCTTTTATTGATAATACATCGTTCGATGCCATCGGGTCATCGACACCTTGTGTATCATCGCCCTGACCTGCAAGTTGGATAGCTTGATTAGGAGTATTCCCTGCATTAGAGTGGATGTTTAATTGAACGCCTTGATAAATCATATTATTGCCCGGTGCGAAACGAACTTTTATCGTTATTTCCGTTGCCGGTTGAACTGTTAAAGGCAATGTAGGCGGCTCAAATAAAGAAAATACATTCTTCATATCATTTGTAAAATTCATATCATCGATAATCAGGTCTTTTGCGCCGGAGTTGGAGATTGTTATATTTTGGGTGGCGTTCTTACCAACTGCAACCATCCCAAAGTTAAGACTTGACTGGTCAACCATAATCTGGGCGCTGTTTCCTGCGGAACTCTCCAACCAGGTAAATGAGCGATTAATTAAATCTATCCTGGTAGTATTGGTTTTGATTAATTTAGGATTGAAGCCAAGATAAACAGCCCTGTATGTTTCAAAGTCTGTACGAACGGCTACTACTTTTCCGGTCTGGGCATTATTAATTTTCAAAATCGGACTGGATTTTGTAAGGTTGGTGATATTCAAATCCTGTAAATATGGTTCGCCATTGCCAAGGGCTAATGCCTTAGCAGAAAAGTTCCCGCTTAATGGGTCACCGACAATTCCATAAAAATCAAAACTCTTTAAAGTGGATAATGATGAAACCAGCTTAAATCCGAGAGTATTGAATAAAGCAGCGTTTGGATTGGTATTGTTTAAGCCAACTAATGGCACGCTTCCGCATAAGAGAACATTTTTACCTTGTTGAATCAAGGAATTGAGCAGTGTAGATTCATCGTTCGTCAGGAAACCTTTAATACCGGTATTCCAGATTATATAGTTCAGGTTATTGAACTGGTCGTAGTTGGCTTCGAGTAATCCAAAATCAATCGGGAAAAATGCTTTGCGTCCGGTTGAAATCAAATCTGCTTTAATGGATTGTGAACCGCCGTCATCATCATCTGTTACTTCAAATGCCGTTATATCGGGATGCAGTAAAGTTACTGTAGATTCTTCAGGCGGTGCAGTAGTATTGCCTTTTTCAGTGAATACGATTTTAGCGTCGCCGATGCCGACAGTTTCACCCATTGTGAATTTCACGGTCACATCGACGGATTTGCCGTTCTTAATTGGAATATCCTGTGCTTCGAGCGGCGTATCGCCGGATTTGTCAATTCCCGTAGTAGGCATCACGATTTGGGTTTTCCAATCAGCAGGTGTACGGGCGCTGGTAGTAACGTTTACATTAATCGTAACGGTTTTATCGGCATTATTTTTAACAGTAAAGGTTTTCTCAAATGTATTATCGGTTGGAATAACTGCGGAAGTAGGTCCTGATGTTGCATATTCGCAATTGCCGGGAGTGCCTACATTGCCTTCGCAGCTATTCAATACATGACGGTCACTGGCACTGTATGCCTGAACCATTCCAATAGCATAAACATTATTAATATTCATATTAGCACCTAAAGTGTAGGTATATGTATATTTATACGTATCCCCACTTTTCACAGAACTTGGAATTATTCCTGCAGTACCCCAAGTTCCGCCCAACATTTTACGGCAAACATGTTTGTGATGATAGTTCGTACTAGGAGAAACGCCTGCCTGGTCAGCAATTAAGTCATTTTCCATAACATAAACATTAAACCGAAGTTCGCTACCGGAATAATTATCTTCAAACTTTGCTATGATAGTAGCAGTCATTACTTTCGTTGAAGGATTAATCTGATAATATAACTGTACATCGACAATAGCTGGAACTTGAGTTAATATAGCTGATATGACACCGTCCCAAGTTGAGCCTGCTGCGTCGGGAACAATAAAAAATTTACCTGAAGGCGGTGTACCAATATATAAACGATCGAAAGAACCAGATGGGAATCCTGAAAAGCCTGAGAGACCAGATTCTACCTCATGAGTTTCAGGAATATCAAAAGGATCAGGCCTACCGGTTGAAGCATAGTGCAATTCAACGGGAATGATTTTGTCTTTATATTTATTTATCATAGCCAGCATAGCGGGTTTGCCGTTAGAACCGCAAGGAGGGCACCAAGTGCCTGTATGTTCTTCTACAAGAACCCTTTTTTCAGCAGCTTCTGTTATTGTAAAACTGAAGATAAAAGCGGTGATTGTGATAATCGGAAATAATCTTTTTATAAAAGATGTCAAGTTAGTTTTCATCAAGTTCTCCAAAATTTGTTTATAACAATTTAGTATAGACAATTTAATATAAAAAAAGTTACAACAACTTAGTAATTTTTTTTCAAAAATCATAATTTATTTAATGATTATATCCAAATTAATTGTTTTTTTAATTAAAATGTTCTTTATTATAAAAAATTAATATTTTCTTAATGTATGTAAAATAGCATAAATCCAAATGTATTGCAATTACATATAGAATCCATTTCATAAATTAGAATTAATCCCGCTAGTGTCATTTCAAGAATACTTTGTCTAATTCAATCAAGATGATTGAACTACTATTTTCTGGATTTTGTCTAATTCAATCAAGATGATTGAACTACTATTTTCTGGATTTTGTC
>JAERMQ010000107.1 GCA_016844745.1 Ignavibacteria bacterium | reverse complement strand
CCCTTGCATTGTTTCTTAATTTTACTAAAAAAGGTGGTAATTCCCTTCGTTTTTGCTATACTGGACACCTCTTGGGAAAAAGCAATTTCCTATCATCTTAAAGATGCTCTATCAGTTTGGGATAATTCAAGTAATGCCTTCTTTAATGTTTCTCTATCCATATAATATCATTTTTACCAAAGATACAAATTTATATTCATTTAAACACGCTATATTAAACTAAAGCCTATTTTAAGTATAATTTTCTAAATTTTAATTACTTACCTTGATTAAAAATATAAAAAATTATATTCACTTTAAATATATTGAAAAAATAATCTTTAAATTGAAAAAAATTAAACAATATTAAAAATTGTTATTTTTAATTATATTAGCTTTTTAATTAAGTCTATTTTTAAAAAATTGTAATTTAATTCATAGTAAATGAATGTTTTATATATTACACAAACATTTCCGCCTGAACCTGGTGCAACAGCGAGACCTTTATACAATTCTTTATACTTGAAAAAATTAGGATATGAAATAACTGTTTTAACAACAATGCCTAATTATCCAATGGGGAAAATATTTAAAGGTTATCGGTGGAAATTATTTAAAAAAGAAAATTATAATGGCGTAGATGTTTTAAGGATTTGGTCATTACCATTTAAAAACTCTGGCAAAGTAAAGCGTATTTTGGGTTATTTGTCCTTTGTCTTTTCTGCAAGTATTTGTGGTTTAGTATTAAAAAAATATGACATACTTATTGCTAGTGTCCCACATCTCGGGACTGAGCTAGTAGGCTTAATTGTAGGTAAAATTAAAAAAAGCATAATAATACTTGAATTAAGAGATATAATACCGGACAATCTTGAGTTTATTGGTATTCCAAAACATTCTTTCGTTTCTAATTTATTAAATAAATATTATAGTTATGTTGATGACAAAATGGACATTATTGTAGTGCCTGGAACAAGTATGAAAAAAACTTTAATTTTTAAAGGAATAGATAAAAATAAAATAATAGTTTTACCACATGGCGCAGATTCAAAGCCATACAATAGTAACATTGGGAAAAAATTAAAGACGCATTACAATTTGAATAATAATTTTATAGTAATGTATTCAGGCTCATTCAGCCCTTATTATGATATTTTAAATTATATTCATGCTGCTAGTATTTTAAGCAATCAAAATAAATCAATACGCTTTGTTTTGATTGGACAAGGTACTGACTATGAGAAGGCATCACAACTAATTCATCGTCAACGACTAAATAATGTAATACTCACAGGTTCGGTAAATCACAAAGAAATTGAAGACTTCCACAGTATTGCAGATGTTTTTATAACCTCCTATGTTTCTTTCAAAACTACACCCGAATATATGCAAGATTACATCTATACCAAAGTTGCTGAATATTTAATGGCTGGTAAACCTTTAATAGCAATAGAAGATGGTCGTATTCTCGGAAATATAATAAAAAATAATAATCTTGGCACAGTCGTCGAACCAAAACGACCTGATTTGCTTGCAGCGATTATAATAAATTATGCTAATAACATTAATTTAGTAACACATCAAGGTTTCGCAGCTCGTGCATATGCTTTAGAAAACCTTAACAGAGAGAAAAATATAGAACGATTTGATATTGAATTTAAAGCAAAATGTCATTTCAAACAATAATAATCAGAGTTTAAAATATAATATATTATGGTCAATGTTATATTTATCATTAAACATTAAATTTTCAGAATAGTTTATCAAATTTTTATTTATTAAAGCAGTTGTAATTAAATTTTACTCACTTCATTAATAACCCTAAGAAGGTTTATAGCAACAAATTTAATATCTTTTTTAGTCATTGAAGGAAAAATAGGAAGTGAAATAATAGACCTATAAATGCTCTCACTTACACTTAAATCTGAATTATATTTTAATTTCTCTTTATAAAATTGGTGCAGATGGATTGGATAATAGTGTATTGAAGTTTCTATGCCCAACTTATAAAGCTTTTTGATAATCAAATCTCGTTGATCAATAATATTAGTATTTACAAGCTTTATAACATATAAATGCCAAGAATGAAGTCTATTGGGAGATTCTTTTGGAAGTTCAATTAAAGGAGAGCAGTTTAATATTCGTGTATATTCATGAGCAATTTCTCGCCTGGCATGATATGTGTCTTCGAGTCGTAATAATTGATTTAAACCTAATGCTGCTGATAAGTCTGAAAGATTACATTTAAGGCCAGGATAAATTACCTGACGAATTTGACCGGGTTTATATGATTCTTGTTCAAAACCGTGTGAACGAACAGATTTCATTCGATCAGCCCATTTCTTATCATTTGTTACTACCATCCCTCCCTCACCTGTAGTTATTGACTTATTTGGATAAAAAGAAAAACAAGCAACATCGGATAATTCCCCGGGATAAAGCCAATCAGATTTTGTGTCTTCACGCCAACAAGAAGGTAGAGCATGAGCAGCATCTTCAATCAAAATCATGTCGTATTCGTTGCAAATTTTTCTTAAGTTGGCGTAATCTGCCATTTGTCCAGCATAATCAACGGCAATTATAGCTCGACATCTCTTTAATTTAAAATTTGAATCTGGAAAATAATTGCCGTTTTTTATAGAAATAATAGTTTGACGTAATTTAAGAGGATCAATACAAAATGAGTTTGGATCGCAATCAATTAAAACAGGAATTGCACCGAGCCATTCAATAACCTGAATATCTGCAATAAAAGTTAAAGAAGGAAGAAATACTATATCATCAGAACCAACATTTGCTGTGAAAAGTGCAAGATGAAGCGCTGTTGTGCATGAGCTGGTTGAAACTGCATATTTAACATTTAGGCGATTAGCAAATGTTTTTTCAAATTCAGCGCATCTCACTCCTGTTGTAAGATGCCCACTCTTTAAGACATCTGCAATCGCTTTACCATCTTCATGAGTGAAAGCTGGACGAAACAAAGGAATTTTTATTTTATACATTAGTTACCTCCAATTTTTTAGTGGTTTTGTATATCAAAAGAATATAAGTTACTGCCTTTATTATTAATTTTATGTTGTTCAATAAAGATCTATTTTGAATGTCATTTAAACTCATATTCAGTTTATCAGGCAGAATTATTTTTCGATAATATTCTTGCCAATTGTCAACTAATCCAAGAATTTTTGCCTCATCAATCCAATTTAGTGTTGCATTATCAAACAACCCAGGTTTAACAGATAATATTTGCTGATGGATTTTATTATTTACATCAATAAATTCAGGTATTTCAGGACGTGGTCCAATAATACTCATCTCTCCCATAATGATATTAAATAATTGAGGAAGTTCATCCAAATGAAACCTTCTTAGACAATGACCAAGTTTTGTTATCCTAAAGTCCTTTCCTACAGTTAGAGAATTTTCGTTTGAAGTGTGCATTTTCATAGTACGAAATTTATAAATACAAAAAGGATTCATAGCACGCCCCATTCTAGTTTGAAAATATAAAATTGGATACCCATCTAATATCATGATAGCAACTGCAATAAAAATCATTGGAATAGCTGTTATTAATAAAAGTATTGAAGATAATAATAAATCAAAAATTAAGTATTTAAAATCGGAACACTTAACTATGTTGCGTTGACTTTTAAAAGCTATATTGTTTCTTTTACCTATCATGGAATGGCTAATCTAAATGTCTTTTTTTTAATTTTATTATTTTTTTATTTCTATTATAAATGCATTTATTATACTAAAAAAACTGTGTGTTTTGATGATTTTTAAATCATTTTTTTGACTAATTTGATTGATTTGTTCGTAGCTGCAATGCATTGGATTAACCGTAAGAATTGCTTTTCCATGTTCTAAAAGATGCTCAGCAAGATTATTAAGAAACGATCTTATCGAATCTAATCCGTCTTCTCCTCCATCACCAGACCAACACAGACGTGAACCCAGTCCATTATAGGTTTTTAACTCGAAACCAAGTTTTTTCAACTCACTACTTGGAATTGCCGGAGGATTGAAAAGGATAAGATCAAATTTATTTTTAATTCCATTAAACATATCCGTAACTTTGAAATCAATCTCACAATTGTTTTTTATAGCATTTTCTTGAGCATATTTAATTCTTTCAAAAAGAATATCAGTTGCCAGAACTGTTATATCCTTAGCATGTTTTTTAGCATATATTGCCAACAAGGCATGGGCTCCAGTCCCAACTTCAAGAATCTTAGAAGAAGATTTATTATACTTTTTTAAAAGTATCTTCTGAAAAATAGTTCCCCATTCGCAATAGCTCTGAATTTCAGGTGGAGCAGTAACTTTGACATTAAAAATAAAATTAATGAACCATTTTCTGCTAAAAAGAAGATTACGAATAAGGTTATTTAATTTCATTAAATATCGTTTTGTAATTGTCATGTATTTTAAATTTATATTAATTGTTAATATTACTTTCTCATAATATTACTCACAAACATAATTAGGTGGTCGATTTATAACTAGCATGTCAGAACAGCTATTACAATGACAACCAGAATCAGTTGATATAGTTTTACTAAATTTATTGACATTAAATCGTCTGGCTTCAACCATTAAATCACTATTCCAGAAACTATTAGATGAAATATCTTTAAAATTCAACCTTGGCCAAGGAAGTGTCCATGCATTTGTACAGGAATGATAATTCGTTTCCCAATCAATGGTAAGAACACTCCATAACCAAAAACATCTTCTAGGCTTATGACGATTTGCTTTTTTGTTTGTAACAGCCCAATCCGGAGTGATCACTTCTAATTTGTCAACCCCCAACATTCTAACTTCACTTCTTAGTAGAGGTATTTCGTCATGGTTATAGCCCCAATCAAGAAACTGAACTTCAACATATGGCTTTTTGTGACCTAATTGTTTTTTTGTATTTAGAATATTAATTAAATTCTTTTTTACTTGGGCTAAGTCACCACCAACCCTATATTTCTCATGGCTAATTTGAGTAATCCCATCAATTGGAACAATTAATCTGTCAAGTCCGGAACGTATTATACCATTAGCATCTTTGCTAATTTGTGTATTCAAATTTGTACTCATAGATACTGCAAGTCCAAACGATTTTGCAATTGCAATGATTTCAATTATTTGAGGATGAAGAGTTGGTTCACCGTCGCCATCTAAACGCAAAATTATTGTATTTCTTTTATTTTCTTCAAGGATGTTTCTAAAGTCTTCTAATTTTATATATCCTTTCTTTCTTGGATCAGTATTTATGCCACACGAACATCGTGGACATCTCAAATTGCAGATATTTGTTGGCTCTAACCTTAATACAAAAGGTTTAGATTGAACAATGGCTTTACCTGTAATCATTTCAACAAATGCTATTATCGCATTCCAAAGTTTCTGCATGGTTATTCCAGATAACGATGATTTAAAATATCGCTGGATTACCCATATTAAATTCCAATTACCCCGAAATGGAAACATTATTTCGTGCATAAATGGTTTAGATTTTTTGTTTTGTTTCATAATGGTTTTTTAATAACTGATATTACTCTTATGTTTCTAATTAAGTGTTTACACCTTTTTCTATTCTTTTTAAAAGTTTAAGCTACTTTAAGTATACAATTTTTTATGATATATTTTGTTTTCCAATTGGGTTGTTAAACCAGTTACTTTTGTTTTATTTATAGATACTATAAAATATTTCGAATATAAATTTATCAAATTATTAACAGCCACGTTTTTTTTACAAAAATATATTTTTGTAAAAAAAGTAATAATAAAAAAATAGTAACTAATCAGAGGTAAATTTAGCAATTAATTGTAATCCTTCCAAAACATTTTGTTAAGATTTTTTAAAATAACAAAACAGGAAAATATCACGGAATTTTGGCATAATCAAGGTTTAATAAAAATATTTTTGGATTTTTTTTCCTGAACTTAAGAAATGTGTTTTTTATTTTCTTTCTGCGTAAAATCAGAAAATAATTCGTCTGTCGAAACTATTCGTGTGTATCCCTTACGAATAAGACCATTTATTAATTTTATATCGCCTGTCCATAAACGACCATGGACATAATCATTTATAGCTACAAATGCTGTATCGTCAGAATCTATGTGTTTACATAGCTCATAAGCCTTATAATAAAAAGAATATGGGATTATCGAATGATTAAGAGTTCTAATATTCCTCATTTTGTAGCGCCGGCCTTCATGGCCGGCAATGGGATTGGGAATGCACGCCCGGCGGGGGATACCCCCCGCGCTACTTTGAAATTGTTAGGGTTGCTGCC
>JAERMQ010000024.1 GCA_016844745.1 Ignavibacteria bacterium | reverse complement strand
CAAAGACACTCCCTGAATATCATTCGGTGTATCACCATCACCCTGACCGTTATCAGGTTCATTACTTGTTACGGATTCCAATACATAAGATAATCCGGCAGTACAGTTATCGTTAACCGATACGGAAGCCGATATTGTTCTCATACTGTGGTTCGGGGGCCATAAACGGTTTGGAGTCAATGTGACTGATATTGTAGGAGCAGTATTATCACGAACCGTGACGACTGCAGTTGCAGTCGAAACATTGCCGTTATTATCTGTGACGGTCAAAGTTACTGTATTATTTCCAACATTATTGCAATAGAATGAATTCGGCGATACGGAAAGACTTGCAATACCGCATACATCCGAACTATTATCGTTAACATCAGAAGCAGTAATAGTAGCATTTCCTGAAGCATTTAAATAGACCGTAATATTCTTTGTAATAGCGGTTGGAGCAGTTACATCCTGAACTGTTACAACAGAAGTTGCAGTAGAAATATTACCGTTATTATCCGTAACAGTCAAAGTCACAGTATTATTACCAACATTCGAGCAATTGAAAGTATTCGGAGATACCGACATTGAAGCTATACCGCAAGCATCCGAGCTATTATTATTAACGTCTGATGCAGTTATTGAAGCATTTCCCGAAGCATCTAATTGAATTGTTATATTCATTGCAACTGTAGTTGGTGCAGTTACATCCTGAACCGTAACGACTGAATTTGCCGTTGAAGTATTACCGTTATTATCTGTAACAGTCAAAGTCACAGTATTATTACCGACATTCGAGCAATTGAAAGTATTCGGAGTTACCGACATAGAAGCTATACCGCAAGCATCCGAGCTATTATTATTAACATCATTTGCTGTAATTGAAGCATTGCCTGAAGCATCCAATTGAATTGTAAGGTTCTGGGCAATTGCAGTAGGTGCAGTTACATCCTGAACCGTTACAACGGAAGTAGCTGTTGAAACATGGCCGTTATTATCCGTTACGGTCAATGTTACTGTGTTATTGCCGACATTCGAGCAATTGAATGAATTCGGTGAAACCGACAAAGAAGCAATTCCACAAGCATCTGAGCTATTGTTATTTATATCCGATGCAGTTATTGAAGCATTGCCTGATGCATCCAATTGAATTGTAAGATTCTGGGCAATTGCAGTTGCTGCGGTTACATCCTGAACAGTAACGACTGAATTTGCAGTCGAAACATTACCGTTATTATCGGTTACAGTTAATGTTACTGTGTTATTTCCGACATTTGAGCAATTGAATGTATTTGGTGAAACAGACATTGAAGCAATACCACAATTATCCGAGCTATTATTGTTTACATCTGATGCTGTAATACTTGCATTACCTGATGCATCCAATTGAATTGTAATATTCTGTGCTAATGCTGATGGCAAAGTAGCATCCTGTAATGTCACAACTGATGTTGCAGTAGATACATTACCGTTATTATCAGTTACGGTTAGTATAACATTGTTAGCGCCGACATTTGAACAGTCAAAACTAAGTGGTGAAGCTGATATTGAAGCTATTCCACAAGCATCGGTGCTGTTATTATTGACATCTGATGCAGTAATTGAAGCATTTCCTGTTCCATCTAATTGAATTGTAATATTCTTTGCAACGGCGTTTGGTGGCGTTACATCCATTACTGTAACAACAGCATTTGCCGTTGATGTATTACCACTGGCATCTTTTACAGTTAATGTTACATTATTTGTACCGGCATTTGAACAATTAAAGCTTGTCTTGTCCAATGTCATGCTGGCAATACCGCAATTATCGGAGCTGTTATCGTTAACATCATTAGCCGTAATTGTTGCATTTCCTGAAGCATTCAGGTTAACAGTAATATTCTTTGCGATAGCTGTTGGTGCAATATTATCTTTAACAGTTACAATTGCTACAGCCGAACTGCTGTTTCCTGCATTATCAGTAGCAGTTAATGTAACTTTTTGAACACTGTTGAAGTAACTTACTCCACTTACCCAAACATTACTCAAATTCATATTTGTAAGAGTACCATTGTTATGATTTGAAGTCGCATCATAGAGCGTACTCCCGCTTCCCTCATCAAAGTTATAATACGCAACAAGATTTGATTCATTACCTAATAAAGGAGTTTTATAATTATTGAAAATGTCGGTAGCGCTTCTAACTACATTCCAAACTCTTAATTCATCCATATAACCATTGAATGGCTCTCTTGTATAGTTAACACCCGAAGTATTAGACATTGCCCATGGACTTCCATTCGTTTGAGGAACATTTGGTAAGTTAGTTGAATAATTCAATTGTCCATCAATGTAGAATTTAATATTCTGACCGGTTAATGTATAACCAACGTGATGCCAGTTGCCATCATTAACGGTTGTTGTACTACCGTAGGTATCATTAAACTCTCCGACAAAATATAACCTTCCATATACTAAGTATAAGGCCGAGCGCTGTTGAGATGAAAAATTTCCATAGCTGTGTAAAGCTGCAACTCCACCCATAGTGGTTTTCATCCAGAATTCAACAGTTCTGGCTGAGCTACCCTGTGGGTAACCTGTTGAAGATGTTGCAACGACTCTGTCATCACTACCGTCAAATTTCAATGCAAAATTTGAACCTGCGTTCAAATCACTGCAATTAAAGCTTGATTTACTTAATGACAAACTTGCAATTCCGCAGTTGTCAGTGCTTCCGTTATCGACATCATTTGTTGTAATGCTTGCATTGCCGCTTGCGTTCAAAAAGACCGTTACACTCTTTGTTTTTGTTACCGGAGCAGTCGCATCATTTACTGTAACTGTTTGGTTACAGGTTGCAGAATTGCCTTTGGAATCCGTAGCAGTCCATACAACATTAGTTTGTCCAACAGGGTAATTGCCAGAAGCATTAGAAGTATTATTGAAATTGTTTACAAGTGTAACTCCATCTCTTCCGTTTACAAAGTTAGATGTAGTGCCGGTTTTGGTGAAGTTTACAATTGAACCGTTGTTTGAAGTATTTCCCTGGTCATTGGTGACAGTTGAAATAGAAGTATTATTTCCGTTTGCTGTTCCCTGGTCAAAGCTATATCTTGCAACCAAACCGGTTGAACTGTTAGAAACAGTTGAGTTCATATTTGAACTGATATCAGATTGTGTTCTAACAGTATTCCAGATTCTTACTTCATCCAATGAACCGTTATAATAACCATTAACAAAGGTTTGCTGTATTCCCATAATAATTCTGGAAGGTACTGTCAAGTCCTGTGTTCCACCCGTACCAGAACTTTCCTGAACACCATTAACATATAAAATCGTTTGTCCGGTCGATTTTCTTCTTGTTACAGCAACGTGAACCCAATTTCCGGTATTAACATTGCTTGTTGAAAATATTGTAACATCCGGATTTCCAACACCAAAGCAAATTTTACTACCATTTAAAGATGTACCAAAATCGTTAGTCACGCCGCCAACTTCAGCATCCACAACACCGGTACCATAATACCATTGACTGCCGCTTGGCGCTGTTTGAGTTGTCTTCATCCAGTATTCGATAGTAAAATCACCTGAAATTGACCTGGGAATATTAACATAATTGCTTCCCGCTGATGCAAAATTCAATGCATTTCCAAAAGAAGAGCAATTGTCCGTAGCCGTTGGTGAGGTTACCGTTACATTTGCATTACAGGATGTATTACTTGAATTTACAGTTACATTTGATGCACATGTTAAAGTGGGTGGTGTATTATCGGCAATTGTTACAACTGCCATAGCCGATGAACTATTACCGCTTGCATCTGTTGCAGTTAATGTAACATTGTTTCCACCGGTAAAATTCGGATTTCCCGAAGTCCATGTGTTATTATTTAATGTTCCATTATTCAATCTGTTTGTTTGATTGTCGGCTGTTGTACTTCCCGAACCTTCATTGAAGGACCAATAACCAACCAATCCGGTTTCATTGCCGGCAAGATATGAGTTTTTGGAAGCATTTAATTCGGTAGAAGTACGAGCAGTATTCCATACCCGAACTTCATCTATTGTTCCAATAAATGTTTGATTATAAATTGTTGACATACCAATATTAAGGTTTTCAGTACCTGATATATTGCCATTGCTTACTGAAGATGATTCAAATACTCCATTTATATATAATGAAGGTGTTCCTGCGTTTAGTACAAATGCAACATGAGTCCATGTATTTGCCGGAATGTTATTTGTACCGGTTACCAATCTCCACGTTGAATTACCAATACCATTGGGCCAGTATTCAGCATATAACTTTCCATTAGCCATGTATAAATTATAATCGCCGGTTTTCCTGATAATTGAATTAACATTCGACATATTTGAAGAATTTACCCATGCTTCGATAGTCATGTTGCCTGTACCGAGATTATTTAAAGCAGATGTAGTGTTAACGCTTACTCTGCTGTTGCTTCCATTAAATGATAAAGCATTATTTGTTCCGTTAATTGATAAACAATTGAATGTATTTGGCGTAACTGTCAAGGTTGAAATACCGCAATTATCAGTACTGCCATTATTCACATCATTAGCAGTTATCGAAGCATTACCGTTTGCATCCAAATAAACGGTTATATTTTTAGTTATAATAATTGGCGCCAAATTATCCTTAACAATTACTTTTGCAACATTTGTTGCAGAATTACCGTTAACGTCAGTAACTGTAAGCGTTACGTTATTAACATTGCTCGTAGTAATAATTTTAGCGCTGAAGTATATGGTATCATTGCCTGACGTATTCCATACGCTATCCCAGATATGACCGGCTCCACCATTATAACCATAATTATTCCATGGCGCTATTCCTTGATTACCGACATAATAAGGCGTTCTCTCATTCTGACCGAACGCTGTCCGGCTATCTTTCCAATTAGTTGTGTTTGTGCCTAATAATTGTGTACCGTTTTCAAACCTGAAGCTGCCGGTTAGTGTAAAATCGCCGATAAACATTTCGACAAGTCCCAGGTCAATAGCTTTTACATGAATCCAGTAATCCTGTCCGGCTTGTAAATTAGTTGAAGTTGAATATTTTACGGACCAATTATTCCCATTAAGAATGTTAGTCCCGGTAGTATTATTATCGGTTGAAATATATAATTCAAATTTATTATCGGCAGACATGTTTACGCTAAGAGTTCCATTAGAGCCATAGCTTGCATCATTGCAGCCGAAACTTGTTTTGCTTAACGAGTAATTCGATATTCCGCAATTATCGCTGCTGCCGTTATTTACATCGCTTACCGAAAGATTTGCGTTCCCGCTTGCATCCAAATAAATTGTAGCGTCTTTTGTAAGTACTGTCGGCGATGTTAAATCCTGAATTGTTACAATCGAAGTACATCTCGATACGCTGTTATTCTGGTCAGTAACGGTTAATGTAACAGAGTTTTGTCCGACATTAGAGCAGTTGAATGAGCTTGGCGATACGCTGAAACTCAAAGTTCCTTGTCCGGTACTGCCGTTATCAATATCAGACGCAGAAATTGTAGCATTTCCTGAAGAATTTAAATTAGTTGTAAAATTCTTGCATGAAGCAGAGCATGGTGTATCATTTACTCCATTAATTGCATGTGTATGGTAGGCACTACAGGAAGCAGATATCCAGTTTGTACTCGTACCAATTTGAATTGGAGAAATACGATTGGTTGTTGTGCCATCGCCTAATTGTCCATAGGTATTATTTCCCCAAGACCACAGTGTACCGTCACTTCTGATTGCGCAATTATGATGTTCTCCATTGGAGGCAGAAGCCCAGTTTGTTCCGGTACCGATTTGTACGGGTGAATTTCTTTGTGTTGTTGAGCCGTCACCAAGTTGTCCGGCGTCATTCCTACCCCAAGACCAAAGAGTGCCATCGTTTTTGATTGCAATTGTATGGGCATAACCACCGGAGACCGAAGCCCAGTTTGTACCAGTGCCGATTTGAACGGGGGAGAGTCTGATGTTGGATGATGTACCGTCACCGACTTGTCCATTGCTATTCCAACCCCAAGCCCACAAAGTCCCGTCGCTTTTGATTGCAATTGTATGCCAATCTCCACAGTTGACTTTACTCCAGTTTGTTCCTGTACCAATTTGTATAGGGGAATTTCTTTGAGTAGTTGTGCCATCGCCAAGCTCACCATCACCATTATATCCCCAAGCCCACAAAGTTCCGTCGCTTTTGATTGCTATGGTATTATAACTTCCACAGGAGACCATAACCCAGTTTGTACCAGTACCGATTTGAACCGGGGAATTTCTTTGAGTAGTTGTTCCATCGCCTAATTGTCCATATGCATTATTTCCCCATGCCCACAAAGTACCATCTGTTTTAATGCCAGCAGTATGATAACCACCACCAGAGGCAGAAACCCAGTTGGTTCCGGTGCCGGTTTGAACAGGGGAATTTCTCTGAGTAGTTGTACCATCGCCTAATTGTCCATTGCCATTATATCCCCAAGCCCACAAAGTGGCATCGGATTTAATTGCAATAGAATGGAAATAACCACCGAAGGAAGTTGTCCAGTTTGTACCTGTGCCGATTTGAACTGGGGAATTTTTATTTGTTGTAGTACCATCACCTAATTGTCCATAGGCATTATACCCCCATGAATAGGCTTCTCCGCCTTGTGCGTTAAGTGCATAGCTACTCAAAAAGAGTATTGCGATTAGAACTAATTTTTTCATAAAACCCCTAAAAAATATTTAAAACATAACAATTAAAATTCTATTTTATAATTTATTCAATTCAAAAAATTATTTTGAATTAGTAATAAATTTGTCAAAAAACAGTGTCAATAAAAGGTTACAACATTGTTAATACAAAACTACAAAAAAAATTGATATAAAACAAAATAATTTTTTTAGTTAAGACTAATTTTTATATGATTTTTAACAAAATTATTTAAAGTAGTTATTTTTTTTAACATTATTATATAATTAGAAAATCAGGTTTATGCGCTTTTTTATCAATTAGAACATCATTTGTAAAATTTTAAGAAAATATTAGAAAAACAGAATCAAGGTTTATTTGAATAAAAAGATGTCCTACATCTGGCAGATGTATGACATCTAAAGGCAATGTTCGTGAAATTTTAAAGTAGAGAGTTTAAAAGGTAGAAATTGTCTGAATTAGGATTTATAGGATTAAAGGATTATATGATTTAAAAAAACTCATAATTAGTAATTAGTAATTAGTAATTAGTAATTTCTTCTTCATTATCCGTTTCTTCCTTATCGTAAAGCCGCTCAAGTGTTAAATTAGGAACCGGATAACGGAAAATATAAATACAGAGCAGCAACATTCCGCTATTCTCGAAGATTTTCTTCAGTCCTACACGCTCAGATGCCATTTTTGAAAAGCATCCGCAATTAATGTCTAAGCCCTGTGCAACAGCGAGTCCAACGGCAATTATGAAAACAATAAGTAAAATTCCAATTATTGCAGAATTTGCCCGAAGGCGTACTCCTGCAATAAGAAAAAGCCCGGCAATCAATTCAATCCAAGGGAGGGCAAGAGCCATTAAATTTAACGAAGAATCAAGCATTATATTATAATTACTTATTTCTTTGGCAAACTGGTGCGGGTCGGCTATTTTACTAACTGAGGCATAAATGAATACAATTCCTACTGTTAATCTTGCCGCTAAGCTAAGGAAGGGATTGTTCAAAATTTGCTTTAACTTATTTTTCATTAACAGCGCTTAAAATGTACATCCAATTTTTCATTAAGACTGTATTCGCCGATAAATATTTTCGTACTTTTTTTATTAAATTTGCTTTCTATGAATGAGAATGTCTAAATGAATTATATATTATATCTTTTATTATGATAACATTAACTAAATTGGATGGTAACCAAATAACCGTAAATGCAGATGAAATCGAGACGGTAGAGTGCAATCATGATACTACGCTCGGTTTGAAAAGCGGAAAAAAAATTATCGTACGCGAGCTTCCATCAGTGATAACCGAAAAAGTCATCGAATACAGGCAAAGATGTAATGCTCATTCTTAAGTTTCAAGGGATTTTTTTAAATTGTCATTCTTCAATTTTTGATAGTTTTCAAACAGTCTCATTCGCAGGAATGTCAATTTTTGAAAGTAAATTTGAAAATGAATAAAGAAAAATATTTTTAGCTTATCAATGGGTTTAACAAACAAATTTTTTCTGGAAATCCCAATGAAAAAAAGATTTTTTTTTGGATGGATTTTTAATTATTGCTTTATGTTCATACTTATTTTTTTTCCTCAGAAAACTATTTCAGCAGAATTGCCATCAATGATTCAAAACGACTCTCTGCAGGTTAATATGGTAAATCTGACAGTAGATAAATTTATTGATACTTACTTCTTCACAGGAAATTCCAATCTTTTCTTAAAAACAAAATTCGGTACTTTCAATATCGACCAAAAATACCGCAGCGCTGCACTAATGATGTCAAACAAAGCTATCCGGGATGATGAAACATTTTGCTTCGATTATTTGTATCCTATTTCAGGTAATTTTTACTTAACTGCAAGGCAAAATTTTCTTTGGTCCGCCGACCGGCGTGCTATCGGTATAAACAAAACACAGGACATTTATAATACAGCAGGCATTCGATATGATTTTCTTCCAAACTCATTCATCGATTTAAAAGCAGGATATGAGAACAATAATCAGATAGGAGTTAAAGCAGGAGGAGCTTATTATATGTTAGGGTGTAGAATAACCGACCTGAATGTGGAAGAGTTTAAGTTAAATTCATATATGTCTGGCAATTATGCCAAACTATCAGATAACCGAATGAACTCCGATTTGGATTTCCGCACATCCATTGCCAGACAATATGATTTTTTTAATAATATAGAATTGAAATTCAGGTATCGTCAATTGGGGAGAGACCTGCTGCTGCCCCCCTGGATACTTGGCGGAGTTAATCCTATCGAACTTAGAAATGAAAATGGTGTAAGTGGCGAGGTTAATACTAATTTTAAAATTTCTGATTTTGCATCCGAGCTTAAACTTTCTTTCGATAATACAACTAAGACTCGTTCCTTCAACAGTAGTTTGGAACAGGCATCTTTGACAAAGATACAAACCAATCTGAATAACCTGCAAATCGGAGTCGCCGGACAAGTAAAATACGAGTACGGAAAATTTGAAGAAATCCTTGGAGCAGGATTTTACTCTGTTACCGAAGAAAACCGTATCGGCAAAAAATTCCAAATATCCAAGGATGATGAAGATTTGGTTAGAAATCAGGAAAATCAAAAAGATTATAATTATACCCGCGCTTTAGCCTTTTCAAAATCCCGGTTCTGTCCGGGTTCGTTTGATACGATAATTCTTAATCATACCTCTGAAATTCTCCAGTACGATACACCGAGTTCTCGCAATTCAGATGACAGGGATGAATTTTTATCATCGACTCAAATCAGGTATTCCCATAGATTTTCTTCCATACTATTAGGAAGCCTTACCTTTGAAGCTTTATTTATGCACCTCGTTTATTTGAAATCGCAAATGAGTTCTGCAAATTCATGGAATCGGGTATTGAAATTTGCACCCCAGATTTTTGTGGAAACCGAATCGGTTAAGTTTCATCCGTCTTTCGAGGTATTGGCTAATTATAGAATTTACGATTACGACAGCCTGAGTTCGGGAGTTGACTTAACGAGTTTGCGGCAAATATCTTACAGGGATACAATCACAATTTCATTATATAAAAAATTTAACTTGCAATCTACGATAATTGTTCGTTATTTTGAAAATGGGATTTTATACTGGAGGACATTTTCGGAATCTCCTCAAAATAGCAATTTCGAGCAATTCACGAGATTAATGCTGTTATGGGATAAATCGGATGGCACTCAAATTGCTGCGGGTTGCAGGTACTTTAATATCCGGCAGGCGTTAATGGTAGGCAATGCTACAGGGAAGATAAAATATCATGGAATTTCGGTAGGTCCGGAAGTATTAATTAAAATATTCTTCAAGTCCGGCAGCAGTGTAGTTTTTCAGGGATGGTATGAGTTCCAGAATCCCGGAAAACCGGATTACCGGAATGTTCCGAATTTCAGTTTACAAACAAATTTCAGGCTTTGAGTATTAATGATGAAATTGGTTTTTTCATTTAGAAAAGAATTTGACAGCGATAAGAAATCAATAAAATTTATTGAAGCCGTTCTACAGGATTTGAAGAAGGCTCTGTCAATAGATGAAGAAACCTATTATGGAATTGTGATATCGACTTCCGAAGGAATGAATAATGCTATTTATCATGGAAATAAATGCAACCCCGAAAAGAAAGCCTGCCTTTCGATTGAAGCCACTAAAAAGGAGATTATTTTTATCATAGAGGATGAAGGTTTGGGATTTTCATTCGATGATTTGCCCGACCCGAGAATACCGGAAAATCTATACAAAGACCACGGCAGGGGAGTGTTTATTATTAGAAATTTTATGGATACAGTAGATTTCATCCACTCCGGGAGAGGAACGAAATTGATAATGAAGAAAAAAATAAAGAATTAATGATTTGATGATTATTGAAACTCACTATTTAATCCTATTTGATATTTTCCCGCTTGCTTTCAGGCAAGAAAAAAATAATTTCTGTACCTGCACCTTCCTGGCTTTTAATTTTGAATTCACCATCATGAAGTTCGACTAATCTTTTGGCAATTACCAAACCTAAACCGACGCCTTGCTGTTCATATATTGTTCTTTCGAATTGAATATAAGCGCCAACGTTGTTGATTTGGGTTTGGGACATTCCCCTTCCGCAATCTTTTATTGAAAAATACAAATGTTCTCCATCGAGCCAGGATGAAAGTGTAATTTTCGTGCCGTGCTCTGAAAATTTAAAAGAATTATCAACTAATTCGGAAATAATTTTATGGAAGCTATCCGATGAAATCTCAATAGAAACAGAATCGGTAAATTTTTCAAAAATAAAATCACCAAATCGACTGTGACGTTTAGAAACATGGTTCAGAATGTCCATTATAACTGCAGCCGGTTCATCGGTATGGAAAAAACGTAATTGCTTGCGTGCTTCGGCATTTGTAGCAAAAGATTCAATTTTGATATATGCAAGAAAATTTTCTGCAATTTTGAGTAAACGCTGGGAAGAGCTGATTATATCTTCGGATATTTCCTTGATTTCCACCTCTTCGATAATACCGGCAGTGCTCAACAAATATTTTGCACTACCGACCACTTGATTTAAAACCGTCCTGAATTCATGAGGCAATGCATAAGTTACATTACGTCCAACTTCCTCGATTTGCTTTTGAACCTTGTTGTCGATTCTTGTTTTTTTATTCCATTGTGCATCGATTGCAGATATTAGTTCATCTCGTGTATAGGGTTTAATTAAAAAATCATCAGCGCCTTTCTCCATTCCGATTCGCATATTTGATTTTTCTGTGAATGCAGTCAGGAAAACAAAAGGCACGGTAGCCAGTTCAGGAGTGCTTCTTATTTTATCGATCACTCCGTATCCATCCAATCCGGGCATTGAAATATCGCAAAGAATCATATCAGGGTGATTGTCCATAGCGGACTGAACACCGATTAAACCATCAGGAGCGGTAAATACTTCATAGCCTTCAAAAGAAAGTAAGGTCGAAGTACTTTCAAGTATGAAATCCGCATCGTCTATAACTAAAATTTTTTTTTGGTCATTCATTAACTTATTAAATTAAACTAATTTGTAATAAAAAGATAAATTTTATAAAATAAACCTGTTTAATTTGAAATCAACATTTCGCTCCTGAATTGCACTTTCGAATAAACAGGAATAGTTTTCAAAGTCTATATCCCTAACAATCATATCAAATTCCATCTTTCAATCTACATGCCATTTTCTAACTTAATCAAAAAAAATTAATATAAAAAATACAGAATGTTAAAAAATTGTTAGTAACTATAATAAGTTTTTAATAAATAATATAAAGAATTCGATAATTTTGAATGAATTTTATTTTAATTGTAGCAAAAATGACTGAACAAAATATTATAAATCAATTTTCACCGCCCGCACAGAACAAGAAAAACGGGAAAAGGAATCCTTTAAAGAACTCTAATTCATTTGAATTACCCGGTTCTAGAGTACCACCACATTCTATCGAATCGGAGAATGCCGTAATCGGTTCGATGATGCTCGACCGGGGAGCTATAGCGAAAGTAATAGAGATTTTAGATACTAATAGTTTCTATAATCATGCAAATAAAATTATTTTTGAAACAATGCTTTCTCTTTTCGAAAGCAACATTTCAATTGATATTGTCGTATTAAACGAAGAACTACGCCGGAGAAACCTGCTCGAAACCGTTGGAGGCACTTTTTATTTAATGGATATAAATTCCAAAACACCTACGGCAGCAAACGTTGAATATCATGCGAGAATCGTTCAGGAACGATTTTTAAAACGGGCTTTAATCCAAACATCGGGGAACATATTAACTCGCTGCTACGACGATACAACCGATGCTTTAGAAGAAATTGATAATGCAGAGGCAGAGATATTTTCTATCGCCGAAAAAAGATTCAGGAATAGCTATCAAACAATAAAGGTGTTGGCTCATAAAACATTCGAGATTATCGAAAAGCTGAAAGCACGCGACCATACCGGGATTACAGGGCAACCTTCGGGTTATACCGAATTAGACGATTTATTAGGAGGATTCCAGAATTCCGATTTAATCATTCTTGCCGGACGCCCTTCAATGGGAAAAACCGCTTTGGGATTATCAATTGCAAGAAATGCTGCTGTTCTACATAAAGTCCCCGTCGCATTTTTCTCGATAGAAATGGCTGCCGTCCAGCTTGTAATAAGGTTAATCAGCGCAGAAGCAGGAATAAACCAGAAAAATATCCGGGTTGGTAAAGTAAGTGATGAAGACCATAAAAAAATAATAAAATCGCTCGGAAAACTTGCTGATTCACCACTAATCATCGACGATAGCGCAATGTTATCAATAATGGAACTTCGGGCAAAATGCCGGCGACTTAAAGCAGAACATGGGATTAAAATGGTTTTTGTCGATTATCTCCAGCTTATTTACGCACCTAAATCTGAAAGCAGAGAACGTGAAATCTCGCTCATATCGCAGAGTTTGAAACAAATAGCTAAAGAATTGGAAATCCCTGTTGTTGCTCTTGCCCAGCTTAATCGTTCGGTTGAATCCAGAAGCGATAAACGTCCACTGCTTTCGGATTTGCGTGAATCCGGCAGTATCGAGCAGGATGCAGATGTAGTGATGTTCGTAAATAGACCTGAACAGTACGGGATTACTACTTATGAAGATAAATCTCCTACGGAAGGAACGGCGGAAATTATTATCGGCAAACAAAGAAACGGACCTACCGGCACTCTCAGACTTTCTTTCATCAAAGATTATGCGAGATTCGAAAATCTTGAATACCGCTATGCTCAACCGGATACTTATATTCCGAAAGCTGATGATGAAAGCCCATTTTAACATAGGTGATGGACAATGAAAATCAAGAAGAATCCGGACTTTTCAGAAATTAAATTTGAATTCAATAAAAAAGGTAATCCTTCCGAAGGTTTAAAACCTTCGGAAGGTTCTTATCTGCAACAGTACGAACATATTGGGTATTTCCCCGGACTGCCGCCATATTTACGTGGTCCATATCCTACAATGTATGTAACACAGCCATGGACTATCAGACAATATGCAGGTTTTTCGACAGCCGAAGAAAGCAATGCATTCTATCGCCGCAACCTTGCAGCAGGACAAATGGGTCTTTCGGTTGCATTTGATTTGGCTACCCATCGTGGGTACGATTCCGACCATCGCAGGGTCGTTGGAGATGTCGGAATGGCAGGTGTTGCAATAGATTCCATAATGGATATGCAGATTCTTTTCGATAACATTCCATTAGATAAAATTTCCGTTTCAATGACAATGAACGGAGCCGTATTGCCAATTATGGCATTCTATATTGTAACAGCAGAGAAGCAGGGAGTTGAACAATCTCAACTTAATGGAACCATTCAGAACGATATTTTAAAGGAATATTTAGTACGCAATACATATATCTATCCACCCGCTGCCTCGATGAAAATTATAGCCGATATTTTTGCATATACTTCTAAGAGAATGCCGAAATTCAATTCAATCTCGGTTTCCGGATATCATATTCAGGAAGCCGGAGGAACAGCGGATTTGGAATTGGCTTATACACTTGCCGATGGTCTGGAATACGTGCGAACCGGACTTGCTGCCGGTTTAGATATAGATATCTTCGCACCGAGGATTTCTTTTTTCTGGGGTATCGGAATGAATTATTTCGTGGAAATTGCCAAACTCCGCGCAGGAAGAATGTTATGGACAAAATTAATTAAGCAATTCAATCCAAAGAATCCTAAATCGATGGCTCTTCGTACTCATTGCCAAACTTCGGGCTGGAGCCTTACGGAACAAGACCCCTACAATAATGTAATTCGTACATGCGTTGAAGCTATGGCAGCAGCCCTTGGACATACGCAATCATTACATACGAATTCACTTGATGAAGCAATAGCATTACCTACAGATTTTTCTGCCCGAATAGCCAGAAATACACAAATATATTTGCAGGAAGAAACCGGAATTTGCAGAACCATAGACCCTTGGGCTGGCTCTCATTACGTCGAAGCATTGACTGATTCATTGATGAAGAAAGCATGGCAGCACATAGAAGAAATCGAATCTCTCGGAGGAATGGCAAAAGCTATTGAGACCGGCATTCCCAAAATGCGAATCGAAGAAGCTGCTGCCCGCCGCCAGGCAAGAATTGATTCCGGGGCAGAATTGATTATAGGTGTTAATTGCTATAAACCCGAAAAAGAATCCAATATTAAATATCTTGAGATAGATAATTCACAGGTTCGCGAAATTCAAATTGCAAGGTTGGCAAAGCTTCGGGCAGAAAGAGATAATGACAAAGTAAACCAAACCTTGGATGCTTTGACAGATGCAGCAAGGTCAGGAAATGGAAATCTACTCGAATTATCTATTGAAGCAGCTCGTGCAAGGGCTTCGTTAGGTGAAATTTCCCTTGCAATAGAAAAGGTATTCGGACGACATTCAGCTAATACACGGACTATAAGCGGTGTTTATAGCAAGGAGTACACTAATATGAACGAAATCGAAGAAGTTAGAAAAATAACTGACGAATTCGAAAGGCAGGAGGGAAGGCGACCACGACTATTGGTTGCCAAGATGGGACAGGATGGTCACGACCGAGGCTCAAAAGTGATTGCTACTGCATTTGCTGATTTAGGTTTCGATGTAGATGTCGGACCATTATTCCAAACCCCGGATGAGACCGCAATGCAGGCTGTCGAAAATGATGTTCATATAATTGGTGTAAGCTCTCTTGCAGCCGGACATAAAACCTTAGTGCCTCAATTAGCGGAAGAACTCTGTAAATTAGGCAGAGAAGATATAATGATTATAGTGGGTGGAGTAGTACCAAAACAGGATTATGATTTTCTTCTCGAACATGGCGCTACGGCTATATTCGGTCCCGGTACCGTTATTCCAACTGCAGCAAAAGAAATCCTCGAAAAGCTATTTGAAAACACTGATAAACCCGGGTCTTAGCCTGATATAGTGGAGTAATTTATTAAAATATCAAAAGAATTTCTAGAACTTATAGGAGAATTATCATGAATCTTAAAATTCAAATACCGGATAAATTATATAAGCAAGCTATGGTTTTTGCTAACAACAATAATTTTAAAATCGAGGATTTTATTAATTACCAATTCATTGCAAATCTGGAAGGTTTTTTAATTAATCAAATTAATGAAAGAGCCAAGAATGTAAACCGTGAAGATTTTGAAAGAATATTAGCTAAAGTGCCTGACGTTGAACCAAATGAATGTGACAGGTTATAAATTATTGGAATATGTCAATTTTTCTTTTCAAAATAATTAATTTGATTCGGAATCGTTTTTAAATTTCAACAAAATAAATATTACGGTGCAATTATGATAGATGCTAAAACTGAAGCAATAGCATTAATAAAAGAAATGCCAAGCGACTCAACCATTGAAGATATTATGGGTGAGCTATATTTTAAAGCTCAAGTTGATGCAGGTTTGAAGCAATTAGATAAAGGCGATTTCATACCTCATGATGACATTAAACAAAGAGTATCACAATGGCTAAGCAAATAAGATTGTCTCCAAAAGCTGCATTGGGACTGGATTCTTCACTTCATTAAGAATGCCATTTTTAAAATTAGTGAATTTACAATTAATGTTTACTTAACTTAATAATTTCGCACTCTGTTCCTGTCTTGATTTTTGCAAAATATATTCCATTTGGTACTGTGAATCCTGCATCATCTCTACCGTTCCATAATAGATTTTCAGTTGATTTATTAATTAATATCCGAACTTTATCCCCATACAAATTATAAATTTCTATACAATCGAAATCGGGTAGATTCTCGAATAAAACCTCATTTGTAAATGGATTTGGATATGCATTAATTATTCCATCATTTTTTTTTAATTCATCGATTGAAGATTGAAGAGGAGTAATTTCAATAATTCTATCATCTTTTGCACCAGGGCTACCACGCCCATCCTTATTGCTTGTTGCAATATACACTTTCCCATCAGGAGAAATACAAATATCACGGAGACGACCAAATTTACTTGTGAAGAAATCCTTCTGAAATTCTACTTGAGTACCAGTGGCATCAAGTTTCAATTGAATAAGTTTGGATGCTTTCAATGTCGTCAAAAGTATTGAATTCTTCCAATCAGGAATCAGATTATTATTGTAATAATCCATACCGGCAGGAGCTATTGTCGGAGTCCAGGCAGCAATTGGTTCAACGACGAGGTTGGCTTCGCAAAAAGTTTTCTCGGCTGGCAGGTTGCAATAACCCATAACATTGGGCCATCCATAATTCCTTCCTTTTTGAATAATATTCACTTCATCGTCGTTTTCCGGACCATGCTCCGAACTGTACAGTTTATTATTTGCAAATACCAATCCCTGAGAATTTCTAAGCCCCCAACTCCAGATGTAACTATTCGGATATGGATTATTATTTGGTATGGTACCATCAAGATTCATCCTGAGAATCTTACCGTTGTTGTTGCTTAAATTTTGAGCATTTGATGCTATTGTAGCGTCGCCTATTGAAACATATAAAGTCCAGTCGCGCTCATCTATCCATATCCTTGCGCCATCGTGGAATTGAGCCCCCGGTATATCATTGAGAAGTATTTTTGATTCGAGATTTCCATTGTTATAATTATATCTTACAACTTTAATCCTACTATTGGTACCTGAATTATAATTATAAACAACATAAATGTATGGAAATGCCTGAATCTCAGGTACAGGAGAAATAAACTGAGGATGCAGAGCCATTCCCATTAATCCGCGTTCTCCGCTTTCGCTTACTTCATTTATACGAAGATATTCAATTACTTCACCTGTTTGAGGATTTACCCGGCTGATTCTACCGTATCTTTCTGTCATCCAGATGAAATTATCGGGTCCCCAAAGAATTTCCCAGGGTGTATCCAGATTTGTAGCAATGTCTCTTGTATTAAAATTTGTCTGAGCATTTGAATTGAATGTTCCTAATAAAGTCATCAATACAAATATGATTGAAAAATATATATATTTCATTGTTCACTATCTAATTTATTAGTATAAACTAAATTAATAACACGGTTATACTAAAACTGTATTGTAAATTTTGAAAAAGAATTAAAATTTGTTCTTATATGAGTTGAAAGAAATGATAATAGAGACCACTGAAAATTGTCATTCTGAACTTGATTCAGAATTCATAAACCTCACTGGTAGTGGATTCTGAATCAGGTTCAGAATGACAATTTTACACATTTTATTATTTTTCAGAGATATCTAATAATGATTTTGAAAAAGGAGATGTGAAAAAATTTATATTTACAAATAATTTTCAAATAAACGATAAATACTACTTAAAAAATCCTAATAATAAAATCAATCCCATGATAATAGCCATATTGGTTGAGAATGGATGTTGAGCCAATATCTGTCAGTGAAGCAAAATTATACCGGATTGATAAATATTTTAGTATTTGACTATAATTTGAGATATTATACACATTGTCTAAAAACCTAACTATACCATCAGTATGAAATGATATTCCGTAAGTATTCATATTTTTAAGATTCCCGGTATTCATTCTACCATAACTAAGGTACAAGGATTCGAATAAACCTAATCTAGCGCCGAATCGCACTTTGACCGTGCCTTCTGATTTTAGCAAAATCAGATTATTAAGGGGATTAATATTTCCTGCGACAGATTTATAATAAAGGGTATCTTTATTCCACTTTAATAGCAAATCCTCGACTTCGGCAGTCCAATTCAAACTGATGAATTTATATTCGGAATCGAGAAATTTTCGTTCAATACCGGAATTTATGGAATATCCAATTTTTATTGTTCTGGGAAAAGGATATTGAATTTTTTCAACAATAATTTTGTAATCTACTTGTCTGCTTCTTGTAAAGTAAAGACCATCCCCGATATTTGTAACTGAACCTCCTATGGCTATATCAAAATCCAATTTATAATCCTGAAATAAGTTTTTCCGGGTAAAAATAGGATAAGCTATAAAAGCTCCAAAATCAAATGCAAATTCATTCTGCTGATTTGAAGGATTTGAATTGTAGGTCGGATAATATTCATAAGAAATCGTTTTAAAATTGAAACCCAATCCGGCTTTAATCAAATCATTCCAAGAAACCGAGAAATTAAATGTATTTGCCCAATTCCGGTTTAGGTGATGCTCAATTCTTACTGACCAGCCTTCATCGACATAAGTTGCCGTTTCCAATTCAACTTTTTGCTTCATAAAACCCAGTCCGATAGAAAGAGGAATTGATTTATAAAACCGTGATAAATCCAGACTCCCTGAAATTGCTAATTTAACTACATTTTCCTGGAAAGGATAAGTGTCCACGAGGTTCATCCCTATTTTTATAGTATTCTCATGGTCATTAACAGCAGAAAATGCAGGATTAAAGAAAAGCCCAAAAGCATTATTTAATGGCAGGGCAACTCCGGCGCCGCCAATTGCATTATTTGCCGCGGATGGACAAATTCTAAGATATGATGCTGATAATGATGAATCCTGGCTGTATAAGTTAATTGTTGCAATAAACAATAAAATGATAAAAGAATTTATTAGCTTGTACATTCTCAAATTTTCGGTTATAATTAAAAATCCAAATAAATATTGGGTAATTTTAATAATTGTTGTTGTCTCATAAATCTAAAAATTGGAAGAATGTCATTCTGAACGAAGTGAAAAATCCAGTCCCAGTGCGATTTATGGATTCTTCACTTCGTTTACGAATGACATTCTTCTTTGCTTTTGAGACAACATCATTATTAGAATTGTTGTCACTACATCTACAAAATTAATCAAATAATTTGACAGCCAGCCCTAAACCATGATAGGAAAATGTTTTTGAATAATTATTAGATTCCCTTGAATTGGTAATTTTGCTGTAAGAATATTTTAATATTAGGTATTTTCGAATAAATTTCAAAAGTTCAATATCAGTAGCATCACTTAAATATTTGACCAAACCATCGGTCTGAAATGAAATACCATAAGAATCGAAGGCTACATTTATTGATGTATCCTGATTATTCCTTCCAAAAGCAAATGAAAGTGTTTCAAATATTCCAACTTTTATTCCATATCGGACAGCAGAAATATTATCGTTTTTTAAAAGGAGGATATTATCCCAAATATTGATATTCTCAAAGGCAGATTTATACTTAGTTGTACTGATAGGAGGGAGCCTTGAAGCAAGAATATCGGATGCTTCTGCAGTCCATTGTAACTCCAGAATTTTAAAATCCGATTTATTTATTTGATGTTTTATACTTCCCGATAAGGAGTAACCAAGTGTTGATGTTCTGGGTAATGGGTCACTCATACTTCTTATAGTTAATTCGTCACCGAAATTGGAAAGAGAATAACCTAAGCCAAAATTAAAATCTACAGGGTATCCATCAATTAATTTCGATTCTTTCAAAATAGGTGCATTCATAAAAAAACCAAAATCAAAAGCATTAGTATTTCCCTGAGCTCCGGGGCCTAAATCGGAATTAACGAATTTTATGTTCATGCCAATGCCGATTTTCACCCAGCAATCTATACTTGTTGATAGATTCAATGTATTAGCCCATTCTTCACCATGAAATTTACCTATGATTTTACCGCTTAAATCTGTGCGAATGAACTCACCTAAATCAACACTTTGACGGAGATAACCTATACCGACTGAAATTGGCAGATCTTTGTAAAATTTCGATAAATCAATGCCAGCTACGGCAGCAATTTTTTGAGTGTTATCAATCGGTATTGAGATCTCTTTATCAGTCAAGTTATAATCAAACGAGAAATTCCTTTCATTAGCGCCAAAGCTTGAAAATGCTGGATTATGGTATATTGAGAAAGCATTGTTCAATGGTAGTGAGACACCTGCACTACCTAAAGCATTGTTTTCAGGGGAGGGGCAAATTGTCAGGAATGGCGCTGCGGTTTGTCCAAATGCGAATTGTGATGATAATACAAATAATATTATCAAGGAAAGGCTCATAATTGCTTTCATGGTTTTCTTTCAATATTTATGAAACATAAAACTAAAACAATTAGTTAAAATTCCTTACCCTTGTATAATACCTCCAATAGTTCTTTGAATACGTTTAAATTAATATCTTCAACTTTATTTATATGCAAACATGAGCCTTTATGCTTATGCTTACCTAACCTCGACATAATATCATTATATTTTTCCATTGCTTTTGATAAATAAACCGTAATATTCTGTTTTCGTGGTGAGAAACCAATTATGCAGGAGTCACCTTCTCTACCACTTTCGTATTTGTAATGATATTGACCGAAACCTATGATACTTTCTCCCCACATCTTGGGTTCAACACCGGTGAATTCCTTTATGATTTGATTTATTATTATTGCATCTTTCCTCTTTTTTTCCGGGAGAACATTCGCTAAGAAAGCGTCAACACTTTGTTCCGTAGGTCTGGTTTTATTTTCTGTCATAAGTAAATCAAATTGAACAATTGAACAAATATTAAATACGAATGTAAAATAATTTTATTATAAAAAAATAAAAAAAATTAGTTGAACCAAAATAATTTTTTATACAATTCGTATTTACTTCAAAATGTTGAAATTAAAAAAAGGATGAAAATGTCTAATGAGATTCAAAATAATGCAATTAAATTCCAAAAGCCAAAATATACAAAATTAATTGGCATAATATTAATCATATTAATCGGACTTTTTACAATTATATCTCTTTCTATATCTGAGGAAACAAAATTGTCAATATATCCATACTCTGTAAATAATATCGACGGCAGTAAAGTCGAACTTTCTTCCTTTAAAGGTAAGGTGCTGCTTATCGTTAATGTTGCCAGTTTCTGCGGCAATACTCCACAATATGAAGGGCTGCAGAAGTTATTTTCAAAATACAAAAACCAGGGTTTTGAGGTTCTCGGTTTTCCTTGCAATCAATTCGGAAAACAGGAACCCGGAACAGCAGATGAAATCAAGGAATTTTGCTCGACAAAATATAATGTAACATTCCGCTTATTTGAGAAAATCGATGTAAACGGACCATCCGCTCATCCCTTGTATAATTTCCTGACTCATCAAACCGGAACACCGGAGCCATTGCCTATTAAATGGAATTTTGCAAAGTTCCTCATCGGTAAGGATGGAACTATTTATAAGCGCTATGGACATAAAATTCAACCGGAAGAACTCGAAGCGGACATTATTTCTCTGCTAAAACAATGAAAAATTTTATTAAGAATTAAGAATTAAGAATTAAGAATTAAGAATTAAGAATTAAGAATTACCTATAAAGATTGTTCTATTTCTAATTAATGGTTTATTATCCTACATTTATTATTCGATATTCGACATTCATAATTCGACATTCGATATTCGATATTCATAATTCGACATTCGATATTCATAATTCGTTTTTCAACATTCGTTTTTCGATATTCAATATTTATTATTATTTAATTTTTTCAATTCTTAATTCGTAATTCTTAATTCGTAATTTATTTTAGCCCTTTAGTGCCAATATCTTTTCGATAATAAGAATTCTCGAAATGAATGCTATCAACGGCTTTGTACGCAGAATCAATAGCAGCTTTAAGGCTATTGCCAATACCAGTGACACCAAGAACCCTGCCTCCTGAAGTAATTAATATATTTTCCTTCATTGCCGTTCCGGCTTGAAAAACAATTGCACCTCCCGATTCGGCATTACTAATTCCTTCTATCGGAAATCCTTTAGCGTATGAATCAGGATACCCCTTGCTTGCCAAAACAACGCAACAGGCGAATCCTTCTGCAATATTGGATATTTTGGATTTATCCAATTTGCCAATTGCAGCGCTATAAAGCAATCCTGCAAAATCTCCCCGAAAAACAGCTAAAACAGCCTGGATTTCAGGGTCGCCGAAACGGACATTGAATTCAATAACCTTAGGTCCATCCTTGCAAATCATCAGTCCTGCATAGAGACACCCTACAAAAGGCATCCCATCCATTGACATACCTTGTATTGTTGGAGCTATTATTTCTTTTTCAATTCTGGCTAATAATTGTTGAGTTACAATAGGGGCAGGGGAATATGCACCCATTCCTCCGGTATTTTTACCTTCATCGCCATCGAAAATTCTCTTATGGTCTTGAGCTGAAGCCAGAGTTATGAAGTCTTTGCCATCAGTAATCGCAAGTATTGAAGCTTCCTCGCCTTCCAAAAATTCTTCAATAACAATTCGTTCACCGGATTTCCCAAACATTCCACCAAAGATTTCATTAATTGCCAGATGAGCTTCTTCGAGATTGAGCGCAACTATTACTCCTTTACCGGCTGCTAATCCGTCGGCTTTAATAACGATGGGTGAACCGGTTTGTTCAACATAATCATGTGCATCCTTTACTTGCGTTGCTTCGAATGAATTGTATTTTGCTGTTGGAATTGAGTAACATTGCATGAAATCCTTAGCAAATTTCTTTGATGATTCGAGTTGAGCAGCTTGTTTGGTAGGTCCAAAAGCTGGAATCCCGCATGCAGCTAAAAAATCTACAATACCATCTGCAAGAGGCAGCTCTGGTCCTACTACTACTAAGTCGATGAGTTGTTCTTTGCAGAATGTTGCAACCTCATAAAAGTTATTACTATCAATATCAGCCCGTTTTGCCGAATGAAAAATCCCAGGATTTCCGGGAGAAGCGTAGAAATTATTAATTCCCGGCGAGCCGGCTAATGTTCTTGCAAGCGCATGTTCCCTGCCTCCGCTGCCTAACAATAATACATTCATTCCTTATCCGTTATTATTATTTGTTAATTTTTGTTAATTTTTGTTTGTTTATAATTTTCGAATAACAAAAGTAATAATATATAAATTTAAATCAAAATAAGAGTTCGATATGGAAAAACCGGCAACAACATCAGTCCCAATCAATCCATTGATAGCCAGTCGATGGTCACCACGGGCTTTCGATAACTCGAAGCCTGTTTCGCCTGAACAGATGATTTCCCTTGCAGAGGCTGCACGCTGGGCGCCATCCTCCGGAGGAGAAGAACCCTGGAGTTTTATCTTTTGGAATAAAGCAGCAGCCCCTGATACTTTCCTGAAAGCTTTCGATTGCCTTAATGCATGGAATCAGGTCTGGGCTTTAAATGCCACATTGCTCATCTGTGGTTTTGCTAATAAATATTATCGTAGAACAGGGGAAATAAATGACAAAAGTGAATTCGATTTGGGCGCTGCTTGTGAGAATCTTTACCTCCAGGCATTCTCACTCGGTTTAATTGCTCATCCGATGGGTGGCTTCGACCCAGGCAAGGTTAGCGATTCATTCTTAGTCCGGAATAATTTCAAACCGGTTGTAATGATAGCTGTAGGTTGGCCCGGCGCTCCTGTTATGCTACCAGAGAAATTGTATAAAACGGAAGTAGGCGAACGAAGGAGAATGCCTTTAAGCGAAAATTTCTTTCTGGGTGAATGGGGGAAACCTATTGATGAAAAGAAGTAAAATTCACTTGATATATTTACAGAAAATTATTTATTACACTTGACATAATCTTTGGAAAACATAATAAACAAATTAGTAATTAGTAATTAGTAATTAGTAATTAGTAATTAGTAATTAGTAATTAGTAATTAGTAATTTATAATTCAATCAGTTCCCTTGCGCTTTCCAATGATGCAACTGTTATTGTGTCGCCTGAAAGAAGCTTAGCAACCTCGTTTATTTTTTCTTCACCGGTCAAAATCTTAGCTATTACTTTAGTTTTTGAATCACTTTCGATTTTTTCGACAGCAAAGTTCTTAGCTCCCAGAGCGGCTATTTGAGGTAGATGAGTGATTGCAATAATTTGTTTGGAATCTGCAATTTTCTGCATAAGCTGTCCGGCTTTCCGTGCCACACGACCCGAAATGCCGCTGTCTATTTCATCGAAAACCATAACGGGTATTGAATCGGCATCTGCTATAATACTTTTGATGGAAAGCATAATCCTTGAAACTTCGCCGCCGCTTGCAACGGTAGTGAGCGGCTTTGGTTCTTCGCCTGCATTTAGTGAAATAAAAAATTCCACTTTGTCCGAACCTTCCGGATATGCTTTGAATGTTTTCTTACCAATCCTGCAGCAAAGATTTTCAACATGTTCGGTAGGAGTGATTTCTTCCTGCTCGATTTTAATTCTGAATATTCCATTTGGTATTGTAAGTGAGCTTAAAGTTTCCTCAATTGATGCCTCGATAAATTCAGCCCGTTTTCTTCTGATTGATGTTATTTGAGAGGCATAATATCCCAAATCCTTCTGTAGTTCCTCGATTTTCTCAGATAATTTTTTTATTTCAGAATCGAAATTTTCAACGAGAGAGAGTTCCTCATGTAATTTTTTTTGTGTTTCGATTACCGCTTCCAAAGTTCCATATTTTTTGATTAATCCACGGAGAGCAAGATTGCGGCTGCGAATTAGTTCAATCCGTTCGGAATCGAATTGAATTTTTGAGTTATAATTAAAGATATACTTTGCAATCTCATCGACAGCAATTATTGCCGATTCTATCTCCCCATGAAATGGAGCAAATTCAGTATCTATCTCTGAAAGTTTTTTGATGATTTTTGAGGAAGTAAGTAGTTTGTCCCTTGCCGATAGCTCATCATCATATAAGTTGAAATATGCTTCGTTAGTCAAATTAAAGAGCAGTTCTGCATTTTGCAGAATTTTTAATTCTGCTTCAAGTTCAATATCTTCATTTTCCTTCGGTGAAATTTGTTCGATTTCGGTGAGTTGATGACGTTGGAATTCTGCTTTCTGTCTAAGCTGGCTTTCCTGTGCTTTAAGATTTTTTAGTTTTCCTGACAATGCTTTCAGTTGCTCGTAAACATTTTTGTAATCCTCCCTGAAATTTTTGAAATCGCAGGTCAAATCAAGGATTCCGATATGAGTAGCCGGTCTAAGTAGAGATTGATGGTCATGCTGTCCGTGAAAATCGACGAGAATATCACCGAATTGCTTCAAAAGCGAGACCTGAACGGGAGTATCGTTAATAAAGCAACGGCTTGTTCCTTTAATTGATATTTCCCTTCTAATCAGAATATCGAAGCCATCATAATCCAATCCGTTATCGCTCAAAAGTTTGAAAGCTTCATGTTTCTCCGGTAATAAAAAAATACCTTCGATGATTGCCTTCGATTCTCCATTCCGTACATAATCTACAGATGCCCTCTCGCCCAGAAGAACCATTAATGCATCTATTATTATGGATTTACCAGCGCCTGTTTCGCCGGTTATTATATTCAAACCCTGCCCAAATCCTATTTCAAGGGAATCAATTAAAGCAAAATTCCGGATATTTAAACTTTTGAGCATTAAGAATTAATTTATAAATTTTTATATAATACTTAAGCCGCCATCGACAGATAAAATTTGTCCGGTAATATAATTCGATGATGATGCAAAAAACATTGCGGCATCGAAAACATCCGAAGAAGTGCCATAGCGCAGCATCGGTATTTTTTTTGGTGAAATCATGGTTTTTGACGAATCCAAATCCGTTTCATCCAAAAATAATGCACCCGGACAGATGCAATTTACGGAAATTCCGGGAGCTAATTCAATTGCCAAAGCCTTCGTCAAATCAATCGTAGCTGCCTTCGACACGGAATATGGTATTCTATTCTTAAGATATTTCAATCCGCCAATTGAAGAGATATTTATTATTCTTGAATTCTCTTCAGCGAACTTTGCGAATTGTCGACAGCAGCGAAACACAGCATCCAAATTGATGTTAAAAGTATTTTCCCAATCATCATCGGTTGTTTCATCGATAGATTTTCTGAGGGGATAGAAACCGGCATTATTAATCAGGACTGAGGGAATACCTAAGTTATTTATGACTTCTTCAAATAATATACGAACCTCATCAGAGTGAGTCAAATCAGCTTTCACGGCATAACTTCTTCTGCCGGTTTTTTTTATTTCTTTGACCGTATCGATTGCTTCTCGTTCAGAATTGTTATAATGCACTCCAACATCCCAGTCTGAGCGGGCAAAGTCAAGGGCTAAACTTCGTCCTAATCTTCGTCCGCTGCCGGTTATCAGGATTACAGGCATGTTCCTCCGTAATCAAATAATTCCTTATATAGCAAATCACCATATTTGGAAAAATTATGAAAATATCCGGCAAACCACTGATTGAGCCTTATACCTGCCCCATTTGATTCAATCAAATCACTTGCCGAATCTATTCCGCCTGTTCGAATAATATGAAACTCTTTTGCCGGATTTTTCGTCGATAAATAATTATTTGCTATTGAACACAGTTTCAATGATAGTTGTTTCAAGGGTGCGCCGCTGATTCCTCCGCCAAAATGAGATGTGAAATAATCAAAGAGTCTCTTTTCCGAACCCTTGATATATCTTCCTGCTTCATCATAATTTATCGAAGTATTGCCTAAATTAATTCCATCGAATCCTAATAATAATAGAGTATCTATTAGTTGTTCAATCAATTCAGGTTCAGTATCACATGAAAATTTTACAATAACCGGTAAATTCCTATTCCTTTTTTGTAAAAAATGTTTGCTGATAAATTCCAAACGGTTTATCAGTTCATCGTCTAATTTATTTCTGCAATCTGAATGGCTCTCGTGCGGAACATTGGGACAGCTCTCGTTTAGTTCAATAAAATCAACTTTAGCTTTTTCAAATAAATGGAATCCTTCAAAAACTCCCTGAAGAGCTGTGATTCCGGTTTGCGATGGGTCGGATGCAATACTTATTCCTACAGGACATTGGGCAATTCTTTCGATGCGATTCAATCTCGCAGCAATTACTTCATGCCCTTCATTTGGTAGTCCCATCCAATTGCACGAAGCCTTTGCATTTGGGTAAGGTGCAAAAGGATGTTTGATACCATTTTTAATATTTCCGTTTCTTGCTAATGCTGTTGTTGTTCCGGCAAGAAATGCTCCGGCGCCCTGTTTAGCAGCCAGTTCATAACCATAACCTGATTTAAACATACCGGCAGCATTAAATAGACTGCAACGGAATGGAATATCCCATAATATCCTGTTTGATAATTCCGGTGGAGTAAAAGTATTTTGAGGAATATGTCTTATCAGGTTATTAAGAAAAATTTTCCTGCCATAAGTATAGACCGAAATGTACAAATAAGCGGGAAGATAGGTTGCAATGCCCCTTACGGAAGATTCAAATTTCAATATAAACTCGATTGGAGTCAAAATATTTATTCTTGGATAATTAATAAAATCATATAAGTTCTATTCCTGATATGAGTATAAATAGTAAGATAAGAAGAGTGTCATTCGTAAGCGAAGTGAAGAATCCAGTCCCAATACCATTCTGGATTCTTCACTTCGCTTACGAATGACATTCTTCCGATAGATATATTTTCACACTTTTTCATTCGCAATAAAGCCAGATACTTTTAATCCATCAGCTTTTTATTATTTAATTTCAAAACCTTTAAAATTCCAGTAATAATTTAATCTGTTCAAATATTTTATTTTCATCGGGTAATACATCGTTTTCATAAACAGTAGCATAAGGAATATGCGAATCTTTAGCGCCAAAGCGCATTACGGGAGAATCGAGCCAGCGGAATGCTTCTTTTGATATAGTAGCAGCAATTTCCGCTCCGAATCCGCATGTAATAGTATCTTCATGCACAACAAGCAGCCTGCCAGTCTTTTTTACAGAACTTAGCGCCAATTCTTTATCCCAGGGAATGATGGTACGTAAATCAATTATTTCTACTGATTTTCCAAGTTCCTTTTCGATTTTTTTTGCAGCGGACATTGAATCTTTAACACTCATACCATAAGTTATAATAGTTGCATCTGTGCCTTCCAATACGATTTTTCCTTTACCGAATTCAAGAAGATAATTCTCGTCCGGCTCGGGAGTTGCAGAAAAAGGCAAACGGTACATACCTTTATGCTCACAAAACAGCACAGGGTCATGCAATCTGCATGCCGATTTAAGAAGTCCTTTTGCATCCGCAGCATTGCTGGGATATGCAATCAATAAACCCGGTATATGTGCAAAAAATGCTTCAATATTCTGTGAGTGGTATAATCCGCCATGAATGTATCCGCCAACTGCTACGCGTATAACAACGGCGGAAGAAAAGTTACCGTTTGAGCGATAACGAAGTGTGGCAATTTCATCCCTGATTTGCATAAATGCGGGCCATATATAATCACCAAATTGAATTTCAACAACCGGCTTGAATCCACGAACAGCAAGACCAAGTGCTACTCCTGCAATTGAAGCTTCTGCAAGAGGCGAATTAAATACCCTTTCCTGACCGAAAGCAGTCGATAATCCTTTCGTTGTAGTAAATACGCCACCTTTAGGGTCAGCAATATCTTCACCGAAAATCAGCATCTTATCATTACGTTTCATTTCCTCATGCAATGCGTGATTTATTGCATCGACCATAACTACTTTATTCCCGGATGTAGGCTCATTTTTAGAATATGGTAGATTGCGAGTTTCAATTGGAGCAAATATGTGTAGTGTCGAATCCGAAGCAATGGCATCAGGGCGGCTCTGAGCCCAATCAGAAGCTTCATCAAGCTCAATTATAACTTCGTTATACAGAGATTCGATTTCATCCTTCGAAGTAATATTATTTTCAATTAAATAAGCAGACATCTTTGTGATTGGGTCCTTATCGGACCTGGCTCTTTCCAATTCATCTGCAGGGCGGTATTTCCGTTGGTCGTCGCTCGATGAATGAGGTACAAGCCTTTCAACTAAAGCATGCAATAACACAGGACCGTGCTTTTCGCGTGCATATTTAACTCCACTTTGTGCTGCCTTGTAGGACTCAAAAAAATCCGAGCCGTCATAAGTAATCATTTTCAGGCTCGAATAGCAGCAGAAGCTATGTCCCACGGAATGCCCCATCGATTGATGCTCCCGTGGCACCGAAATTGCATAGCCGTTATCCTGAATCATAAATATAACGGGAAGACGTTCGCGGCTTGCCCAGTTAACTGCTTCGTAAAACTCTCCCTGGCTTGTTGTACCTTCTCCTGATGAAACATATACAATTTCATCGGAACCGGCTCTTCTTGCTGCTAAAGCATTCCCAACGGCATTCAAATATTGTGTGCCGGTTGGCGAGGATTGTGAAGGTATATTCAAATCCTTGTGTCCATAATGCCCCGGCATTTGTCGTCCACCGTTTGCCGGACATTCGGGTTTTCCGAATGCGAGAAGAAAATATTCTTTTGGAGTTAAGCCCAAAGCATAAGCAAAGCCTGCATCGCGGTAATAGGGCCAAGCCCAATCCTTCCTGGAAATCATTGACATTCCAATGGCAATTTGAGCAGCCTCATGTCCACTGCATCCGATATGAAAAAATGATTTGCCCTGCTTAACCAGATTGATATGCTTCTCATCGCTTCGGCGGGCAAGCATCATAATCCGTAAAGCAGCTAACATCTGAACTTTACTCAGATTCAGTGATGAATGAGGCTTTTGATTATTATCGAACCTAATCGACTCAACGGCGCAACCGGTACCATTTCCACCGGTGCATGGAGAGCCACTTTTCGAGATTTCAATTGATTCGAGAATTTGCAGTGATTCCTTATTAATTAAATTTGCTGAGGTATTCTTTTTGCCCATAAGTTATTTATAAAAGGTTTAGAAATTTCCGCCAAAAACTTTTTTCAATAATTCGGTGGTGCGTGCGACAGGGTCTTTACGGATATTTGTTTCTTCTTTGGCAATCATGTGGAATAAGCCTTCTAATGCTTTTCCAAGAACGTATTCCGTAAGGTCGGGATTGACTTTATCTACGAAAGGAATTTTATTATATGTTGTCATTACTGATTTCCAGTATTTTGTTGCATCGACCTTATCGAGCGAACTTGAAATAACCGGACGAAATTTATCTGCAAGCAGCACTGACGTTGTTCTGCGAAGGTAATCTGTTGCGGCGCCATCATTTCCCTTTACGATTCCAATTGCATCGGTGACTGTCATTTGTTTAATTGCGCTGACAAAAATCGGTTTGGCTTCGGTGGCGGCAGTTTCTGCCGCTCGATTCAATGTTACAACAACTTTATCAACTTCGCTGCCCATTCCGATATCCCTCAATGATTTTTCTACTTTTTTTGCTTCCGGTGGGAATGGTATTTTTATTTCAGGATTTTTGAAATACCCATCCATCCTGGAAACTATATCAGTACCTTTGCTTATGCCTTGTGTTAAAGCCTCTTTTATTCCTGATACAGCATCGGATTCTGTTAATTTATCAGATTTGGTGAGCTTCTTTGCTTCATCTAAAAATTTCTTAGCTCCTCCAAAACTCTGGCATGAAAGATTGGATGCCGATATAAGGAGAAATAATAAAAGTAATAACTTATTTTTTAATAACATTTTCATTTCCTTTCAATTTTTATATCATTTAATAGTAGAATTTAAGTTTAAAATATTGTAATTAAGAAAAAAAAGTTAGTATAAACAATTCATGATTTTTATCATCCTGAACTTGATTCAGAATCCATCTCCTTGATTTTTAATGATTTTGGATTCTGAATCAAGTTCAGGGTTACAATGTAAATTTTTCATAACACTTTAATCATTACATATTAATATGGGAACAATATAATAATAATTCATAACTTATAATTCATAATTACTTTACTGGATTAGTGCGGAAGGCGGGACTTGAACCCGCATGCCCGTAGAGCGCCACCCCCTCAAGATGGTGTGTCTGCCATTTCACCACTTCCGCAGAACTTCAAAATTAAGTAATTTTTTGTTGAAATAAAAGAACTCTAAAAATTATTCCTGATATATTCGCTTTTTTCCTTTAATAACTCCAGCGCTAATTCAATTTGAGGTAAATGGGTTCGCAGGTGCATTGATACAAGTCTTAGTGTAAATTTACCATTTAATATTGTTGAAGAAAGTAATATTCTTCCGTCTTTTAATATTTCTGAAATTAATCTTTTATTGAATTCATCCGCATCACCCTTATCAGGTACATACCGGTATGTAACAATCGATAATTCGGGATAAGCACCGACCTCGAATCCATCTATCTTTTGAATGTTTTCATAGAAATAACGGGCAAGAAGTACTTTCTCATTTATGGCTGCTTTGAATGCAGAAACTCCAGCAAGCTTTAGTGGGAGCCATAACCGCAGCGCACGAAAATGTTTTGACATTTCGGGTGATAGATCATTTGGCGACATTTCATCTTTATGCAAATCGGCATCCTGCATATAATTCGCAGTATGGCGAAATGAATTATATAAATACTCCGAATTCTTTACCAACACAGAGCCGGAGCCATAAGGCAGAAATAAACCTTTATGAGGGTCCATTACAATTGAGTCGGATTTTTCCATTCCCTGAAGATTATCAGCAACTAAATCGCTTAATTTGAAGAATGCACCATAAGCGCCGTCAATATGATGCCATATTTTGTTCTGGAAGCAAATATCACCTATGTCAGATAATGGGTCAATGGCTCCGGTATCGGTTGTTCCTGCAGACGATATTGCCAAAAAAGGAATCAATCCTGCTTTTTGGTCTTTAAAAATTGCAGATTCAAGTTTGCCGGGAATCATCCTGAAACCCTCATCCATATCTATTTCCCGGACTATACAATCATATAATCCTGCAATACGAAGCGATTTTCGAATAGAATGATGAGCGTGTGAAGTCAGGTAAATAACTGCTTTTGGGAAATATATTGCATTAAGTTCTTTGGCATCCCTTGCTGCAACTATTCCGATTAAATTACCAATACTGCCGCCGGATGTGAGATTCCCAGCAGCATCTGACGGATATCCGGCAATTGAGCCAATCCAACGCAGAAGCATATTCTCGAGCCGGACAGCTCCTGGTGCGGCAAAGAATACTCCTGCATATTTGTTTATAATTGCAGCGAGCCAATCGCCTAAAGCTGAATAGAAAATTCCACCACCCGGTATATATGCCATGTGTCCACCGGAAGCCGGATTTATGCCCGGTTTGTCTATATGTTCTTTGACGGCATTTAATATAATATCCGGATTTGTAGGTTCATCCGATATGTCGAAATCATATATTCCTGCTCCTTTGTCTTCGGTTTCTTTATAGGTTAGAGATGAATTGATATTATTTAGGAATTCTTCGGAATAATTCATTACCATATTCGTTAATATTTTTCGCTCATCTGTGTTTGGCTCGAGCAACTTCGCCTTTTGTTCATATTTTTTTATTTCATTTTTCATATTCGCAAATTAAAAAAAATCCATCGGTTTGTTTCTGTAAGTTTTGTAGTAGGAGAAAGTTTGATTAAATTTATTGATGTTTTAAATTTGAAAATCGGCAATCTTTGGAATGAGCATTTTGAAAATTCAAGAAGAATGTCATTCTGAGCGAAGCGAAGAATCTTCTAAAATATAAGATTAATGTATTTTTTTGTGGTAAGGAAATAAGAGTAAGAATCCGGGAACGGCTTATAACTATAGTCTTCCAAATGAATTTGAAGATTTTTAGGAAGTAAGAATATAAATTGAATATATCAGATTCTGCAATAAGATTCTTCGCTCAGCTCAGAATGACATTCAACCTAAATTTTCACAAGTCTTATTTGTGTGTATGACATTTAGGAACAGAATAATATTAAAATATAAAGAAAGTAAATGAAATTTGATTTTCAATTGGAGATTCCTTATTACGACGATATGGCGCCGGACACGAAATCATGTGATGAATTAGCGCTCCTCGTCCTTAACGATGCTACAGGCAAACGAGTCAATATGACCAATTATACTGAAAAAGATATTAACCGGTGTGCCCGTCAGCTTATTTTGAATGGTTTTCTAAAAGGGTCAGTAATGGATTTTGATAAATGTGTTTGGTCGAGAATCACCAGGCGAGGAAAATTCCTGCTTGAAATAATGACCAGGAAATCCTGAATTCAAAAATATATTCTGAAAATATTCGTTAATATACTTCTATTGTTTGAGAAACATAAAGCGAATTTGAGGCTGAAATGCAAAGAATAATGCTAAAATCGAAGATACACCGCGCCAAAGTGACCGAGGCTAATCTTTATTATGAAGGCAGTATTACAATTGATAAAAACTTATTGGAAGCAGCGGATATATTGAATTATGAAAAAGTCTCAGTACTTGATATAAATAGCGGCAGCAGATTCGATACTTATGTAATAACAGGAGAAGCAGGAAGCGGCACTATATGTATCAACGGTGCAGCAGCCAGGCTCGTTGCCATCGGAGATGAAGTTATTATTTTATCGTATGTCAATATCGAGGATTCTCAAGCTGCTAACCATGAACCAGTAGTGATTTTGGTTGATGAAAATAATAATATTAAAAATAAAGGCAGTGAGATTTCGGCTGGAAAAATATTTAAGAGAAATTAATGTGAAAGCGAGTGACGGACTTGAATTTGAAAGATATTACCAACCAAGAAACCTATATCAATAAAAATCATTCTTCTTCCAATAAAAAATTTTCGATAATAATCTTAGCAGCCGGATTAGGGAAACGAATGAATAATCCCCAGTTTCCTAAAGTAATGGCTCAACTCGCTGGTCGTCCATTAATTGGTTATGTCCTCGAAACAGCCGGTAAGCTTAATCCTGAAAAAATTGTATTAATAGTTGGGCATGGCAGGGAACTTGTTATTGAATATGTCACAAATCTTCATTTAGGAAATATTTCCTTTGCAGTTCAGGAGCAGCAGCTTGGAACAGGTCATGCAGCAGCGCAGGCTGAATCTGATTTATCAGGCTTTGACGGTAATGTTTTGATTTTATCCGGAGATGTCCCGATGGTTCAATCCAATACTCTTCTTGAATTTATAGAAAATCATGGATTGAATGAAGCCGATGCATCTGTCCTAACAACCATTGCTCCGATTCCGAAAGGATATGGCAGGGTAATTCGCACTCAGGACGGTAACTTTGTGAAAATCACTGAAGATAAGGATGCTACTGAAGAAGAAAAACAAATCAGTGAAATCAACAGCGGTATATATTTTATTAAATCACCGCTGCTGTTCTCATCTCTCAGGGAATTGAAAAATAATAATGCCCAGGGTGAATATTATTTGACAGATATTATTGAAATACTCCGGAATAAAAATTATAAAGTTAAAGCCTGTTGCCTCGATGCTTTTGACCAAATGCAGGGAATTAATACCGTTGCGGAATTGGAAACTTTGGAAGCGAAATTAATTACTAATTATTAATTACTAATTAGGACATTGAATTAAATGTAAAAGTATTTTACGTGAAAATTACATTCCAAAATCGGAATTTTGAAATGAGAATTATGGTTCATACTAATTCCAAAGTTGCACTTTGGAATTCATTTTTGGGTTATGAGAACATTTTAAGAATCAAGATTTTATAACTTATCAGAAATAAGCAAATCAAAAGATTAAGAATATATGCCAAACCATAATATTATAGATGAAGTTCAAATCAATAATTTGCTTCAAACCTGCAACAAAACTGATAATCAAATAATCGATGATATTTTGCAACGTGCTTTGGAGTTGAATGGAATTGATTTGGGGGATGTGGCATACTTACTGAACATTGAAGACTATCCCAACCTTGAAAAACTGTTCGATACGGCAAACAAAATAAAAGAAGAAATCTATGGTAAGAGATTAGTGTTGTTCGCTCCTTTATATATTTCGAATTACTGCTCTAATAACTGCATGTATTGCGGATTCCGGGTTGAAAATAAAGAATTAAGCCGCAGAACCCTCACCATCGATGAAATTAAAGATGAAACCCGATATATACTATCTCAGGGACATAAACGAACTTTGATGCTCATGGGCGAACATCACAAAAATTGCTCCCTCGGTTATTTCATTGAAGCCATCGAAGCCGTCTATAGTGTTAAGGATTCTAAAGGTAGCTCCATCAGGCGTATTAATCTGGAGATTGCTCCTCTGACAGACGAGGAATTTAAAAAAATCAGTCTGGTGCCAATCGGTACATATACAGTATTTCAGGAAACATATCACAGAGAAACATACAAGACAATGCATCCCTCCGGAAATAAATCCGATTATGACTGGCGAATTTCAACTATGGACAGAGCGCTCGAAAACGGACTGAATGATGTTGGAATAGGCGCTTTGTTCGGATTATACGATTATCGTTTCGAAGTTCTTTCATTAATATCACATGCACAGCATTTAGATAGGAAATTCAATATTGGTCCTCATACTATTTCTATTCCAAGAATCAGACCTGCCACAAATGCACCTGCTTCACAAAATATTCCCTATCAGGTAAGCGACAGGGATTTCAGGAAATTGGTAGCAGTACTCCGCTGTACCGTACCTTATACCGGAATGATTCTATCTACACGCGAATCTATTGAAATGAGGACTTCGCTTTTCAATTTGGGGATTTCGCAAATAAGCGCCGGTTCGCGTACGAATCCCGGAGGATACAAACAAGCCTTTGCCAAAATGGAAGATGAAAGCCAGTTTGCAATGAACGACTGCAGAAGTTCAGGCGAAGTCATTCAGGATGTAATTTCTCAGGGATATGTGCCGTCTTTCTGTACTGGTTGCTACCGGATAGGCAGGGTAGGGGAGGACTTCATGGATTTGGCAAAACCCGGTCTAATAAAACTACATTGTCTTCCGAATGCGCTTTTAACATTAAAAGAATATTTAATTGATTATGCTGATGATGAAACGGTTAAATTGGGGGATACATTAATTTCTACTGAAATTGAGAATATTCCGCAGGAACATACCCGGAATAAAACAATCCAATATCTTCAAAGAATTTCACAAGGCGAACGGGATTTGTATTTCTAATGGTAAATTGGCAATGGTCAATGGTCAATGGTTAATTATGAATTATAAGTTATGAGTTATTAATTCAAATCTTATAATCCTTTAATCCTATATATCCTAATTCAGACGACTTAATTCCTTTCTACTTATTTCTACGATTTTCTACGGTTTTAATTTTTTTTGGTGAACAAACGAGTGCGTCTATTCTACCATGAACTATTAACCATTGGTAAGTTTGACTATTAAATTTCATATTTTTTTTGAACAGACGAGGGCGTCTATTCTACTTTATAAACTTTATGAACTTTCAACTTTATAAACTATTTTCTCCTCCGGCAGACAATCAACCGGCATTCCTAATATCAAAGAACGATTTGAACAAAAATAATCAGAAATAAAAAATTATCAAGAAAATGGTTTGTAAAAGATTTGAAAATGATTTTTTAATTTTTGAATTGATTAGTCATTTGCATTTAGCTTTAGAGTGATTAAGGATAATCATTGCGATAGATTTTCAGTTTCAATTTAAAAATCTTATTCAAAACCAATTAACCTCAGGAAATTGTGATTAGAGCAAAATCGCAACCTTATTTCCTTATTTTCTGCCATAAATAAACGAAAATAAGGTTAAAGGGAGGTGCTTTTTGTTTTTCTACTGAGGTTATTGGTTTGAATAAGGTTTTTATTTCTTTCCTCTCTTGTCAGAAGTGCCTTCTAACCGAAGATGAGATAAAATAATTCAGTAAATTTGAAAATGTGTTTCTCTATTTGCTAAAAAAAAACTTAATTTTGCTGGGATTGATTTTTAAGTCAAAATGAAATTGGAAGGAATGATATAATTATGAAAGCAGTTTTAGAAATAGGGATAAAAGACTTGAACATGCACTTAGTTGAAATATTAAACGCCCTTTTCGAGCAAGATGTAACGGAAGTAGTACTTCGCAAAAACGTACTTAAACTCGAGGAGTTTGATAGAAATTTAACTATTCAGGATGTAATGTTTTCACTAAAAGAATATGGTCATAATGAATTATTATTGAAAGATATCGAGGATGGTTTAAAGAATTCGTCAATATACTCCAAGCGATGAAAATAAAAGATTTAAACAGTAAATTGAATGAGTTTATAAAAACTCATCAGTTAGAGAAGAAATACGAAAAAGCCAAAACACTTTTTGAGAATGACTTCAAACATCCATCGTTAAATGTTGAAATACTTGAACCAAAGCAATTAAAAATTTATTCTTTTCGTATTGATAAAAAATATCGGGCTATATTTATCATTGTTGACAATGAAGTTGAAATAATCACTTTGACAAACCACTATCAGTAAACTTTTATCAGCAATTGCAAAAAATTAAAAGGAACTTCTGCCTGTTGGGGAAATGTTTCATTATTAACCATATACAATTTTCATGGCGAAAAAAAGCCATAAGAACTATTATTGGACAAGTTCCTTTAAATTAAACGGTAGAAAAGTGGAAATTTTAGCTAAAAATGATGTAAAAGCATAAATTTTATAAATTATTTCCCGAACTTGAATATAATATTGCCGAATTTCTTCCCTTTATTTCACTCTCTTGTAAAATTTCTTCCTAATTACTTCCACATCGAAAAGTAAATATGAGCCTTGCTTCCAAAACATTTTAGACTAATTTTAACCAAAAAAAGGAAATATTTCAAAGATTGGCACTCATTTTGTTAATCAACCGGTAAGGAATATAAATAAGTTCAGGAAGAACGAAATGATATTTAGGTCATATTTATTTAAAAATCGCTTGCCGCTCATGAACAGGTCGCTCGATACCTACTCACTGAGGGAGCGCACCACGGCAAGGAATATAGCGAATGTAAATACGCCGAATTTCAGACCGGAAAGGGTTAAATTTGAGGAATTTTTCCAGAATCCGGAAGTAGTGGCTCAGGGTACCAAAACCGATACGGTTCATATACCAATCGGAAAACCCGATGAAAATAATATCGAAGGCGAGAGGGAAGACAGAGCTATTCCGAAGCCGGATGTTTATTTCTCCGGCGAGACGCATGTAAATATTGACAAGGAGATGGCTGAAATGGCTCAGAATCAAATCCGGTTCCGCTTTTCGTCCGGTATGGTGAAAAGGTATTTTCAGGGTTTGTCCTCGGCAATAAGAGGGATTAACCAATAATGGTTAATGGTTAATGGTTAATGGTCAATGATTAATGATAAAAAAATCATGGTAATCCTTTAATCAAGTAAATCATGGTTCAGACATTTTGACAATTAACAATTAATTAAGTATTATTGCTGATGTATAGAATGAAAAAAATGACGAATTTATATATTAGAATGAAATGGAATTCAGATAAATTGAGGAAAATATATGGCTGAGAATTTATTCGCAACTTTTGCCATAAGCGGTCAGGGAATGACCGTTCAAAGAATGAGACTTACTGCAACGGCAAATAATATTGCCAATGCAAATACTACTAAGGGATTAAACGGGCAGCCTTATCAGCGCGAAGTAGTTGTTGTCCGCGAAATTCCAGGCACACCATTCGATGATGAGCTTGGAAGCCAGATTTCGCTTAGCAGGACAACAAAGGAACATGCACCGACAGCAAATCCGGGGCATTATCCTCCGGATTATTCAGTCCTGAAAGCTGCCACTGTCCGCGATAATTCGGCTCCACGATTGGTTTACGACCCGGCTCATCCCGATGCTGATGAGAACGGATATGTGCATTATCCAAACATTAATATAGTTACCGAAATGGTTGAAATGATTACTGCCCAAAGAGGCTTCGAGGCTAATACTGGCGTTATTGATTCAGCTAAAAATATCGCTCGCGATTCATTAGAGATATAGGGGGAAAAATATGAATATACCGGCACTCAATCCATATTCAAATAGTATAAATAACAATATAAACGGAAACGTTGGTAAAGTAACTTTACCGAATACTAATACCGCTGCCGAAATTAATAGTAAATCGGCAAAGAGCAATAACGGACAGGGTAAATCGGAAAAATTACTGACATCAAAGGAAAGAGAATTTTTCATGAAAATGTTCCCCGAAAATTCGGAGAAAATCATGAATCATGTGCTGTTCAACAGAAGCGGACGCCTGCAATCGACAAATGTTAGAAAAGGAATGATTGTGGACGGGCGTGCATAAAATTTTTTGAAATTTTAAAATTAGTTCAAGGATGAACAATAAATTGAAAGGATTCACTCATGGTCTTGAATGAGATTAATGCAGCAAAACAATACTTGCCTATAGTTACCCAAAAAGCAGAGGTAACAGGCGATGCATCCCATAAATCGGAATCTTTCACCGATACACTGAAAGAATTCATCAGCGACGTAAATACAATGCAGAAAGATTCGGCTGAGCAAACCGAGCGGTTTATTAAAGGCGAACCGGTTGACCTGCATGATGTTATGATTACTGCTGAAAAAGCAAAAACAACGTTCCAATTGCTGATGGAGCTACGGAATAAGGGATTAGACCTCTATCATGAAGTTAACAGAATGCAGGTGTAAATTTAATTACGAATTACGAATTACGAATTAAAAATGAATAATATAAAGAAAAATAGAATTTTAAAATTTTATATATTAAATTGACGAATTATGGCTAAACTTCAAATGGTGGAAGAATTAAAGCAGTTTTGGAATAAAATTTCCAAAACTCAAAGAACCATTATCATCGGTGTATCGGTAGGTGTATTTATTTTATTAACTATTTTCTTAGTAATTCCTTCAAGTCCTGATTTGGTTGTGCTTTTCTCTAATTTGGAGGAGCAGGATGCAGCAAAAATTGTTACAAAATTAAAAGAGAAAAATGTCAAATATGATGTAAAAGATAATGGTACTACCGTTTTAGTAGAAAAGGATAAAGTTAGTGAATTAAGGCTTTCTATTGCAGCCGAAGGTGGTTTGGAGTCCGGCGCTTTGGGTTATGAGTTGTTTGATAAGACCAATCTTGGAATGTCGGAATTTGTACAGAAACTTAATTTCAGGCGAGCTCTCGAAGGAGAACTTGCCAGGACAATCGGTTCAATGGACGAGGTTAAAAAATGCCGTGTCCATATCGTTATTCCGGATAAAGCGCTATTTGAGAAAGACCAGAAAATACCTACAGCTTCCGTTACTTTAAAACTTAAATCAGGACGGTCTTTAAGCAAAATCAGCATCGAGGGAATTCAGAATCTCGTGGCAGGTAGCATTGAAGGAATGCAGCCACAGCACGTTACAATTGTTGACCAGCGTGGAAAAATCATTTCACCGCCGCCATTAGATGAAAAATCGATTGCAGGCTTAACTTCCATTCAGTATGACCAGCAGCGAAAAGTTGAGCAATACCTTGCAAGTAAGGCTCAATCTATGATGGACGGTGTATTGGGACCCGGCAATTCCGAAGTTCGGGTAAATGCCGAATTAAATTTCGACCAAATTGAAACTACTACAACGGATTTTGACCCTGAGAAACAAATCGAAAGAAGCGAGCAGGAAATAGTAGAAAGTACAAAATCAACCGATTCGCTCAGTTATCCGGCAGTTAGCCTGGATAAGAATCAATCGAATAAAATAAAAAATTATGAAATATCAAAATCTGTTGAAAAGATTGTTAAAAGTGTTGGTACTATCAAGCGATTATCGGTTTCTGCATTAATAAATAGTAAAGTAAAAGTAACTGATAAAGAAGGAGTTAAATCACTCGAAGCGCTTCCCCGCAAAAAGGAAGATATAACAATGCTTCAGGATATAATCCGCAATGCAGTTGGTTATGACCCATCGCGCAACGACCAGGTATCCGTTTATGAGTTTGCATTTGATACTACCTTACTTCATGAGGATATAGATGAAGTGCTCAAAGGTCCATGGTGGAAAGATCCGGAAAATCAAAGCATATTCATCCTGCTTGGCGCTATGGGCTTTACGATATACCTGATGTTCCGAATACTAAGGTCATCCGAAATCAAAGACCGTATCCGATTGGCATTCGGTTTGCCGGAGAAGGTAATTGTTGAAGACGATGAAATGAAGGAAGAAGAAGAACTTGAAGAACTCGATTTCGACGAAGAATTCCTCTTAATGCCATCCGAATTACCCGAGCAGCTCCTGCTGGAGGGCGAAAGGGAAAGGGATATGGATGTTGGAATGCTTGAAGAACCGGAAGAAGAAGAAGTCATGTTCGATAAAGAAGCTCTTGCTTCCCAGGCACGTGCCAAACTTGACGAACTTGAAGCCGGCGAAATGACTGAAGAAAAAATGATGAAAATTGAAATAAAGAATAAAGTACAATCGTTTATTGAATCGAATACTGAAGATGCAGTGAGGTTAATACGTTTATTCATTGCACAGGATTCTGATGACAGGTCATTTAAATTATAATCTCCCGGAACCAATAACCAAATGATTGTAATTTAAATAAATTTGAAAAATGGAAAATATAACTAATTAAAAGATAAATAGAAAAATGAAAGCAAAAGGCGTAGCAATAACTCAATTAAGCGGCAAGCAAAAGGCTGCTGTACTTCTGATGTCGATGGATGTTGATATCGCAGCTAAGGTTTTTAAAGAACTCGAAATGAAGGAAGTAGAGCAGATTGCCGTCGAAATTACGAATTTGAGAGACCTTTCCCCAAGTGTAGTTGAAGAGGTTATCGAGGAATTTTACCAGTTGATGACTGCACAAAGCTACATGATTGAAGGCGGTATCGAATTTGCTCAAACCATTTTAGAGAAGAGCTATGGTTCGGACAGGGCAAAAGAAATTATCGAAAAAATCAGGGTATTGACTACCGTTCGAGGCTTCAATATTTTGAAGAAATCAGACCCGTCGCAATTAGCTGCCTTCCTATCGAAAGAGCATCCTCAAACGATAGCGTTGATTTTGTCGCATCTGCCGGTCGATTTAACAGCAGAAGTGTTGGGTGAATTCAATGATGACGTCCGCTCGGAAACAATAATAAGAATAGCCAAATTAGGCAAGGTTTCACCGCAATTGGTTTCTGAAATCGAACATGTTGTTGACCAGATTGCCGAAGCAACAATATCGCAGAACTTAGCAACTGCAGGTGGTTCCAAATTGGTTGCGAACATTCTCAATAAGAGTAATAATGCTATTGCCAAGCTAATGTTGGAAAATATCGAAGATAAAGACCCGAATATGGCAACCGAAATCAAACGCCTTATGTTCTTATTCGACGATATTGTTCTTATCGACGATAAGGGTGTTCAGAGAATTCTCCGCGATGTCGATAAACGCGACCTGGCGCTGGCGCTCAAAGTTGCAGATGATAAAATACGGCAGAAAATATTCAAAAACATGTCCGAGCGCGCTGCCCAGGTTGTCAAGGAAGAGCTTGACTTTATGGGACCTGTCAAGCTTAAGGAAGTCGAAGCTGCACAAATTAGAATCGTCGATGTTATTAAAAAGCTCGAAGAGTCGGAAGAAATCGTTGTGGGCGGCAGAGGCAAGGAAGATATATTCGTATAATAATTATATAAAAGCCGGAGCAAATGTTCCGGCTTTATTATAAAATGGAAATTTTAATAGGTAAGCAATTATAGGATTGGAACTGTGGCTCAGATAATTCTGAAAATACCGAGACGAAAGTTTAATAAAATTGATATTATTCGCTCCGCAGAGCTGTTGGCTATCGAGGAGAAGAAGAAATTAGTTATTGAAAAGGCTAAGAGAGATAAAAAGCTCGCTCAATTACGCATGGAAATGGAAGAAAGAGCCCGAATCGAGCGTGAAACTGCAGAAAAAGGACAGGTTTTTATACCTACAGTTAAGGAGAGAACTCATTACGTAGAACATTTCACAATCTCCGATTCAAATCAACCTATTGAAATCGCATTAGACAATATTTTGGATTTATCAACTTCATTGGATGAGATTAAATTAGAAATTCAGAATGCTTACGAAAAGGGATTCAAGGAAGGTAAAGAAACCACGAACGTTATGCTGGAAAAGGAAATCAACCGCCAGCAGGAATGGATTCGCAATATTGATAATATAGTAGTTGAATTAAAAGGGCATTTATCCGATGCTATGAAGAACATTGCCGAGCAAGTACCCTTACTTTCTATAATGGCTGCCCGTCATATTTTAGAGCGTGAAATATCGGATAAAGCCGATTTAGTTATAGAACAAGTCAGGAAGGCAATATTCCAGCTCGATAATGAAGATATTTTCAAAATACGCCTGAATCCCCAGGATATCGATATTTTAACCGCAATCAAAAGTAATTTGCTAACGGATAAATCGCGTATGGAAAATGTAGTGCTTGCCGCCGATGATTCGGTTGAAAGAGGCAGTTGTATGCTTGAAACCTCGGTTGGATTTTTGGATGCTACAATAGGAGCGCAGCTTGAGAATATAAAGGGCACGTTAGCCCAAATAATTAAGGAAGATTATTATTAAAATTACGGAAAATTCATTAAACAGATTGGCTGGCTATTATGAATACTGAAAACCTTATGACAAAGTTTCAGGGAGCCTTAGAGAAAAAGTCGATGTACAGCCTGATTGGAAGAATTTCACAGGTTGTTGGATTGGTTCTCGAAAGCGAAGGACCCAAAGCGCCGATTGGTCAGGTGTGCGTAATGCGGAATCGTACGGGTCGGGAAGTATGTCGTTCCGAGATAGTCGGTTTTCGCAATAATAGAATTTTATCGATGGTTCTTGGCGATGTTGCCGACATTTCGCCGGGTATGGAAATCATGGCTACCGGCGAAACATTGAATATAAGGGTTGGTGATAAATTGTTGGGAAGAGTGCTGAATGGCTTGGGCGAGCCTTTAGATGGTCGGGGTGAGATTAAATCCGGTGAGTATCGTTCAATTTATGCTATTCCGCCGAATCCGTTATTAAGAAAGAGGATTTCAGAACCGATAGCTACCGGTATCCGTGCTTTAGATGGATTACTGACATTCGGCAAGGGGCAGAGAGTCGGTATTTTTTCAGGCTCAGGTGTCGGCAAATCAACATTACTCGGAATGATAGCACGGAATACATCGGCAGATATAAACGTAATAGCTCTTATCGGTGAACGTGGTAGGGAGGTCAAAGAATTTTTGGAAAAAGACCTGGGCAGGGAAGGACTGCAACGTTCGGTAGTTGTTGTAGCAACAAGCGATGCTCCGCCTTTAGTCCGGGTTAAAGCCGCATTAATCGCAACAACAATCAGTGAGTTTTTCCGCGATAAAGGCATGGATGTTATGTTGATGATGGATTCGGCAACGCGTCTAGCAATGGCTCAACGCGAGGTCGGATTAACAATCGGCGAACCTCCTACTACGAAAGGTTATACTCCTTCCGTATTCAGTTTATTGCAAAAAACGATGGAACGCGCCGGAACTTCCGAAGTTGGCTCCATTACCGGCTTATACACGGTCTTAGTCGAGGGTGACGATATGAATGAACCAATTGCCGATGCTACTCGTGGAATATTGGACGGGCATATCGTTTTATCCCGAAGATTGGCTTCCCTTAGTCATTATCCTGCAATCGATGTTTTGGAAAGCGTTAGCCGTGTAATGAATGATGTAATTGAGCAAGACCATTACTTTGCAGCTTCGAATATTAAGGAATTGCTTGCAACATATCGTGGAGCAGAGGATTTAATCAGCGTTGGAGCATATCAAAAGGGCTCTAATAAGAAAATTGACCAGTCGATTCTATTAATCGATAATATCAATGAATTTTTAAGGCAGAGAATAACTGAGGTTGACACTTATGAAGATACTTTACAGAAACTATTAGGATTTTCTAATTTTAATTAAATTTATAAACAAAAGCGAAGCGAAGAATCCAGACTTCTTTAAAATCAACAGGATAGATTCTTCGCTTCGCTCAGAATGACAGCCAAAATTGAATTTATAGAACCCACCTTAAATAATTTTGTCATATTAAAAAAGTGAATGAAATAGTTTATGGCAAAGAGGTTTCAATTCAGGCTCGAACCGCTATTGAAATTACGCTCCCACAAAGTCGAACAGGCTAAGGAAGCGCTGCATTTCGTAATGGCTATGCGGATTGCCAAAGATGAAATGATTGAAATGCAAAAGGATTATTTGAAGGAATTAACAGCAAAAAAAATGGAATCGTCCTCTGTTGCTGAGATACAGGCTCACTGGCATCATAAAGTTTATATTGAAGAGGATATAAAAAAATTAATTGTTGAAAGAAATCAGATTCTCGAAATTGAATCTCTTAAGAGGGATGATTTGGCGCTGGTAATGAAGGATGAGAAAATTATTTTAAAATTAAAAGATAAGAAATTGATTGCCCATAAGAAAGAAGTATTGAAGGAAGAAACCCAGGCTTTCGATGAAACAGCTCAGATTCAGTATATTCGTGCATTAAAGAGCGTAAATGCATAATAAGATAATTTGAAAGAATATTATTAAAAATTAGTATAAAGAATGGAAACCAGGACAGTTGTAATATTGCTTATTGTAATAACGGTCACGTCCCTTGCATTATTGGGCGGGGCTTTTTATGTTTATAAATACTATCCGGAAAAGTTAGGGTTGCCGCCTAATCCGACGATTCAGCTTAAAATCGATACTGTTTATGCCGAGCCTACAATTGGTATACCAAAGAAAAAGTTGGAAGAACTCGAACGTAAGCAGAAAGAAAAGGAATACGTACAGAAGCAGAGGGATTCGATTATTGGTGTAACAAAAAGGTTGAAAGATTCTATTTCCGCAATTCAAAAAAAGATGAAATCTTCGGCTGACTCTATTATCCGGGTAAATAAACACCTAAGTGACTGGCAGAAATTATCTGTGGTAAGGCTTGATTCTATCATGCGAAATAATACTAAAATCAAGGAATACTTAGATAGAATCGAAACTTTCAAGAAAAAAGTCGAAGAGCAGGATATAATTATTACAAAGAAAATCGATACTAACGAACGTAAGAATTTCGAGTTTTATGCTAAGCTGTATAATGGCACTAATCCGGTAGAAGTAGCAAAAATATTGGAACAAATCGATGCACAGGATGCATCCAAAATATTGAAATTAATGTCGCGAAAAAAAGCCGGCAAGGTTGTTGAGGCAATGGTGCCGAGTAGGGCTGCCATGATTCTATTGATGGGAGCCGACGAATAGTTGTTAGATTTTTGTTCATAGAAATATATAATTAGCCAATATTCATAAATGCAAGGATGCACTCATGTTGGTAAAGAAACAAGTACCAGCCAATACGGCAGAGATTTTGCCGTTTAAAACACAGGTTCGCAAAAGCGTTCCTCTTAATAATTCCCAATTCAATAAGAACCTTGAAAAGGAAATCGACAAACTGGATAATTCCACGTCCAGCTCAAATAATATTACCAATAAAAGTAATATTAAAAAGTCTAAGAAAAAGATAGGTAAAATGCCTTTGAGCCAGGTATTGGCACTTCTTAACAATTCGGCATCTGTTCAGAAAGATAATATTTCTTTGTGTGAGATGAATTCCGGTATAAGTGGGAATAAGAAATTTAAACCTGTGGGTTTTAAGGATTTTGAAATTTTGAATTCAAGCGAAATTCAGGTTTTAGACCATAGTTCAAGCGCATATATCGATTCGACTTTAGATGCCGATAGTCTATTAGCCTCTGTAGCTGCCCAATATGGAATAGACGTAGATGAAATATATCAGGAAGCTTCTTCTGCATTAAATGATTCTGCTAAGGCTATGTCTGGTAAAACCAAACAGGATTTGAAACCCGATAATTACTTTACAAAGCTTGAATTGGACATAATTAAAAATCTTAACGGAGAACTGCCTGCATTAAAAGATGTGAGAGTTAATCATCTTTCGCAGCCAATTCCTAAGGACAAAATTCTGGATGCAATACTGAAAGGAATAGACCATAACAGCCTGAATGATTTAATCAGTATCGAATTCAGGAAAGGAAATTTAAATAACGGCAAGGGTTCGGAATTATCGATGGGCGCTAATGTTAGCAAGGAAACATTAAATTTGCTAGGTTTAATTAATCTGGTGGAATCCGGCAATACCAATTTGGTTCAGGAACAATATGATTTGGCTAAAATTGATGAATCGAATATTGAAAAAACATCTCTTTTAGGTTCCAATCTCAATGCAAAAAATTCTGAAAACAATGAAAAAAATATCCCAAATTTCAATATTAGCCAAGAGATTCAAAATCAAATTGCTAAAACTAAAATAAAGGATAATAATAGCAACATCCAGGATAATTCAGGCGCTGATTTTGAAAATTATATTGAATCCAAAGAGGGAATGTATAGATTCAATAATAATAGTTCAGGCTCTGAAAACCACACAGGAAGCCGGTTTTTGAATGATAAAGATTCTTCTTTGAATCCGAAATTGTTCGATAAAAATATTTCCGGTGTTAATAACCTGTTGTATTATAAAGAATTACAGCTTGGTAACAAAGAATCTGCAAAACAAATAGATTTACCGGAAGAGCTGAAAACTCCGATTCAGCCTAACGAATTCCCTGGAGCAGCATTCAGGATTATTACCAATTTACCCGACCAGTCAACTGCAATTGCTCGTCTGGTTTTGAAGCCTGAAACTCTTGGCACCATATTTGTAGAAATAAGTTTGAAGGAAAATAAAGTTAAATTGAAAATTGACGCGGAATCGGCTGATGCAGTAAAGAACATTGAAGGCCAGATTGAGTTGCTAAAACAAAAATTAGCTGAAAAAAATATTTTGACCGAATCCGTCGATGTCAAACTAAAAGAAAGAGAGGAGCAGGAGCCTAATACCGGAATGAATCAGCCTGACGGCAGAAAAAATTCCAAAGGGCAAAATTCGAATAGAAAATTCATGAAAGACTTACAAAACATTCCTGTCCTTTCGGGCAGTATGGAGCTAAGCACGACGTAGAATCAACCTGTACAGGGAAGTGTGGTTGATAACTCAAAACGAATTTACAAGGAGGTAATAATGACACAACCAATATCAAACGCAACAAGCGTTCCAACAACGCAAAGCACTTCTTCCGGAAAAACTTCGGTTTCGAAGGATGAATTCCTTAAATTGTTAACAATGCAATTAAAGCAGCAAAATCCTTTGAAGCCTTACGACAATCAGGAATTCGCAGCTCAACTTGCACAATTCTCGCAGTTAGAGCAGCTTTCTGATATTCGTTCGTTAATGGAAGAGCAGGTAAAAGGTAACATCGCTCTAACCAATACAATGTCAAATTCAGCTTTGCCCGGTATGTTGGGTAAGACTGCCAAAGCTTATGGTAATAAAATAAGCTTCGACGGAACTAAACCCGCCTCGATAGGTTTCTCTTCGGCATATCCTGCAAAAGACGGCAAAATTTTAATACGGGATTCGAGTGGTGCTGTTATAAAAACTATTGAATTAACAGGTGTTAACCTGAAAAACGGCGAACATAATCTATCATGGGACGGCAAAGATTCTAAGGGGAACACGGTAACAGCAGGCGATTTTACTTTCGAAGTTAAAATGAATGATGTTAAAGGTACACCTATTGTGGCTCAACCATATACATTCGGTGTAATCAGCGCTGTTCGTTTTAAACCCGAAGGTACTATGCTTGTGATTAACGGAATGGAAGTACCGTTGGAAAACGTAACGGACTTATCAATTAACTAATTATTCTTAACGGAGCAAAAAATGCCTGAGATTAACGGAGTGATGCTACCTTTTCTGCCCGCCGGAGGAGTGGGTGAATTAAACAGGCAGACCTTCCCGGCAGAACGGAAAGTTTCGAATTCAACATTCAAGGATGTATTTTCGAATGAACTGAACAAATTGAAATTTTCCGGTCATGCTCAATCAAGAATGAAAAGCAGGGATATTGAACTTACAGAGCAGGATATGACAAGGCTTACAAATGCCGTAGGACGTGCCGAAGAAAAGGGAGCAGGCGAAGCCCTCATTCTCCTGGAGGATAAGAGTTTCATCGTGAATATTCCAAACAAAACGGTGATAACGGCAGCACTGCAAAGCCAATTGGAATCGAGCGTTATAACAAATATTGACTCTGCGGTCTTTGCATAAAACGGTTGGACCTCGTCCTGAAATAAAAGGACAGGAAACCGGGCAGATTCGGATTGATTGATGATTCTGCAAAATGATTGCAAGGCAATAGAAATTAAGAATTGAAAATTGAAAATTGAAAATTGAAAAAATAATATATTAACTATTAAGAAACAAGGAGGTTTTTTATAATGGGTATTTCACGTTCGCTGTCAACCGGTTCCAGTGCGCTCAAAGCCAATCAGTTCCGTATGGATGTGATATCAAACAATATCGCAAATACTAATACTATTGGCTTCAAAGGCAGCAGGGTATCCTTTGCAGAGCAATTCAACCAGATTTACAATTACGGTAAATCTTCTGATACTGGGAATGCAACCGGATTAGGCGGTACGAATCCTATGCAGGTCGGACTTGGCGTTGGAGTTGGAGCTACAACCCGTCTGATGTCGCAAGGAATGATAGAAATGACAAGCAGACCGCTCGATATGGCTTTGCAGGGGGACGGATTTTTTATTTACAATATGAGCGGCAGACAATTGTTCTCACGTGCCGCAGCCATTACGAGGGATAAAGACGGTTATTTGGTCGACGCTTCATCCGGTTCCTATCTCCAGGGATATAATTTATCCTTCGATGCGAAGGGAAAAATCAATAAAGATTCAACAGGAATAAATGTGCTGAATCGCAAATTGGATAATCTTAAAATAGCGCCGAATATTATTTCCGAACCAAAACAAACTCAAAACGTTTCGATTCAGGGAAATTTAAATTCCGCAGCCGTTGCTAACGAAAAGAGGGATACAAGTGTAAACATCATCGATAGCCAGGGCGGTTCTCATGCTTTAGGCTTGACATTTACAAAGGGGGCAAATCCGAACGAATATTCAGCTTCGGCTACAATAGATGGTAAAGCTGTTGCAATTACTCCCGCACTCATCACTTTTAATAGTGACGGAAGTTTGAAAGCGCCGCTTACATTATCAGTCAAAGCTGCTGATATGAATACTCAATTAGGCGCAGGAGTAACTGTTTTTGATGCTACAAAAGATTTGACGCTCAAATTAGCCGATGCAAACAATATCCTTGGCGGTCTGACTCAATTCTCAGCGCCGAGCGATGCTACACCGATTGAACCCGACGGTTTTCAATCCGGAAGTTTGAATTATTTATCTGTCGATAATGAAGGCAAAATCTGGGGTGGATTTTCTAATGGTCAATCTGAAATATTAGGACAGGTGGCAATTTCGAAGTTTACAAATCAGGATGGATTGCTGAATGAAGGTGGTAATTTCTATTCCGTATCGCCTAATAGCGGACAGGCTAATATTGGAATAGCCGGTTCGACATTTCCCTCAACCAAAGTTGCAGGTTCTTCTCTCGAGCAATCGAATGTTGATTTGACAGAACAATTCACTGAAATGATTTCAACGCAAAGAGCTTTTGAAGCTGCTTCCCGAACGATTACAGTATCAGACCAGCTTTTGGCTGAAACAACAGCACTGAAGAGATAATAGATAGAATAGAATAGAATAGAATAGAATAGTATAAATTTAATATTACAAACCCTTTAATTTTACTCTTGTGAGTGAATTAAGGGGTTTGTTATTTGTTTTAATTTTTAAAATTGAGACTTTTTACAATGCCATTTTTTAATGTTTTTACTTAAGGGTGGTTCTAAAAATTGTCATTCTGAGCGTAGCGAAGAATCCAGTCTTCTTTAAAATCAACAAGATGGATTCTTCGCTACGCTCAGAATGACAGCCTAATTTGGATTTATAGAACCATCCTTAACAATTTAGCCTGATAGATTGACGAACAAGGATTAACGATTTAAGATTTGAGAAGGAAGAAAAAAGGAAAAAAATTAAATATTAGTTGAAATTAAAATATAATTTTGAATAAACTAAATTTATAATTATATTGTATAAAATAGATTGTATTAAACAATCTTGTAAGATTAATTTATTTCAATATATACTTGGAGGTTTTATGAGGTCAATGCTAAAAATGGTTATCGCCAATAAGGAAGGTAACCAGGCAATAATAGATGGCACTTTGCCGAAAATCATCGGGGATTTGATGGAAAAAATCCATCCCGAAGCAGCCTATTTCACACTTTCACAAGGTAAAAGATGTGGATACTTTTTCTTCGATAATAATGATAGCTCGGATATGCCGGCTATGTTGGAACCATTATTCATGCAGTTAAATGCAGAAATATATATCACTCCTGCTATGAATTCTGCTGATTTGGAGAAGGGAATGATGTCGCTGCAAAATTTGAAAAGATAACTTTATCTAATGTCTTGTAGCCTAAAAAATCAAAGGACTTCCCTTGATATGAAGCCAAGAATCAGGTTAATAAAATTATTCAACTTCGTTAAAATTTGAATAAAAAGGTTGTAACCTGATTCTTCGCTTCTTTATTAAAAATCAAATCAACAGCATCCTGCCAATTCACGGTCAACAATAACGGTTTCATGTTCGAAATCCAGCTTGAAGCGCTATTTTGCATTATATGGGCGCCAATAATTGCATCATAATTTAATAAATCACTGACTTAACACTCATTCGACAAATTTCATTATCCAAAACAAAATCAGGATTTATTTATCATTGACAATCATCTCCCATCCTGTTTCTGCTGTCTTGAAACTGAGTGCTATTGTAGTTTTGCCTAAGTTGCCTAATTTATTTGATATTTCTTTTTTTATGAAAGAATAGGTCGCTCCGCTGTCAAGAAAGGTTTCGACAACCTCATCCGGTTTCTCGCCGATTAATAAAATATTACTTTTTATAATACCCATAATCACTTCGTTTTTAACAATAATTTTACCTATTGAAACTTACAAAAATATTGTTTATATTGCAAATTACTTTTGGACATATTAAACCGGGTTGAAAACATTGTTAATTTATACATTCATTGATAATTCAGGATATATTTATGAAAAATCACAGGAATTATTTAGTTATTTTATCCTTAACATTCATTCTTATTTCATGCCGTACCGGGAGAATCGATTCGCTCGATAGAGAGCCGGATGAAGCAATCATTTTTGCAAAAATCGAAGTAAAAAACTTTGATGATGAAATCACTCAAAAAAGTTCATTTGTATTCTGCAGCACAGGTTATTCTTCAAGGGTTGTTCCTTGGTGGAGTAAATTAGCCATACGCCCAGATGAAGAAGGCTACATTTATATGAAATTACCTGTTGGAACCTACAGTATCCAACGGGTTAATATTAGGGAGAAAAGTATCGTCTTCCCGGAATATGCGACCAGGATTACATTACCGGATGGAAATATTTACTATATCGGTGATATTACAATGGCTTTTGAGAATCCTTCATCATTTATAACCAGTAATTCAATTATAAGTCGAAGTATTGTTCCACGCAGCTTTCGGAATGTCTATAAGGCACTCAATGAAGATGATGAAAAGTTGCCGGAGATGAGCATTACCAATAATATTAATTCAATAAAATACTTCAGGGAGATATTCCCAACTAATGATTCTATATTCACTTCGCTTTTTGAATATGTTTTTCAAAACAAGGATACTACTGCTGTAAAAAAATCTAAATGGGATTAAATTCCTTTCCCAGGAATACATTTTTTTTATAGGTTACAATAGTTTCAATCATCCAATGGCTGTGATAGAGGTTTTAAAAGATGGGCTGACTTATAAGCATGCATTGGATTGTCATTTTGAGCGAAGCGAAGAATCTTCTCGAATAAATAGATAAAATCTTTTTTGTTGGAATTTTAAAATAAATTTATTTTAAGAAGAAGGTATTATTGTAGGTTAATCCAAAATATTAACATTGATGCTCCAATCTATATAAGATTCATCCAAGTTTAAGAAGATTCTTCACTTCATTCAGAATTACATTTTTTCGTTCCAATAATTCTATCTGGAATAATACATCCCAGCCACAAGCGAAGGGTAGTTACTGAGAATACCATCAAAATTCGTGGAGTTTAAAAAGTCGGAAATATATTCGCGGTAATCAAGTGTCCATGTAAAAACCAACCTGCCCGAATCATGAACCTGAACGATACTGGATGAGTTAATTCCATTTGTCCAACGGGGTCCCCATACCTGGCATGTTTTATGCGAAAGAACGTCGTTAAAATTGAATTCAATTAAAATAGGTGTCGTATTAGCAAGGCTGCTCGAATTGTATGCATTCAAAATATCCTGTGAAGGAATTCCGAGAAGGATTAAGACATTTCGTTTTTTTGCTCTTTCATAAACTTTTAGTTGTGTACGTATTACTTCATCGACCGTACTTGGGTCTTTTATATCAAGCCACACAAGAGATAATATTGTACTATCTATCACAGTGTTAAGGGCTTCTTCAAGTGTAGGTATTGATTCTCCATAAATTAATCTGCCGAATTGTTTGATTTGAGACAGGTCAAAGTTCCCTACATCACCAAGGAGATAAGAACCTTGCACTGTGCGAGGAGAAAATGTATCGTCGTGGAACACAATTAGTTTGCCGTCACGAGTTCTTTTCACATCTATCTCGACTCCGGTTGCACCTAAATATTGTGCAAGTTTGAGCATAGCAAGACTATTCTCCGAAACGCCTAATCTTTCCGAATTACGTCCACCACCGCGGTGAGCCACAATAAATAGTTGAGAAGAATTTAAATTTCTTACCCTTTTCAAAACTATTTCTTTACCATTTGAAGCTCTTCCCCTAACTATTAATGATGATGGGGTCAGGGTATTTAATAAATCCTTGCTGCCTTCATCAGGATATATTTTAAGGTCAAGAACGGATGCTGAACCGGAACGTACAATCCGAACATATCCTGTTAATAAAATCAAATCCCCTGATGAACCACCAGCGTTCTCGGAAAACACTACATCATGCTTAGCGTAAAGACACCACCTGCGTTCAATCCATTTGCCAACGACCTCATCGCCAAACATTTCTTTTCCTTCAAGAACAGAATAGATACCATTCATATTTGATTTGGCAATACTGTCTAATGGCGTTGTAGCGCTTTCAAGGCGATTGAAGTCAACAGTTAATTCAGGCGCTAATGGCAACTCTGATGAACAGCAAATCAAAAACAGAACAATATAAATAAGAAATTTATTCATAGTCTAATAATAAAGAATATTGTAACGGATATTGAATGAAGGCATTAGAGAATAAATTCCCCTAAAACTTAGGTATGATGCTCTTAATTCAGGACCTATATAAATATCCTTTGATATGTTGAAGAAATAAGTAGTGAAAAAAGTTAAGGCTAATTCCGAGCGTGTTCCGTATGCAGTTGTACCGGAATTTATAGTGCTCATTAACAGGAACGAACCCATACCGATTCCTATTTCCCATGAATTTGCCTGCATTGATACTACAACCTGGAGTGGAATAGCAGATAAACTCGCAGAAGTACCATGGTCTTCATTTAATTTATCATTAGCAAAAAAAATGTATCCGCTCATAAATCCGACTGACAACAAACGTCCGGGGTGCCACATTCCCCTCAAAAAAAATCCATAACCATAAGTTACATTATCCGGCGCTCCGGGATAGCGCGCTACTCTGTATAAGCTGAAAACAGGGCAGGAAGTTTCGGTTAATTCGAAATGGTAAATCGAATCCGAATAAGACTGAGCCCACAGATTGACGGTAGTTGAAATAAACAATAATAACAAAAGTTTCTTCATAACTGGAATGCAAAGAAAAACTCAGGAGCGAAAAGATAATTGTCTATGGTATTATATAATAACCATGCCTGGTAAGGTGAACGGGAATAAGACATACTAATCCCTAATGATAAATGTTGTTGTTTAAGAAAAGGCTGTTCAATAGCAATAGTACAAAAGAAATCGTTCCAGGTATTATTTATGTTAATAGCACTTAAGTCACTTACTTTACTGACGCATTTCATCAGGTAGGTGGCAGCCCATGACGTAGAGATAGAAAAATTATCGAACCTGTAACCAAACCTTAAAATTGGCATATAAAAAATTGCATACGCCGAATTATAATCAAATTGACCTTCGGAGGTCATAAACCCATAAAATCCTCCAATATGGTTAGATACGCCATAACTAAAACGCCCGGTATTCATATTCCACTGCAATCCGAAATGTAATATATTGGATAAGGCAATTGTCGAAAATGTTGCATCAATTGATAAATTTTTATAAAGTCCTCTCTTATATTGCAAATCCACTGTAGGAACCGGATATTCATTTTCAACAAGGGGAATAGGAAGAATTGTGAATGACCCGCCAAGTTGTAGGATGGATGAGCCGACAGACTGAGGGAATGGTTCATAGAAATAAGAAATGTTATTTAAATCTACGGTATGGCTTTCAATAACAGAGTGTTGAGCAAAAGTTATATAGTAATTAATGAATAAGAAAAAAAGAATCAAAAAATAATTTATGATTTTATATAAATAAGTGTTAGGATTTGTCATCATAATCCTTTTGAACTTATTAATTAATTTATTAGCTAAACTTAATAAATTATTTTGTAACTAAAAAATATTCTTTTATTCAACTAATTTTACTTTCACTTTTTTTAGTTATCAAAGATAAAATTAATTTTTCTGAGAATTTCAATTTTTATTAAAATAACTTCTCACCTCTTATTCATAACTAAACCCTAAATTTTCTTTTGTAGTTATTATATTTTTTGGCATTTTTGCTTTCTTTTTTAAAAAGATTGTTAATAGTATTGAAAAGAACTAAAAATCAAATTACAAGAGGAAATCAAACATGAGTTTAAGTTTAATTGGAAAATCTATTGCAGAATCACCAACGCTAAAGCTGAATGAGATAGCAGCTATCCTGAAAGCTAAAGGCGAGCCGGTGATTCATCTCGGCGGAGGCGAACCGAAATCGAAAGCGCCCATGGACGCTATTCTTGCAGCAACTAATATATTAACGAGCGGTGAAGTGCGATATACTCCCGCAGACGGAATCCCTGAGCTTAAGCAGGCAATCATCCGTTATACCGAAGATTTTTATGGTCGAAAAGTATTTCCCGAACATATTATCGCTTCGAGCGGCGCTAAACAAGCCATAATGGTGGCTCTTCAGGCAATTCTCAATCCACAGGAAGAAGTTATTTTCCCTGCTCCTTATTGGGTAAGTTATCCTGAAATGGTCAAGCTATGCGGAGGTATTCCGGTTCCTGTGCTTCCTTTCGACGGTTCTTTCTATCCACGTTTGCAGGATATTGAAGGCGTAACTACTTCCTACACTAAAGCTATTATAATCAACAGTCCTAATAATCCGACCGGTGCAATGTACCCTGAAGAATTTATCTCAGATATTGTGCAATTCTGCGAAAAGCGTGGTATCTGGCTGATTATGGATGATATCTATCATCGATTGATTTTTGACGGAAAGAAACCTATTAATTGCTATAAGTATTCAACAGACTTATCCGAAAATTCAAAAATTATTTTAATCAATGGAGTTTCAAAACAATACGCAATGACGGGATTCCGCATTGGCTGGGCTGTCGGAAATAAGAAGCTGATTAATTGCATGACTAATATCCAGAGTCATCAAACATCCGGTCCTTCTGTCATCGTCCAGAAAGCCGCAACAGGAGCTATTAACGGATTGCAGTCACATGTGGAAAATTTAAGGGCAACTCTCGAAAATAATAGAAATATTATGATGGACAGATTAAATGCATTCGAAGGAGTGCGACCGGTCAAGCCGGATGGAACATTTTATACTTTCGCCGACTTTAGTCATTACGAAAAAGATTCCAAAAAATTGGCGTTCCTTCTTTTGGATAAAGTCCGGGTAATTACAGTTCCGGGTATTGATTTCGGAATGGAAGGCTGGCTAAGGCTTTCGACATGCGGAGCTGTAAAAGATATTACCGAAGGCATTGAGCGTATCAAATGGGTACTCGACCCGAATTCTCCGAACGAACTCTATATTGGCGAACGTAAATTAGTGAGGGATTGGGTATGACAAAATATCTCGAATTTCCAACTCCCGCAGGCAAACACGCAGGCGAGCTTGCAAGTGATTTCAAGCTGAAAAACCATGGTCTCGAATATCTTGATAAAGTGTTCTGGAATCTGCCAACCGAAGCTTTGTACGAAGAAGCTATTTTCCGTGGCGAAGCTCACATGACAACAGGAGGAGCCTTGGTTGTTAATACCGGCAAATGGACTGCCCGCGCGGCAAATGATAAATACATCGTGCAGGAACCAACAACAACCAATAAAATCTGGTGGGGAGTTTACAACAGACCAATGGCAGCCGATAAATTTGACGCTATGACTCAGCGTTTACAGGCTTTCCTTCAAGGAGAAGAGCTATTTGTCCAGGATTGCTATGTGGGCGCAGACCCCGATTTAAGGATGCCAATCCGGATCATCACTGACAAAGCATGGCAGAGCCTGTTTGCCCGGAATATGTTTATCAATATTAATAATCGCGATGAATTGAAAAATCACGTGCCTGAATTTACTTTGATAGCATCACCATCGTTCAAGGTTGACCCGAGAATCGAAGGAACGCGCACGGAGACATGTATTTGCATTGATTTCTCCAAACGTATGGCAATTGTTGCCGGTTCGATGTATGGCGGTGAAATTAAAAAATCTATTTTTACTATTATGAATTTCCTTATGCCGCTGCAGGGTGTTATGGCAATGCACTGTTCGGCAAATGTTGGCGATAAGGGTGATGTAGCTTTATTCTTCGGATTATCCGGTACCGGCAAGACTACATTATCTGCCGACCCGCATCGCAAGCTAATTGGCGACGACGAGCATGGCTGGAGCGATAATGGTGTGTTCAATTTCGAAGGTGGTTGTTATGCAAAAGTAATTCGCCTATCAGCAGACCATGAGCCGGAAATATACGCCTGTACCCGCCGTTTCGGAACAATTCTGGAAAACGTTGTCTGGGACCCGGCAACACGTCGTATTGATTTGGATGATGACCAGCTTACTGAAAATACGCGTGCATCATATCCTTTGGAGTTTATTCCAAATGCTATGCCTGAGAAGATGTCCCGCACTCATCCGAAGAATGTTATTTTCCTGACTTGTGATGCAACGGGTACTATGCCTCCCATTGCAAGATTGAGCATGGATCAGGCTATGTATCATTTTATGAGCGGTTATACATCGAAGATAGCAGGAACCGAAATCGGTCTTGGAATCGAGCCTGAGATAACATTCAGCGCTTGCTTCGGTGGACCTTTTATGGTTCATCATCCGTTTTTCTATGCACGTCTTTTAAAGGAGAAAATGGAGAGTCACGGCGCCCAATGCTGGCTTGTCAATACCGGCTGGGTTGGCGGCAAATTCGGTGTTGGTAAACGAATTTCGATTCGTCATACTCGTAACCTATTGAATGCCGCATTGGATGGGCATTTAAACGATGTTGAATATCGTAAGGACTCTGTTTTCGGATTTGAAGTGCCGCTCTCATGCCCTGATGTACCTGAGGATGTTTTAGACCCGTCAACTTCTTGGGGAAATAAAGATGAATACTGGATGAAGTATGATGCTCTTGCAGCGCGCTACATCGAGAATTTCAAGTTATTCTCGGAAGGTTGCCCCGAAGAGGTCGCTAAAGCAGGACCGGTAAGATTTAAGAAGTAATTATGAATGCTGAATTATGAATGCTGAATTATGAATCCCTTGTTGATTTTCATTGACGAGGGATTTTTTGTTTATTTTTAAATCGGATAAGAATTTGGAATTAATTTTTTTATTTTTGTACTCAATTACTAAGAATGGAACATTTTTCTTTTTAAGAAAAGGACATAGAAAATGAGAATTCAAAGCATTAAAATAGAAAAATTATTTAATTTTTTTGACCACAAGATTGATTTGAATTTAAAAGAAGGAATTACTATAATCCATAGTCCAAATGGTTATGGGAAAACCATTATCTTGAAAATGTTGCAAAGCCTGTTTAACCAAAGTTTTTATATTTTTTTTAAGATTCCATTTAAAATATTTAGTGTAACTTTTGACAATGGTTCTCAAATCGAAATTTCAAAAAATAATAATAAAATAAGCCAGAAATATTTCAATAAACAATTAAATAAAAATTACGATTATGAATTTGAAGAGAATAATTCTGAAGAATTTATTGAAAAAATAGCTCCAAGAAGAATTAGAGAATCATTTCCTTACCTTGAAAGAATATCACCTACACTTTGGATTGATGTCAGAACAAACATTGAGTATTCAACGCAAGAAGTTTTATTAAAACTAGAAGATGAAGAACCACCCGGATTATTTAATGATCTGAAAATGAAAAACATCTTTTCTAATATTGAATTTGCTAATATCCAACGAGTTTATTTTATTCAAGACCAAAGACTTTTGCAAAAGAATACACCTCGATACAGAAGGCATAGTGAAGAACCACTCTGGATAGAAAGTGTTCTTCAAAATTCTAAAGAAATTTCTGAAATAATAAAAAATACAGAAAGGGAATATGCGAAATTATCTCAAGAATTGGATACTAACTTTGTTTCAAGGATACTTGAAAACTCAATTCGTAAAGAAAAATTTACTTATCAAAATATTGAATTATTATTAAAAAATTTACAAGATAAAATTACAAAACTGAGTAAATTTGGATTATATGATATTGAAGTACATAATAAAACTTTAAAAAAATTTCCAAGTTCCTTAGTGAATGTTGGGGATTCTGATTTAAAAGTAATTTTCATGTCCATTGAAGACCAAATGAAAAAATTAGAAGTATTCGACAATCTTTTAAAAAGAATCGAATTATTTACTGAAATTTTGAATGTTAAGAAATTAAAATTTAAAAAAATACAAATTGATAAAAATAAAGGGTATATTTTTAAAACCGATGATGAAAAAGATATCTTAGCTTCGGATTTATCTTCCGGTGAGCAAAATGAGTTGATTTTGAATTATGAATTGATTTTTAAAATTCAACCAAATACTTTGGTACTTATTGATGAACCTGAAATTTCATTACATGTAGAATGGCAACATGATTTTCTTAATGATTTAGAAAAAATAATACAATTGCAAAAAATTGATTTCTTAATAGCAACTCATTCTCCTCAGATAATTGGTGAAAAGTGGAATTTAACTGTTAGGTTAGAGGAACCAAAACGGAAGTCAAAAAAATGAGGGATTCACTTCTCTTATCGGATAAATTAAATGAAATAAGAATGTGTCGTCAATCAGATGGTCCTAAATCATTAATATTGGTTGAAGGTAATACTGATGTTAAGTTATTTAGGAAACTATTATCTGATGGAGAAACTATAATTGTTCCTGTTGAAGGCTTTGAGAATCTTGAAAAAATTTTAGAAATACTAAAAACTGAAAATTATATTGGTTTAATAGGCATTCGTGATTCAGATTTTGCAAAAGTTGAAAAATTTTATAAAAAATTTGAGAATTTATTTTATACTGACTATCATGATATTGAAATTTCAATGATAAATTCCATTTGTTTTGACAATATAGTATTAGAGCATATTAGCATGAAAAAATATCAAAAATTCCTATCAAATTATGGCAACTTAAAAGAGGTAATTTTTGATAAAACTTATACAATTGGATTATTAAAATTTTATAATTATAAAAATAAATTGGTATGGAAATTTAACAATATCAATTTCAAAAAATTTATTAACAAAGATTCTTTGGATGTTAATATCGATAATCTTATAAAAGATGTAGAAGATAAATCAATAAAATTATCAATTGACAAATCTCATTTAAAAATTGAACTTAAAAAATTATCAAAACATAAATTAGATAATTATCAAATTTCTAATGGTCATGACTTTATTTCAATTTTATCAATAGCTTTTCAAAAAGCAATAGCCAGTAAAAACCACAACGAATTAAATCCTGAAAGAATAGAAGAATCACTTAGAATTTGCTATAGGCTTGAAGATTTCAAAACGACTGAACTATATAAATCACTTAAAAATTGGGAATCTATTAACAAACCTTATCTTATTTTTTAAACTTTCTTCCCTTTGTTTAAAACAAACATCAGAAAATACGGACAACCCGATTACAACATAATCTGCCTTCATGGCGGACCAGGAGCAGTTGGAACAATGCAGCCGGTTGCGTTGAAACTATCTGAAAGATATGGTGTTTTGGAAGCTCTGCAAACGTCAGTTTCAATCGAGGGACAAGTTTCGGAATTGAAAGATATAATCAACAATAATACACGCCAGCCTGTAATTTTAGTAGGTCATTCTTATGGAGCATGGCTGGCTTATATTTTAGCAGCTAAAAATCCTGATTTGGTTGAAAAAATAATTCTGATTGGCAGCCCTCCATTCGAAGAAAAATATACATCAGAAATTATGAATAATCGTCTTAGAAAATTGGATGATAAAAATAAGACGGAATTTGTACATTTGCTTAACTTATTAAATCAGTCAAATCAAAAACACGATAAGAACACACTCAATAAATTCTTCAAAATGCTGACTAAAACAGATTCATTTTCTCCATTACCACAGCAGAGTTATTTATTGGAATTTAGGTTCGATATTTACCAAAAAGTGTGGCAGGAAGCCTCGAATATGAGGAAGGACGGCTCCCTGCTTGAATTGGCAAAAAATATCTATTGCCCTATAATTATCATACATGGCAATTCCGACCCGCATACTGCCGAAGGGGTAATTGAGCCGCTGGGTCGTTATATTATCGAGATAAAAAGTTACATCATTCCGAAATGCGGGCACTATCCCTGGATGGAGAGATATGCTAATAAGGAATTTTATGATATACTGTTGAAGGAAATGATTTAAGAATCAATATGATACAAGAACCAAGTCCTCATCATACCTTTGCCTTTAATTTCTATTTCCCCTCTCTCTTCAAAATCAAATCGTAATTCGTAATTCGTAATTCGTAATTTTTCCCGAAATCTTTCTGTGCATTGTATTTTCCCAGCAACTCCATTTGTCTCCATCCTTGATGCAGTATTTACCATATCGCCCCAAACATCATATATAAATTTATTCTCGCCGATAACACCCGCAACAACCTGCCCGCAATCCACACCACAACGGAAATTTAATATCGTACCGGTGCCGGTATCGTAATCTTTGAGTAAACTCATGGCTTCCAATGCAAATTGTGCGGCTTTTGAAACATTGTCCGGGTCAGCGACGGGAATTCCTGCCGCTGCCATGTAGCAATCACCGATTGTTTTGATTTTCTCCAAGCCGTGTTTTTGGGCAATTTTATCTAATTTGGAGTAAAGGACGTTGAGGACGTTGACGACTCGCTTTGGGTCGGACCTTGCCGAACTTTTTGTAAAGTCAACGATATCAATGAATACAACACTTGCTTCTTCAAAGTGGTCGGCGATGGTGGTTTCGCCTTCTTTCAGGCGGGTAGCGATTGATTCGGGCAGCACATTTAATAAAAGTTTTTCGGATATTTCCTGCTCTTTAGATATTTGAATGTTTTTTTCAGCGAGGTCACTATTTAAAGCATCTAATTCTAAATTCTGATTTTCAAGAATTTGCTTTTGTTCATTTATTTCCGATGTTCTGCTATTTACCTGCTGTTCCAATAACTCATTAATTTTCTTTATTCTTCTCACTCTGAATCTATAAAGTAGATATATAAGAAACAAAGCGAATATTATTACGATTATCAAAAACCAGGTTGTTGACCAATACGGAGGTGTAATAATTATTTTCAGGGTTTTATAATTCTCACCCCACACTCCATCCCGATTAGTAGATTTTACTTTAAATAAATATTCACCGGGAGGCAAATTGGAAAAATTTACTGCTTTTGAATTACCAATATTAATCCATTCTTTACCTTCGCCTTCTAATTTATAAGCATAATTAATCAAAAGGGGATTATAAAAATCTAAAGCTGAAAATTTTATAGATATTGAATTAAACATATACGTAAGATTAATTTCAGGTATTTCATTTATATTTTTAAATTTAATATTTTGACCATTTTTATTATTTAATGCTTCAATAGAGGATATTACAACCTGAGGACAATAATTGTCAACTTTAAATTCAGAAGGTTTAAAAGTAATAAATCCGTTTACGCAACTAAAAAATAAATCTCCGTCATTAGATTTATAAGAACCACTTATAAAATAGGCAACTGGAAGTCCGTTTTTTTTATCATAAATTTTAAATTTATTATTTTTTGGATTAAATCGTATTATTCCGATTTTTGAAGAAAACCACAAATATCCTTCATTATCTTCTTGAATACTATTTATATCAAATTTACCATTTGCAGTTTGGATATTGATATGATTTAAAATTTTGGATAATGTATTATAATTAAATAATCCTTTTGATGTTGACATCCATATTAAATTATTTTTATCAATGTAAAATTTATCAATTCCGTCGCTAAGTTTAACGCTATCTTTTGAATTGAAATATAATTTATTAAATTGATTTGTTTTTTTATCAAATATTGTTATACCAACACCTGAAACCAAAAAATATAACATTCCGTTTTTATCTTCAATAATATTATTAACAGTCCTTTTGTTAATCAATGCTTGATTTGGGGAGTTGATAATTTCATTTAAATCTATACATTCATTTGAATTATAATCAAATTTTTTAATACCGTTTTTATCACACCCTATCCATATATTATTGTCAGAATCACAGAACAATTTATTAATATTAATTTCCTTCAAATAATGTTTGAAGTTTAATTTATCTTTTCTTATAATAGTAAGCCCCTTAAATGAACCTATAAACAGGGTACCTTGTTTATTCTGTATGATTGAAGTAATAAATCTGCCTTTAAGAAATGAAGCTAATCTTGAATTTTTTGCAAAGGGGATTATTTTTTGAAATTTTCGATTATAACTAAGCAATCCATTATCTGTGCCTAAAATTAAGTTTCCATTTTTTTCTTCGTAAAAAGATGAAAAAAAACTTGTATTGAAGGAAGTTTTACCCTCATTATAGAAAGGATTTATAAATTTGAATTTATTACTGTTAATGTCAACAATATCCGATCCTCCAGCCGTACCAATAAATATTAAACCACTTCTGTCCTGATACAGGAAATTAATAAAATTCCAGGATAGACTTTTTGAATTCCCCGGTTCGTTTTTAAAAGTAGTTAATTCATTGGTTTTTAAATTGTAAATTTTCAGACCTTCACTCCATGTTCCCATCCATAATTGTTTTGATTTATCTTCAATAATTGAGGTGACAAACTTTTCAAAGCTATTATTTTTTTTAAAATTCAAATTCATTATTCTCTGAATTTCAGGATTATTTTTTTTATTATACTTATATAATCCTGAATCCCTGCTTGAAAACCAGAGATTATTTTCACTATCTACAAATAATACATTTTTACTTTTACCAACAGCACGCACTTCGCGATAAATTGAAAATTTATCTTTTTCCCTATTATAAATATGTAAACCATAATATGTATCATTAATTTGTTTTGCACCAGATGAAAAACAACAAAATATGGTAAGAATTTTGTTAATAATCATTTGGAGGTTAAATGAAAAAGAAAAAAGTTTACACAGCCGAAG
>JAERMQ010000106.1 GCA_016844745.1 Ignavibacteria bacterium | reverse complement strand
ATTTTTGTTCGGTGAAGTGGTTAAAATTGTTTAACTTATAATTTGTTATGACGTTTATAATTGCAATTTCATTTATTTTCACTGATTAAGGTATTAGTTATTATTGACCCAAAACCCAGTTCATTACTTTAATTGGATAATCTTCAATATATGAAGAAACGGGAACAGGTTCTTGATTAAATATTTGGATAAAGAAACATACTATTGCATCCGCTTTTGCTATTTTTAGTATGTTCTCTTTTATTTGTTGACAAATATTATCATGACCTTTGTCAGTTTCAATTTCAAATTCAATTCCTTTGCAAATATCATGAGCAATAATATTTCTTGATTCTCTTGCATCATTTAGAATTTGATAAAAATCTTTAATCAAAATATCAGGTAAAACTGATTTATCAAATCTGTTTTTAAAAAAATTAATATGTTTATATAAAGATCTTTTAGATATTTCCGCCAAAATGTTTTTGAAATTTGGATCATCAAATGTTAATCCTTTATTAAAATTTATTTTTAATTCTATTCCTTTATTGAAAGCTACAAAATTTGATTCAAAAAAAGTTGCATAGAATAATGCTCTTCCAATGATTGAATAGCAATCGTTAGAAGATGATGTTAATTCGGGAAATTCGAAAAAAGCAGTTTCAAACATTTATTTCACTGATAATATTTCAATATCAAAATCACAACCACCTTCACCTTCACCTTCAAAGCCATAATCAGAAACTACTAGTTCATATATACTAAATTTCTTTGATGCACCTATTTCACCTGGATCTAAATCAATTTGAATGGAATGTTTTCTCTTATATATTGTTGTATTATCAGGGGTGTAAATTCTAAGTTTCAGAATGATAGTAGAAACATGATAAGATGAATTATTTTGAAATCTAATCCATACCTTATCAATACAATTATTACCACAATAATTGAATGAAGTTCCTCTATGAATTAATTCCCAGGTCTCAATCTTTTTTCCTTTCTTCTGGGCAAATGTTACATCTTGACTAATAAATAAAAGGCAAAGACTTAAAATTAGAACAAAATTTTTCATTTTTTATCTCCAATTCAATTCAAAATATTTTCAATTACCATTATTATAGCATTATTGCAAAAGATAATTATTAAATACTTCCTTGCAAATCTGCCAAATTAATTTTCCAGTTTCTTGGCTTAAACTTAGTTGAATTATAATACTTACTATAGAACCAATGAATAAATTTTTCCAATCAATTTTACTAATATCTTTTGCAATATCTTTCAAATGTTCAATATTCTGCATTAATAGATTTAGGTCTGATTCTTCAATTTCTAATAAATTCATTTTATCTAGGAATAAATCTAATTTACCACATAAAACTTGATACTCATTGAAAGAAAATTTATTATTATCTGCTTTAAAATCAAAGTCAATTTTAATGATTTCATTTTGAAGTCTTTGCCATTTATCTTCTTGACTTATCTCTCTTATTAAATTTTTTAACCAAACATTGAAGAATCCAATTTGATAATCCCATTTCCCAGGAAATTCTTTTTGTATAAAGCTCTCATTACCGGGACAAAATTCGGCAAAATGCTGAGTAATACTTATATTTGTATCAAATAAGAAAAAGTAAGGAGAATTCTTATACTCAATCTTAGTTGCATTTGGAACAATCCTTCTTAAACTTGGGATAAATTTGATATCGAATTGAGCTGGACTTAACCCCAAATTCTCTATAATTTCAAATATTGCATTTTTTTGACTTATTAATAATTCCATTTTACTTCATAAATAATATTCCGACCATTGTTTAGCTACCATATATTAATTTAAGTCAAATTTTGAAAATAGTTCTTCATTCCTGAATTTCAAACTTCAACTTTCTTGAATTCAATTATTGATTATTATTAATTATTCCTCTAGTTTAACATTATAAAAGTTCCAGGCAACTTTGTCACCTGTTGTAGCGCAGAGACCTTCAATTAAATTAAATCGTTTAATGTTGATTGGTGGAAATATTAAAGTACATTGATATTCTTTTCCGCCTTTTAATCTCCATGTGCCATATTTTATTCCTTCAATATCAATTAAATCATAACGTTTTGTTTTAGCAATATCTGAAATATAAAAAGCTCCATTTGTCCCGGGTTCAAATAAAGTAAAATCCTGATCTTCGTCTGGATTGAATTCCAATAATATTCTGGTTTCTTCTGTGTTTATAGTAACACTAACCAATCTCAGAAAATTATTATTTGCACATTTTTTATATATATTATAAGTTTTGCTTTGTGCAAATAATGCTGCAATTGAAAAGATGAAAATAATGTTAAAAATAATAAACTTTTTCATAATATCTCCATATATTAAAATAAAAAAACATTGCTTACACCACCACCACATTACTTGCTTCGCTTGTAATGTCGTTCTTTTTTGCTTTTACCCGGAACAATTACACATAAACAGCATTTGGGTTTTCCGGCATAATAGAAAAATCATAGCCATAATCCATTAATATATCTGTAGCAAGGTCAGAAGCATAATGCGTCATTTCAATTTCCCTGTCTTCATCCATATCTGCTATTACATTAATCCAAATATGTTCAGGGTCATCAGGAGATGATTCTAAACTTTTCAAAACAATCTCAGGAAAGCGTTCTTTTACTTTATTGAATAATTCATCAATAAGTTGCTGTTGTTTATGATTAATTCTCATGTAATTACTCCTAAAATAAGTTCAACAAATTCTTTTGCATCATTTAACTGATTTTTAGCTGTTTTTTTACTAACACCCGTTTTATAATCCGCAATGTTTCTTTTATCCTGCAAATCTTTCAAATATCGTTTATAATTTGACGGCAAAATCTTTCTTTTATTGAAAAAGTAATCGGAAAATAATGTCTGAACGGTTTTATGGTCAATATTTGGAATAATACCCGAAGCAAAAATGGATGCGATAGCAATATGAAACGCGGCATAATACGCCCTATTAGCTGATGCATTATATAAGCCGTTTTCGAATAACAATTCAGCCGCTTTTATATTTTCTTTTGCTCGTTCAAGGAAAGTTTCTTTCATAAAACCTCAAATTATAGATTTTCAAAGATTTAAAAATAAAATCTACACCACCACCACATTACTTGCTTCGCTTGTAATGTCGTTCTTTTTTGCTTTTACTCCGCGCCATTATTTGAATATGGCTTTAGAGTAGTAATTATATCTAACGCATCATTAAATCCTGATTCAATAACGTCTATCTTAACTCCGCCATCATAATATCCATATAAATGCAAAACTTCATAACCATTATTCAAATATTTCAACAACCTTTTATCCATTTTTGATAATACTTCCTTGTAATATTCAATAGATTTTCTGCCTTTTTTCTTTGGAACTCCTTTGATATTAAACAAAAAATCCAACCCTTTGAGCATCCCTTTATATGCTATACCACAAGCGGAACTAACGTATTTTTCATCTTCATAGAATTTTCCGTCTTTACCGGCAAGTTTCAGGTCTTCTCTTGCGTTTTCAACGTATCGCATTGCTTCTTTATAAGGATTTTCGTGTTTCATTCTTGCTCCATAATCAAATTACATTATCAAACAAATTTACGAAAATATTCAAACATTATTGTTAGAAATCAAATGAAATTTAACAATCCTCTACACCACCACCACATTACTTGCTTCGCTTATAATGTCATTCTTTTTTGCTTTTACCCGGGAAATTACACATAAACAGCATTAGGATTTTCCGACATAATAGACATGGCATAACCATAATCAATTAAAATATCGGTTTCCAAAGCAGCAGAAAAATGTCTCATTTCAATTTCCCTGTCTTCATCCATATCTGCTATAACGTTAATCCAAATATGTTCCGGGTCGTCAGGGTCAGTTTGTAAATTCCTAATTACGATTTCAGGATAACGTTCCTTAACCTTATTAAACAACTCATCCATAAGTTGTTGTTGTTTAAGATTTATTCTCATTAAATTACCTCCAAAATAAGTTCAAAAAATTCATTAGCATATTTTAATTGCTGTTTAGCATCTTTTTTACTAACTCCACTTTTGTAATCTGCATTACTTCTAATATGTTGCATATCTTTTAAAAAACCTTTATATTTAGACGGCAATATTTTCTTTCTATTGCAGAAATTATCTGCAAATAAAGCCTGCACTTTTTTGTGGTCAATTTCCGGGATTGTGCCTGATGAGTAAATTGCAGCTATAGCCACATGAAAAGCAGAATAATATGCCCTATTAGCCGAAGCATTGAATAAGCAGTTTTCGAATAACAACTCAGCCGCTTTTATATTTTCTTTTGCTCGTTCAAGAAAAGTTTCTTTCATAAAACCTCAAATTATAGATTTTCAATGATTTTAAAAAAAATCTACACCACCAAATTACTTGCTTCGCTTGTAATGTCGTTCTTTTTTGCCCGGACGCGGAAAAAAGTTGCTCCCGTCGCATTGTGTTCCGTCGTATCTATTGTGGTTTTTGTTAAATACAGCCCTTATCTCACTTTTTCCCATTATTTGAATACGGCTTCAAGGCTGCGATTATAGCTTTTGCATCATCAAATCCGGTTTCAATACCGGCGATTTTCTTATATCCGGCATAGTATCCGTCAAGATGAAGAATAGTATAACCGCTATTTAAATAATTAAGAAGTTTTTTATCTAATTTCGAAAGAACCTCCTGATAATATATAATAGATTTCCTACCTTGCCTTTTTGGTACTCCCTTAATATCAAATAAGAAGTCCAGCCCTTTCAATAAGCCTGAATATGCAATACCACAGGCAGATTTCACATATTTTTCGTCAACATAGAATTTGTCTTCTTTACCCGCTTTTTTAAGCTGTTCCCTTGCGTTTTCTATATAACGCATAGCTTCTTTGTAGGGATTTGCGTGTTTCATTTTAACTCCATTTTTAAGGTCACTTCACTAACAAATTTACGAAATTATACAAACTTTATTTTTATATTTCAAATTTTATTTAAACTTAATGATTAGATGTCCTACATCTGCCAGAAGTAGGACATCTTTTCTTTTTTATGATAAAATCAAAATTTTTACCTATTCCAATTCCTTCATAACCTTTGCAATTATCCCAACTGCCCAGTCTATCTCATCTTTTTTAATCACAAGCGGTGGGGCTATACGAATGATATTCTCGTGCGTATCCTTGCACAAAATACCTTCACGCATCAGGGCTTCGCAATATGGACGTGCCTTGCGATTGAGAACGAAACCAATCCATAACCCTCTGCCGCGAACCTGCACAATGTTCGGACTGTCAATCTTACTCAACTTTTCAACGAAATATTTACCCATTTCGAAGGAATGTTCAATCAGGTTTTCTTCAATTAACACATCCAAAGCACGGCAGGCAACGGCTGCACCAAGTGGATTACCCCCAAATGTAGAGCCATGCTCACCCGGTTTAATAACCAACATGATTTCTTTATTAGCCAACACTGCCGAAACAGGATAGAAGCCGCCGGAAAGTGCCTTGCCGATAATTACAACATCAGGTCGTACATTCTCATAATAATGTGCAAATAATTTCCCGCTGCGTCCCAAACCCGACTGAATTTCATCACATAAGAATAATATATTTTCCTCTTTGCAAATCCGTTCGATGGCTTTCAGGTATCCATCAGGAGGAATAACTATGCCGCCTTCCCCTTGAATCGGTTCAACCATAATCGCTGCGGTATTTGGCGTAATTTTGGACTTCAAATCATCTATATCGCCGTATTTGTGCATAGGAAATGCGCTATGGCAGTATGGACCGAAACCGGCGAATGAAGCTGGGTCATCTGAAAAACCAACTATTGTTGTTGTTCTGCCATGGAAATTACCGTCGGCAACAATTATTTCAGCTTTATCCTTCTCAATTCCTTTTACGTCATATCCCCAACGGCGAGCAAGTTTAATGGCAGTCTCGACTGCTTCAGCGCCGGAATTCATCGGCAATGCCATTTCGTAACCCGTCATTTCGTGCAATTTCTTATACAAAAGCGGCAGCATATTATTACGGAAGGCACGGCTTGTCAGCGTTACATGCTTAGCCTGCTCGACAAATGCTTCGTAAATTTTCGGATGGCAATGCCCCTGATTAACGGCAGAATAGGCAGCAAGGCAATCCATATAACGTTTTCCGTCAACGTCTGTTACCCAGATTCCCTGAGCTTCGGCGACAACAACGTCTAACGGGTGATAGTTATGAGCGCCGTATTGATTTTCAATTTCGATATAATCTTGTGTTTTCATATTATTATAAAGTATTACCTTAATCAGTGAGTAAAAATCAGATGATAGAATTAGCCTGATTTTTATACAAATTTTTTAATTTCAGCGATATGTGCTAATTTTCCTTATTCT
>JAERMQ010000023.1 GCA_016844745.1 Ignavibacteria bacterium | reverse complement strand
GTAGTTTCCAAAGCATTTAATCCTATTTCAAATGCAGTGAATGCCATTGCTCCTTTTAGCAAATCATCATATTCATTGCCTGAATAAATGGTTGTATTCACACCTATTGGGGGTGCGAAAGCCTCGTATGGGTCCATAGTTGAACCCGAACCGGCATAAAAACCCTCCTCGTCAACTTTTAAAATTTCCTTACCGGTTTCATCGACCAGAAGAAATTCATTCAGATAAATATTGTGTTCGTAACAGAGTTCCGCCCATTGCCAGGTATAGAAAAAATTATCGGAAAGCCCGAAATAACCATAAAAAGCCGGTTGAGAATGATGGTCATATCTAAGGAATTCGGGATTTTCGAGAATTCTTTTCGGACGGATTATTTGACCGACAGTACGTCTTTTAATATCATCGATTTTAATCCCGTTTCGAAGGCATATTTCCAATTCACTGAGGAACTTTTCAAAATCAGCTCTTTTACCTTTGGTATAATTATCATAAGTTTCCTGGGACGTGAAAACCTGCTTCATGCCGGAAACAAGAACCTGACGTGTTTCGCCGGGTCTTAATTTAAAATCCGAAAGGAGGGCATTAATAACAATTTTAATTGGATATTCGCCAATTTTATGCTTGCGGTGAATTCGCAACTCGATAATGTATTTCAATTCATTATCCAAATGCTCTAACACCATGAAAATCGTATTGAAAATTTCCGATTCCAATGGGTCGATTTTTTTCTCAAAGTGATTAATGCCATCCTCCAAATCATCTTCCCTGCCGCTTTCGTCCAAATAAAAGTTATAATCATCGATTGAAATCCTGATAAGGTTATGAATATTCATCGAACGAAAGCAGTGATTAAGCTGTTCGAGAATGGAAACAGCCGAAAATGTTTCCCACTCTTTCTTTTCTGAAATTTGACCAAGAGTTAGAGCTTTAAGCAGTTTACCGAAAAGCTTGTCCGGCTTTTCACTTTTAATTAATGTTTGTTGAGAAGGGTCTATTTCAAGGTAACCAGTAAAATACATTATTTCTCCTGATTTGAATTATAAATCTATGTTATAAAATACCAACTGCCTTAATGAACCGTGCTAATCATTATTAAAAATAAATTACAATTCTTTCCGGGCTTCCTCGCCGTCTTTGATGCATCCTGCCGGAAAAGGAATTTGGCAATAATTTGTTTTGTAACATTGCCTTTATTCCATCCCTTTAAAAATCATTGACGTTTAATATTATTCTTTTGTTTATTATTTTTGTAGAAAGTAAAATATACAATAAAAATTAAGTTGTCAATAATAATTTGCAAATATAATTTCTTTGGAACAATAAAATGCAAATTTATTTTTTGAAAAGTTCTAAAAATTGCTATCCTGCGAATGAGGATGTGTGAAAACATAGATAATGGGAAGAATGTCATTCGTAAGCGAAGTGAAGAATCCAGTCCCAATGCTGCTTCTGGATTCTTCACTTCGCTTACGAATGACATTTATCTTGACTTTTCACATAGTCTCTATCGCAGGAATGACATTCTATAATCTATTGAACATCAATTTATTATAAATAGAAAAATTTTGTTATAACAATACAAGATAAAAATAATGAGAGCTTTAGTTCAAAGAGTCGAGCGAGCGTCGGTAAAAATAGATGGGAAATTTGCCGGTAATATTGCCATCGGTTTGCTTGTTTACATTGGTATAGCTCCTGCTGATAATATTGAAACGATAAAATGGATGTGCAATAAATTAGTAAATCTACGCATCTTTCCCGATGAGGAAAATAAAATGAATCGGTCGGTTATTGATTGTAATGGTGAAATACTTATGATTTCGAATTTTACATTATATGGCGATGTTCATAAAGGATTCCGTCCGAATTTCATGGCTTCGGCGGCTCCTGATATAGCTGAAAACATTTACAACAAATTGGTTGATTATTTACGTAATAACTTTCCTATAAAAGTCGCAACCGGTAGATTTGGTGCAATGATGGATATTGAATCAGTAGGTGCAGGACCGGTTAATATTATTATAGATGCTTAATTCAAAGATAGGGGTAGTTCTTATACCTTCTAGACATCTTCCTTGGGAATGAGGCTGTATGCAAAGTCAATTAAATTGTCATTCTGAGCGAAGCGAAGAATCTTCTTAAATATATGAAGGCTATAATTTTGGGTTAAGAAAAATAATTATCTTTCGAAAATATCATAAATTCTCTGTTCCTCGAAATTAATTCAAGACTTAAAAGGAGACAGAAGAATAAAATGAAGATATCAGAATTAACTACAAGATTCTTCGCTACCTTAAGAGACTGTTGAAAAAGTAAGATGAATGTCATTCGTAAGCGAAGTGAAGAATCCAGAAGACCCATTGGGACTGGATTCTTCACTTCGCTTACGAATGACATTTCTCTATTTAATTAGTTTTTCAACAGACTATTAATGAACTTTTTACTTTATAAACTTTATGAACTTTTTACTTTATAAACTTTATTAACAAATCCTTTACTGCATCTTTATGAACTGAGAAATTCATTATTTTGAGTTTAATATAATCCTCGTGATAAAAGTAGTAGCCCTTATTTACGCCGGTCTGGGCACTGCTCCCCGAATCCTTAATTAAAAACCAGAAACCTGACGGCGTTTCTTTATAGCCTACAATATGAATACCATGGTCGTCGGTAGTACTTTGATTTGTAAAGCGTAATTGCCGTGCATATTCATTTATGTATTCCGAAGGAATGTCATAATCAGGAATCATGCATGCTTTAGTAGTTTTATCATACCCACTTTCCGAAACATCACCTCCGATTGCAAGTGTATATCCCGCTTTGACTGCTTTTTTTACAGTATTCATGAAGTCATCTAAAGGGACATTGTAATAATTCGAAAATTTCCACCAATTATCCGTTACTTCGTATTCGGCAGGCTGCCAGTATGGTTTCTCTATGAGCGACATGAAATCCACGTAATCATCAGGATTTAACCGAACCACATCATGCAAGTATTCATTAGGCGTCATTGCTTTTCCATCAATGATTACTTTTTCAGGAGGTTTCCCAAGGTAAAAGTTCATTATGCTTTTGATATTCGATAATACCTGTTCTTCGTTCCAGACATGGGTTTGTTTTATATTCAACAAATACTGATTCATTTCTTCAAACATCTTCCCGTGGTCATGGAATTTCTGACCCGGCAACATACCGGAATATTCCGAAGCCTGAACGCATCCATATTGCTTCCATATTCTTAATACTGCATTGCATTGCGACCCTTCCGAAAAAGCCGAATTACCGTGCTCTGATACAAATCTTCGGGCTTTTTCCACATATTCCCAATAAACCGTGAATATTTCCGATATTTTGATTTCTTTCTTATTAATTCTATAAATTTCGGATTCTAAAAAGGAAGTTCCCGAGAAGCACCAGCATGTTCCTGTCGCACCTTGCGAAAGGGGAGTATTATGGAAATACTGTTTGAATTCACTGACGGACGGGGGAGTTTCCTTTCCCGAATAATCCATTTTGAAAGTTTTCTTTGCAGAATCCTTCTTTGTGCGAAATTCATCGGTCGATTTTTTTATTTCATCCCAAAATTCATTTGTGTACTGAACAAATCCTGCTTTGTCTTTAGGTTTGTTGAGGGCTAAAGCAGGCAGATATAAAATTGCATTTATGATTAAAATAACTGCAAAAAATTTGGTTATTTCTTTTTTCATTTTATCCTGTTTTATTTTAAAAAAATTAATCAAGGGCTTTTTCCAGGCTTTGCACGACGATAAAGATATCAGGTTCCATATCGGCATTGGGATTCTCTAAAGGCAGACCTATAGAATAATCCGGAAGGACTGTGATTTTTTTCATATTAATTTGCAAAACCATAATTTCATTTAATACGTCTGCTACACGAGCATCAACAGCAGATTTGACAATTTCAGGGTCTGGCTCCAATGGAATAGGCTCTTCTTTTTTTGGTAGTGTTATTTGTTTCTTTGACTTTTTTGCCGAAGCAATAGGTTGTTTTGCAGGAGATGGTTTTCTGTAAGTATCCCATGCATTAACCTTCACAATAAATTTTACAGAACGGTTGAATTTCAGTGCTGCGGCAACTTCATTAAGAATATTCTTACCGTAAACATTTATTTTGGATAAACCTTTAGAAAATCCGTCGGCTTGATAAACAGTTGTTCCGGGTGTTAATTTTTTTACTTTGAAAGTTACTTCCTGTTCCTTAAACTTTATTGCCGTATCAACGATTAATGTATCGAATTGCCGGATAATATCATAGTTATTAAAGAGAAGAGTATAGGTATTTCCTGCATTCAGAAGCTGCTCGAACTGACCGGTTAATGAATTTGAACGTAATTTCATTTTATTTCCGGAACTGCCCCTGATTTCAATTTCAATTGATACCGGACTTCCGGAAAATCCATCGATAATTGTTCCTTTAACAAGTACGCTGGTGCTTTGATTACTCACCAATTGAGCAAAAGAAGTACTTGAAATAATTATGAAAATAGAAAGTAATCTTATGATTATAATCATCAATCCTCCTTAAATAATTACAAGTTTATTGGATATTCTGCTTTAAAAGTAGTCCCGGAACCAGGTTCACTAGTAAAGCTGACCCTACCATTTAAATAACGCTCCGTTAAAAGTTTCATACTATAAGTTCCAAGACCGCGCCCAATACCCTTTGTTGAATATGACCGTTTAAAGATTTGCATCTGAATTTCTTCGGGTATATATATGGAATTATGCACCCGAATTTCGAAGTTATTTTCTTTCAATTGGCAACTAATAGTGACTGATTCTCCTGAAAAGGAAGCTTCTAAAGCATTCTTGAGCATATTACCAATGACTCTTTTCAGTAGAATTGCATCGGTTTTGATTATAGTATTATTTGGACAATTTTCAATAACAATGTTCTTATCCTGGGCAATCTTATGTTTCCTGAATGTATTAGCAACATCTTCCAGTATATTATTAATAAAAACTTCCGACAAGGAAAGTTGGTATTCATTATTTTCTGCCCGTGCCAAATCTTTCTGAGCCATTATTTCGTCGATTAGAGCATTGGTAGTATTATTGATGACTTGTTTTATTTCGCCAATATCTTCATTATCACTTTCTAATAAAACCTGTGATAATCCCTGTAATCCGCCAGCAAGGTTAATTATATCGTGGAAAAAAATTCTTTCAAGATTGCGGCGCCTGTTTTCATGTGATATATCGAGGATGTAAAATAACGTGAAATGTTTGTTGTTGAATTTGAGAGGTGAAGCCCATACTCTGTAATCAAGACTTTCTTTTCCTTCCAGTGTTACAATACTACATTCCTGTATATCACTATTTCCAAATTGAGCAGCTAATACAGCATTGACCGCGCCGCAAGTCCTGCAAAATTTTGATGTACCACATCCGGCATCCATTTCAGCAGATTTATCACAGTTTAGATATTCACCTGGTCTTAAACTTAAAATATCTTCAGCATTTGAATATCCGGGGCTAAGTAATGCTTTGTTGAAAAAAACTATTTGCCGATGCTCATTTAATATCATAAATGGTTCAGGAATAGCATCAAAAATCTCCTTTAATGGTTGGGAATTTAAAAAAAGGTGATAATCCTTTAGAATTTCATCCCGTGTTGCTCTTTCAATAGGAGCATGATAAGTTTCAATATTTTCGGACATTTCAGTTAAATAATTTTAAAAAAACTGTAAATTAAATATTTTACTTAATTTCTAATTTTGAGTCCTATCTAAAAACCAATAATCTAATTCCAAAGTACAACTTTGGAATTAGTAAGTACTTGATATATCTCATTCCAAATTCCGATTTTGGAATCTAATTTTCACAAAAAATGTTTTTTTAGAGTGGACTCAATTTTATTTCTGAGCATATTTTATGTATTTCTACAATTTTTTCCAAGAAGGTTTTCACTTCCTTCAAAGGTAATTGAGTTGCTGAATCACTCATAGCTTTCTCAGGCTCCGGGTGCGTCTCGATGAAAATACCATCGATACCTGTAGCCGCAGCAGCGCGAGCCAAAGCAGGTATATATTGACGCAAACCACCTGAAATCTCTCCAATAGAAGGCTGCTGAAGGGAGTGTGTGGCATCATAAATAACGGGATATCCAAAAGACCTCATTCTTAACAAAGAGCGAAAATCCACGACAAGGTCGTGGTAACCAAAGAATGTACCTCGTTCCGTCAGCCAAATCTTATTATTACCTGATGCGGCTACTTTATCGGCGGCTTTTTGCATATCATCAGGAGCCATAAATTGCCCTTTTTTGATATTGATTATTTTCCCGGTTTCTCCTGCTGCCTGCAGTAGTTCGGTTTGACGGCTAAGGAATGCAGGGATTTGCAATACATCAACAAAACCTGCTGCTAAGCGAGCCTCGTCAGGAGAGTGAACATCAGTCAGCACAGGTAAAGCAAACTCCTTACCTATATCATTTAAGTATAGAAGGGCTTTTTCATCGCCAATGCCGGTAAAGGAATTTAGACTCGAACGGTTTGCTTTTTTGTAGGATGATTTGAAAATCAATTTTACCGGAAGTTTCAAGCAAATTTCAGCTAATGTGCTTGCAGTCTCATTTAGCAATTCCTTAGATTCGACTACGCAGGGACCTGCAATTACCAATAATTCATTCATAATATCAATCTTAAAAAAATTATTTATGATAGACGAAACCGGAGTTAAAGAATTTTCAATTTTATTTAATTAATTTTCGGATATATTTGTAAAGGGGATTTCTATTAATCATAGAATTGATAATGTCTCTTAAGTAAAAAATAGGAAGAATGTCATTCGTAAGCGAAGTGAAGAATCCAGTCCTAATATCTTTACTGGATTCTTCACTTCGCTTACGAATGACATTCTACTTGGCTTTTGTCAGCTATAATTTAAGAACTTCAATAAAGTAAAAAAATTTAAATTAAAAAAAATGAAAATTGATGCATATTTAACGCCAAATTTTATTGAACTTGAAGGTCAATTCAATAATAACATTGTTGTTTTGATTGATGTTCTCCGGGCTAGCACAACAATTTGTGTTGCACTAAACAACGGTGCTAAAGATATTATTATTGCCGAATCAATCGAGAAAGCTTCAAAAATATATGGTAGCCTCGTTCGCGAAGTTCGCTTCCTCGGCGGAGAGCGAAATGGAATTAAACCGAACGGTTTCGATGGCGGTAATTCTCCGCTAGATTATACGCCTTCTGCTATTAAAGGCAGAACTATAATTTTATCTACTTCAAATGGTACGAAATTATTTTTGAAGGCACGTCAGGCAAAAGTACGAATAATCGGAGCTTTTGTGAATAATAAAGCCGTTCTTGAATATATTTATAAGTTTATAAAAGAATCTGATAACGTCTATACTCCTGATATAGCGATAATGTGTGCAGGCACTAACGGCAGGCTTTCCTACGAAGATACTTTATGCGCCGGTTCGTATATCGACGAATTATTTAAATTCAATTCCCATGCTCAATTAACTGATTCGGCACATGCTGCGAGAGATTTATTTAATTTACATTCTTCAGCACTTACAGAATTTCTTAAGAAAAGCGAACATGCAATATACCTTCAGCAATCGGGTTTTGCCAGTGATTTGGAATTAGCTTTGACATTCGATTCATATCCGGTTGTACCGTTAATAACCGCTTCAACAGTAAAAATCTTTGATGGGAACATACCAGGTTCATCAGAACCGGGCAATATCAATAATTGAAATGTTCTACTATCAATTGTTATTAAATTCAAAAAATATTTCGTAATTTTGCCATTTAGCATTGGGGGGAAACACTGCTATGAGCGAACAAAATATTGCGCCGGAATCCGAAAATATTGCAGGATTGGAGCGCCAAATATTAAGAAAAATCAATATTATTTCTGTTCTTTTGTTTTTTTTGGCTGCATTTCTTTTCATTGCGCTAATATCCTATACAAGCGATGATGAAGCCAATGCAGAGCTTTCCTTTGGTGAAATTGTTCAAATTCTTCGGGGAAATGAAATAGTATCTGCGAAAATCGAAACTACTCATAATTGGCTGGGGCTGCTCGGCGCTGTCGTATCCAATACACTATACAACAAGACCTTCGGTTATAGCATGTTCATGCTTCCTTTCATGGTAGCTATCTGGGCAAAGAATTTATTTAAAAGAAAGACTATACCGGCTAAGCTGCTGAAAAGAACAATAATATTTCTTCTTACGGCAGTTTTCTTTGCTTCAATGATGGGTGCGATAGCATACAACTTTCCTGATTTCAGCAAGGAATGGAGCGGTATAGGAGGTTCTTATTTAGCGGGTATCTGCATTAAATTCATCGGTGTTTTCGGAGCATTTCTTTTATTCCTTACATTATTGATTATTACATTTTTACTTGGTGCAAACATAAGTCCAAAACAGATTTATTCAGCAATCCGAAGAATTTATTCTGATTATATTTTGAGAATCAATTTTAAACATTCCTTTTCATCTTTCCTTCAGAAAATAAGGCTGAATAAGAACACTGAAAACATTGATGAAACAAGTATCCCTGTTGATAAGGTTCAACTGGTAGAAGTAAATAAACAGGTACAACCCCCGATTATTTCGGATAATAGGATTCCAACACAAAATAAGGAAAATTTTATACAAGCTAATGAAGAACCAGCCAGAATTATAAGAACAAATATTATTTTAAATACCGATAATGATGTACTTCCAAATCTTGCAGAAATAAGAAATGATGCACTATTTGAAGACGATATGGATTTTCCTAAAAGGCAAACTGTCTTTGGAAAATCCGGAATAAAGCCGGTTATTCAATTTCCCGGTCAGGTACAATCCAATGCAAGCATTAAACAAGATAGCAAGGCGGAACCAAAAGTTAAGGAAGATACAAATACTCAAAACGTTCAATCAAATCTTACCAATGAAACAAAGGGAAATTATCTTTCAGAGATAAAATTACCAAATATCCCTGAGCATATAGAAATTCCGAAAGAAAAAATATTAAAGAACGTAACACCGCAGCCAGAGCCAATTACAATAGAAGAGGAAGAGCGTAAACTTAGCGTAAAAATTACTCGAATTGAAAGTGAACAGCGCCCTCCAACTACATTAAGTACTCCTGTATTGGAAGAAAAAATTACTTATAAATATCCTCCGTTAAGTTTATTGGCACAGCCTACGGAACGATTCGACATCAACCGCAGTGAACTGGAAATGAATGCCCGTCTGCTACAGGAGAAACTTGAAACATTTAAGATATACATAGAGAATTTGAATATTACTCCAGGTCCGGTTGTAACTCAATACGAGTTCGTACCTGCTCCTGGTATCAAGATAAGTAAAATCGAAAGCCTCGCAGATGACCTGGCAATGGCTCTAAAAGCGCGCGGAATACGTATTATTGCTCCGATTCCGGGGAAAGGTACCATTGGAATTGAGATTCCTAATTCGAATCCTGCTACGGTCAGGTTCAGTGAAATTGTTGGATCAGCAAAATTTATAGCTGCAGGGAACAAGCTGCCGCTCGGCTTAGGTAAAACAATTTCAGGTGATGTATTCGTTGCTGATTTGACTAAAATGCCCCACTTATTGATAGCCGGTTCGACTGGGTCTGGGAAAAGTGTCGGTATCAATACAATTATAGCTTCGCTGCTATACAAGATGCATCCCAAACAATTAAAGTTTGTAATCATCGACCCGAAAAAAGTCGAACTGCAGCAGTACAGCCGTCTGGAAAATCATTTTCTTGCTGTATGCCCGGATATAGATGATGAGATAATCACTAATCCTAAGGATGCAGTGATTGCCCTGAAAGCTGTCACCGCCGAGATGGAGCAGAGATACGATATTTTAGCAAAAGTAGGGCAGAGGAACATTCAGGAATATAATGCTAAAGTTGCCGAAGGGAAATTTGCTGATAACAAGGATTTCCTGCATTTGCAATTACCTTATATCGTAGTAATCATCGATGAATTGGCGGACTTGATGATTACAGCCGGAAAGGAAATCGAAGAACCCATTACCCGCATAGCACAGATGGCAAGGGCTATCGGCATTCATTTAATTATCGCAACCCAGCGTCCGTCTGTGGATGTCATTACCGGAATAATAAAAGCAAATTTCCCTGCAAGGATAGCATATTTAGTTGCTCAAAAGGTAGATTCACGAACGATTATTGATGGGATGGGCGCCGAGCAATTACTCGGTAACGGGGATATGCTCTTCCTTCCGAGCGGGGTACCGAAGCCGATACGAATCCAGAATGCCTACATTTCAACCGAAGAAATAGAATCAATCTGTGATTTCATTGGTTCTCAGGAGGGATATACTCAGCCTTATTTCCTGCCATCGTTGATTGAAAAGAAAACCAACGGCAATGAATTTGATGGATTCGACCGAGACCCTTTGTTCGAAGAAGCAGCCCGCCTTGTGATTCGCCACCAGCAAGGCTCAGTTTCATTGATTCAGCGCAGGTTGAAGGTTGGTTATGCCCGTGCCGGCAGAATAGTGGACGAGTTGGAACGAGCAGGTATAGTAGGTTCTTTCGATGGCAGCAAGGCAAGGCAGGTATTGATGGAAAGCGAATCAGAGCTGGAAGCGGTATTATAATAATTTTTCTATCGACCAAAATTAGTTTAATTTGCATGTTTTGAAAAATTAACGGAACTAATTCATGAACCGAAGACAGTTTATTTCGCGGATGGCGCTTCTACCCCTGACTCCCGGTATAATGCATTTTACTAATACATCTCTATTAGCTCAAATCACTAAAGAAAATAAACCCAGCTTCGATACTACTAAATTTGTTCAAATTATCGAAAAATCAAAAAGGGAAATTTGGATTAATCTTGAAATCGGCGCCCTGGTCGGCAAAATTGCTACCGAGTTTATCGGTACCCCTTATCAGGCAGGCACTCTCGACCCACCCGAACCTGAAAAGTGCAGGATATTTCTAAATGGTTTGGATTGTGTTACATTATTTGAAAACTCATTATGTATTGCCCGGTGTATAAAAAAGTACAAAACGAAATTTTCTGATTTAATCGATGAAGTTACTTTTACCCGCTATAGGAGCGGTTTATTGACGGATTATTCTTCCCGTTTGCATTATACTGCGGACTGGATTTACGATAACGAGCAGAAAAATGTTGTAAAAAATATTACCAGTGATATTGGCGGTGAACCCCTTGTAATCTATGTTTCTTACATGTCTGCAAACTGGAATAAATATGAAGCCCTGAAAAGGGATAAGTCTCAAATCGAAAAAATAGCTGCAATCGAGCGACAAATCAATGACAGAAAACACTATTATATCCCGCGTAATCAATTAGCTGAAGTTGAAAAATTTATCAAAACCGGTGATATTATTGCAATTGCAACCAATACTAAAGGTTTGGATTATTCCCATACCGGGCTTGCAATTAAAAGCGCCGATGGTTCTGCAAGATTCCTTCATGCTTCATCGAAGAAAAAGCAAGTCGTACTTGCTCAATCAATTAATGATTACGTTCATAGTTTTAAAACTAATATCGGGATTACCGTTTCCAGACCTTTAAATGTTACAAAACGAGGATAAGAGCTATGAACGAAGAATTATATTTGGTTTTTGATATTGAAACTGTTCCCCTGGAATATGATAGTTTCTCGGAGTCCCAACAGGAATATATCTTGCGCGGTACTACAACAGATGAAGAAAAGGAAAAAAAATTGCGCGAAATGGCTCTGTCGCCCCTTACTGCGAAAGTCGTATGCATTGGTTTGCAACTAATGCATGGCAGCGGTACCAACTGGGAAGTCGTCAATCGGGCAGCGTTTTCAACCGAAGAGAATATCCCCTATGATGCTTACAGAACAGATACCCTTAAAAACGGCGATACGTGCCATATTACTACCGAACGTCGTATTTTGGAAGATTTTTGGAGGATATTGAATAAATATGGAAATGCAAGTTTGGTTTCATTCAACGGAAGGAATTTCGATGCTCCGTTTTTAATGTTGCGCTCGGCATTGCATAAAATCAAGCCTTCGAGAAATTTAATGGATGGTACTAAATTTAATTATAAAATGCACTACGATATGATTGATGAACTATGCTTTTATCAAGGGGCACAAACAGGCGCTACAAAGCGATATAATTTTGATTTTTATGCCCAGGCATTTGGCATTAAATCTCCCAAAGCAGAAGGAATAGATGGAAGCAAGGTTGCACAGTTCTATTCCGATGGAAGGATAACCGAAATTGCAGAATATTGCTTAAGGGATGTAACTGCAACCTGGGAACTGTTCCTGATTTGGAAATCTTTTTTGAAATTTTGAATGAATAATAAATTTTTATTGATTTTACCGGTTATAATTATAGCTATTATCGGATTTTTTGTTGAAGAAGAACCTGAACCTCCGGGTTTTTTCCAAATCAATAAAGAAATTTTATCGAAACTTCCCCCACCAATAGCATTAAAATACACAGCATTAAAAGATACGATTTACCTCCTCGGCAACAATTATGTGGAAATATCACTTACAAAGCAGACTGCAACTCTTGTTCGGCGCAACGATACACCATTAGTTTTCAGGGTTTCTTCCGGAAACAGCAATTTAACGAAAGGAATGGATACTCCCGAAGGTATATATACAATTCAGAGCAAGAGTCCCATAGCCACTTCCAAACAATTTGAAAATGCAAAACTATTTAATTGGATTGGATTTAAAGGGAATATAGGTTTTCATGGGTTGGAGGGTAGCGGATATTATCGCACTCTGGGTATCAAACCATCATCTCATGGATGTGTCAGGATTAGCCGGGAGGATGGCGAAAAGTTATATAAAAATGTACGAATCGGTACACCGGTCATTGTTGTTCGTGAAAATCCCGCTCGTGTGTTCCGTTTTGCTTCGGAAAAAGAATTTCGCATCAATTACGATGTTTACTTAAAAAGCAATTTCGGAAAATTTTCTATGATAATGATAAAAAGATTAAATAATCTTTACAAAGGAAAAGCCAATATCAATAATTACAACAAAATATTTATGGATTGCCGAACTGCTCTGCGTCCCGGTGGTTATGAAACCGGATTTGCAGAACAAATTCCATCATGCCAGGAATTACCGAATAATTATAAGGAAATATCAATTGCCAATCCCGATAACACTCAATATTGTTACTTTAATATAGATACTATGCGCTTTTCTTCAAAGAAAAAAACTACTCATCAACAAACTTCTGCGAAATAAACTCAAAACAAATTCAACAAAAGTTTGCTGCAATTCAACTTTCCGAAAGTAGGGAAACTTTCTGAAAGTGTTCTATTTTTCCTTTCGGAAAATTTCCCTTCTTTCGGAAAGTTGAATTTTAATTCTTGCAGGGAAAACCATTGAATAAACATAACAAAAAAAAATCCCTTCTTCCGAATTCGAAAGAAGGGATTGAAGTATTGTAATTATTTTATTATTTAGATGCCTTATGGCAAGATTTACATGATTTTACTGTTCTGCCTGAGTGGTCTTTGGGGAATGGCTTAATGCCATCAGAACTATGACATTCCATGCAATCTTCCATATCCTGGCTAACCTCGTGAGGTATCTTTGGAGCTTTGCCTCTCATAGTCTCATCTCCGGCAGCTACACCTGCGCTTAATCCCGTTTTGACTTTCAGATAATCTAATATCGAATTAATATCAACAGTAGTCAGATTACCCCCTGCTCCTTTTGCAAATCCTGGCATAGAGCCGATTCCCTCAGCGACGGTTTTGGCAAACTTACGGTCACCCAATGTTTTCAAATATTTACCTGAGAATAACGAAACATCAGGAACATACATGGTTCGTTCCTGTTGATGCTGAACATTTTCTTTGCTGCCATGACATTCGGAACAATTTGCCTGATAAAGTTTCATACCTTCCTGGTTAAGGGCTATTCCGGCAGTATCAGCCACTATAACAGGCGCTGATAAAGTAGGAATATATTTCGCTATTGAAATAATACCTTCATAAGGAAGAGGACCTCCATAGGGCTTATCGAATGCGTGGAAGCCTTTCTTGCCAATTCGGAGGAATCGTACTAAGTTTTCATAAAGAAGTGTTTTTGCATAAGAAAGATTCGACATATCCGTGCGGGGTATTTTATTCCCCTTAGCCCCATGACAAACCGCGCAATATCCTTCGTAAAGAACTTGTCCATTATTTAAACTGCCACTCGAAGATAGCTTCAAATGAGCAAGAATAGCTCTAACTTCATCTTCAGTAAGCGAACCGCCTTTATTGATATCGAACGGTGGCATGTTCTTATGTCCATCGAGTGTTTTCCTCTTCAGGCTTCTGATATCGTATTTATCGAATAATTCTTTCGACCTTAAATTGCAATTCTCCACGCCGGTGCCGTTGAATCCGTGGCAGGATGAGCAATACTTGTCGTATAAGGATTTTCCATCGCCAACCAAACCGGCAGAATATGAAGTTTTATATTTTCCAGGAGGCGGTTTCTCAAGATGGCACTTCGTGCAAGGCTCTACGGAGGTTGCGTGGCACTGCCCGCAGTATTCCATTTTAGGACGATTTGTTGGATTATCGCTAATATCATGAGCAATATTTGCATGACAATCAGTGCATTTGGCGCCCATATTCATATGGAACTTATGAGGGATGCCTATTTTCAGTTTATTATGTTTAAACCCGGCAACATCATTTCGATTTTGTATATCCTTATGGCAGCGAATGCAATTTGGTGTAATACGCTCGGTTTCAGCCATGAATCCTTTTACATATCCTTCGTAAACGAGCTTATTGGGCCAGGAGTGGCAATCCACGCATCGTACCTTATGAATATCAGGATGAATTTTCGAAGCAATTCCCCTATCGGGCAAGCCACCCTTTTCGCCGTGGCATTTAAGGCAGTAATCCGGGTCGGAAGTTGTGTACCTTGGCAGCCACAAAATCGACGGGGCAGCTATAATGACCAATCCCGCAAAAATAGCGTAGTACTTGCGGGGCAGCTTTTTTAAAAAAGAAATCATACTTTTTCTATTCTTACTTTATTATTTTTATTATTTGTCAATTTCCCCGGTGTATAGACGACGTCGTCCAACAGACTGACTGAATGCGGCTGTTGAGGTAAATCGTCCCACCAGATAAATGCAGTATTCGGATTCTTACTTTCGAATCTTTGATTTGTAGCAATCTTCCCCAACTTCCAATGTCCCAGGTTTTTGTTCATCGCTACAGCCTTGGGGTGGATACCGTTGGTCAGTCTTGCATTACCGATGACAGTGTTTTTATTTGATACTAATTTAATCTGGTCACCGTTTATGATTCCTAATTTTTCTGCAGTTAACCGGTTGAGCCAGATTTTATTTTCATGTTCGATTTCGGAAAGCCACATCAGCTCTGCGGTGTACTCATTGAATTGCACCGAACTACTTGTTAATATCAAATCGTATTCGTTTGTTTCCGAATATATTTCCGTTAAGAATACACCGGCATTGGTAGGGATATTTTTAATTAATTCTGCTAATTTTATTTTTCCGCTCGAAGTTTTAAATCCTTTACCGGCAAAAGTTCGATATTCGGGTACATCCAAACCCGACCAAATACCTATTTCGCGAAGATTATCGAATCCGCCCTGCTGACCGAAGTTCGATTCGACTTCTTCAGATTTGCTGCGAATATAACTTTCCAATTTATCAATTGTGAATTTATTCCGGAAATCGCCACCGATTCTCTTGGAAATATCAATTAATATCCTGTGCAACTGACGAGATTCACCTTTCGGATTTATATTCGGCTGCTGGAGAGTAACTTGTGGAATAAAAGCTAACGAAGGTGAAGAATGAAGCCCCCATGACTCCAGATAATTCGTACCGGGAAGGACGATATCGGCGTAGTTGGCTGTTTCTGTTAAATAATTATCGATTACTACGTGAAAGGGTATTAGTTTTTCATTCGTTAATGTTGTTTCGACCGATTCGGTATTAGGCAATGTAAATAATGGATTTGAATAAGCCGTCATAAGGAATTCGATTTGATGCCGTTGTTCGGCAATATCTTTGAAAAGTGTGATCGGGCTTCGGCGTTCGAATTCCGAAAAGTTTGATTCAATTTCAGGTATATGTCTCGGAATGCACAATCCGCCTTCTGTATCAATATTCCCGCTTATCACGTTTAAAATGAAAACGGCTAAAGCGGTTGCAGTGGCATTTTTCCCAAGTGAATAATTATCGGCGAATAATGCTACTGATGGCTTGCTCGTCGAAAATTCAACTGCTATCCTTCTGATGTGCGATTCCCTGATACCACTGACGCTTTGTGCTAATTCCGGTGTAAACCGGTCGGTTAATGCTACCAAATCCCTAACTGAAATGTCTGTCCACCGGTTTAAGAATTCGGCATTGTAGTGCCCACGCTTCAGAATAACATTTATCATTGAGAGTGCTAAAATTAATTCAGAACCGGGATTATTTGAGAACCACTCAGAGCTTTTCCCGGAAGTATTATTTATGTGTGGTGCAAAGGTAACCAGTTTCATACCTGTAACCATGCCGTCTGCAAGCCGGGATAAAGCCGGTACATAGTAATCGTAATTCTCGAACAGGTTTACACCGAAGTTTAAGATGAATTTCGTTTTGCCAAAGTCTGGTATCAACTCGTCGTAACCGCATGATTGACGGTAAATATCGTTTTGTGCAGAATTGTTGATTTCTTCATAATTGGATACAACCGGATTTCCTAATGTTTTAAGGAAAGAGGCTGTAAGCGGTTTTATGCAGTCCTTGTTGTTAAGTAATACAAATTGATTACTCTTATTATTTTTACGAAGTTCAGCGAGCCGGGTTGATATTTCACCGATGGCTTCGTCCCAGGAAATTTTTTTCCATTTTTCCTCGCCTCTTCTGCCGGAACGTCGCATTGGCTCGAGTATTCGCTCGGGATTGTAAAGGGCTTGAATTCCTGCAATTCCTGCTGCGCAAATCCTGCCGCGAGCGTTTAAATCACGTGGATTGCCTTCGATTTTAATTAAATTATTGTCTTCCAAAAAACCTATAACACCGCATTGAGCATTGCACATAAGGCAGGTTGTCGGAATCGGCAGGCGTACTGCGCCCGTTGTGCGCGATACACTCTTGCCACCATGCGGCATATCTTCGAATAATGTCCTTGCATACGCAGCAGTGCCCATTGTTGCGACCGATGCTCCTGCGCCAACTAATCCGGCAGTTTTTATAAAATCACGTCTTTCCATTTTTTGCCTCTAACTTAAAGGAATACTTTGTCCGCCAATAACCATTACATATCGCATTGCCAATATTCCAATCATAACAAGAATTGCAGCCGCTATCTGAAATCCAATCCGTTTTTTGAACATCGGAATATTGAATAACATCAGCGGAATAAATGAGCCTATGATGATTTCAACACCCAGGAACATAGGGCTGAAATCACTTGTAAGAATTAGCATAGCTGCGTGATGTGCTTCGGTATCTGCGGTTTGAAGCACTAAAATATCGCTTAAAATCAAGAATAAATCCAGGAAAATTGTCATATTTAGAATTTTCCCGAGGTCAAAAATAATATTATCATGAATATGTTTATCCTCGGAAAAGTATCTTTGTTTGATAGCAACGGCTATCATCATCATCGCAATACCCGAAACCATTGCTGAGACAAGAAACAAAAACGGCATCAAAGCAGTATTCCATAAAGCGCGAGCTTTACTGAGCGCTAAAATAAAGCCTGTATATCCGTGAACTGAGATTGCAAGCGGGATTCCGATGAACCCGAATATTTTAGTCAACCTGTAATTTTTTTTGTACATGAAATAGCCGTAAATAATAGCATTTAGCGGATAAAGCGAAAGAAGGAATGTTCCATAAGTTATTGGCGATTTCATATTCAAATAAGGGAACAAATGCCAGAAACGCATTGGCTGCTCCAAGTCAATGATTAAATTGATTGGAGCGAGAATAAGTAAAATAACAGCCAAACTTACTCCGAGAAGTCCGAGGGGTTTGAATTTCTCAATGCCGAATCCATAAGCGAGAGTCGAAAGCAGGAATGAACCTGCCGATAAACCGGTAAGATAGAAATAAACCGCAATGGGAAATTCCAAAGGCGGCGTATGATATACATTATAAATAATATTTAATCCTGATTCCATAATTAACCTTTGTGCTCTTTTTTAACAAAATTCCCCATAACCCAAAGCCACCAAACCGGCTTCTCTTTTCGGTTTGCGCCGCCTATAGCACGCATTGCAACTTCGTCGGCGCCGATATAATATACATGTGGACGAGTATCTTTTTCAGGTTTGAGCACTTGCACCGCATTAGAGGCTAACACTTTAGAAATACGACTTTCAGGGTCGTTCAAATCTCCGAAAGTCATTGCGAACGAAGGGCAGGCATTTACGCATGCCGGCTCCAATCCCGTATCAATTCTATGATGGCACCAGGTGCATTTCTGGACTATTCTTTTCATTGGGTCTGCATATCGCACATCATAAGGGCAGGATGCTATACAATATTTGCAGCCGATACACCTGTGTGGGTCTTGTAGTACGATTCCGTCTTCACGTTTGAATGTAGCCTGAGTAGGGCAATTATGAACGCAAATAGGATTTTCGCAGCAATTACACATCGATGGCAGAAATGAACGGCTTACATTTGGGTACTGACCTTTTTCAATTACTTTCACCCATTGGCGATAGACGGAAAGCGGTACGAGAAACTCGCTCTTGCAGGCTACCGAGCATGTGTGGCAGCCAACGCATCTTCGCAAATCAATAACTATTCCCCAGCGGATATTTGCCATTTTAATAAATTATAATATGTAACAATTAAGTGTATTTATTTATCAAAGTATTAAAGCATGTTTTTAAATTGTCATTCCTTCATCCGATGCTGTGTGAAAATTCAAGAAGAATGTCATTCTGAACTTGTTTCAGAATCCAGTCCCAGTACGATTCATGGATTCTGAAACAAGTTACCAATGACAGATTTTTCTTGATACAAAATAATGGCAACAATTTCAACAAAGAGAAACCCCCTAACCCCCTTTGAAAAAGGGGGGACAACCACTTCCCCCTTTTTCAAAGGGGATTAGGGGGTTTCTCTTGAATTTGTCATTGCATATTTTTTTTAATTCCATTATTTTGGAGTTCAGAATGACATTTCACTATTTTTCATTGTTTTCAAATAGCCTCATTCGCAAATATGACCCTCAAGTATTTTAAGAACCTGCTTTAAGATTTTTCTTTCTGTACTTTCTCAATCTTTTTTATTTTTAAATATAATGACAAAGCTAAAATCGTAACTATTATCGTTGCAAATCCTAATCCGGTACGTCTGAAATGATAATCGTCTATAGCATTTTTTCCTTCTATTGCAGCTTTTTTGGTAATTTCGAACCCCGGTTGAAGCGTTTCCTTGAATACCCTGAAATTTGCAAGGTGAATGCAAGTTCTTGTCTGAATTAATACCTGGCGAATATCCTTCATGGCAAACATTGCATCTGCAACATCCATACCTAATGCATTAGCCTGTCCTAACAGTGATAGAACATTCTTCTCGTCAGCTTTGAGACTATCAATCAAACGGCGCATTTCATAAGCATATTCATTGCCCTTGCCTTTATCCGATTCATCGTGACATTTAATGCAGGTTGTCTCGCTTCCTGTGCCAATCATATTATCGGTTGTAGGCATAATACCGTGATTACCGTGGCAGGTTTCGCACTCGGGAAGGTGTTCCTTGTCAAAAGCGGCTTTGTGAGGACTTTTGGAAAACATCTCACCATTTAGATTATGGCAGGTACCGCAAACGTTTGAAATTGATTCGACACCCGGTGGAACTGCTCCATGATTGCCGTGGCATGAATTGCAGGATGGGGCGCTCATATCATGTTTCTTCAACAGGGCAACTCCATGAACGCTTGTAACAAACTTGGAATATTGGTCTGTTGGTAAATTATATTTTGACATTTTTTTTGCATCGCTGTGGCACTTTGAGCATACTTCAGGTATATTTGATACATAAACTGATGATTTAGGGTCTTTTGCAGTACGAATATCATGATGACCGTGGCAGCTTGCACATTGAGCAACGGTTATATCTCCCTTGCTGTTTTGAATGCCGTGCAGACTTGTTTTATATTTTTCTACCTGGTCAATCGGTAATTTATGGTTATACATTTTCATGTAATTGGCGTTGCTATGGCAGTTGCCGCACAAAGCAGGGATTTTGGTTGCATAGACAGTCGAAGCGGGATTACCTGGTGAAGCAATGTTATGAACACCATGGCATGAGATACAATCTGCAATATAACCTCTGTTATTTGAAGATGGCTGACCATGTACGGAATTTTGAAGTTTTTTAAATTGGTCAGTGGGTAAAGCCGAGCCAAGTCTTTTCATACGTTTTTCGTCGGAATGGCATTTGATGCACATTTTCATTCTGTCTTGTGGTTTCGGAACACCGAGGAAGCCTCTATTTCTATCCATAGCAACATCCATGTCGTAGGTTGTTGCGTCGCCACCGTGACAATCTGCGCAGGTAATATTTTTCGATTTGTGTATATCGGTCGCATAAGCTTGTGCCGGTAATAAATTCTTGTCTTCTAAAGTCAGGTGGCAATTTTCGCAAAGGTCATCACCAACTATTATAGGTTTTTTTTTGGAAAAAACTTGATTGATTCCTATAACAAGGAACAGAAGAGCTACAATATATATTATTTTTTTCATATTATTTTTCTAATATTTACTCATTATAATTTTCCATTATTCGAGAACATAACCGAGAATGGTAAGAACGATAATAAACATAATAACAATGATACCGATGTAATTCAAAAGTTTATTACGTATTCCGATTTTGGTTCGTTTATCCCAAAAGGGAAGCATAAACCAAAGAAAGCCGGCTATTCCGAAAAATCCGATTCCTAAAAGCTCGCCATCGATAAACCAGACTTTTCCAGGTATATATTTTAAGGTCTGGAACATAAACATAAAGTACCATTCCGGACGAATTCCTTTTGGAGCAGGAGCGAATGCATTGGCTTTCTGACCAAGCTCCCATGGGAAAAATACTGCAAGTATAGCTAATATGTTTATAACAATGAGCCATAACAACAAATCGCGTAGAAGAAAGTTCGGAAAGAATGGCATATAACTTCTTTCACTTTCGGATTTATTTTTCCAATCTTCCGGTTCATGAATTCCCTGGCGCTGAATAAACATTAAATGTGCAGTCAAAAATACAGTAAATATTGCCGGTAAGACCGCAACATGAAATCCGTAAAATCTTGATAATGTGGCTCCGGTAACTTCTTCTCCACCCCGCAGCAAAACCATAAAATAATGACCGACAAAGGGAACCTGTTTGACTATATCTGTTCCAACTTTAGTAGCAAAATATGCAAGTTCGTTCCATGGCAATAAATAACCGCTGAATCCGAATCCAAAACCAAGCAGGAGTAATATAAAGCCGGTGTACCATGTCAACTCACGTGGCTTTCTATAAGAACGAAGAAAGAAAACGGAAAACATGTGCAAAAATGCGCCAAGAATCATTAAATTTGCCGACCAGCTATGAATTGAGCGGATTAACCACCCGAAATATACCTTGGTATTAATAAATTGAACGCTTTCGAAGGCTAAATTTTCTGTTCCCTTATAATACATTAATAGTAATATGCCGGATACTACCTGAACTATAAAGAGCAGCAAAGTAATTCCACCAAGATAATACCAAAATGTTGCCCTGAATTTCGGTACGGATTTCTTTTTCATATAACTAATTAAGTTAGAAATCTCATATCTTTCGTCAATCCAGGCGGATATTCGTTTTTTTAAGGATGTTAATTCTATCATTTCTTAACTTTCATCTTTGAATACAATAACCTCATCACCCTTTATCGCAATATTATATTTTGCCAATGGTGCCGGAGGCGGTCCGCTAATGTTCCTGCCGTTAAGGTCATACCTGCCGTTATGGCAGGCACAGTAAATCTGTCCGTAGTCTTTTCTGTACTGGACAATACAATCAAGATGTGTGCAGGTTGCAGAAAAGGCTTTATAATCACCTGCGGCGGTTCGAACTACCAGTACCGGTTTGCTGCCGAACTTGACAATCTTACCCGATTCTTTTTCCATATCACCTACTTTGCCAACCTTTAAATTCGAAACCTTAACCTCTTCGACTTTTGGCGGTTCTAAGAAGTGGTAAATAGGATAAACAATCGAGATGAGCCATGCAGCAAAACTTCCACCTAACAGATAATTGATAAATTCCCTCCTGCCCTTTTTGGGAGATTCGGGAGAACCTATGTGATTTGATGAATTCATTTTTTCGGTTTATTAATTAGTAATTTTTTTCCTTGTTTTCGATTTCAATTAATCCAACATAAAAAATTTACAAAACGAACTTAAAGAGTTTTTTATTCTAATCCAAGTTTTATTTTTTGTTCGATTACATTCACTCCAAATTATAACATATAATATAGTCAACACTAATTTTCAATTTATTTGTAACCGAAATTGTTTTTTTTATCACTCAAAAAAATATTTGATGTTCAATGAATCTTTTGGATTTTTTTTGGGTATATATGGGAAAATGAAAAATAATCATAACAAAACATTAACAATTAAAAATTAATGTTAAATTAATATCAAAAATGAAAAGGAACTCTTAATGAAAAAGAAATAACAAATACTTAAAGTCTTCTTTGCGATTTAACTTCTTTGCGACTTTGCGTGGAATAATTTTTTCGAAATGGGAAAAACATCGGACAAATTACAAATATTACATTGCTAATATGGCTGCCCGTTATTCGGAATGGCATTCTTTGATTCTATACAATCAATTTTCTACATATTCTGCCAGTCGTTTCGTTCCAGGTATTTTGTGTCGATATTTCCCGAGATAAAATCGGGATTCTGCATCATTTTTATATGGAATGGAATAGTCGTTTTTATACCCTCAATTACGAATTCATCTAATGCACGCCTCATCCTGATAATAGCTTCAATTCTTGTTGGAGCAAAAGTAATGAGTTTAGCTACCAATGAATCATAGTAGGGGGGGATTTTATATCCCTGGAAAATATGTGAATCTACCCGCACACCATGCCCGCCGGGAAGGTGCAGGCTTTCAATTGTTCCGGGAACAGGACGGAAATCGTGGTCTGGGTCTTCTGCATTAATTCGACATTCAATAGCATGTTTAACAGGGTCATGTTCAATAAAAGAAAGATGTTCGCCGGATGCAACCTTTATCTGTTCTGCTACTAAGTCGTAATCCAAAGATTCTTCGGTAACTGTGTGCTCAACCTGGATACGGGTATTCATCTCCATGAAGAAGAAATTCATCTTGTCATCGACTAAGAATTCGATTGTACCCGGTCCAACATAATTCACAGCCTGAGCGCCTTTGACGGCAGCATGTCCCATAGTTTTACGGATTTCAGGAGTGACGACGGGGGAGGGGGCTTCCTCGATTAATTTCTGGTGACGGCGCTGAATCGAACATTCTCGTTCGTTTAAATGGATAATTTTTCCAAAGGTATCGCCAAATATCTGGATTTCGATATGCCGGGACCCTTCGACGAATTTCTCTATATAAATATCCGGATTTTTAAATGAAGTATTTGCCTCGTTACGGATTATATCGAAGACTCGCTCTAATTCTTCATTAGAGCCGACCAACCGCATACCTTTGCCGCCGCCGCCGGCAACTGCTTTCAGCATGACCGGATAACCAATTTGAGCAGCAATATTTAAAGCATCGCGTATTGAATGAACTACTCCATCGCTACCCGGAACTACAGGTACGCCGGCTGTTCTCATTGTTTCCTTAGCTACGGATTTATTCCCCATGCGTCTGATTGAATCAGCCGTAGGTCCAATGAATGTAATTCCGTGGTCTGAGCAAATATCTGCAAAGAAATCATTTTCTGCTAAGAATCCATAACCCGGATGAATTGCATCCGCATTGGTTATTTCGGCAGCAGCAATAATCGATGGTATATTCAGGTAACTCAATTTACTTTGTGCAGGTCCGATGCAAACAGCTTCATCGGCAAATTTTACGTGTAAAGATACTCTATCGGCTTCAGAATAAACGGCAACGGTTTTAATGCCCAATTCTTTGCATGCGCGGATGATTCTTAAAGCAATTTCTCCACGGTTGGCAATTAATACTTTCTTTATCATTTCTATATTAATCCGGTTGTATATGGAATAACACCTGATTGAATTCTACCGGGTCGGCATTATTGACTAATATTGCAACAATGATTCCGCTTATATCCGATTCAATTTCATTCATCAATTTCATAGCTTCAATGATGCAAAGTGTTGAACCTGCTTTTATATGCCCGCCAACGCCTACGAAAGGTTCAGCCTCTGGTGTTGAAGAGCGATAAAACGTTCCAACCATTGGTGATTTTATTTCATAGAATGTAACTGGCTGTTGTTCTTCGGTAGTTGAAATTTCCTGAACCGGTTTGGATTGGGAAGTCACCGGAGCCGCAGGCTGAACTGCCATTTCATGTGTTTGTTGATAAGAAATTACCGGTGATGAAGTTACTTTTTCTGATGTTGGACGTTTTGATAATTTAACTTTTGAGCCTTCTTCTTCTATAGATAGTTCTGTTACGGTGCTTTCATCAAAAATTTTGACGAGCCTGCGTAAATAATTCAGATCCATTTTAATCCTTTCGGTAATTTTATATCAGGATTTTATAATATGCTTTAATTTTATTCTTTAACTCTTTCAACGTAAGCACTGTTGCGGGTATCGACGCGAATGAGGTCGCCTTCATTGATGAACAAAGGAACCTGAACGATAGCTCCTGTTTCGAGTGTTGCCGGTTTAAGAACATTTGTTGCGGTATCACCGCGAACGCCTGGTTCAGTATGGGTAATTCGTAAATTAACATGAGGTGGCAGTTCTGCTGCAAGTAGTGTAGTATCATTGAATGCAAGTTGAACATCGTCATTTTCGCGAAGGAATTGAATCGTATCGCCGAACAGTTCTCCGTCGACGGGGATTTGCTCATAAGTATTCGGGTCCATAAAAAATAATGTATTGCCATCTCGATATAAAAATTGGTAATTACGTTTTTCTACGCGTATGAAATCGATGGATTCGCCGGAACGAAATCGGTTTTCATAAAGCCTGCCGGATGCCATATTTCGCATCTTCACCTGATAAAAAGCGCGTAAATTTCCCGGAGTGCGGTGCTCGCTTTCCAATACGGTGCAAAGCTCGCCATTGAATTTGATTACGGCTCCAGGTCGTAAATCTGCTGTTGTTCCCATTATTATCCTTAAATTTAAGCCGGGAATTGAATCCCGGGTTTATAAATAAAAAAGAGGTGCCGATTGGACTCGAACCAACGTTCGCGGTTTTGCAGACCGCTGCCTAACCACTTGGCTACGGCACCAAGGATTACAAAATTAAGGAATTTTTCCGAAATTTACAAGTTTAAGTAAAATGTAAATTACTTATTGATGTCATAAATCGTTAAATCATATAGAAATTTTCAATTTTCATTCTTTAAGAAATTATCAATTTTCAATTTTGCAATTTTCATTCAATTTCTAATTTTTAATAATTAAATAATTGAAACAAGAATTTAATGAGAATTGGAAATTGAAAATTAAACATTAAACATTTAAAATTCATTGAGAATTGAAAATTGATAATTATATAATATGAGTTAAAAATAAATATGGATACAAAAGGTTACTTTATTAAGGTTGTATATTCAAGGCTTTCGAGTTTCCAAGCCCGAAAATCAACTGTTGCAACGATATATTTTTCGGATTCAATATTCTCTTTCAACTCTACAGGAACGAAAATGTAAATGACTTTATCGGGATTTTCTTTTAGAACAGAATCATATTTCCTGATGCAATCTGAAAAATCATTGCTGGAATCCAGTATCGAAAGAGTGGAGTGAGGAATACAAATCAAGGGTTGGTCATAAGAATAGCCGAAGAAAAATTTATCGGACGAGTTTTTAATAGCCTGAAAATTATGTTTCAATAATGCTTCTATTTTTACATTAGGTAATCCCAAACCATCGATTTTTTGTGCTGAAGCAAAGGATAAGTCAATTATCCTATTTCCGCTATAAGGACCACGGTCGGTGATTTTAACAAGAACTGCTTTATCGTTTGCCTGATTTATAACTCGAAGAATTGTTCCAAAAGGCAATGTTTTGTGAGCTGCTGTAAATTCATCTTTGTAATAGATATCTCCTGATGCAGTTTTACGGTTGTGAAATCTGTCGGAATAATAAGAAGCCATACCGGTAATTTCATAATAGAATTTATCGCTTATATCGATGTCTTCCATTGAGAAAAATTCTTTATCATTAATTTCGTTCCTTGCTGAATAATATGCTTTATCGTTTAATTCCGATTCGTTGGCTGCAAATAAAAATACAAAAGCTACAGGCAGGATAGCAAGTAATAATGACAATTTTAATAATTGTTTATATTTTCTTCGAAAAAATTCCATCAGGTTTCAAATAATTCATTCATTATTATTATTCGTAAGTCTTATTAATAAAAAGACTTCTTATTATTGTTAAACGTCGCTTAATTTGTTCCGGTATCGTCATTTTCTATTTCATATTTAATATACAATAAAAACCATTAATTACCAAATAATTTAAGCTATTTTTTCAATATTGGCAATTATGAAAATAATTTAACGGAGGATTGAACATATTATTGTAACAAAGTTTAAAATCTATTTTGTTTCTAATAGTATATTGATTAAATTTATTATGGTAGATGATAACGAAAAATGATTTTAGTTCCTGCAATAAAAGGAATAATAAATAATCATGAAACCTGATAAATAATAAATATATAGAGGGAATAATGAATCTGAATGTTAATAATACCAATTATGAAGTCAATGTTCCGTCCGAAATGCCACTTCTTTGGGTATTGCGGGATGTATTGGGGCTTACCGGAACAAAATTCGGATGTGGAGTCGGCACATGCGGTTCTTGTGTTGTACTGTCCGGCAATGAAGCCATCCGCTCCTGCTCGACTCCAGTATCGGATTGTGCAGATAAAAAAATCGTAACCATTGAAGGATTGTCAAATGATATGACACATCCCCTGCAAATTGCCTGGATGCAAGTTGGAGTACCACAGTGTGGTTATTGTCAATCAGGGCAGATTATGAGTGCAGCAGCTTTACTAATGACAATTCCAAAACCCACTGATGAAGATATCGACAGGGAAATGAGCAGTAACATTTGCCGCTGCGGTACATATAATAAAATTCGCGAAGCTATTCACATTGCAGCGATAGGATAAGCCATGAAAGAAAATAATAATAATTCAACAAATTTTGCTCGCAGGGAATTTATCCTGGGTATATCTGCAACGAGCGCAGGTGTGCTTATTGGGCTTGTCAATCCATTTTCAGGTACAGCAAAATTATTCGCCGGTGATGAGAAAAAGTTCCTCGAATTTATTCCCAATATATGGCTCGAGGTAAAAAAGGATAATACAATTGTTGTTACATGTTCCTATTCCGAGCTTGGTCAAGGGGCAAGAACTACTACACCTATTATTATTGCAGACGAAATGGACGCCGAATGGGAAATGGTTAAGGTAGTCCAGGCTCTTGCCGATACGAAATACGACTCTCAATCTACTGCCGGAAGTACAAGCGGACGCTCTTCCCTTAATACTTTACGTCAAGCCGGAGCAACTGCAAGAACTATGCTGATTACTGCTGCTGCCCAGACATGGGGAATAGCCGAAAGCGCGTGCAAAGCTCAACTCGGTTATATTATCGAAACTGCAGGTTCGCGTAAACTTTCTTTCGGCGAATTGGTAGATAAGGCAGCAACCCTGCCTGTACCCAATGCAAATCAGGTAAAGCAAAAAGACCCTAAGGATTTCATCTATATGACTAAGGGTAAGCATCCTATCGATACTGCAGATATTATAACAGGAAAAGCGAAATACGGTATTGATGCAATTGTCCCGGGGATGAAATACGCCGCCGTTGCTATGCCTCCTGCAATCGGTGCATCTGTTTCGACTTACGATGATACCCAGACAAAGGCAATTCCGGGTGTCATAAAAACGATAAAATTTTCAAATTATATAGCAGTAATTGCCGATAATACTTATGCTGCTTTCATGGGTGTTGAAGCATTGAAGGTCAACTGGAATATGGGTTCAAATGCCAACCTGAATTCAGCCCAGATTACAAAATCATTAACTGATAAAATCGGAACGCTGCCATCCCTGCCAACAAATACTGCAAAGACAATTGAAGCACAATATTCAGTACCTTACCTTGCTCATGCCCCGATGGAACCTATGAACTGTACGGTACATTTACAGGGTTCAAAGTGCGAAGTATGGGTATCAACTCAAAACTCGCAAGGAGTGCAAAGTACCGTTGCATCGGCTGTAGGGCTATCTTCTGCTAATGTTATTGTACATACTAATTTATCGGGAGGCGCTTTCGGACGGCGCAATGGTACCGACGATGCCCAAAAAGCTGCCCAGGTAGCCAAGCAAGCAGGTGTACCGATACAACTTGTTTACTCACGAAAAGATGATATAAGGAATGGATATTACCGTCCTGCAAGCATACATGCGCTTAAAGCAGGATTGGATGCTTCCGGGAAGATTACCGGCTGGATTCATAAAGGTGTATTTGCAGGGAGTCCCGGAGTATCATCACCGAGTTATTCTATCCCTAATATTCAAAACCTGAATGATTCCGGAATTACCGTAATTCCTACCGGCGCATGGCGTTCTGTATCGGCTTCCCAGGTAGTATTTGCCAATGAATCTTTTATCGATGAATTGGCAATAGCGGCAGGGATTGACCCGCTTGATTTCCGGTTGAGTATTGCAGGTACAAGAATAAAAACCGTTTTAAATGAACTTAAATTACGGTCAGACTGGACGAAACCTCTGCCGAAAGGCTCCGGTAGAGGTGTTGCGGTCTTTAGCGGATGGAGCGGGTATGCAGGGCATGTTGTGGAAGTTACAATCGATTCAGCAGGTAAAATTAAAGTAGATAGGGTCATTGCAGTTTGCGATGTCGGGTTTGCAATTAATCCTATTGCTATTGAATCACAGATGATGGGGAATGTAATCGATGGGCTATCGACAGCATTGATTGCTGAAATTACAATCGATAAGGGCATTGCTGTCCAGAGCGGTTATTCAAGTTATAAGTGGCTGAGAATCGGGGATTCTCCGAAAATGGAAATATATATTTTGCAATCCGGCGGATTTACCAGTGGCGTTGGCGAGCTTGGATTCCCAACTGTGAGTCCTGCTTTGTGCAATGCTATATATAATGCCTGCGGAATTCGCGTCCGAAGCCTGCCAATCTCACATACACCTTTAGTAACAGATGTTGAGGACAAAGAAAATTTTTCAAATGAGCTGTCGCTATATCCGAATCCTTTTACTGATGAACTTAATATCAGGATTGGTAGTGACGACGGCTCACCAACATTTTTAAATATTGAAATTCATGATATACTCGGCTCTACGGTATTTCAGCGAAGTTTTGCCGGCAATTTATCTGGTGGTATCATACATAAACTGAATTTAAATGAGTTGGCTTCGGGTGTTTATTTTGTGAATTTGAGTGCAGGAAATAAAATTTTTAAGGGGAGAGCTATAAAAAAGTAATATATAATACCAGGTTTCGTTCAAACAGACAAGGATGTCTGTTCTACCAAAAACAGTAGAACAGACATCCTTTTCTGTTTGAATACAACTAAGGAAGGTTCTAAAAATTGTCATTCCGGCGAAAGCGGGAATCCATAAAGCCGCTCTGGGAGTGGATTCCCGCTTTCGCGGGAATGACAAAATTGAATTTTTAGAACCCCCCCTAAGTATAAGAGCGGTTGAAGGGTTCCTACTTTCATGACTTTACAATCGAACTTTGAAGAAATCTCTTTAAAAGTTCTGCTGCAGCCGCTTCAGGAGTAATATGACCCAAAAGAATTTCATTTTCCAATTTTGGGATTTGTGAAATGATTTCTTTATTTTGATAGAATTCCCTTTTCAAATTGTCTTCAATCATTGAATACATCCAGTCTAAAAGCTGTTTACGCCGGTTTTCTTCGAATTTTCCGCTTGCTTTTACCTGTTCAATAAATTTATTTATTATATCATTAACCTCGTGAATTCCCTTGCCTTCGGTAGCCGAGCAGGTTAACACAGGTACACTCCAGTCCTTTTCCGAAGGATGAATTAAATGAATCGCATTTTGATATTGATTTTGGGTAATCTTAGCGAGCCTCTCGGAATCCGCATCAGCTTTGTTAATGATAATTGCATCGGCTAACTCGACGGAACCTTTTTTTATTCCCTGAAGCTCATCACCAGCGCCTGGAAGCAGTATCAACAGGAAAAAATCCACCATCGACTGTACAGCCGTTTCACTTTGACCAACACCGATAGTCTCAATTATAATTCTATCGAAACCTGCCGCTTCACACAATAAAATTGATTCACGTGTTTTTTTTGTTACTCCGCCTGTATTTGTACCGGACGGAGATGGCCGGATAAATGCCATTGAATTTTTTGAAAGCTTTTCCATTCTTGTTTTATCGCCTAAGATAGAACCTTTTGATACCGGGCTGCTTGGGTCAACAGCAAGTACTGCAACACGGTGAGCTCTATCACAAAGGAAAACACCGAATGAGTCAATAAATGTGCTTTTACCTGCACCCGGCAAGCCAGTAATGCCAATTCGAATAGAATGTTCCGGAGGAGGTGATATATTTCTTATTAATTCCGACCCCAAGTCAGAGTGATTCGGAGCATTACTTTCTAAAAGTGTTATCGCCTGAGCGAGCGCTGCACGGTCACCGGACTTAATTCTTTCAATAAATTCCTTAGTTATTTTATTCTGCTTTTTCAAAAATATACCCAATAAAAACTTTAAATCACAAGAAAAACCCCCTAACCCCCTTTAAAAAAGGGGGAATCTAATATTCCCCCTTTTTCAAAGGGGGTTAGGGGGTTTCTTTATCTCAATTAAAATCAATAATTTATTTTTTTCTTAATACAAAATTTGAGTTTAGCTTTTATTATTTGCCGGTAATTTTATAAAAAAGGAAGTTCCTTTACCAAAGCTGCTTTGAACGGATATTTCACCACCAATCAAATCAACATATTTCTTCGTTAAAGTAAGCCCTAAACCTGTCCCTTCATGTGTTCTCGAAAGTCCTTCACTGCCCTGCCGGAAAGGTTCGAAAATCGATTCAATTATATCTTCGGCAATACCGATACCGGTATCGCGGATTTCAACAATCGCATTTTTGCGGATTTTATCTAAGTTTATTAAAATATTGATGGAACCTGCGTTTGTAAATTTTACTGCATTATCGATAATATTCCCGAATATCTTGCTCAATGCCTGAGAATCTGATAAGATAATGTATTCTTCAGGATTACATTCGGCAATCAATTTAATTTCCACACCCTTTTGTAAGGCATCATCTTTATATTTGTCAATTGATGCCTCTGCTATCTCACATAAATAAACTTCATTCTTCTTGATAATATAATCACCAGATTCTATTTCTGATAAATCCAAAATAAGATTCAAAGTTTCCATCAACCTTTTACTGCTTTGATATATCATTTGACCTATTTCAAGTACTTCCTGCTCATCTTTTGTATCATGAAGCATTTTCGAAAAACCCAGAATACCAATCATCGGAGTGCGTAATTCATGCCCCATATTTGCAAGAATATTTGTCTTGAGTTGATTTGCTTCCTCAGCTTTTTCCTTTGCGGTCAGAATAGCCAGCTCTGCCTGCTTTCGCTGTGTTATATCCTTTATGACAACAAGGTATTCATTCAATCCCTTTAATGGTGAAATAGAAACTAAGCAATCGATAACGGAAGCATCCCGTTTGATGAGTTGAGTATCGTACACCACTCCGTTCGAATTCCTGACCTCCTCCAATTTTTCTGTAAGGAAGGCATGTTGGTTTTCCGGGAAAAAGGATAAATAATGCATACCTTTCACATCCTGGAACCTGTATCCCAACTCATCCTCCAATCTTCGATTTGCAAAACTTAAATTTCCTTCGGCTGAAAGAGTAATCAATAAATCGAGCGAACTGTCCATAATATTATCTAAGTATTTCTTGCGCTCCTTTATATCCTCCTCGAGCCTTTGCTGCTGCTCCAATTCACGCTTTTGTTTCCATTGCACAACCATTTCGTTGAAGCTTTCGGTTAAATCCTGAAGTTCATCGTGAGTTTGAACATCCAATTTATAATCAAGATTTCCTTCACGTATTATTTTCGTCCCTTCAACTAATCGTTTGATTGGTCGAAGAAAATGTCTTGAAGTATAGAAACCGGTAATTATTGATAGAAAAGCAGCAACGATGCAAATAGTAATCATCAAAGTACGAAACTTATTAACCGAAGCAAACACCACGCTTTTGGGAATTTCTGTAAAAACAATGTACCTGTTTGTTGGACTATCGCTCTGGGAAAAAATTGTTGAGAATTCGATTATACGCTTTGGGTCTTCGGTAATCGTACCACCCATCTGCTTTAATATTTTATTTGCTTCGGTCGAATCATAATCATGCTGCAGATTTTCTTCCTGACGCGCTGCAAGAAGCCTGTTCCAATTTTTTTTCTTTATTGAATGATATAAATAAAATCCCTCGCCATTAACCATTATAACTTTAATATTAGTATCAGTGTTGGATAATGTAAAGTTTTTGAAAAACTCTTCAGCATGGAAACTTGCAATAAGAATAGCAGTCCTTTGGTGATTTTCATCATAAATCGGCATTATGCAATCGATAGCAGGAACTCTCTTTTTCGTTCTTGGTTCCTTTATTTCAGAAGGCGAGAGCTTAATCTCACCATGTTTCATATTCTCAACCTCGTGAAGATAGAAATATAAAGGCGTTTTTGATAGTTCTTTTTTAGGAATTGTAAAAACTTTTGTACTATCAAAAAAAACAGCTAATCTGCGTCTGCCTGATTTATCCAAAAGTTCAATTTTAAAATAAAGATTATTATCTTTAAGGAGGTTGATAAATTCGTTTTCAACAATGGTTAATTCCCGGGCTAAATGAAAAGGAGATTCATTTAGTAAAAAGCTATTGATATATTTTTGAATTTCGGTTGTCCTGGAGATAATATTCATTTGTTGTTTAACCTGCATGAGCATTGATAAGGTCTTTGATTTTATATCATTCACCTGGTTTTTCACGCTCCGCAAAGCATCGTTTTGAAGGATTTGCGTTTGCTCGTGAAGAATATAAATACTAAGTAAGATAATAGGTATTGTTGAAAGTTGAATGAAAAGCAGATTCAATCTTCCAAAGATACCCGGATGCAGAATTCTATGGGTTATACTCTTCTTCACAGTCAACGAATGTTTAAAATATTAATCCAAAATAAAATTGACCGATAAATCCTGATGCTCTAATACAGTTATTTGCTGGGTTTTGGTTTTTGCCCATTCATGCCAGACAGTTAGTTTATATTTACCCGGTGGTACGTTTTTAATTTGAAAAGAGCCTTCTTCATCAGTTATGGAAAAAAATGGCGTTTCAACAACAACTATAAATGCCGACATTTCAGGATGTACATGGCATAGAAGCGGCACTACACCCGGCTGAACAAATGTCATTTTCTTTTTTAATCCCTGTGCATAAGAACCGAAATCGAATTTATTGGTTTTACTTGCTGAAAATACACTGTGCCGTGTATCATCACTATTTGGAAAGATAACCGTTGTTCCAACAAGTATCGGTAAAACATGTGGAATGAAAGTTAAATCAATTTGGTCCATAATTACCGGTTTCTCAGGTGGTGAAAATGTTTTCCCTTCTATTTTCTCTATGTAAACTACCGCTTCATTAAGTGGTTCATATTTAGTTCGAATCTTCCCCTTGATTGAGGTTGAATAGGCTGATTGATAAACTAAGAGAATTCCTAAAAATAGAAAAAACTTAGCAATATTCTTTCTAATAAATTTAAAATGCGACGAACCAATTAAACCAAAAGCGCTTGAATGCTTGTTTTGTATCACCTTGAATAGTCCTTTCACCGTCTGTCAAATCCCCTTTTATTTCAAACAATCCTTCCAAAGAAATTCGGATATTTTGTCTGTATAATATTGTGATATTCGGAATAAATTTATAGTAATTTTCATCATCTTTTTTATCGAAACCAGATAAACCATTCTCGAATCTTACAGCAGCAAGCAGCCAGGGATAAAATATATAATCGCAACCAACAAAATAACATAAACTCGAAAGTGAATTCGGAGTATTGTCTGGGTTTTTATCCTTACCGAATATTGCCCCTCCTAGAATATCGGCATTACCGAGTTTTAATCTGGCATCAAATCCAAAACGGTTAAATTCATTATTATAGTTCTTATTTGATGTATCTGTTTTAGTTGTATTTCCAAAATATCCAAAAAAACCTAATGTTAGAGAGTTATCTGTCCAATAATCCATGTTAGTAGTATCTTCGAGAATTCCTGAGCCATCCATACCGTAACCGAATAATTTATATGCAATTCTACCATATCCATGCTTGTTATCGAATGGTTTCTTTAAAAAACCAGCCTCCCCGTTAGCTATTCCTGCACAATATTGAAGGTAGTGTCCTAATATACCGGTCAATTCAATTGCAGGTCGGGTATTATAAGCAGAAAACCCTCCGTGGGCAGAATAATTCCAGATTCCATTATCTTCTAAAATAATATGTTGGTTGACCGTAAACCCGTCTGTAATTCCCGGCTCCATAAGACCGAATTTCAGGTTTACATTATGCTGCCCGCCAATAATATCATTAATACGAAAGTAGAATCTCCCTAAACCATTCTGGGTTAAAGCACCTAAAAATCCTATATTCTCTCCAAATCCACCGGCATAAAATATTGAATAACCTGATGGCAGTGAAAACCCGAATTGGCTTCCGGTTTGTGGCTTTTCAGTGATGTATTCCAGTTTCATGCGGACACAGGCTGCAACTGGAAAATTACCCGGCAATGTACTGGGCCAAATTGCATCGGGCCATAATTCCTTCCAGGCTTCAGCGCCAAGTCTCAATGGTGGCTCCTTAATCAATTGTGCATCCCGTTCGGGCATGAAGTATCCATTGCGCCGGAATGCCTCTCCGAAAGCATTTCTTTTGGTAACTGCAACGTGGCATGTAGCACAGCTTGTTTTATATTTTCGTGCAAAAACCGGCAGTGCATAAGTTTCATTTGCAGAAAGTATTAAAAAAGTTATGTATAGAATGAGAAAAAGTTTCTTCATAATCCAGCCTTAAAATTAATTGATAATTGTATTCCGAACTAAAAAATTCATTTTCTTATATCAATTATTTCCATATTTTTCAATATAATATTAACGAATACCCAATCATATAATTATACAAATCTAAAGAAATTTTAGGAAAAACTAAATAACAGACAAGTTGATTCAATAAAAAAGCCCGTGATTAAATAACCGCCGGGCTTTTTATTTCTTAGAGCTTTCGAATAATATAAAATTACAGAGTTCTTAAATGACCTCTCTTATAAGAAAGAATGTTGTTCAATTTTAAATGTATTTTCAATTATGCCAATTTCGTAATTCGTAATTCGTAATTGTCAATACTTAGGTTCCATCACCCTTCCCATAAACTCAATTGTATTGGAAATCCTTTCTTTCATAACAAAAACGAAAGGCCTGTTTAAATATATATAAAGCTTATCGGGAAGCGAATCCCTGAAATCTATAACAGTAACTGCTGCAGCTTCCGTACCCTGTTCGGCTACATCAACAAAGGTTTTATGGATGACATCACCAATGAATAAGCCACTTTTACAAAGATTGCTGAAATCGGCACCTCCATCGAAGGCAATACCTAATCCCATAGCCATCAAAGCCGGTTTTAAAGAAATATCATATTCGAACTTAAATTTGGGCATCATTAATTGAACCCGGTTAAGCTTAAATCCCGATAGCCAACTGCTCCAGTTAGTTTCGTTCATTGATTGGATAAATTGATTCATACTAACGTTCTGTTTCGGTAAGAAAAGAATCATTGAATAAGCGCCATTGCCATAAGGCAGCTCGACGGCGTCGAATTCCGATGTTTCTAAGCTCATCAGCGAATCATCACGGAACATCATCGAGCATGAAACCGTCGAATTATCTACTTTTTTAAAGCCTCCCGTAAAAGTTTTTTTCTTATCGAATTCAACAGTCCAGGATGCTTTGAAATATAAAGCATTGATAAGGAAAAGAACACTGTTTGCATTGATTTGATCTATTACTTCAGGAATTTTGCCGGCAGTTTTATCACTTACCCATTTATTGATGATTTTGACCGACTCCGGATTGCCGAAATCCAGCCCTGTTACCGATGAATAGAAGTACTGAGCACAAATATCAAAAAAACTCTGCTCGAATGAATAGCCTAATTTATACCAACAGGAATTAGCTATATCGAAACGAACATTGGGGTCGAGTATTGGCAATACATCCTGCAAACCCTGATATGACTTATTAATTTCTTCAATATTCATTCCCTGCTGTTCGAGTACCCGGATAAAGGCATCTCGTGTTGTTGAAGCAGCGCCGTTATTTGCCATTCCTAAAGCGACTGACACGCTGAATGGTGATATGAAGAGATTCTTGCCGGGTTCTTCATTACTCACTTCCCGGAATAATTTAAACGCAAAACGATTATTAGTAGTAAGTAGCTGTAGCTCTGATTGTGTCAGTTCGCGTGTCGGTTCAGGTTTTATTGGGTTGTTATCTTTTTGGCATGAAGCCATGAATAACAGGCAAATCGAGAAAATTAAAAAAGTTATTTTTTTCATTGTCATAACCATTTATTTTTTTGACATTCAATATTATCACATTTTCATATTATAAACAAATGAAGTCGTTAAAAGTTGCAAAATTTTACAAAAAAACATACCCAGCTTAATGACATATAAAAAATATTTGCACAGAACAAAAGAAAATAGTAATTTTGTAGCTCTAAAATCTTTAGCGAAAGAGAAAGGGTAAAAATATGGCAAAAGCGCAATCTTTCGGTGATAAACTGAAAAAAAAGAAAGTTGATACTAAAATCAACCTGAAAGTGATTAAATGGTATCGCTGTCCTAATCGCGGCACACTCCGCACTTTGGAACGTTTCGTTAAAATTGATGATTTGGCGGAATGCGAAAAAATAGATGTTTTTAAATAAGGCTATTAGCTTTTTAGACTGATAGGCTTTTAGGTAAGTAAAAATCCTAATAGTCTAATATCCTTCAGTATAAAAACCTAAAAAAGGAGAAAAATGAAAAAAGAAATTCAACCATATTATCATACTTTGGACGTTCACATGACCGATGGTTCAACCTTCAAGACCAGGTCTTGCTATAAGGCTGATAAAATTGTCCTGGAAATCGATTCAAAATCACATCCCTTCTATACAGGGAAACAGGTATTGATTGATACTGCAGGACGAGTTGACCGCTTCCAAAAACGTTTCGAAAGAACCAAACAAATTCAGGAATCAAGGAATAAATAATATGAATCCTCCACATCCAATGCAAACCGGCGGTTCTTTTAAACCGAATAAAAGAACCGGCAAGAAAAAAAATAATCCATTAAAGAAATCCAGGGTTGTAGATTATCTCGACCCGAAATTTTTATCCCGTTTTACAAACGACCAGGGAAAGATACTTCCGCGTAGAATTACCGGTGCTAATGCTTTTCAGCAAAGGGAATTGGCTCGAGCTATCAAATATTCACGTCATCTGGCTTTGGTGCCATTCGTAGCACAGGATACAGCATAATCTTAAATGAATTAGCTTTTTAGGCTGTAGGTTTTTAGGATTTTAGCCAAATCAAGAAACACCTAAACACCTACAGTCTATACACCTTTAGCCTATTTATAATTTATATTCTCTCAACAGTTCTAACACCATTTATTTGCAATATATCGCTGCATAAAAGGTTTAACTGCTCCAAACTACGAATATTGACAGTTATTAATCCTTCGAAATTGGACTCTGCCGTATCTATGCTGACTCCCTGAATATTGGTATTCTCGAACGATATTATGGAATTTGTCACATCATTCAAAAGACCACTTCTGTCGGAACCTGAAATTCGAATATCCGATTTATAAGAACCGTTATCTATCAAATCCCATGATAAATCAAGTATTCCAGCAGGAGAAAGTGTAGAATATTCGGAAATTGAGTGGCAACTTTTTCGGTGAACAAATAATTCATTAGCAGGTGTTATTATACCCGTAATTTTATCACCGGGAATCGGTTTGCAACATTGGGAATAAATAATCGAAGCGAAACCTCTTGGAGATTTTTTTTGTTTATTTGTCGATTCAGGTTTACCTTGCTTTTGTTTATCTGCGCCATTCCGGGAAATTTGAGTTTTAGCAAAATCCCGGACTTTCAATCGTATAAATTCATAAATTCGTGCCGGATCGGTAGCTCCATGCCCGATTGAAATGTAGAATTCGGTTTTATCTTTAAATTTCAAAGATTGAAGAATTAAAGTAAATTCGGCATCCTCAACAATAAAATCCTTTGATGCGGCAAATTCTTCCCATATTTTCATTCCTTTAGCTTCAAGTTTTCGTTCACTATTATTAATATATTTTAGAATTGAGGATTTTGCATGGCTTGTAACTGCAATAGATAACCATTCCTTTTCGGGTTCCTGTTTGTCCGAAATGAGAATTTCAACTTGGTCGCCGCTTTTCAGCTTGTAATTCAGAGGGACAACCCTTCCGTCAACTTTAGCTCCGATACAATGTGCGCCTATCTCGGTATGAATATTAAATGCAAAGTCGAGGGGTGTTGCGTTTTTCGGTAGAATTCGCAATTCCTTTTTTGGAGTGAATACATAAATTTCATCCTGAAAGATATTTGTACGAACACTTTCCATCAACTCCTGTGGGGTTTCATCGCCGAGGTTTTCAAAAATCTCTCTAACCGAATCCAGCCATTGCTGGACATTTTTATCTTCTAAGAAATTTTGTGCGGGAAGGGGCCCGCTTTTGTAACGGAAATGAGCAGCTACTCCCCGCTCTGAGACTTCATGCATTGCTCTTGAACGTACCTGGACTTCAACATGCCGGTTATCAAGTCCGACAACCGCAGTATGCAACGACTTATATCCGTTCTTTTTCGGTGTCGATATGTAATTTTTAAACGTTCCGGGAACAGGTTGATAAACTTCACAAATGATACCGTAAACAAAAAAACATAAATTCGGTTCGTCCGAATCAATAATTATTCTGACAGCAAATAAATCATTAAGCTCATTGATTGAAAGTCCGCGGTTCCTCATTTTATTGAATATTGAAAAAATATGCTTGGCTCTTCCGTTGAATTCAAAAGTAACATTATTCTTTTTCAGGAATTCATCCTTCGATAATCTTTCCTTGATAAGCGCTGAGAACTTTTTTACATATTCATCCCGTTCACGGCGTGTACTGTTCAATGATTTACCTATTTCTTCATAAGCCGTACGATTTAGATATTTGAATCCGAGGTCTTCCAATTCCCATTTAATATTACCCAAACCGAACCGGTGGGCAAAGGCAGAATATACTTCCATAGTTTCGTTTGCAATCTGGTGCTGTCGTTCCGGAATTAAATAATCCAGTGTTCTCATATTATGCAACCTGTCGGCAAGCTTAACGAGAATTATCCTTACATCTTTGAATAGCGATAAAAGTAGTCTTTGATATATTTCAAACTGAGCCTCTTTGTCAATATTGTAACTTTCTATGGTTTTTATTTTGTTGATACCATCAACTAATTCCGCTATTACAGTACCGAATTCGGAACGTATTTCTTTTATAGTCATTCCTTCGCCTTCAACGACAACATCATGCAAAAGCGCAGCAGCAACGGATATATCATCTAAGGGCATTTCGTTTACAATAATCCTGGCTACCGATAATGGATGGGTATAATATGGCTCACCGGATTTCCTTATTTTGTTTTTATGAGTGGCTACACAAAAATGGAAAGCTTTGATAATTAGCTGCTCATCGGCTGAAGGTAAATTTTTTCGTGTTTCTTCGAGTAGTAATTCGAGGTCAGCTTCTTCGCTCTGCCCTAATAGATAAGGGGTTCCGCCCTTTCCGATTAAATTCTTAAGTTGAAATCGAAACATATTTCTTTTCTTTTAACCCCAAATCATATCTTTATATTGACTAAAAAAAACAATTTTTATTTTGTTTCGAAAAAAAGCTTCATTAAAGACGGAATAATCTGTCATTCCAACTATTGAGGCTTTGTGTAAACTTAATTTTAATTATCACACTTGCTTACATTTAAAACAAGCACTATAAAAGGATTCTACTTCAATAGTTATTAAGGAGATTTTCTCCTTTGTATAAATAACATTTTATTGAGCTATTCATATTTGCATATTGAAAATTTGATAAAATTTTGTAAATTATAAAACTATAATGGCATTAATTAAAAAAATATTAGACAGATGGAGACCGGTAACTTATTACGAAGAGCTTGCCGAGACTGGTCTATTGGAAAATTATATTAGTGAACATTTACGGGAAAAATTCGAATCGGACGATGATTTTCGCAATGAGATATTATATCTGCTCATGAAGCATTCCAAAGAGCCACTTCCGGTTGTAGAAGAGCTCTACCTCGATAAATTATGTCAATCTTTAAGTTATTTTCTGGAGTATACGGAGCAATGGAGGAAGCAATAGTAATCAGCCCTGAGGTTCAGGCATTATTTGATACTGTTCGTCGTCAGGCAAAAGAATACGCAAATGCATTTTTGGGTTTGGAACGTGAGAGAATAGAAACCGAAAGAATGCGTGAGCAAGTTCATGACTTATTCGTTCGACTGAAAAAAGAAGTCGATGAATCGTTCGAAGCTGCTAATAAAAACATTAGCAACTCAATGTTGTATTTGGATACAAAAACCGACCAAATCGATAAAATATATTCGGAATTAAGCAATATCAAAGACTTGAAACATTCCTTAAACGAGCTACAGGAGGGCTTGAAGGTTGAAGAAAATAATATGCAGTCTTTTATTTCCGATTCCAAATCCAAGACTGCACTTGAAATCGAATCAAATATTATCAAACTTAAAGCAAAAATTGATAAAGAAATAGAAGTTATATCTAAAAGAACCGAATATAAGATGAACCTGAATTTAAGGCAGATGGAAGGTCGAATTTATGGATTCAGTCAGACAATATTGGAAGTCAATGATAAAATCGCTAAAAACGAATCACGCCGAAATGCAGAAATCGATAGCATAAAAGATGAAATCCGCAATATCCAGAGAACAAATGTTTATTCGGCTGAAATGAAAAAAGAAAAGATTTCATTTCAAGCCGACACTACTGCAACCGGGCAGCAGCAGCTTCAAATTAATTATAATGCCGATATGATTCAACAGGTAAAATCCGATATGGATAAAATCAGAAATGAAGTGAATCAATTCAATAAAATCAAGGAAGAAATTAATACACAGCCTATTATTGAAGATTTAGAAAAAATCAAAGAGGAGAAGACCGAAATTGAGGAACACATAGAAAAAATAAGAAAATCAGGAAAGTTGCATATTATTCTGATAATAACATCATTTGTTTTATATTTCATTCTGTTTATATTCACCCTAATCAATTCAAAATAAAAAATAAAGCCGTCCGGCTTTTAGTAAATAAGTTATAGCTAATAGTGAATAATAAAAAAAATAAAGCCATCCCTGTATCCGTACATCTGGATGGCTTTCTCGAAACCGAAGCGTCACTTCGGTTACTTTATTAAATATTTTTTGAATTGAATTTTAAAAGTCAACCTTAATAATCCTTTTCATTCAAATTTACTATCTGTCTGCATCAGTCTATTCGAATAATATTACGATTATTTTGGATTCGAGCTTCAAATTCAATTTTTAATATCCGACAAATGAATCAATTATTCAGGAGTATCCCCGTGAAATTCTCCCATTCACGCCGTGCTTCGTCGAACATATCGGGCGGCATTGAATTTCGTAGCAGGTGAATCTGCATATAATTCAGCTTCTTCTTTAGTTCCCAATTATAAATTGTTTTGGAACTGACCTGCTTGCCGATTAGTTTACCGGCAAATTCTCCGAGTTGTCGCCTCGAAAGTCCATATCGCTCGCGAATGAATTTGAATTCCTCGCCGTTCATTTGGAATTTGAAATCGGAATCGTCCAATTGGTATTTTTTAAAATTTTTGCCTTCCATGGCTTACCGAGTCCTATAAATTTTCAAAAATCATTATTTTTAACAAATCAATTTTATATTTACAATGATTATGCCAAAGAATTTCTATCATGGTTTTATTCTTTTTGAATTAATGACAGCTTGCGGTAATCTTATGAAATTAAATAATTTATGATTCCATTTAATTTCATCTGTTTATTAACATTGGCAAAATTTATCCAATTTAAGTACATTTTATTTCCTGAATGATTTTATATAGAAAAATAATTGTATGATATTAGCCATGAAAGATTAATTTTAGCCAATTCTTCGTAATATATTGTAAATAAGTAAGGAAAATGCAATAACTTTTTTCCCGACTGATGGAAGATTTGTAGTAACAATGGTTAATGGTCAATGGTTAATGGTTAATGGTCAATGGTTAATGGTCAATGGTTAATGGTCAATGGTTAATGATTAATGGTCAATGGTCAATGGTTAATGGTCAATGAAATTATAAATTATGAATTATGAGTTATAAGGTCTAAACCTATAATCCTTAATCCACAAATCCTTGTGCAGACAATATTAGTGATATGATTTTACTACATTTTACTATGCATTTCGTATTTTTTAACTTAATAAACTTTCAACTTTATGAACTGATTTTAACACAAAGGGCTCAAAGGTTAGCACAAAGTACACAAAGTTCCTGCTCCTGCAACATCAAAGAACGCTGCAATGCAAAAATAATCGGTAGCACGTGATTGGCAAGAAAATGTTTTTAAAATGAATTAAAAAATATAGCAGATAACTTTCCGAAAGTAGGGAAACTTTCGGAAAGTAAATTCACTTTCGGAAAGTTTCCCTACTATCAGAAAGTTTTTTTATATATAACTCATTTTCACATTACCTCACCACGTTCAACCGCTCCCGCTCTACTCCCATTGGCTTATTCAGCACGATGAAATAAATGCCGCTAGAATATTTCTCAGTGTTTATTTGAAACTTTTTCTCAAAGATTTTATTCTGTTCATTTGTGAATTCGTAAGTTCCAATTTTGATTCCTTCAATCGTATAAATGTTTAATGAGAATGCGCCCTGTTCACTTCCCGTGATTCGTACTTCAGCAGCATCCCCTGCAGGATTTGGCTGTACAGACATCTTCACTTTCTCGAAGGTGGTGATTCTTCGTAATGAGGTTTTGCAGACAGGCTGCAAAATAAAGCTACCATCAATTATTTTGATATTTAATAAAGTATCCTGAATCTCGAATTTCTTTAGCAGAAGCGGCGTTGTATCCTGCAATGCAAGCATAACATCACCGAAAAAAGAACCAATTTTCTGCTCAGAATTTGTGAATACATTCGTACCATTGAATTCCATTCCGTTCTCTTTCCCCAACACTCCCAAATTCGTCACTCCATTCGGTTGCACCTGTTCCGGTTTCAAAGCAGTATAATCATACCTTACTTCTGCATGGAAATCCCTATTCAAATTCAATTGACGTGTATTTGTAATTTTTGCATAAAGCGGCACTTCCAAATTCAATTGCCCAACTTCGCCTGTTAATTCCGGTAGCCATGCAAGAATGTCTGCAGTGCCTGCGCCGCGCAAGTTAGCGGAATATCTTGTAAAGCAGGGTTTTTCAATTTCTAAAATTAGAGAATCATTGTAAACTTTGGGTTCGGAAGGACTGAAAAGGACGGTAAGCTGACAAAATTCGTTGGGCTTTAAGATTTGTTTGTCTATTGTAGCTTTATAATATTGCGTGTAAGTTTTAATAATACTTATTTCAATATCTTCAGTTCCGGTATTTTTAACATTCAGGAATAATTGTTTTGTTTCATCAACGGAGACTCTGCCGAAGCTCAAATCCTTTATTCCGTCAAGTCTGACGAGTTTTTCAATAATTGTTATAGAATCCGATGAAGTGCAGTTATTTGTATCAGTTACAGTAAGAAAATACTTACCGGCTTTATTAACAAAAATACTTTTCGATGTCTCGCCCGATGACCATAGATATGCTGCAAAGTCGGCATCAGCGCTTAATTTAACGCTTTCTCCTTTACAAATAAACCCTATACCCAAAACCCTAACCCCTATACCCTTTGCAACCTTCACTTCAACAACACCATTCCCTATGCAACCATTCGAATCTGTTACATCGACGCTGTAGCTGCCGGTTTTAGTAACAATTATATTCCTCGTTGTCTCGCCGGTTGACCATTTGTAAGCTGAGAATGGAATATCGGTTGAAAGCTCTGCAGGTGCGCCGTCGCAAATGTTTGTTTTGCCGGTGATGTTTACGGTTGGCAGTTGAACGGCTTTTACATTGAATTCAACACTTGAATGGCAACCGTCTTGAGATGTTACAATTAGAGAATATTTCTTTTCTTCGGAAATAGTTATTGTATCCGTAGTTTCGCCTGTTGACCAACTTATTTTATTGTTTTTATCATCTGTAATTACTCTGAACATTGTAGTGCCGCCCTTGCATAGCGGCTTCAATTGCGAAATTGATACTTGAGGCAAGGGGAGAGTTGTTATCTGGATTGTACCTTTAGCTTTGCAGCCGTTTGCATTTTCTATTTCTACGGAATATTCACCGGCTTTTTTCACCTTAATGCTATATGTCGAATCGCCTGTTGACCATTTATATTTCGTGACTGCTCCGAACGGCTTGGCAATTAAAATAACGCTGTCGCCATCGCAGAAAGTAGTCGTGCCGAGAATAGAAACAGAAAACTGTGGATTGACCTTTACATATATTTCATCCCAGCCGCTTAAGCCTTTGAGCTTTACCTTTACTTTGTATTTGCCGGAATGTGCCACAGATGAATTTGGTATGACGGGATTCTGCTCAACAGAAGAATAGCCATTAGGACCGCTCCATGAGTACGAGGCGCCTGGCTTGCTTGCGGCAAAGAGGAAAAGCGTGTCGCCTGCGCATAGGCTTAATGCGGAGGCTTTAGCTTTGACATCGACGTAAAGATAGCCGGGAAAATAATAAGGCAAATCGTAAAATACCCAGTTATCACCTAAGAAAATAGTATCACCGAAAATCTCCGCAGCAGAACCAAACTCATCCGGTTTGTTGATAACTCCGAGAAAACGCTTACATCTGGTACAGTTATCAGGGTCACCGCCGGTACCTGCTGCTACACATGACATATACATCCTTCCATCAGGACCGTTTCTAAGCAGGATATAATTATAATCAAGCGATAAATCTAAAACGTAAAACCTTTTGTACCTTTGAGTAGTTTCATCCCAAGAGTCGAGGTCAAATTCCAAAACCCCCCCTCCCCCCCCCAAAGCTTACTACCNNCCATCAGGGGAAAAACGTGGTGTTTCTAAACCTCCGTCCTGTCCATTGGGTTCAATGATGGGATGATTTGAGGTCGTTTTTCCTGAACTATTATCAAAATCGAAAAGCATACCGGCATAAATCTCACCATTAAAATTAAAAGTAGCAAAATAATACAATTTCTTGCCGTCTGATGTTGCTATAAATGAATTCGGTGGGTAAGTTGAAAAGGTAATTGTACATGCCTGAACAGGAGCTTTTGAAATTCCCGAATCAGAAATAAGATAAGATACCAAAGTTGATGTTTGTTTATCAGCAACAACAATCCATACATCCCTGCCGTTTGAATTCCGAACCAATGTATGAACATTATAACAATTCTCATGTATAGGAACATTTTTTTCAATTATTTCACCTAAACCGTTATCGAGAAACATATCAATCAGACTGTAAACCAATATCAGATGATTTTGAATATATATGTAGTGAAAAATATAATACAAAGAATCGCTGCCCGGCTTTCGAACACATGAAATGCCTGAATAATAAAATGGTCTGAGAAGAAAATCAACCCCGTTTTTAATTATTTCATGTTTCCTATTCCTGATATATTGGCAATCAGTATAGAAGAGTAATTTGCCGTTAGAATCTGATTGAGTTATTCCGGGCCAAAAACCATTAGCTTTCCCGCCGTTAACTGAAATAGGATGCCCGTCAGGTGTATTGAATGTAATACCGGCTCCGTGACAGAAAAACCAGTTATTGGCTTCCTTTTGGGCAGATAAGAATTGTGATAAGCAAAGAAAGATAACGAGTAAAATATACTTTTTCACTTTGAAACCCTTTCGTATTAAAGGTTCATTCAGTATTTATATTATTTCATTTATATCAAAATTTTTTTTGCAATGTATATAAAATAAAGAACAGTTCAAAATCGAAAAAGTTTCAAAAATAATGGTTAATGGTTAATGGTCAATGGTTAATGGTCAATGGTTAATGGTCAATGGTTAATGGTCAGATGATAAATATTTCACCCCGATGGGGTTTGGATTAATTTATGAATATTTTTTGCTATAAATATGGCACTCCTACGGAGTTGACCTCATTTATTATTAAATTGTCTGAACTATGATTCGCATGATTTTTATGATAAGATTGTCTGAACTATGATTCGTATGATTTTTATGATAAGATTGTCTGAACTTTGATTCGTTTGATTTTTATGATTAAGATGATTTGAAATTTATTTAAAAATCAAGTGAATCATATCAATCAGGTAAATCCCAGTTCAGACAATTTTCATTAACCATTTACCATTAACCATTTACCATTGCTCATTGACCATTACTTCTTCTTCTTGGCTATTTTCTCACCGGGCAGACTCTTTGGAAATTCCTTATCATCGTGACATTCCTTGCATACGGGCTTATCCTTGAATCTCGATTTAACATGGCAGCTCTCACAAGCCAAGTCGGCATGATTATCGGATAGTTTCAAGGCAACTACATTATGGTTAAATTTCCCTGGCTTGAAATTCTTATGACATGAATTGCAATCGGAATTGAGTTTCTGGAATTTCGAAGTCCTCTCATGGCACTTCGTACATGCTAATTTATCATGGTGTGGCTTTAGTTCGAACTTCGTTACTTTAAAATGGTCCCAAGCTTCCAACTCTTTATCATTATGACAAACATTACAATGGTCCTGTTTATGACAATTATTGCATGGAGCGTGATGCTCATCAAATGTTTTCTTAGTTTTAATTGAAATATTTTTACCTTTTGCGCCATGTGTCAATTTATTATTTGGGTCGTGGCAGGTGATGCAGTTCTCATCCCAATGGCATTTATTGCATGCAACATTAAAAACTTTAATATGGTCTTCATGGTAAAATGTAACAAACTTCCCTTTTTTATATGATGTTTCGAATACTAATTTGTTTGGCTCAACAGTTTTGGGATGCTCTTTTCCACTAATTTGAATTATTTTTTCCTGAATTTTTTGTTTGTGATTTGGAACTTTGCTAATATGACAAAAATTGCAATCAGTAGTATGGCTCCACTGACGATGACAAGTCATACATTGACGATGGTATGCGCCTTTCAGGTCAACTTTATTTAAATCTTTACGAATACGGGTTTGTTCGTGACACTTTCTGCATGCAAGAACGGGACCCGTTGTGTTGTAATGATGACAACCCTGGCATCCGTTGGACATCTGGGACATTTCTGCATGTATCTTATGTGAGAAAACAACTGCTCCGAAACGTACTGACATCTCATCGAGAGTTATTACTTCAGGACATTCTTCAGGGGTATGGAATACAGTTACCATCCCGTCTCTGGGGCAATATATCAGACATGGATTTTTCTTTGTCGGGTATTCGCAATAATGGCATGTTTTACAATTCAATGTACATTTAGCATGCAATTTATTTTGATTCTTATTGTCCGGTTTTATTACCTGCCTGGATTTTACAATAATATTTGGTTTCTCCTGCTTTTGTGTACCGGTAGCGGATTTTCCCCCTTGAAAACCATAAATTCCAAGTGAAGTTAGCAGGCAAAGAAAAAATACGAATAAAAATACATTCTTTTTCATTTCGACACCTCCTGCGAATGAGGTAAATGATGATTATTTGAATGATTGATATTTAAACTGATGACAGGAAATATCATAACTATAGCCCTATACATTAAAATCAACATAGCTGCAAAACCAAGAGTTACGGATATTTCCCCGAACGAAGGATAATATGCTTCCGTTGCATAAGGAGGATGGTATGCAATAATAAAATTGTTTATTCTATTGATTACTACTCCAAAAATTACAAAACAGGAAGCCATGAAGACTAAATTAAGCGATTTCATCACTTTCTTATTCAAAAACATTATCAATGGCACTACAGTACCTAATATGACTTCAATAATGAACATTACACTTTGTACATTGAATATAGCCAAATAAACAAAAGTCTCGCGGATGACCAAATCCCCTATTTTGAAAGCAAGATATAACAATAAAATCGGGGCTACCATATTGCCAAGCTTTAGCAAAACCTTGGTCTCAGGATGTAATCCGAAGGAACGTGAAGCTAAATATGATTCGAAAATTACCATTGGAAAACCCACAGAAACCGCCGAAAGAAAAAATAACAGTGGTAGAACTGGAGTCTGCCAAAGCGGATGCATCTTCTCTCCGGCAATTATCATCAAAGTTCCGAGTGATGATTGGTGAAGAGTCGATAAAACAACACCAGCAATGATAAATACAAACATTGTTTTGGATAATGTATTATCGAGAATTCTAAGGATAAATTCTATAGCCCGATTCAGGTTATGAAGAATACCAGGCAATTTAACCCTTCCGAGGAACCTCTCTGTTACGATAGGTAAAAATTCGATATACAGGACGGTCATATATATCATAACGCAAGTACCCACCTCGAACAATGCAGAATTTGGATTCCAGTATATAATCGAATGCCACACATAATACCATCGCCCAATATCGACAACAACACCCAGGGCAACAAATGTATATCCAAGCATTGCAGTTAATAATGCCGGACGGATTATAACCTGGTAATGTTCCCGGTGCATAATATGACCCAATGCAGCAGTAGTAAAACCACCGGCTGCAAGGGCAACTCCGGTTGCAACATCGATTCCAATCCATATACCCCAGGGATATAAATTTGTCAGATTCGTTACCGAACCAATACCTAAGAAAAATCTTCCAGCTAAAAATACCATACCGTTTAAAGCGATGAGAATCAGAACTATAACACCGGGTGTTAAATATCTCTTTTTTGAATAAATACCTGATAAAGGCACAGGAGTAAATACGTGGTTCATAATTCTTCCACCTCCGATTCCGGTTCCGACTGTAATTCTAATTCCTCAGCTAATTCTGCTTCTTTGTTGAATTCTTCCCGGCGTTTGTAAATCCACATCATAGTTCCAAGCAATGAATAGAACATAACCGGAGGAACAAAATATGCGAAAATCCCGTGTTGAATTGCTTCTGAAACACCCGGAGCATGTTTGAAACCTAATTTCGGGAATCCCAATTCATAAAAATTCCTGCCCGCTAAATACACCCAGGAAGTTCCGCTAACCTCATTTTCACCGTATATATGATTAATATACCGTTCCGGATTCCTTTGGATTTTTTCACGAGCAATCTTTATAATCTCAGACCTTGTTCCAAATACTAACGCTTCAACGGGGCAAATATCCACGCATGCAGGAAGTTTACCTGCTTTTCTTCTTTCATTACAAAAATCACATTTGTTTATATTAGGCTCAATAGCTTTGTTATAATCAAAAGTTGGAATTTGAAATGAGCAGGCTACCATACAATAACGGCATCCGATACATTTTACGGGGTCCCAAATGGTCGAACCATCCTCATATTTGGATAAAGCGCCAACGATGCAAGCCGAAACACACGCAGGGCGGTCACAATGCATACATTGAACCTTTACGTTTATCGGTAAAGCAGGATTTTTGGGATTGGAAAATTCGTTAACCACGGTATAGGTTGCAGCGCTCGGCCTGCGGAATTGTTTAAATACCGAACGGTCGCTATATTCTTCAATATTGCCCGATTCCTTGTCATGGGATTTTTTACAAGCCCACTCACAATTGCGGCAACCGATACATACAGTAGTATCAACAAGCACACCTTTTCTATCCTCGGACAGGATATTTGCCGGAGCGGCAACAGCTTGATTGGCAGATGTCGCAACTACTCCCGCTCCGAGGGCTGCAACATTTTTGATAAAATGCCTTCTTGAATGACTATTTGAATTTGTTTCCATTGTATCCTCCATTTCAGGAGTATTTTTAATATTAAATAATTTTTAAATACTTAAAACCTTAGGGGTTGTTTTATAACTCTATAATTGTCATTCCTGTATTCGAGACTTTGTGAATATTAAGAAAAATGTGAGAATGTCATTCTGAACTCAAGTTACCAATGACAGATTTTTCTTAATTCAAAATAATGGCAACAATTTCAACATTGAGAAACCCCCTAACCCCCTTTGAAAAAGGGGGGACAACTAATTCCCCCTTTTTCAAAGGGGGTTAGGGGGTTTCTCTTGAATTTGTCATTTTTTATTTTTATTAATTCCATTATTTTGAAATTCAGAATGACATTTTTTTAACTTTTAACACAATCTCATTCGCAGTGATGACAATTCTTAGAACTACCCTTAAATTGAATAATTAATAATAAACTATTGTTATTTTTTTCACAGCTTTTTAAATATCAATTTATTCTTCAAAGTACAATACAAAACAAAATTAATTAACTTTTTATTAATAAAAACACAAGATAAATCGTACAATTATATCTGTATTCGAGGTGTGTTTCTAAAATCAATTTGTAAGTTCTTGATAAATATTTTGCTAAAATTCCGATTTTGTAATGAGCTTATTAACAAATATACTTTTAAAAAGTGGTTCAATATTATCAGAATTATTTTTTTGATACTGAATTATTTTTTATATTTGAAAATTAATAAGACCAAAGATTAAGGATATTTAGAAATTTAGTCTCAGCATTTTTATTTAGTATATAAATTTGAGTTCACTCTAAAAAGCCTTTTTAGTGAAAATAACATTCCAAAATCGGAATTTTGGAATGAGAAATATCAAGGACTTACTAATTTCAAAGTTGTACTTTGGAATTCAATTTTACTTTTTAAATAGGACTCAAATCTAAAAAAATAAATTAGTTCACATTCATTCACTTATTGGAGTTAACCATGAGAAAAAGTCTCGCTAATCTTTTTGTTATACTTGCATTATTAGCATTTGGTTTTATTCGGGGAGAGGCTCAGGAAAAATATAATGTCCAAAAGCAGAAAGATGCAAATGGGTATTCGTATGAGTTCGTAAAGGGAGACCCTGTAAAATTAAGAATCTACTCACTCGACAACGGTTTGAAAGTGTATTTGCGTCAGAATCCCGATGAACCCCGTATTCAAACATTTATACCGGTCAAAGCAGGCTCGACTTATGACCCTCCTCAAACTACCGGACTTGCACACTATTTGGAACACATGATGTTCAAAGGAACTTCGCGATTCGGTACGATGAATTGGAAGGATGAGGAAAAATTGCTCGTGAAGATTTCAGACTTATATGAGAAACATAGAAATGCAAAAACTGTGGATGAAAAGGCAGGAATTTATGCTACTATCGACAGCATTTCGCAAATTGCCGCTAAGTTAGCAGTAGCGAACGAATACGATAAAATGCTTCTCTCGATTGGCGCCAGGGGAACTAATGCCTATACTACGGATGAACGAACAGTTTACATGAACGACATACCTGCTAATGAATTTGAGAACTGGCTTAAAGTTGAATCTGAAAGATTCTCCAAACTTGTTTTACGCCTTTTTCATACTGAATTGGAAGCCGTTTATGAAGAATTCAATATGTCCCAGGATAATGATTATAATAAAGCAAATGAAGTTTTGATGGCAGGACTCTTCAAAAAACATCCTTATGGCACCCAAACAACAATTGGGAAAGCAGATCACCTGAAAAATCCATCTTTGGTAAATATTCATAATTACCGGAATACGTATTACGTCCCGAATAATATGGCTATTTGCCTTTCAGGAGACTTTGACTTTGACAAAACAATTCAACTCATCGACAAATATTTCGGCAAATTCAAGCAGGGCAAAGTTCCAAAGTTCAAATCTCCAAAGGAGGATGAAATAACACAACCTTTAATTAAAGAAGTTGTAGGTCCGGACGCAGAATTTGTCAGTATTGGATACCGGCTTAAAGGATTCAATTCAAAAGAGAAAAAATATGCCGAATTAATAGATATGATGTTGAATAATTCCGTCGCCGGATTAATTGACATCGACCTCGTCCAAAAGCAGAAAGTCCTCTCTGCAAGCAGCTATGCTTCTGCCAATATTGATTACGGTACCTTTGTTTTAAACGGAAATCCGCGTCAGGGACAGAAATTGGAAGAAGTTAAAGATTTACTTTTAGGAGAAATCGAAAAAATTAAAAATGGAACATTCGATGATTGGCTTATCGAAGCCGTTATCAATAATTTGAAGCTTAACAGGATACGTTCACAGGAGTCGAACGGAATAGCGCATCTTTTTGCTTATACATTTGCTAACGGCGGGCAGTGGGCTGATTATGTACAGGCACATGATGAATTGGATAAAGTTACGAAGCAGGATATATTGAACTTTGCAAAGGAGACATTCAAGGATAATTATGTCGTTGTCTATAAAAGAACAGGCGCAGACTCTACATCCGTAAAGGTTGACAAGCCCAAAATTACACCAATACAATTAAATCGCGACCAGCAATCGGAATTTATTAAAGATTTCCTGAACTCCAAATCCGAACGCCTAAAGCCTGTTTTTGTTAATTACGATAAAGAAATTATTAAATATAATTTGTCAAACAAAATCGAATTGAACGCTATTGAAAATAAAACAAACGAGTTATTCAGTCTTTCTTATATTATCGATATTGGCGGAAACCATGATTTGAAAATTCCTCTTGCTACGGAGTATCTTGATTATATAGGTACTGATATGTATCCATCCGAGCAAATCAAAAAGGAATTTTACAAAGTTGGAGTAAACTTTAGCGTTTATTCAAGCGATGACCGTGTTTATGTAACCATTTCGGGTTTATATAAAAATTTGCCCCGTGGTATGGAATTGCTTGAAAATTTAATTACTTCATCAATGGGAGAACCTCTATCATACAATGATTATGTTGACGGGATATTAAAAAAACGGAGCGATAACAAATTGGATAAGTACAGTATTCTTTGGGGAGGATTGTACAATTACGGTATGTACGGCAGACAATCACCATTCACACATATTATACCGGAACCGGAACTCAGGGTAATTCCTTTTGATGAGTTGACAAAGATTGTTCGTGAATTGTTTAATTACAAACACTATATTTTCTATTACGGCAAAGAACCTAAAAAGGCTCGTGAATTAGTAGAACAATACCATAAAGTTCCCGATTTACTTCAGGCAATTCCTCAACCGATGAATTTCGTTGAGGAGAATTTCAATGAACACCAAATCTATTTTGTAAACTACGACATGGTCCAAACCATGATGGTGTTTTTATCGAAGGATTTACCTTTTGATGCAAAACTACTACCGGAGTCGAGATTGTTTAATGAGTATTATGGCGATAATATGTCTTCGATTATCTTTCAGGAGCTTCGGGAATCAAAAGCACTTGCATATTCTGCTTATGCCGGCTTTTCTTCGCCCGCCAAGCCCGACCGTTCGCATTTCATATATGGATTGATAGCTACTCAACCGGATAAATTAAAGTCTGCAATGGATACTTTTCTCGATTTATTAAATATTCTTCCAACTGCCCAGAAGCAATTCGACGCCTCTCGCGAATCTATCATGAAGGTTATCGAAACGGAAAGAATCATTAAATCCAGAATTTTCTGGAGTTACTTACGAAATAAAGATAGAAATATCAATTTTGACGACCGTAAAGATATCTATGAGAAAGCTAAGAACGGTACTATAGCTGATGTAATGAATTTCTTTGATAAACACGTCAAAGGGAAGAAATACAGTTTCATGCTGATTGGTAAGCGTGAGAATATCGATTTCAAGGAATTGGAAAAAATCGGCAAAGTCAGGGAATTAACACTCGAAGAAGTTTTCGGGTTTTAAGATAATAAGCTAAATGTCATTCCTGAATGAGAGGTTGAATAAAAGTTAAGAAATTTGAAGAATGTCATTCTGATTCAAAAGTATAAGCAAGCTTTCACTGACAAAGAAATGAACAAATTTACCACCCCCTACCCCCTCCTAAAATAGGAGGACCCCCTACCCCCTCCTAAAATAGGAGGGGAATTTAAAGACTTTTTTTTTCCCCTCCTATTTTAGGAGGGGGTAGGGGGTGGTAAATTCAATTATTTCATTTACTTAAACCTCATTTTGTTATAAAGTGTTCATTAGGAACGAAGTGAAGAATCAAGTCCCCATTCCACTTCTGGATTCTTTACTTCGTTACCAATAACAGATTTTTCTGGATTCACAAAATTGCAACAATTTCAACAAAGAGAAACCCCCTAACCCCCTTTAAAAAAGGGGGAAAAGTAATTCCCCCTTTTTTAAAGGGGGTTAGGGGGTTTCTCTTGAATTTGTCATTTCATATTTTTATTAATTCCATTATTTTTGGGTTCAGAAGACAATTTAATCATTTCCGGACCTCCACATAAAAACTTCCTTTGCTAAAATTTCTTCCATTTGCTTGAAAGCTTCTTCCAGGTTTTCATTTATAATGACATAATCGAATTTATCTTTTTCGGCAAGTTCCATTTCCGAGCGTGCCAATCTTGTTGCTATCTGTTCATCCGATTCTGTGGAACGCCGCCGCAATCTTTCTTCCAAAGCTTCCATCGAAGGCGGAGCGATAAAAATCAGTAATGATTCCGTTGGATATGCAGCCTTAATATATAATGCTCCTTTAACATCAACATCGAAGAGAAGAACCTGGTTTGCGGCGATTGCTTTCCTAATTTCACTATGCAAGGTTCCGTAAATATTTCCGAATATCTCTTCGTATTCAACAAAATCACCATTTTCGATTTTTTGTTGAAATTCTTCCTTTGTAAGAAAGTAATAGTCTTTACCATGAAGCTCTCGAGCGCGTTTATTGCGGGTCGTTGCTGAAATGGAAAAACGGCATTCCGGATGCAGATGAAGTACATGCCGTGCAATAGTTGATTTCCCGCCCCCACTGGGAGATGAAAGAGCAATCAAATACTTCTTATTTTGTTGTTGATTCATATTCAGCGCTTTAGAATTGTTGTGCAATCAGTCCTTCACGTGTGAAACTGTAAAAATTTTCACCTGCTATTATTATATGGTCGAGAATTTTAATACCGATAATTTCTGATGCTTTGACTAATATTTTTGTTAAAGCGATATCTTCCTTCGATGGCTGGGTGCTGCCCGAAGGATGATTGTGCAATAAAATAATCGATGCCGCCGGTTCGGTAATTGCCAAACGAAATACTTCACGGGGATGAACAAGAGTTTCGTTTAAAGTTCCTTCACTGACAACCACTTCACGCACAATTTGATTTTTCGTGTTCAACAGCAGGGTTCGGAATTTTTCTTTTTTATCATAACGAAGTCTTGGAATAAAGATATTTGCTACATCCTGGGGAGTTTGAATCATTTGTATTTCAGAAAAAGAATCAACCCTGATTCTTTTACCTAATTCAAAAGCGGCAGCAAGAGCTACTGCTTTGGCAAATCCTATTCCTTTTATATGCTGAAATTCGCTAATATCTTTTGAAGCTAATTCGGAAAGATTCCCGAATTTTTCAAGAAGAAGTTTAGAAATATCGATAGCAGAGAAATTCCGAAGACCTTGACCAATGAGTATTGCAAGCAATTCTGCATCCGATAATGTATGTGCGCCATGCTCAAAGAGACGCTCTCGCGGGCGTTCATCCGGTCTCCAATTACGAATTGATTTATAATCGTTCGCCTCCGAACTATACCTTATGAGTTTATCTTTGGATTTCATCGAATAATTTAATTTTCTTTAATAATTTGTTTAAATCTAAATTTTTCAATAATTAACTGGAAAATCCCCCTATCCCCCTTTTTCAAAGGGGGAATTTCTTAATCCCGCTTTGAAAAAGGGGGTTAGGGGGATTTTCTTAATTATTACATTTACTTTTAAATCTAATGAAAAATTAATTAAATTCTATTTCTACTTCGTCTTCACCTATAAATTCTGCGCTGCCGGATAAAGTAATTCCCTCAATTTTATCTGGGAAATTCCCAAAAATATCGACCTGAAGCGGTATTCCGCTCGTCGGTATAATAGTAACAGGAAATAAGACTTGACCCATTAATGCAGCAGAAATAGCAGAGGATATAGCTCCCGTGCCACATGCACCTGTTTCATCCTCAACTCCACGCTCATAAGTCCTAAGAAAAATTGTAGAGGAATCTTCAACCCGGATGAAATTAACATTAACACCCGAAGGCTTGAATACCTCATGAAATCTCACCATACTTCCGAAATCTTTAATGTCGAATGCAGGAAAATCTTCCTTTACAAATTCTAATATGTCATCAAATAAAATTACTACATGGTCAGAATCTACATTTATGTATGTTAATGGTATTGTGAATTTATCAAGAACAAGCGTTAACCCTTGTTTAATTGAGACCGGTGGCGGAAGGAATAATTTGACATTATCATTTATTATTTCAAATTGATACTTTTTACCTATCATTAAGAACGATATTTGTGATGAATTATCAAATCTTTCCAAAAATCCGGACTTCTGCCCAAACATGGCTGCACATCTGCCACCATTGCCGCACATCATTCCTGATGTTCCATCAGGATTGAAGAAATTGTATTCATACGCAAAATCTTTGGAATTTTGAGTTAGTGAAATTAATCCTTCTGTCCGGATTTTTTCCGGATTACTGAGATTACATAAGGCTGATGCTTGTTCCCCGAGAATTTTGTTAGGAATGGAATAGTTCCGGTTATCAAGTACTGTAAATAGATTGCCTGCACCGGACATATATGTAATTTTAATTTTCATTCATTATTTCTTTAAATGTTCAACTTTCGGCATTGTCTTCATCAATAATTCGGAAATTTCATTATGGATTTTTCCATTGGTTGCAAGCAATTGTCTGTCAAAAATCGAATAATCATTTTTATCGAATTCGGTAACTAAACCGCCAGCCTCGCGGACAAGTAAAATGCCTGCCGCTACGTCCCAGGGATTCAAATCAATTTCCCAGAATCCGTCGAACCTGCCGCAAGCCACATAAGCCAGATCGAGAGCAGCCGAGCCGAGTCTTCGGACTGGAATTCCTTCGCGGATAATCGAAACGAAAAGCTCAATATACTCCGGATTTTTCATGACATTATACGGAAATCCGGTTACTAAGAAAGATTTTTTAAAATCATCATTATCGGAAATTGAAATTGGTTTGCCATTAAGCCAGGCTCCGCCACCGCTAAGTGCTGTAAAAAGTTCATCAGCCAATGGATGGTAAATAGCACCGCAAACTATTTCTCCATGCAATTGCGCTGCTATGCTGACCGAAAAAATCGGTAAAGCATGTGCAAAATTTACAGTGCCGTCCAATGGGTCGATTATCCAAAGCAATTTATCATGCTCTTCGGCGCCTGTTGAGCCGCTTTCTTCAGCAAGAAAACGTGATTCGGGAAATTTTCCGGTTATATATTCGATTATTGCTTTCTCAGCTAAAAAATCATAAGTAGTAACAAGATTGTTAACACCGGATTTATTATGGATATCGAAACTCGAGCCATAGCCCTCTTTCAGTATATTCCCGGCTAATATGGCAGCTTCAATTGTGCATTTTAAAAGTTCATCCTTCATTTTCATATTTCAATTTAATTAATTCCCACCAGCTATTGACTCATCATACAAACGCCTGAGCAGCTTTACATCCTCCCAAACAGCAGGCTTTAAATTAGGATTGCGCAACAATGCAGAAGGATGGTATGTTACGAGCATTTTCGTGCCGCAATAATCAAATAACTTTCCGCGAGTTTCCGCCATTTTATGCGGCTTTTTTAATAAGGTATCCACTGCAGTCAGCCCTAATGCAAGTATAAACTTTGGTTTAATCAACTCGATTTGTTTTTTTAAATACGGCTCGCATAAGTCAGTCTCGCTTGTAAGAGGTTTGCGATTATCGGGCGGTCGGCATTTCAGGATATTTGCTATAAAAACTTCTTCACGGGGTAAGTTAATTGCAGCAAGAATTTTTGTCAATAGCTGTCCGGCTCTGCCAACGAAAGGTTCGCCCTGAGCATCTTCTTCGGCACCTGGCGCTTCGCCGATTACCATTATGCCGGCATTTGGATTTCCAACACCGAAGACGAAATTTGTCCGGGTATTTCCAAGAGCACATTTCTTGCAATTACAAATTAATTCACGCAGTTCATCTATTGTTTCAGCTTTTTGCCATTCTTCATTTATTATTGCATCTTTGATTGCAGTTTCCTTTTCTATAGTTGTATTCTTATGAAATTGGGCAGTAGAGCCTTGTTCTGACTTAACTTTTGATGAATGATGTTCCTCTTCATTTACCATGAAATTAATCTCCTGATTTGAAGTTGAAAGAACTGATTCATAAAAAATGTAATCGCCGAAAAACTGTTTCTGCTCTTTAAAATAGAGTTCGGTTTTATCAAAAATATCCATAATAAATATTTAATAATAATAAATTATTGAACATAGAGTATTCTCTAAAAAAAAAGGTTAAATCCAAAGTACAACTTTGGAATTAGTAGGTCCCTGATAGATTTCATTCCAAAATTCCGATTTTGGAATGAAATTATCAATAAATTTTTTTTAGAGTGGACTCAAACATACAAAATTATTCAAATTTTAATGAATTAATTGATAAAAATAATTTATAAAATCAGTAATTTCACCTATTGAATATCCTTTTATAACCAGCTAATTTTACATTGTGAATTTGTACAATAGCAGGAAGCAAAGCTATGATGCCCGGAAGCATACCAAAAATCGATATGAATTTCCTTAACAAGGAAATTTTCACAGGCGAGGAGGATTACCTCATCTCCAGGGTAATGAAGTCAGTTGCGGAAATCGGCAAGTTGGAATCAAGATTAACTGAAGCTCAGGCGTCGGATAGCCCTGATAAGAACTCGATTAAAACTCGCCTCGATTCCGCTCGCAGCGAACTCTATGACGCTCGCCAGACCTTTTCAAAAAAGAAAGCCGAAAAAGAACCTGTTCAAAACAGTCTATCAAATGATGTTAAACAAAGTTCTTATTTTTTTGACAGGAAAATAATGAATGGCATTTTTTTTGATACGAGTAAGGCGAACGATTATGTTGCTCAATACAATATGTTGGGTGTAACGAAGAACTATTCTTCGCTTAACATGGGCAGTAAGGGTCAAATTGTTGATGCAACGGTTTATTGATTTTTTTTGATGAATGGAGTAAATATATGAAGGATTATCACGTAAAAATATCGCCAATGCAAGACGCAAGCCAAAGCCTCTTAGGATATGATACGGTCAATGATACTATAGAAATGGAAATGCCGCGTTCGGAATTGTTACGACAGCTTCTATCATTGCGACAGGAGTGGTTCGAAAGCCGGTATGAACAGTTGCGAACTGTAAAATTCTGATTGAATATAAATAAGAAAAATAGGAGTCAGGAGAAACCCCCTAACCCCCGGTTATAGAAGTAGAACATTGAAGTAGAAGTAGAATTAAATCCCCCTTTTTCAAAGGGGGTTAGGGGGTTTCTCCTGACATTGTTTTTTAATATCAGAATGACTTTCTTCTTTTAAAAAAGTAAATTACACAATATTCACAGAATCATTATTCCAAAAGTTTATAGCCAACCTTATTAAAATTGCTCAAAAGTGGTTAATTTTGCCGGGTAATTAAATATTGAAATTAATATTCGGTGCTCGTCATGGAAAAAAATCCAGCCGCCAGGGTTCAAGACCATTTGGTTTTCGGAGAATTCGGCGGCGTTAATGCTTCAATTGAGGATTCCTCAACATTTACTTTTCTTCAATCATCAAAAATGCAGGAGTTATTCGAGCATGAAATCGAAGGCTGCTTCCTTTATTCCCGGCATTTGAATCCGACAGGGAATTATCTTGCCCGCTCCCTTGCAGCAATGGAAGGTGCTGAATCTGCAATCGTTACTGCATCAGGTATGTCGGCTTTTGCATGCACAATAGCCCAAATTTGCTCCTCAGGTGATGATATTATTTCGAGCAGGACTATTTATGGCGGCAGTTATGCTCTTTTAAAAAATTTATTTCCCAAATTCGGTATCAGCACTACATTTGTTGATATTGTGGATTTGGAATCCTTGAAGAGAAAAATCACTCCAAAAACAAAAATAATTTTCTCCGAAACCCTGAGCAATCCCTTATTAGAGGCGGCTGATATCCCTGCACTGCGAGGAATTTGTGATGAAACAGGTATCACCCTGATTATCGACAATACTTTTTGTCCGATGATGATTAGCCCTAAGCTGCACGGCGCCCATATTACTGTTTACAGCCTAACTAAATTCATTAACGGCGCGAGTGATACGATAGCGGGAGCCATTTGTGGTGATAGTGATTTTATTTCAAGTTTAAGGGATGTAAATTCCGGCGCTGTAATGCTTCTTGGACCAACACTCGATTCCATCAGGGCTTCGAGCATATTAAAAAATCTCCATACCCTGCATATCCGAATGCAGCGTCATAGCCAAAATGCATTATTTCTTGCTCATGCACTTACTGAACTTGGTGTAAAAGTATTTTATCCCGGTCTCGATTCTCATCCTCAGCATAAATTAATCGAGGGTATGTTGAATCCGGGATATGGCTTTGGCGGTATGATTACTCTCGATGCCCGAACAGAAGAAATCGCTAACTCATTAATGATAAAAATGCAGGAGAAGCTTGTCGGTTACTTTGCAGTTAGCCTTGGATTTTACAAAACTCTCTTTAGTTCCCCAGGTCATTCCACTTCTTCGGAAATACCTTTGGAAGAACAAATTGCAATAGGCTTAACCGAAGGCTTGGTGCGCATTTCTGTTGGTTTGGATGACGATATTGAACGCACATTTCTTAGAATCAAAGGGTGTCTTGAAGAAGTTGGATTAATTTAATGGTCAATGGTCAATGGTTAATGGTTAATGGTTAATGGTTAATGGTTAATGGTCAATGGTTAATGGTTAATGGTTAATGGTTAATGGTTAATGGTTAATGGTCAATGGTTAATGGTTAATGGTCAATGGTCAATGGTCAATGGTCAATGGTTAATGGTTAATGGTTAATGGTTAATTGGATGTCCTGACCTAAAATAGGTTGACTAATTTAAATAAACAATGTACTTTGATATAGTCTCTTTTTAGAAAGAACATCAGCATATAAATTCATAACTGCC